>JAUNDZ010000044.1 GCA_030525825.1 Moraxella sp.
AGCCTATCAATCTCGTCCTCACTGGGGCTAAGTTTATCCACCACACAAGGGGCAATGCAAGCGACCACAGGGCGAACCAGTAGTCCCTTTTTAGAAATTTGCATGGGCAAATAACCCAAAATCTGTGCGTCCGCCCCAACCAGTCCCACCTCCTCGCACACCTCACGCAAGGCGACATCTGATGAACTTTTATCACTCTCATCTCGCTTACCACCCACCAAAGACACCTCGCCTGCATGACTGCTTAGCCGATTTGACCGCCGTGTCAGTAGTAGGCGTGGATTTGGCTCATCGGTGATGACGATAAGCACACACGCCTGTGGTAGTGGCTTATCAGTCAGCAGTCGCTCATAATGGCGTATTGCCTGCTCACGCACAAGCCCTGTCAAAAGCTCATTATTCTCGGTATAAGGCAAAATATCCGCCCCCTCATAGGCACCCAAGCGAGCCGACAGCTCATAAAAGCGGTGGTCGGTGGGTGTTATGATGTGGGTTTTGTCGGTAAAAGTATTTGTCATTTTGGGGATTTTCATTTAAACTTAACCCATTTATTATAACATCAAAACCCATCATGCCCTACTGCCTACATTGTGGCAAACCTGCCACCCACACCATACCACAAGGCGACAGCCGAGAACGCTTGGTTTGCACCGACCGTGATTGCGGTCATATCCACTACGAAAACCCCAAGATGGTCTGTGGCGTTTTGGCGGTGCATGACGGTCAGATTTTGCTATGCAGGCGAGCCATCGAACCCCGATATGGACTGTGGACGCTCCCTGCTGGCTTTATGGAGCTTGGCGAAACCATGAGGCAAGGGGCAATCCGTGAGACGGTCGAAGAAGCCGATGGCGTGGCAACAAATACCAAGCTATACGCTCTGTTTGACTTGCCACAGTGGGGGCAGATTCATGCCATGTATCTTGCCAATCTACAAGATGGCAAATTTGGCGTGGGGAGTGAGAGCCTAGAATGTCGGCTGTTTTATCCTCACGAGATAGACATGGACAACCTTGCCTTTGAGACGGTCAAACAGACCATCGAGCGGTATTTGGCGGATAAAGATGAGTTGGATAGGCAGGGTAAGGATAGCACGGATTTTGGTAATTACAGATTGCACGAAATCTGTCTACCATACAAACTGCCAAAATAACAAACCAAAAGCCACAGGTATCACATCTGTGGCTTTTAAGCAAACTTCTATCAAATGATACCACGAGACTTTAACAAGGCTGTGGTGTCAGGCTTTCTGCCCATGAACTGTTCAAACAATGCCATCGGCTCATCAGAGCCACCTTGATACAGCACCGCATCAGCGAAATCCTGCCCCGTCTTACGATTAAATATCCCTTCTTGTTCAAAGCGTGTAAAGCCGTCGCTGGCAAGCACATCCGACCACAGATAGCCATAATAGCCCGCCGAATAACCCCCTGAAAAGATGTGGTTAAAGCTGTGTGCCATACGCACCCAATCAGGCTCATTAAGCACAGAGACATTTTTGCGAATGTCTTCTCGAATGCGAGCAATCGCTCCTGTATCGCCCGAGCGATATTCACTATGCAAGCGAAAATCAAACAGACCAAATTCCAGCTGTCTGACGATGGCGGTCGCTGATTGGTAATTTTTGGCAGCGAGCATCTGATCAATCAGCTCTTTTGGTAGCGACTCGCCTGTCTGATAATGACCAGAAATCATGCCCAGCGTCTCCACATCCCAAGTCCAATTCTCCAAAATCTGACTTGGGAACTCAACCGCATCCCACGGCACACCATTGATGCCTGACACTGCCTGTACATCGACTTGGGTCAGCATGTGGTGCAGACCATGCCCAAACTCATGGAACAAGGTCTCCACATCGCCATGCAGCAGCAACGCAGGCTTATCACCACTGGCGGCACCGAAATTACACACCAACATCGATACAGGCAGCTGAATCTTACCATCAGCCATCTTATAACGACCCATCACATCGCTGTGCCAAGCACCACTTCGTTTATTCTCTCTGGCGAACAAATCCAAATAAAACGAAGCAATGTGTTTACCACCTTTTAACAGCTCAAAAAACCGCACATCTGGATGAATGACAGACACGCCTGATTTTTCACGCACGGTTACACCAAACAGACGCTTGGTCAGCTCAAACATGCCCGACAGCACCTTATCCACAGGAAAATACTCTCTTAGCATCTCTTTATCAATGTTATAACGCTCTTGTTTGAACTTCTCAGACAGATACGGCAAATCCCACGGCATGAGCTGCTCACCCTTAGGCAGCAGCCCTTTTTCTTGGGCGTAATTTTCTAGCTCTTTAATCTCTGCTTTGGATTTGTCATGAGTTTTTGATAACAAATCATTTAAAAAATCAAGCACTTGGGCTGGACTTTCTGCCATCTTATTTGCCAATGAATATTCGGCATGAGACTCAAAGCCAAGCAGTTTAGCACGCTCAAGCCTAAGCTCTACCAGCTCATTCATGATGGCGGTATTATCCCATTTACCAGCATTTGGACCTTGGTCGGATGCTCGAGTGCGATACGCTTCAAACATTTGGCGTCTTAGCTGTCGGTCGTCAGCATAGGTAATGATGGCGACATAGCTTGGATAATCCAGACCAAAGCGGTAGCCTGATTTGCCTTTTGATTCGGCGGATTTTTTTGCACTGGCTAAGGCAATATCACTAAGCCCTGCCAGCTTTTGCTCATCGTCAATGACAATCTCAAAGCCCATCTCGGCATCCAGCACATTATTGCTAAACTTGGTGGACAGCTCGGACAATCTGGCAGAAATCTCGGCATAACGCTCGGCATTTTCTCCATCTAATGCCACACCAGAGAGCCTAAAATCTCGCAGGGCATTATCAATCGCCCTTTTTTGAGCCTTTGAGTAAGTGGCGTATTCCTTGCTCTGTTTGAGTTTGTTAAAGGCATCATAAAGCGGTCGATACATGCCAAACCATGTGGAAAACTCTGTCAAAGATTGCTGTGCATCGCCATATACCGCTCTTAGTTCATCAGAATTTTTTAGATAATAAAGCTGATTGACCGCCGACCATGCACGCTCAAGTTTATTTTGGGCGTCTTCTAGCGGTGCATAGAAGTTCTGCCAAGTAAGATTATCCTGCTCGGATAATGTCTTGACCGCATTGGTGTTATACTCAATCAAATAGCTGATGGCAGGCTTGATGTGTTCAGGCTTGATGGCAGTAAAATTAGGCAGCCCTGTAAAATCAAGCAGCGGATTATTTTCAAGCTCCCCAGTCAGCACCAGCGGAGCAGGGTTTGCCACGCCAAATTTTGGTAAGCTCATTGCCACCAAGCTGCCCAATCCCATTTGCAAAAAACGACGACGCTCCATAAAAATCTCCTTAATCAAAAATCAAATAATCTACCTAATGCTAATGGCAATCCACCATCAATAACCCCCCCTAGCTTAGTTAAAAGCTGCCAAAAAGTCAAGAAATCCACCCATCGAAATACTCTTAAAAGCATTCCTAAAAATCATTTTCCCAACCAAAAAAACAAAAACCCCCACCATCAGGCAGGGGTTTTTGTTAAGCATGTGCTTTGG
>JAUNDZ010000024.1 GCA_030525825.1 Moraxella sp.
GAAGAAATATGGACAAAAATCGCACCCCTAATTGGCAAAGGGGATAAATCGGGTGATGAAACGATTATGCTTGCCGATTATCCAGTTGCAAACCCTGAACGAATTAACGAAACTGCTGAAAATGATATGAATTGGCTACAAGGCTTAATTGGGGCGGTGCGAAATATTCGTGGTGAGATGAATTTGGGTAATGCCAAATTATTACCTGTCTTATTGCAAAACATCAATGAGGGCGAAAAAACACAAATTCAAAGAATTGAACCCTTATTTAAAGCCCTTGCCAAAGTAGAAAGCCTAACATTTTTGGCAAATGATGAAAAAGCCCCATTATCATCATCAAGCGTGATTGGGCAAGCAGTTGTTTATGTGCCGATGAAAGGCTTGATTGACCCTGCGGTGGAATTGGCTCGCTTAAATAAAGAACTGGAAAAACTACAAAAGCAATACGACCAAATTGCCAATAAACTTGCCAATGAAAGTTTTGTCGCCAAAGCACCGCCTGCGGTTGTTTCGGCTGAACGAGAGAAGTTAAGTGAGCTTGAAGGGCAGATTGGAAAGGTGAAGGAGAGTATGGGGGAGATTGAGGCTTTATAAAGGTTTGGGGTACAATAGATGGGAATAGTTTTAAACTAATCCTGTCTATTTTCAAAACATTAGGAGTTGTTGTGAAAATTATTTTTTCAATCATTCACGAGTTATTAAAAGAGAAAAATAGCACAGAAACCAATGTAAATTGGCGGAATGATTTGCTTAATTTAGGTGATGAAAAGACTTATAATACTGTAGAATCTGCCTTAAATGCGATTGGAAATGAAGATAATCGTGTTTTGCGTGGAGTGTTTTCTGATAATAATCGAGGTGGTAATATTCCTCAAACAAGTTTAGATTTTTTTGATAAAATTCAAAACAATCAAGATGAGAGTATTTTAGCACAAGAGTTTATTAAATTATCAAAAATATCAGTTGAAGAAATCAAAACTCAAATCATTGAACCTGCCTCATACAAAATGTCTACTGGAGGCTATCTCCTATTTACTCTGCACAAATCTACGAATGGCAAGCACTTTTTCTCTTGCATGATGATAAAAAAGCAAAACGGTGTAGCTATTGATGAAAATTTGAATATTACCGATAGTATATATATATCAATCTACAAAAGCTAATGCAATCATTTTCCTTAAATCTATCTAAATACTCTAACAACGAAGATACAGAGGATGAAACCTATCTAAAATTTATTGGTAGCAACAAAATCTCAGAGCCTAGCTCTGATTATTTCATCAAGGCTTTTGGTTGCGAAGTTGGCTCTAAGGCACACGTTGTTACCAAAGGGTTAATTAATGCTGTAAAAGATTTTAATAACAAACTATCTGGTGGGTATGAATGGTTTAAGCCTTTTAAAGATTCAGTAAAAAACACTATATTGGATTATCTGAGCAATATTGGTTTAAATGAAAATGCTGAATTGGATAGCATTAAATTAAGATTAAAAAACGCATTAAGCGATATTTCTTTATCAAATAGCAATCCAGAAAATTTCTTTGATGAAAAAGTTGATGAATTTATTAACGATTTGCAAAAAGATAAAGACGAAGGAGGATATGGATTACCAAACTCATTCCCTGTCAGTTCTAGCGTAGTTAATCAGTATAATCGTGCCAAGATTGGCAATAAATCATCTGACTGGTATTTAGAGTTTAATATGACATTATTTGGATACACTTCAGATTCACCAATATTTTTAGACAAAGAAAACGGTAGAATATCCATAAAGATATCAGAAAATGATATTGAGAATATTGAAAAGAAACATAATAGATAGCATGAAATATGTCTAACGATTATTTTATTAAATTGGTGGAGCTTTATAGAGCAATACCAAAGGATAACATAGCAGAGTTGTCAGAAAATAAATTTCGCTTTAGTGGAATTTATGGGGTTGATATTGCTAATAAAATTCAAGATTTAAAAGATAATTATTCCAATGAATTTTTGCAAAATTTTGAAGATGATTTTTCTCAATTTAATATAGGGGATAAAATTTCCTTTGAGTGCTTGTTGCCAAAAAATGAAAATGGAAGATTTTTCGAAAATTTAGAATCTTTGATAAACAATAAACCTTCTATCAATAAGGGTGAATACTTTGGAAATTATTATATTATTAATATAGACTTTCTAGGGGATGAGTTGAGCTTTTCTAACAAAAATATAGATAAAGAACTCAAAAAACTAAAAAACATATGTATTTTAATTTCATTTTTGAGGAAAATTGGAGAAAATAACAGTGTAAGCACTATTCATATGATTCTTAAATCATCAATCTATGGAAATTTTATTGCTATTGATCCAAGACTTTCGATTAATACTTTTAATAATATTTCAGATGAGTTTATATTTAATGACTTTTGCGATTTAATTGATTTAAGTGATAAAAATCATCACAGAATTGAAAAGATTATGCTTTTTAAATTAGCAATAGCGAAAATTTCTTATGATACATATCGTACAATAAATGATATTAAAATAGAATTTATTGCAAATCATTGGGATCAGATTTGTGAACAGTATGAAAATAATCTATCAGTATATTTAGATAATTTCTCTTTTGATAAGACAATTCAAGAGATTACTAATGAAAAATTAAAGTTTGTTAAAGCAATTGACAGTATAATAAAAGAATCAACAACAAAAATATTAAGCACGCCATTATCATTAATTGCTGTTTTAACAGCTATAACTGTTGATAAAAATTTTTTGATTACCAATATTATTACAACAATAAGTCTATTTATATTTGGTTTAATATTAACCATGAATCTAAGTTTACAGGCAAAAATAAAAAACGACATTTATGCACAAGCCAAAAATACTTTTAGTAATTATGACAATGAAAGTGATAGTAAAATAAAAGGGAAAATCGACACAGCCCTTGATGATATTTCTGCCACTAGTAAAGAATTTGATAGAATAATATTTGTGTTTCGTATACTATCATGGCTACCTCTATGTTTGTTGATTTTACTATTAATGTATAAAGCCATCTTACTCTTCTGCTAAGCAAAATTTTTATGCAGGCATAAGTCTGGGTCTGCAACCACAATGTAAATAGACAAGAAGTAGTATAAAATTACCTAGAAATTATCTCAATATTTCCCCAGCCACCCCAAACACCCCACAATGCCCTGCCACAATCACCCCCACATCAGGGGCATAACCACCGCCCATTACTACTGTCATTGGGATTTGGCGGCGGTAGGCAGTTTGTACCACAAACCATTCTCGCTCATACAACCCATTCATCGTTAAGTTTATCCGCCCAAGTCTGTCATCAGCAAGGACATCTACCCCTGCGATATAAAAGATAAAATCAGGTTTAAAGTCATCAAGCACTTTGGGTAAATGGTATTTTAACAAACTTAAATATTCATCATCGCCGACACCGTCCGCCAAAGCAATGTCTAGGTCGGATTTGGGTTTATGATAAGGATAATTTTTCTCGCCGTGCAGACTCATCACAAAAACATTGGCATTATCCGCCATAATGGACGCATTGCCATTGCCTTGATGAACATCTAGGTCAAGGATTAAAATCTTTTTGACAAGTCCTTGATTTAACAGCACATTACTTGCCACACAGACATCATTTAGCACACAAAAGCCCTCGCCACTGTCTGCAAAGGCGTGGTGCGTACCGCCAAGAAGTGGATAAGCTAATACCGTCTGTTAGGGCGTATTTGGCACAGTCTATCGTTGCTCCCACGACATGGCGTTCACGGTCTATCAAATCTTGACTCATTGGCAGTCCGATTTTACGGCAGTCTTTGGCAGATAGTGTGAGCGTGTCTAGGGCGTGCCAGTAGTCTTTGGTGTGCGTGGTCAAAATTTCGTCCACCGTCGCCATTCTTGGGACAAAAAATTGAGACGGCTTAATGATACCATCTGCAATCAGCTTTTGTGGCAGTCGTTCGTATTTTGCCATTGGAAAACGGTGTCCCTCTGGCAAGAGTAGAGCAAAGGAGGGGTGGTGGGCGACTTTAAAGGGCATGGCGAGATTTGAATGATTGGCTGATGATTTACTGAGCTTGATGCGTGGGGATAAAAAATTCGCCATCGCTGTGCAGTTCAAGCTCGTCAGGCATTTCTAGATAGTCATGCACAATGGGGCTGGGCTCAAGTTCTGCCACCACTTCATTAAACAGTCGCCCTGCAAGCTCGGTCAGACCAGATAGACCTTGTAGGTAGCAGGCGAGTGCCTTGTCGCTTAGGGTGCTGAATTCGGCATCCACCGACATTTTGACACGCACTTCGCCATCGGTGGGGTCAAGCTCAACGCTACCAAAGGCGATGTTTAAATTGGCGTGGGTGATTTTCATGAGCATGGGTGCGTAGTGGCTGGGTGGTACGGTCTGGGCAAGGACGCCAAACATTGCCACGAGCTGATTTTGTTCATTGATGCGAAATACGCAGGTCCAATCCGATGAATTGTCCGTAAAGGTCAAAATGACATGATGCGTACGCCCGTCAGTCTTGGGGTTGGGCTTGCGATGTTCGTAGTGCCAATCTTGGACGGCAAGCCATGTCGTGATGCGATCGGTGATGGGGTGGGGACTGCTGTTTGATGGCTGTGGGCTGTTGTCTGCGTCAGGTTGTGTTTTTGTGAGTAGGTTTTTTAGTTTGTCAAAGAGTTTCATGATGTGCGTGCGTGTGTGATTTGGGTGAAATTGTAGCCCAAAGGGGTGTATTATGCAAAGCAAATTATCACTAAATTGCTAAAATTGCATAAATCAGTTTTGCTTGTGGGGGATTTTTGGTATCATTAGCCATATTTTTAAATGATGATTGATATGACCGATTTGACTGCATCACCCATTGTTACGCTTGATGCCATCGATGTGCAGCGTGGGGAATTTGTGCTGTGTCAGGGCGTTACCCTGACGCTGTCTGCTGGCGATGTGTGCCATCTGATTGGTGAAAATGGGCTAGGCAAGACGACGCTACTGTCGCAGATTGCAGGGCTGTTGCCGATTGTTCGTGGGCAGGTGCTTTATCATGATGACAATCTTAGACCTGTCTATGTGTCGCATCAGCTTGGGATTAGTGGCAGCTTGACGGTTCGGCAGAATTTGGCATTTTTGTTGGCTTTGTATGGGGTGGATACGCATCGTGATACGGTGGATTTTGCCCTTGAACAGGTGGGGCTGTATGGCTTGGGCGATGTGTCTAGTGTGCAGCTGTCGGCAGGGCAGATGCGGCGAGTGGGGCTGTCTCGACTGTTCGTTTTGACCCCTGATGAATCGAGATTTTGGCTGCTTGATGAGCCATTGACCGCCCTTGATGTCGATATGGTCGGACGCATTGAGCATCGTATCAATGACTTTGCAGCATCTGGCGGGGCGGTACTGATGACCAGCCATCAAAGCATCAAGGCAAAGACGAGCGTGCTTGATTTGGCGGAGTTTGCGTTATGATGAAAAATGCCTTTGCAGCGATGCTATTAAGAGAATGGCACATCAAAAGACAAGGGGCGGTGCAGTGGCTGTTTCCTTTGATGATTTTTTTGATTATCATCACGCTGTTTCCGTTGGCGATTGGAGCGGAACCTGCATTGTTGTTACGCTTGGCGACTTCTGCCATTTGGATTGCGGCGTTGTTGTCTTTGGTGATGGGTGTGGACGACCTATTTAAACAAGACATGGAAAATGGCACGCTGGCACAGCTGGTGGTATCAGGGGCGTCGTTGCCGATTTGGGTATTTGCCAGATTGCTGGTGCATTGGGTGTTTAGTGCAGGCTTTGTGGCGTTGTTGTCGCTGCTTGCCATGCCGCTATTTAATATGCCGCTTGGTGAGTCGCTCATGCTCATGCTGTCCATCTTGGTGGGTTCGCCGCTCATGCTCATGCTCTCAGCGATCGCCAGTAGCTTGACTTTAAGCCTAAAAAACGGAGCGGTGCTGGTGCCACTGGTTGCTCTGCCCATGCAGCTGCCTGTGCTGATATTTGCCACAGGGGCGGTGGATTTGTACGCTACAGGGCTTAATGGCTTGCCGACTTTGGCATTGCTTGGGGCGATGAGCATCATTGCCATCATCATCACGCCGTGGGTGGTGGCACAGATCTTAAAGATGGCATGGTCGAATTAGCTTAGATGGAGACATAAAAAACCGCTTATCTTGTTTATGATAAGCGGTTTTTTATTGGGGTTAATTTAAGCGATGACACCCAAAAATCGGCATACTTTGGCGAATGCGTTCTTGCTCGGCTTTATCAAATTCACCATAAATGATGGCATAGCCCGTCTCGCCTGCTTCACTTTGGCGACTGTCTGCCACCACCTGCCCATGAGCATTGACCATCATCGCATGACCCCAAGTCTCTCGACTGCTGCTGCCGATGTGGTGTGTGCCACCTTGCGTGCTGCCAATCATCATACATTGACTGTCTAAGGCACGAGCTTGTAGCAGCAGTCGCCAATGTGCTTCGCCTGTCTTATAGGTAAAGGCGGCTGGCACGCTGATGATGTCTGCTCCCAATGCCCTTAGCCTTTGAGCCATGATGGGAAAGCGAACATCAAAGCATATCATCATCCCCAGATGGATGGTCTCACCCTGTATGGTTAAAGGAGCGACGATCAGCTCATCACCTGCTTCAAAGGTCTTGCCTTCATCATAGCTGCCCGTGCTGTCATTGACGGTGGCACGAAACAGATGAGTCTTGTCATAACGGGCAATCTGTCTGCCTGTATCATCAAAGATGAGACTGGTCTGGCGGTATTTGCCATCAGGTACAGGCGTGCCATCTGCTCGCACACGACAAGGCAGCGTCCCTGCAAGCAGATGCACCTGATGTGTCTTGGCAAGGTCAGACAAAGCATCGCACATCTCATCAAAACGCTCGGCAAGCCCGCTCTGTCTGCCCATCACACACATATTTTCAGGCAGTACAATCAAATCAGCGTGCGGTGCAGCATCGCTGATGGCACGCTTGATGGTGGCAAGGTTGGCATCGATGTCGGTCTGACTGTTTAACTGGATGCTGGCAATACGAATGGTCATGGTGATGCTCTTAATGTGATGAATAGGAATTAACCACCGCCCACCGCTTGCACGACTTCAATACTCATACCGTCAGCGATGGCGGTATCGGCTAGGCGAGATTTTGGCACGAGCATGCCATCAATCTCAACGGCAAATCTGCCTTCGGTCATCGCCAGCTCTTGTAAAAGTTCAAGGACGCTGGTCTGGTCGGTGGCGAGAGATTCGCCATTTAGGGTGATGTTTTTCATGGTGGTCTGGGTTTTGTTGGGCTTATTGATTAAGTCTGGATTTGGTTTGTTTGGATTTGGTTGGTTAAATTTAGTGGTTAAAGCTCGGTTTTGTTAATTGGGCGTAAACCAAAGGCAAGGGCAAGCCAACCGATAATCATGAGCGTGCCGCCAATCGGGGTAATCATGCCAAGCCACCTAGGAGCTCCCAAGGCGATGGCGTACAAAGAGCCGCTAAAAATGATGATGCCGCCTTGCAAAAGATATGCAGGCAGGACAATCTTGTAGCGACCTGTGCTGTTGATGACGCCGATGGCAAGCAGTCCTAAGGCGTGTACGAACAGATATAGGGTCGCTGTGTCCCAAATATCTAGCTCGTACGCCCCAGCAAAGCTTTTTAACCCATGAGCTCCAAATGCCCCGAAAGCAACACCGATGGCAAGATTTAAGGCGGCAATTTTTAACCAATTCATAATAATAACTTCACTTTTATCCGTATTTGTATCGGGTCGTATCAATCGCTTAGCATGGTACTGTCTAGGGTCATGGCTTCACGGATTTTATCCATGGCGTTTTTTTCGATTTGGCGGACACGCTCGGCAGAGATGTTATAGACTGCCGCTAAGTCGTGCAGGGTGGATTTTTGGTCAGCAAGCCATCTTTGAGTAATGATGTCTCGTGAGCGTTCGTCCAACTCTTCCATCGCTTCTTTTAGGGCGGTGGTGGTGTTCTCTTCCCAGTCGGCTTCTTCAACCACATCGGCAGGGTCGATGGCATCTTCTAAGAACAGCTGCGGTGCGTATCGCCCATCGTCTTCGTCAGAGTCTTGCATCTCAAACGACGCATCATAGCTGGTCAAGCGAGATTCCATCTCAAAGACTTGCTCGACGGTAACATTTAAGTCTTTGGCGATGGCTTCGGCTTCTTCTTGGGTGAGCTGATTGCTGGATTTTTTAAGGCTTCGCAGGTTAAAAAATAGCTTTCGATGGGCTTTGGTGGTGGCGACTTTCACGATTCGCCAGTTTTTGATGACAAATTCGTGAATCTCTGCCTTAATCCAATGCACGGCAAAGGACACCAGTCGCACACCTTTGGTGGGGTCAAAGCGTTTGACCGCTTTCATGAGTCCCAGATTACCTTCTTGGATTAGGTCGGCTTGGGAGAGACCGTAGCCAGAGTAGCTTCTGGCAATATGAATTACAAATCTTAAGTGGCTCATGACAAGCAGGCGAGCGGCTTCGACATCGCCGTCGTGGTAGTAGCGTTCGGCAAGCTGTTTTTCTTCTTCGGGGGTCAAGATGGGAATCTGATGCACGGTGTTGATGTACGCCCCAAGATTCACCCCAGGAGCTGCCAGATGTGTGGGCATGGCAGGCACCAAATCACGGGTGGCAACTCCATAATTGGGTATGTTGCCATGCTCAATGATGGCACGAGTGGGGCTTGCGACCTTAATACCATCCATGTCGTCATAGTCGTCCATCTCTTCATAATCATCCATGTCATGCACATGAAAGCCGTCGCCAAGCTCGGCTTCATCCATCTCGTCGATGGCATAGTCGCTGTCATAGTCGTCATCAAAGTCGCCCATGCCGTCTGAGTAATCATCATAGTCATGCAAGCTGTCGTATTTTTTTGTCATAATTGTGCTTAAACAAAATCAATCTTTTGGGTCTATTGTAAGGCTTAACCGCCTTAAACGCTAGCTTTTTTTGTGATGATAAAGTGAAAATAGTTTTCTGCATTGTAGCCGTCATCACTTTGCCAAGTCATCACGGTCAATCCTTGTTTTTGGCAGAATGCCACAAGGTCGGTTTGGGAGTTTTTATCACTGGCAATCAGGTACAGACTTTCGCCATCAGCGACGCTTCTTAGGGCGATTTTTGCTTTTAGGAGTGGCATGGGGCAAGGCAATCCACGAGCATCAAAAAAAGCAGCCAGCGTGATGCCGTCATGCTTGTCTTTGAGCAGCTGCTCGATGTCGGCAAGCTGCGTTGCTTGTAATTGGCTCATCAAAGATGGGGTAAGGGTAATGGTTGTCATGGGCGGTGTTCTTGTTGAATGTGGGTGATTATTGATAACTATTGTGGGATATTTGGGCGAATTTGTATTTTACAAGACATTGAGCGTGATTTGTACTTGGATGGGCGAATGCCTGATGAATGGATTTGGCGTGGCAGGATTTGGGTTTTGTGCCGATTTGTAGTAAGATTGATGACAATATGAGCAACGCCTAATGGGAAATTTTGATGAAAATGACACGCATGACCGTACTGCTGCTGTCGTCAGTACTCATGATGACGGCAGCCGCCCATGATGGACAGATGACCAAAGCACCGAGCCTTGTGGCAGGTGTGGGCTTTAATGAACAGTACCACAACCGACAAATTGCCCTGTGGTCGCTGCGACAGATTTATGCCAATATGCCTTTGATTGATGATGCGTGGTCGGTGCAACTTTTGTATGGCATGACAAGTCAGATGAATGCGACCGTACGCACGCAGCCCATCCTTGCCACACCGCTCATCAATGACACTCAGGTCAATGCCTTTGCCGTAACAGGCGGAGTAATTGGCATCAATACAGGTGTGGTACTGTCGGCAGGGGGTTTGGATGAAGTGGCGAGCGTCTTGGCACACGAGATTGCTCATCTAAGCCAGCGGCATTATGAAGCTCGTGCGGACAATCACAAAAAGCTACTGGCATTACAATTAGGCGGACTGCTGGCGGCATTGGCAGCAAGTGCGGCAAGTGGCGATGCGGCATTGGCAGTGATGGCAGGCTCACAGACGGGCGTGGCGGAGAATGCCGCTGCCCACAGTCGAGAGCATGAGCGAGAAGCGGACAGGTTGGGGCAGCAGATACTGTCCCAGTCAGGCTATGACGCACACGCCATGCCAAGATTCTTTCATCAGCTGTATCGGCAGCTTTCTTTGAATCGCTCGGCGAATGCCTTTGCTCCAAGTTTTATGCAGTCGCATCCGTTCACGATGGAGCGGCTGTCCGAAGCGACCGCCCGTGCCGCTCGCTATCCTGCTGTATCCATGAGCGATAAGCAAAACCAAGCTCGGTTGTTTGATTTGTTGTATTGGCGATTAAAGTATCTAACTCGCCAGACTAATTTGGCAGAGCTGACCGCCAATGCTACCCAAAGCCAAGGGGCGAGATTGGCACTAGCGATGTTATTGACGGACGATGGTCAGTACAACAAGGCTCAAAAGACACTTGATGCGGGCGATTTTGCTTATGATGAAGTGCTGTTTGTGCTGGTGCAGTCAGATTTATTGACCGCACAGCATCGCTATGATGAAGCATCAAACTTATTGACGCCGCTACAAGCCATCTACCCTGAACGGCGAGACTTGCGACTGTATTTGGCAAAAAATCTCATCGCACAGCAGCAGATACCCCAAGCACTCGCCTTATTGCAAGACTTAACCCACAAAAACACCCACGATGTGCAGGCGTGGCAACTCATACAGCAAGCCTACGAAACCAAAGCCCAAAGCGACACAGATGAACGCAGTCAGGACATCTCCACCATCTATGCCTTGCAAGCTCGCTCGCAGGTGGAACTATGGACAGCCAAATATGAAGCGGCATTACAGTCCAATGCCCAAGCCCAAAAAATCGCCCAAACTCGTGATTCGCTCATGCCATTGACTAGGGCATTACAAGCCGATAAAGAACAAATCATCGCAGCACGAGATTTTAAGCCAAGGTTTTAATCTGCTGTCCATGGGATTTACAACTGGCTGTTTGGCTCTAAAACAAAAAGCACGCCTTAAAGATGTGCTTTTTGTTGTGTTGGTGAGTGTATTAAGATGATTGGTATGTCAATGACATCAGTCAAACTCATACTGGATAAGTCTGGGTAACATCTAAACTCACTACAAATCTTGTTTGAGCGGTAGGGGCGAAAGATTTTTTGTCCCTATTTTGTGTCCCTATGTCGCATCAATGTCGAAAGGTTATGATGTGTTTGACGGTTAAGATAAGCGATTAGGCAGTCAAAGCTTTTTTGACCAGTCCTGAGATGACGGTAGGGTCAGCTTGCCCTGCGGTCTTGTCTTTGACGACATTCATCACACGCCCCATGTCTTTCATGCCTTCTGCACCTAGCTCTAAGATGGTGGCGGTTACGATGGTAGTCAGCTCATCATCAGATAACTGTGCTGGCAAAAACTGGCTGATGACATCAATCTCAAACTGCTCTTTTTGTGCTAAGTCGTCTCGTCCGTTGGCGGTGTAGATGCCTAAGGATTCTTGGCGTTGCTTGATTTGTTTTTGTAAAATCGCCAAAACTTCTTTATCATCAAGCTCTTTTTGTCCATCAATCTCGATTTGTTTGATGACGGCTTGAACATTACGCAAAACCTTGACCTGTTCCATTTCTTTGGCTTTCATGGCGGTTTTGACGGCATCGGTAAGGGTGGTTTTTAGGGTCATGGGGTGTCCTTATTGGTTTGTTAAATGGTTATTATACTGTGTTTTTTTGGCAAAATAAATCGGGCTATTTTTGTAGTTCCAGCAATCTATCATACACCACGCTTTTTTTAAGCCCCAGCACTTCCGCCACAATACCGCTTGCTTTTTTGGGTGGTAGCTCTTTGGCGATGGCAAGTAGCCAGTTGTCATAATCAGTAGCAACCGTTTGGGCGGTGTTGCCAGCGACCACAAGGACAATCTCGCCTCGCTGTTGGTTGGGGTCATTTTTTACAAATTCTAATAAATCAGCCAGTGGCAGTTTTTTGATGGTTTCAAAGGTTTTGGTTATTTCTCGGCAAAGCGTTGCTTCTCGCTCACCGCCAAACACGCTTGCCATGTCGGTCAAACACTCCACAATGCGGTGTGGTGCTTCATAAAAAATCAAAGTCTCGCTACTGTCTTGATATGCCTTTAAGCTCTCCACTCGTCCATGCTGTTTGGCAGGCAAAAAGCCTACAAAGCGAAACTTATCAGACGGCAAACCTGCCACAGACAACGCTCCAATGACCGCACACGCTCCGACCACAGGTACGACCGTGATGCCCTCATCATGGCAGGCTTTAACCAGCCGAAATCCAGGGTCTGAGATGAGTGGCGTGCCAGCGTCCGAGATAAGGGCGATATTTTGCCCACTTTGCAAGCGTTCAACCAAACGAGCGGTCTCTTTGTCGGCATTATGCTCATGATAGGCGGTGGTGGGTGTGGATATGTTAAAATAACTTAATAATTTACCGCTAGTGCGAGTGTCCTCACAGGCGATGGCATCGACCGTCTTTAAGGTGTCGATGGCTCGTGTGGTCATATCGGAAAGATTGCCAATGGGGGTGGCAACGATATATAAAATGCCTGTCATCGGTTATTCCTGCGTATCATCTAGGTTGGTGTTTGCCGTTTCGCCATGTCCCATATCATCAAAAGACAGCTCCTCACCCAAATGTAGCCAGTTGCCCAACACATCCGCCAGCTCATCAAGCCCTTCTTTATTAAGGGCAGAAAAAAGCTGTATGGAAAAAGGTAAGCCTAGGGCTTGTAGCTGTTTTTTGGTTTGCAAAAGAGCGGTTTTGGCAGCCCCTCGCTTTAATTTGTCCGCCTTAGTCAGTAGCACATGAACGGGCAGCTCGCCGTCCTTTGCCCAGTGCAGCATCTGCTCATCAAAGTATTTTAAAGGGTGGCGAATGTCGGTGAGTAGGATTAATCCTGTCAGACTCTTACGGTGCACCAGATAATTTTCAAGCTCCTTTTGCCATTTGATTTTCATCGCCTCTGGCACCTGTGCATAGCCATAACCTGGTAAGTCCACGATGCGACTCTCTGGCGTACCGACATTAAAAAAGTTAATCATCTGCGTTCGCCCTGGGGTTTTGGACGAGCGAGCGAGCTGTTTTTGGTGGGTGATGGTGTTGATGGCGGACGATTTGCCTGCGTTAGAACGCCCTGCAAACGCCACTTCATAGCCTGTATCAGGCGGACACAGTTTAAGGGTGGGGGCAGATAGGGCAAAGGCAGTCTGGCGAATGAGTTTTTGATAGTCGGCAGTTTGGGTATTTGGTTCGGTATTCATGATTTTTACTTTTTAATATATAATAAAATGATAAAGTAGTGTATCATGAAACGCCAAAAATGGCGACATTTTGGGCGTTGGCGATACAGATTTATAAGAAAGGTGTGAATAATACAGCTTGATTAAAGCGGATATGGTCTAAAATAAACCCATCGGTTTATTTTTGGGATTTGCTTGCATAATAGACCAATTGTATTAAAATATACACTTGTACTTTAAAATATCTTGTGTCTTTATAATGCCATAAATGACACAAATCTAACTGGGAGTTGCCCATGTTAAAGTTAAAAAACATTGCTTTTATGACAGTCTGCTGTGCTGCATTTGCCATCGGCAGCGTATCTTATGCCGATACCGCCGATACTTATCAAAAAAGCTGTGCCGCTTGCCATGACAGCGGTGCCTTAAACGCCCCAAAAAAGGGCGATAAAGCCACATGGGATAAGCTAAAAGCCCAAAAAGGCATGGATACGCTCATCAAAAACACTCGTCAAGGCATGCCAAGAATGCCTGCGATGGGGCTGTGCCAGACTTGCAGTAATGATGACTTTGCCCAGCTGATTGAGTATATGCAAAAATAGCAGTGATGAGCGAACTTATCATCATGAAAGACTAAACCTGAACAATCATCACCACCGATAATGATGAATATAATTCATGAAAATATATAAATGATGAATATATTTTTATTGATAACTTAAAAATTCATGCTGATGGGCAGATTTTTTCTTAAATTTTTCAAGAAAAATAAAAAAAATGAAAAAAATGTTACCAAAACCACATTTTTTGTAGGAAAATTTAGTGAAGTCTTGCTATAATAGCAGATATTCTGATGTGTCGGTTTGCATCAAAAGATTTTATCATGCACTTTTGTCATGTATTTTGAGTTATTTTGAACAAAACCCAAGACTTGGGCATCGCCCAGTAGTTAGTAGGAAATTGTTATGAAACCTGCCAATAAAACCACTTTCGCTAAACTCGCCCTTGCTATGGGTTTCGGTATCGCCAGCCTAAGTGCCAGTGCCATTGTTACCGTGCCAAGCTACGACATTGAAGCGGGTAAGAAAATTGTTGATGCCAACTGTGGTGCGTGCCACGGTGTTGATGGTGTCAGCGTTGCCCCTGCTCAGCCAAACTTGGGCGGTCAAAATGTCAAATATCTATACAAACAGCTGGTAGATTTTAAAACCAAAGCTCGTCGTAATGGTGTGATGGAAGCCCAGCTTGCAGGTCTTACCCAGCAAGATTTGGCGAATGTTGCAGGCTATTATGCCGCCCAAGCTCCTTGGACGCCAGGCTACGGTAATAAAGCCACTTATGCCGCCGCTCAAAAATTGTACCTAGGTGGCGACAAAACTCGTGGCATCATTCCTTGTGCAGGCTGTCATGACCCTAAAGGTGCAGGCAACGAATGGGCTGCTTTCCCACGCTTGGGCGGTCAGCACGCCACTTATCTAGCCACTCAGCTAAAACTGTTCCGTGCTGCAGGTCGTGAAGATGAAGGCTTGATGGCGGAGCAAATGCGTACCAATGACTCAGCCAAAAAAGGCGAAAAAGGCATGATGCAGATGGTCGCTGCCAAGCTGTCTGATAAAGACATCAAGATTCTATCAGAGTTTTTGGCTGCTGTTCACTAATTTTGATGGTGATTTTGACAACGAAACCACAAACTCACAAAAAGCCCCGCTTGGGGTTTTTTGTTGTCTGGGTATTGATGTGGTTTTGTGATACAATGGGGCATCTTTTTTACAGGGCTAAACTATGTTTCAAAGACAATTGATGTTTTTTGTGGCGTGTGCATTGCCGCTATTATTTGCACATCAGCTGGCGCCAAATATGGCAAGGGAGCTGGACTTTTGGCTGATTTGGCTGGTGGCGATGAGCGTGGTGGGATTGCCCATTTTGTTTGCTGAATTTGCTTTATCAGCTCGTAGTGGTCAGACCCCTTGGCTTGGTATGCAAAAACTCACCAGAGAAGCAGACGCATCGATGGTGTGGCGTATTTTTGCAGGGCTGTCGGTACTGATATCCATTCTTATCGCTGCCAATATCGTCTCTCGTGTGGCATCAGGCTTTGAGATGCACATGCCACAAATCGCCCAAAACCTTGGCGTACCAAGCATTGGCATCACAGCGGCTTTGGTGGTGGTTGTACTGATTTTAAGCCTGTTAAAGTCTCGTCTTTTGCCTGTGGGTTTGCTGCTGATTTTGGCAGGTTCGCTCATCTCGTTGTTTGATGGTGGCTTGACTAGCGGTGTCAGCGTGCCTGTATTGACGCAGATAACGCTGGGCGAATGGGGTCGTGCTGTATTGCTTGCTCTTTTGTCGGTGGGTGTGGGTACAGGTCTGTATTGGTTTGGCAGTGCCAGCACCATGCCAGAAGTGGTGCATACTAAGAAGTCTTTGACGGGCATGATTTTGCCGATTTGGTTCACTCAGCTCATCTTTGGTTCGCTGGCACTACTTACAGGCAGTGCGTTGATTAGCCCCACATCGTTTGTGGTGGCGAGTGTCGGAATGCTACTTGTGGCGGCATTTTTATTGTCTTATGCAGGTGGTCAGCTCATCGCTCGCTTTGGCATGGTGATTGGTGGGGCGATTTTATTGGTGCTTGGTGTGGCGTTGGGTCTGTTGCCATCAAGCGTACTATTGATTGCCTTGGCGGTCGTCAGTTTGGTGGCGGTCGTTGTACTGGCGATGTTTGCAGGCTTTGTGATGAAAATCAGCCATTTGCGTAAGACGCTCAACTTTGGCGGTGAGCTGCGTTACAACATCTGGCGTGTGCTGGTGCGTATCGTTGTGCCTGTGGCGATTGTGGCTGCGTTGGTAGGTTTGGCGACAGAATGGCTGATGTGATGCGTGTGGCGTTGGCTCATGTCGCCAAAGAAGGCGAGCAGATGTATGCTGAGATGGATATCCCTAGTGGCATTACGATTCATCAGGCATTGCAGATGAGTGGCTGGCTAGATAGCCCTGTACTCTCTGACTTTGCCGATTGGTGTCTGAGTAACCAGCACACCGACCCCAACCATAAGGCTTGGTATGTTGGCATCTATGGTCAAAAAAAACGCCTAGACACACCGCTGGTTGATGGCGATCGGGTGGAGATTTATCGTGCTTTGTCGTATGAGCCAATGACCAGACGCAAACAAAAATCCAAAAACAAACTAAAAAGCAAAAGCCCAAAGGCATAACCATCTCATGATAAAAAAGCACGCTTAAATTTAGCGTGCTTTTTGTGGTTGGCTGCTAAGTATGTATTTGTGTATTATTGTACCTTAGTGGGTAGGCTATCACGCCCATCAATACGCACCACACGACCATTTTGAAAATAGACGCTCATGTATTGGCTAGCATTTTTGATGTTAGGCTTACCGTCTCTTTTGCCTTCGGTGCCTGCGGTGTAGTCATAGATGTAGTCCCAGCGGTTGGGGTTTAGGGTATCACGCACGGCAGGGCTGCCAAGCAGGTACAGTACTTGGTCGGCACTCATGCCCACTTGGATTTGAGTGGCTTTTTCTTGGGTGATGGGTGTGCCTTGTGGCAAATCGATGGTATAGACACGAAAGATGCTACAACCAGATAGGGCGGCTGCCGATGCCAACAAGGTGGCTGCTAGGATTTTTTTCATGGTGTTGTCTCTTATGTATGCTTGATGATTGATAAAGAGATGCTTTATCATCAAAATTTTTAACATATTAAACGCAAGTGCCTAAATATGCAAGTTTTTTATGCCGTTTTTGTATTAAAAGAAAGGATGCTTGCAGGGCGGGTGTTAATTCATTTGTTCAATGTGAATCATTAACAAATTTGTACTTAAATATATCGGCTTTGGGGTGTAATTTGTGGGAAAATGTGATAAAGTATGCGTAATTCATTTTGTAATTGATTATCAGATGATAATAAACCTTTCATGAACATTTGATAAAATCAATCGTAGCGACATAGGTTGGAAGATTATGGCATTCACCAATAAAGATTTACGCAAAGCAGGGCTTAAAGTAACGCTCCCACGC
Organism: Moraxella sp.; assembly: GCA_030525825.1. GTDB lineage: Bacteria > Pseudomonadota > Gammaproteobacteria > Pseudomonadales > Moraxellaceae > Moraxella. The sequence continues at coordinate 17,326 of JAUNDZ010000024.1, forward strand.
ATCAAGATTTTGGAACTCTTGGAGACCGCAGAACATCACCACATGAGTGCCGAAGATGTGTACCGTGCGTTGGCGGCACAGGGCGAAGATGTGGGCTTGGCGACTGTTTATCGTGTGCTGACTCAGTTTGAGCAAGCAGGCATCGTAGAACGCCACAACTTTGAGAATAACTTGTCGGTATTTGAGATTGTCCAAGAAGACCATCATGACCATCTGGTGTGTGATGTGTGCGGTAAGATTGTTGAATTTAACAACCAAATCATCGAAGAAGAACAAACCAGAGTGGCAGAGCAACACGGCTTTAAGCTGTCGGCACATTCATTGGTGCTGCACGGTGTATGCGATAGCGAAGAATGTCAAAAGACGCTGGACGGCTAGGCCTGATATTCTTGGCAAAAAGTTTGTCTTTATTTGTACAATAAATAGCCCGTTTTGGGCTATTTTTGTTGGTAAGGTCAAGCCGTGTTTAAGCCATAAAAAGTAAGCTAAAACCGCTCAGGCTCTTTAGCAAAGGCTGTAGCGGTCTGCCTGTCAATCAGACTTTGGGCGAGTAGCTGTCGCAGACTGGCATCAAGGCTTATCATGCCGTCGCTTGCCCCCGTCTGTATTGCTGAATACATTTGGGCGACTTTATTTTCACGAATCAGATTGCGAATGGCAGGCGTGGCGGTCATGATTTCAAAGGCTGCCACACGCCCACCGCCAATTTTTGGGACTAGAGTCTGGGCGATGATGGCTTGTAGGGATTCTGAAAACATGGTGCGAATAAGGTGTTTTTCGTGAGCGTCAAAGACATCGACGATGCGGTCAATGGCTTTGGTGGCACTGTTGGTGTGCAAGGTCGCCAGCACCAAATGGCCTGTCTCGGCAGCTCGTAGGGCAAGGCGAATGCTGGCTAAATCACGCAGCTCGCCAATCAAAATCACATCAGGGTCTTCACGCATGGCAGATGTCAAGGCACGCTCAAAATCGTGCGCGTCCTTACGTAGCTCACGCTGGTTAATCAGGGCGGTCTTGGAAGTATGTACAAATTCGATGGGATCTTCGATGGTCAAAATATGTATGGGGCGATGCTTATTCATGTGGTCAATCATGGCGGCAAGCGTGGTGGACTTGCCTGAGCCTGTTGCCCCTGTGATGAGTATTAAACCTTGATTGAGCTGGCATAGGTGCTTAAGCGTATCGCCAAATCCCAGCTCATCAATGTGTGGCAGCTGATTGGCAATCAAGCGAAACACCGCAGCCACCCCACGACTTTGACAAAAGACATTGGCACGAAAACGGCACAGCTCTGCCATCTCAAAAGAAAAATCCAGCTCTTTTTGTGCCATCAGCTCATCAAGCTGCTCTTTATCCATTACTTCGCCAAGCAGTCGCATGATGTCATCATGTGTCAGTGCTGTGGTCTTGATGGGTGAGATGACGCCATCGATACGCAGGCGGGGAGCTTCGCCTGATGATAAGTGTAAGTCAGAAGCTCTCATTTGCTTGGCGTAGGCGAGCAGGGTGGTGAGTGTGGTAGTCATAGCGTCTGGTGCTGTGGTTAAAGGTGTATTAAATCATGTTTTTGGTATGGTAAATAGCTGTTTTGTGTAAATTTTTCAAAATTTCTTAAAAATATGGGGTGGTTGTGATACACTGAGATGATAAAGATAAGTGCATAAACTTAGATAAAGCCAACGCTTAAGATATGATGACAAACATTAAAACATAAAAAACAAAGAGTAAACCATGAGACAAGACGAACTTTACGCCCATTATGAACAAGTTACTAGCCAGCTGACTTTGGCAAATGAGCAAAATAAACGGACAAATCCTGCCAAGCTGCTTGCAGTATCAAAAACCAAGCCAGCATCTGACATTCGTGCATTGTTTGGCTGTGGGCAGCGAGATTTTGGCGAAAATTACCTACAAGAAGCGATAAAAAAACAAAGCGAGCTGGGTGATTTACCCATCACTTGGCATTATATCGGCAGCATTCAGCGTAATAAGACACGAGACATCGCTGCTCATTTTGATTGGGTGCATACCATCGAGCGAGAAGTGATTGCTACTCGCTTAAACGAACAGCGGGGCGAGCTGCCGCCGCTTAATGTGCTGATTCAGGTGAATATCGACGATGAGAATACCAAATCGGGCATCGAGCCTGACGAGCTGCTGACTTTGGCACGGCAGGTGGCGACCTTACCAAAACTTTGCTTGCGTGGCATGATGATTATCCCTGCCAAAGACAGCCATGATGCGTTCGTGCGGGCTAAGGCATTATTTGATGAAGTGGCGGACTTAGGCGAATTTACCCACTGGGATACTTTGAGCATGGGCATGAGTGCAGACATGGCAGATGCAGTGGCAAATGGAGCGACGATGGTGCGAGTGGGTACGGCTTTGTTTGGGGCTAGGGATTATAGCGTGTAGTTAAAGCGGTTTGCCGATTTTTAATCAATTAAAAAACACCACCAAAATGACTTGGCGGTGTTTTTTGGTGTTCTTTGCTAATTAAGGATTGATTCTTAATAGCTCAACACGATAGGTGGCAGCCTGAGTGCCGTTGATGCCTTCTTCGCTATATCCTAGATGGGCAGGGATATTAAATTCATAAGTTGAACCGACAGGCATCATCAGGACGCCCTGTTGCAGACCTTGAAACATCACGCTGACAGGCATAACCACAGGCATATTATTTAGCGTACCTTCTAGTACTTCGCCTTTGGCATCATAAGCGATGAAGCGGATTTCCACTTCGTCATTGATGGTCGGCTTTGCCCCTTGTGCATCTTTGATGATTTGGTATTGTAAGCCTTGTGCGGTGGTATGTGGTGCGGCGGTCGCTTGTGCTGTGGTCAAGGCAACACCTGTTAATAATGCGGCACTCATTAGGGCTTGAATTGCTTTTGTTTTCATAATAATTACCTTAAAAATGCTCAAAATTAAGCTGTAATATAATAACAATAGATTGAGCGAATTGGGTGTGCTGTCGGTTGGCTTTTTGTGAATGTTCTGTGTATTTTGTATCGACATGATTACGATAATTGGGGTAGGTGTTCAGCTGATGCCATGCCTGCTTGCATGGGGTCGCTGACCATATTTAAGATTAACTCTCTTATCCACTTATGCCCCATATCACTGTCGGTGCGTTCGTGCCAACTCATCATCATCGTAAAGCCGTCAATCTCAATCGGTGGGGTGGTTAGGTGCATATTGGGCAGGGTTTGGGCAAGTTTCTCTGGCAGCACCGCCACCAAATCTGAATCCTGCAACAGTTGGGGCAGCATTAGGATATTATTGACTGACACCATCACCTTGCGAGTCAAACCCAAAGATGAGAGAGCCAAATCGGTTACCCCTCGAAACTCCCCGTCATTGTAGGAGAGCATCGCAAAGGGCAGCTCGCAAAACTCCTCCAAGCGAAGTGGCTTATTTACCGCCCAATGCGTTTTGCTCATCGCACAAATATAGCGTTCGTCATACAGCTTCGTGCTTGGCATATCAGGCGTGATGTGGTGGTCGCTGACAATCGCCAAATCAAGTTTATTCTGCTCAAACAAAGATTTGATATTTTGCCCCTGTACAGGCAGTAGGGCAACCTGAACATTGGGGGCAAGTCGGCGAAGACACAAAATCAAAGGCAGGGCGATGATCTTTTGAATATAATCCATTGCTCCAATGCGTAAGGTCATCGCCCAAGTTTGGGGGTCAAACTTGGCAGGCGTGAGCATGGTCTCGACATCGGACAGCACTTTTTTTGGCGATATGCCCAAGCTCAATCGTTCGCTCGGTCGGCACGATGCCATGCTGTACTCGCACAAATAAAGGATCATTAAAACTTGTTCGCAAGCGGTTTAAAATACCACTCATCGCAGGCTGTGTCAGTGATAGCCTGTGAGCGGCACGACTGACGTTTTGCTCATCAAGCAGTACCACAAAGGCTTTGAGTAGGTTTAGGTCAAGTTTTCGTAAGTCGGTCATTATTAGATTTTAAGGAATTGATAAGTTATCATATTATCTTATATCAACTTATCACAATAATCAATTTGAAATAATAATCACACACCCCTATGATAAGCTCATCATTATTTTAGGATAACCTATGTCAAATATAAAAACCCCCACCCTCTCCGCCCTAAACCTTGCCCCAATGCGAGAGGGGCAAAGTGCCAAAGATGCCATAGATGCGATGGTACGCTTGGCACAACATTTAGAAACACTTGATTTTAAACGATTTTGGATTGCCGAGCACCACAATATGCCCCATTTGGCAAGTTCTGCCACACAAATTCTCATCGCCCACACGCTGTCACAAACACAAAAAATCCGTGTCGGCTCTGGTGGGGTAATGCTCCCCAACCACAGCCCTTTGCAAGTTGCCGAACAGTACGGCACGCTTAAAACCTTGTATGGCGACAGGGTGGATTTGGGGCTTGGGCGAGCCCCCGGCACCGACCCAATGACCGCCCTTGCCCTACGGAGAGGCAGGCGAGATGTGTCTGATGAATTTGCCAGCGACATCAGTGAACTGCAACGCTACTTTGGCGATGACAGCGTACAAGGGCAAGTCAAAGCCTATCCTGCGATGGGTTTAAATATGCCTTTGTATATTTTGGGGTCAAGCGTTGAGAGTGCGTATTTAGCAGGGCGACTTGGCTTGCCTTATGCCTTTGCTGCCCATTTTGCCCCTAGAATGCTGGATATGGCGGTAGAGATTTATCGCCAAGAATTTAAACCGTCTGCTGTGTTAGATGCCCCTTATATGATGGTTTGTGTCAATGCGGTGGTGGCGGATACAGACGATGAAGCCCACTTTTTGCAAACAAGCCTTCAACAGCTCTTTTGGGATTTGGTGCGTGGTGTGTCTCGTGGCGTGTGTCCGCCTGTGCCTGATATGGACGCTTTGTGGTCGCCTAGCGAAAAACAGGCGGCAATGGCAATGCTGGCTGGCTCGTTTGTCGGTGATAAAGCAAGCGTTAAACAAGAGCTGACCCATTTTCAAAATAAACTCAATGCCGATGAGCTGATTTTAACCAATTATATCTTTGATGAAGACAAACAGTTTTATGCTTATGAGTTGTTTAAAGAAATGGTTGATGAATTGTAAGTGAAATAAAACACCGTTTTTTTGAAAGAAAACGGTGTTTTATTTAAAAATTAAGTTTTCAGGCTGCCCCAAAAATTTACGCCTCCAATACCTCCTCCAAAATCCGCTCAATATGCCTACCCTTAAATTGTGTTTTAAATTCTACTTTAATGCCAGTATCACGACTTAATTTATCAAATAAGATTTGGGCATATTTGATTTTTTCTTTTTCATCGGTGCGTAAATCAAATTCATAAGCATCTTTGGTTTCTACCACGAGATTTAAAGTTTGTGTGCCGTCTTTATGATGAAGCACATAAGCAAAATCAGGCGAATAAGTCCCACCACCTGCCACAGGAATGGCAATGGTATTTTTGGGAATTTTGGTAAAAACAGTAACATAATCCAAATTTAAGAGGATATTTTCTTTTTCAAGCGGCGAATCATAAAACAAGGTTTCAAACAAATAATTATCCGCCACAATCCCCCTTTCATTCAAACGCCCAATATCCGATGACGATATGCTGTCTTTGACATTGCCTTTTTCATCGGTAAATGCCGTTGGGTGAACTTGGCTACTGACTTCGGTATAACTAATGGTTTGGGTGGATAAAAAATGTTGCAAAAGCCATTTTCTAAATAAATTATGAATGTGCCTAATATTATGGCGAGTTTGATGTTTAGGCTCTGTCCAGTTTAATTCCAATAACACTTGATGCAAACTTTTTAAACTGACATTCAAACTTGCCGCCAATTCATCGGCAAACTCGCCATAGCCTAATACATAGCCTGTATTTTCTATCAGCTTTTCTCGTCCGCCATATTTAATCAGCATTTCATCATTACCCACTTGTAATTCTTGGGCTTGTATTGTGGTATGGCTTGTGTCTAATTTACCGATGACTTCTTTGGCAAAGAATTGTTTTAATAACAAATAAAAGGCGTGTTCATTATCAATTTGATAATTTAATACCACACGGCGATTTAAGGTTTCCCATAGCGTTTTTAGGGCGTGGTATTTGTCCTTTCTAATCAAGAGAGTTTCTTTTTTGCCAATGCCTGTTTGGATTTTGTTATTGAGTGAATTTTCAAATTCAAAGGCTTTGGGATAAGCCTGTTGTAATTGTTTCCAGCCATTTTCTAATAAATTTAAATCATCGTCAATAATGCCATCATCAGCCAAATGATTGATGATTTTTAATTTTTTTTCATCATAACACAGCATAATTTTGGCAAGCAGTTCATCGCTTAGTTTGGTGGGAATAATGACTTTTTCGCCTGATTTTTCACGAATGTCTTTAATCAAATCCGCCACAAACTCTTTTTCGCTAAAATCCACAAAATAATTCAAATAAAACTGCTCGCTTTTTTCACGGTGCATAAATTCATTAACAGGCAAACGCAGTCCTCGCCCCACTTCTTGTAATTTGCTGGTTTCAGAACCGCTAGACCGCAATTTACAAATCACAAATACATTAGGATTATCCCAGCCCTCACGCAATGTCCATTTTGAAAAAATAAAACGGCGTGGATTATCCAAATCAAGGAGTTTTTCTTTTTCATATAAAATTTCATTGATTTGTTTTTCTATATGCTCATCTTTATTGTTATTGTCATCGCTAAAATAACCGCCGTGCGTTTGGCTAATGTCCGCCAATGTTTTTTGTAAATAGGCTTTATAAAATTCATCATTTTCATTTGCCAAGCGTTTTGTCGCTTCATTTTTAATCATTGTCTCAAAACGAGATTTTAGGCTATCTGGTAATCCTTGCTCATCACGATACCCTATAATATCATCAATAAAAATCAAAGATAATGGCTTAATGCGTGGCGTTCTGGTTAAAAGCGTGCGTTCAATATCAAAATGACGAATGACCGCTTGATAAAGCATTTGCTCTTGCAAGGATTGATTAAATGAATAGGGCGAGATGATTTCGCCTTTCTGCAAAGCCAATCCATTAGATAATATGGCGGTATTGCTATTAAACTGTGTTAATTGTAGATGCGATATTTCGCTATGAATGATGCCTAATGAGCCATTTTCGGCAATTTCTAGGCGTTTTGGTGTTTTTTTATCTTTTTGACTGATTTCAAAAATGGCATCGCTTTTACTGTCTGTTTGCCCAATAAATTTGATGAACATATCATCAGAGTCATTAAATTCGGTAATAAACGCACGCACGCCTTTTACTAAGTTTTGTTCAAAGGCATCAAGTGAGGTAAGCGTATGAATGAGATTTTCAAAGCCATCAAAAGTCGCCCCAAATCGCAAAATGTATTGGGCGTTTAATTTTAAGACATTTTGCCAAGTTTTACCGCTGGTTTTGACACGGTGGGGTTCATCAATAATCAAAAATGGCTTGACCGCCGATAACGCCTCAAAACAAGTTCCGTGTGCCTCTTGAAACATATCTTGGTCAATGGCAAGATTCATCGTTTCTGAATTAAGCATTCCCATATTAATCAGCAAAATATGAAGGCTATTTTGGTCGGCGGCATTGATAAAATTAATCAGATTTTCGGGGATTTGTTGTTTGTCTTTTTTATTGCCTTTTTTGGCACTCACTTCATATAATTCAATGCGTTTGCTAAAATCATCAAAAAAGCGACTTCTGGCAGATGAACTCTCCAAAAAGTTTTTTGTGCCTGCTTTAATCGCCACCGTTGGCACAAGCACAATAAATTTATTCACGCCAAAAGATTGATTTAGGCAAAACATTGCCCTTGTGTAGGTATAAGTTTTGCCTGTGCCTGTTTCCATCATAATGTCAAAAATATCAGACAGGGTATTGCCTTTTTTGTTTAAACCTTTGGCAAAACTTGGGCGAGTTTGAATTTCTGCAAGATTTCGCTTTTTTTGGGATTCGTTTAATTCTAAAATGGGATTGGATTTTAAGCGAGTTTCCAAATTTTGGGCATAGGCAATATCAGCGTATTCAAACATTTGTAAAATGTCATCAACGGCAGCTAATTGGTGCGGTAAATCATTTTCAAAATTAAAACCAGACATTGTTTACCCCTTATCTGCACGATTTCGTACAACCAAATACAGTTTATTGCCTTTTCTGGGTTTGTATTGACCGATTGCCTCGCTAAGCTCTCGCTTGGCAATGCTATCAAAATGCGGCTCTAATATCACGATTTTATCGATATTAAAGTCATCGGCTGTATCGTCCAAACGGCGTAAAATGCTTGCCAAATGCGGTGTGTCAAAACCTTTATCCAATAAATACAATACCGTGCCATAGTGATACGCCACATAACCGCCCAAATCCACAACATTAGGCGTATGGTGCAAAGGCATACCGTCTTGTACACACCAAGTGGTCAGGATATTTTGGCAATCGGTATCACTTAATTGTAAGTTTTCTAATAATGTCAAGCCGTGTGCTGGATTATTCGCCAATACGCCAAAATTATCAGGCACAGGCACAATCTTGTATTCTTTAAAACCCAAATCGCCATTAAAATCAGGGTTTTCTTTTTTAATCTTTTCAATGCTCTTTTGAATACGAGCTTTGGTAATCTCAAAAATGGTGTTAAATCCTGCTTTTTGGGCTTCGGATTTGTCTTTGACAGGTTCGTCTAATTGCACGCAGATAAATTTGCGATTGCCATTGTCTTCTGCATTTAATTGCATAACGGCGTGGGCGGTTGTGCCAGACCCTGCAAAAAAATCTAAGATTAGGTCGTTTTCTTGGGTTGCTAGGTTTATTAATCGTTTGATAAGTTTTAATGGCTTTTTGCCATTTTTAAATGGTACATCTCCCTCATTATCTAATCCTGTTGTTTTTATATCTTGCCAAAAGTCTCCCATATTCATTTGCAAGTATTCATCAGCAAATAATATTTTACTTCTAGGTAAATCTGATTCTTGGTTAAAATCAGTTTTAATAAAATACATTTTATTTTTGGGGGTGATAATAGAAAAGGCTTCGCCACTTATATTACCTGACTGCTTGATTTCTTTTGCTTGTTGTAATGCACCGCCAGTCATCGTAACAAATTGAACTATTCTATAAGCATTATCAAATAACCATTCGGAAGTTATCTCCTTTCCTGTTTCATCTTTGCAAATTTGTTTTGCATTTTGAAAACTGCATTTTGATAAAATTTTATTAACTTCTTTAATATCTCTTTCGCTTCTGTTTTCATCATCTGCGATTAATTTTATTTTTTCTAATTCATCTTTATTTATACCAAGAATAACCGTTCTGTATTCATCATCCCACTCTGGCTTATTTTCCATTACTGGTGTAATTGCAATGTCATTAGATTTTTTAAAGCATACAATATATTCTTTTAGTTTTGGAATGCGTTTTTTGGCGTGAGCCATTTTTACACCTGTGGCTTCGGATAATTTAACAGAAATTGTAGTTAAAAAATTCCCCTCCCCAAAAATCTCATCACAGAGTAGCTTTAATTGGGCTTGTTCATTATCATCAATAGAAATAAAAATCACGCCATCGTCTTTTAATAGGTCTCTGGCGATTTTTAGGCGTGGGTACATAAAGGTCAGCCACGCACTATGGCTGGACGCTTTTGAATTGATAAATTTGTGAATGTATTCGGCATTCTCAATATCCTCGCCTGTGATTTGGGCGATTTGTTCTGGGGTGTATTTACGGTCATCTTGATACACAAATCCGTCCGAGCCTGTATTATAAGGCGGGTCTATGTATATCATTTTGATTTTTTTGCGATAGGCTTCACGCAGGTGTTTTAGGACGGCTAGATTGTCGCCTTGGATTAGGATATTTTGGCTGTTTTGGTGGGTCTCATTGTGGGCGTGATTGGCACATAGCAGGGTGCGATTTTCATCATAGACAAGGGCTTTGGCATAGGATTTGCCACGCCAATCAAGGCGATAGGTTTCTTGGGAAAAAGTGGTATCGGCTTGCTTTAAGGCGGCAGTAAAGTCGCTTAGTTTAAAATCGCCCTTATTGTCAAACAAATCAGGGCGATGGGTTTTGAGTAGGTCAAATAAGGCGTTCATTGTGGCATCAAATATTAAGAAAAATTAAGCCATTATAGCATTTTGGGCAGGTTTTGTCATATCAGTTCAAATAATACCCAATCATCAAAATTATCAATTTCCCATAATATCCAAAATTTTATACAATAGTCCAAACTTCATTTAAGAGATTAAAAATTATGGCAAAACTTCGCACGCTTTTCACCCCATTTTCCATCAAAAACCTTGACCTAAAAAATCGTGTGGTTATGCCCCCAATGTGCCAATACAGTGCCAAAGACGGCGTGCCAAACGACTGGCATTTGGTGCATTACACCAGCCGAGCAGTGGGCGGTGTGGGCCTCATTATCGTGGAGATGACCAATGTCGCCCCAAACGGTCGCATTAGCGGGGGTTGCTTGGGATTATGGAATGATGAGCAACAACACGCCTTTAAAAAATTGGTGGACAGCGTTCACGCACAAGGAGCAAAAATCGGCATTCAAATCGCCCACGCAGGCAGAAAAGCCCAAGATGAGCCAA
>JAUNDZ010000025.1 GCA_030525825.1 Moraxella sp.
TAATGGCGTTGTTAAAGCCGTGTCCCATATGGAGGGAACCCGTTACATTGGGCGGTGGTAGGGCGATAGAGAAGGATTTATCTTTGTCCAAAGTGGGCTTAAAATAGCCGTTGGTCTCCCAACGCTCATAAATGCCGTTTTCGATTTCGGCAGGGTTGTAGGTGGGGGATAGGCGGTCTAGGGTGGTCATAGTGGCTCCGATTTTGTCAAATTATAAGAAAAATGTCTTGTATTTTACCGCAAAATGGGGGCGTTGTGGGGATTTTTTGTGTTAAAATGACAGGAAAATTCAAAATAAGGGCAAAATAATGAACATTGACCTAATTTTATCCAAAATTCCCAGTCAAAATCAATTAAGCCAAATTTTTAAGAATTTTGGCTTTAAAACTTGTGTATTTTTACAAGAAAATGATTGGGAAAGTTTAGAAAATGATAGTAGTGAAATTATTGTAAATTTTTCAAAAATACTGGATAAAAAATGGCGGTGTTATTTAGATATATTTATTAATAAACGTATAGAAAATGAAAAATTATTTTATTTTACAACCGCCAAACAGCTTGCTCAAATTGCCGATTGTAATGTGATTTGTTGTTATTATGATAATGAAATTATAAACAACCCACCAGACAATAATCACTTTTATGATTTTGCTTATACTAACAATCATTGGTATTTGATTGATGATAGTAATGCTGATTATGCTAATGATGAATTAAAGGGTGGGGAGATTAAAATTATTAAATCTATTGATAAGGAGATGGAATATTTTTTGGAATTTGGGAAATATTTAAAAAATTAAATTTTAAATTATTTTACCCATCATACTCTTAAAAATTTCAAATTAAGCCTAATAAATAAACACCCCATTGATTTTTTCAATCAACCCCCCATTATAGCCTTAATTCAACTTATTAAGACAACTTATGAAAACCCTATCTCACATCCACCCTACCCCACCCAAACATTGGGTTGGCGACGGCTTTTATGTCAGTTCTATGTTTAATTATGGTCAAACAGAGCGAAATCTCGACCCCTTTTTGTTGATGGATTATGCCAGCCCGCAAGAATTTACCCCCAACTTTGACCACAACTTACGGGGCGTGGGCGAACACCCCCATCGTGGCTTTGAGACCGTAACCATTGCCTATCAAGGCGAGATTGAACATAAAGACTCGTACGGCGGTGGCGGTGTGATTGGCACAGGTGGCGTACAATGGATGACGGCAGGGGCGGGGCTGATGCACCAAGAATATCATTCTGAAAACTTCTCAAAAACAGGCGGACTGTTTGAAATGGTACAGCTGTGGGTGAATCTGCCTGCCAAAGACAAAATGACCGCACCAAAATACCAAGCCATTGACAGCGATGACATTCCTGTGGTGGATTTGGACGATCATGGCATTGCACGCATCATCGCAGGCAATTTTAACGGCATGCAAGGCACGGCAAGCACTTTTAGCCCCATCAACCTATGGGACATTCACCTAAATGCTGACGGTGAATATGATTTTGTCGTCCCAGAGACACACAATTTGCTGATTTTAATTTTAGACGGCACGGTACTGGTCAATGATGATAAAATTGCTCGTCCTAATGAACTTGTGAGCTTTGAAAAAGGTGGCGATACGGTCAAATTAAGTGCTAACAATGACGCCAAGATTTTGATTTTATCAGGCGAACCCCTAAATGAACCTGTGGTGGGCTACGGTCCTTTTGTGATGAATACAAAAGATGAGATTGATACCGCCATCAGCGATTTAAGAAGTGGTAAATTTGGTCAAATCGCACAGTAAATGCACAATAAATAAACACAAGACCCCAATCGTGATTGACTGGGGTTTTTAATTAAATCATCAAGTTGGTAATCTTGGCGGTACATTTTTATTAACTATCGTCTCTACTGCCGTGCCATAGGCAAGCACTTCTATGCCACCATTATCCACAGCAGATGTCTCAATGCGTACGCCATAGATTTGATTGTAGCCGTATGCCTGTGCCTGTCGTTTCATTCTGACCACCGCTTCGCGTCGCCCCCGTTCAAGTAGGCTCTCATACACGGTCAAATTTTTGCCAAACAGACTTAAAATGCCCGCCCAAAACAGCTTAAACCGATCTTGGGCGACAGACACCGAACCCATTACCAGCATACCGTCCGTGTGGGTGGTGGGCTGATAAAAGCGTTCATTTGAGACGATGATATGCCCCAAGAGTTTTTCATTATCATCCAGTTCTGCTAAATGCTTGCGTTCGGTTCTGGTACCAAAATACCAACCCACCGCCACAAGGACAATGGCAATAACAATCTGAAAATTCTGTAATACCAGCTGGATAATATCCATACCACCCCCAATCATTCAAAGGGGCTGTTGGGCGTGCTGGGCATAAAGGGGCTTTGTGGCGTGGTCTGGGTTTGGGCAAATGGCGTTTTGACCGCCTTGACTGCCGTACCATAGACAAAAATCTCAGACGCCCCTGCCGCCACATTTGAAGTAGAAAAACGGATGCCCACCACCGCATCCGCCCCAAGTGCTGCCGCTTTGGCGACCATTCTATCAAGGGCTTCTTGGCGAGCTTCTTCTAACAGCTCGGTATAAGCAACCAGCTCGCCACCGACAATGTTTTTGAGTCCCGCCAAAAAATCCTTGCCCACATGCTTGGTGCGGACGGTGCTACCATAGACCACATCTAGGCGTTCGGTGATGGTGTGGTTGGGGAGATGTTCTAGGTTGGACAGTTGCATGGCTTGGTTTTTCCGTCAGTTATTATCATAAAAATGGGTCAATCAAGACCCATTGTACGCATAATTTCGCCAAAATACAAGCCATCAATCATCGGTATGGAATAATAAGAACAGCTCAGTGATGTTGTCTTCTAGGGCGTTTGCCATCTGTGCCAAGGTCTCTTCGTCTCGCATGTCGTCCATATCAGGGTCGATGCCAGATAATAACACCATCGGCAAAGTCAGCATTGCCACATCTTCTTCGGTGCTTTCATCATCAAACCAATCGACATTCTCATCAGAATACATGGCATCCACAAAGCCAATCGCCCACGCTGCCAAGTCGCCCTCTTCGCTAAAATCTTCGGCTTCTTCGCTGGCATCAAAAGGCAGCTCAATCGGCTCTTCTGCTTTTAGGGTGTCGTGCAGCTCTTGTTGCCACGCCAACAGTGCATGCTTAACTTCATCGGCAACCTGCTTTTCATTGCCTTCAAAAAATGCCGACAGCCAGTTTGGCAAAGGCTTACCCACCACCGTCGCTGTCAAAAAACCGTGTGCGGCAATCGGATCTAGCCCAAACTCATTGGCATCGGATGCCAGATGGTCAAATAATGCTTGCTTATTCATCGTTACTCTCTTAGTGATTTATTAACTGTCAAATTTATAAAAGGGCTCATACCAGTAAGTACAAGCCCTGTCATCTTAAACCGCCATCGCTTGGCGGATTAAAAATCATCATCAAAGTCATCATCGTCCAAGTCAAACTCGGCAAAGTCATCTTCTTGTTCAAGGGCTTGTTCGAGTTTTTTTAGACGCTGCTGTTCCAACAACGCATCAATTTTTAGGCGTTTTTCCAAAGGTTTGGCTTTGACTTCGTCCGCCAACTGTGCGTCAGCATCTTCTTCAAAGTTGTCATCATCAAAATCATCAATTTCGCTCATCATGACTCCCTATTGTATCGTCTGTTCATTGGGCGGTTGGCGGTGCGTATTTTGCCACGCTTTTCTCAACCACTAACAGCCTTATATAGGTTATTTGGCAAAATGTCAAGCATTTTTGATAATTTTTATGGGCAAAAGGCGGGATTTGACAATATATTTACCAAAACTACCCTACCCAAACCAGTCCATCAAGCCATCACAATAATGTGGCAAGATGTTTTATAGCAGCACTTTTTCCATCGCTTTACGAAGTCGCTCAGCGGTGGCTTTGCTGACGCTGGCAAGGCTGCGACTTTCACGCTCATGGATGGATTTAGGGCTGTCTAGTCGCACCAACTCGGCATAGACTTTCACTTCTTCTTGAGCCTGTTCATCAATCAAAATCAGCGGTGTTTCTTTGCGTTTGTTGGTCAGTCCCAAGACCACATCAGCATACTCCATGCCGCTGACTGTGGTGCGAATCTGCCATGCTGGGCGTCTAATCTCACGATGCTTGTTATAGACTGCTTGGTTGAGCATGAGCATGAGCTTGGATAAGAATACCGCCGCTGTGGCTTTTTTGGCATAATCTTCACCATCAATGACGATTTTCGCCCCTTTATCGTCGTAATGCTTCACCACTTCGGCATGCACGCCTGCCAGCAGCGGCAAATCCAACAGCTCTTGTAATGACTTGTCCAACAGCTGATCACACAGGGCAAAATAGGCTGCCTTATTGTCATGGCTGACGGTAGATAGCAGCTGATGTGGGTCTTCAAATAACACCTGCACCATATAGCTCCCTGCGGTCGGCTCAATCACGCCACGACTGCCCGTCTGTGTATCGTCTGCCTGCGTCTCATCTTGCATTTTTGCTTTTTGTAAAAAAGATTTAACCGATGGCATGGTCTTGTCTTTGACAACCACATCTTCGCTCATCTCATCAGCAGATACCGACGGCTGTGCGACAGGCTGCTGCACCAACAGCCCTTTATCCAAGAGTTCTAGGCGTACTTTTTTGGCGATGCTGTCTTTTAGTTCACGAGTTGGGCGAGCGATATAGCCATACACCAGCCACAAAATCATGTGCAACGCCAATGCTCCGAGCAAAAATAGCCAATGTTCCGAGATAATCTTGGCACGGCTGATGCTTGGGGTCTTTACCACCACACTGCCTAGGGCGTCATTGCCCGACACCACCGACTCTTTTAGGGCGATGCCTGTATCGCTCTCGCTGCCCACAGGCACCAACAAAGCATCTTTGGCATCATAAATGCCCACAAAAGACAAATCATAGTCCTTGGCGTATTTATCCGCCAGCACGCTCATGCTGATGCGGTCATTATTGGCAAGTGGTGCTTTTAGCTCTTGGACAAGCTCGGCGATGGACTGCTCGGCAGAAGCACGGTATCTGTCTTTATTTTCACGCTCTTGGCTAAGCACAAAAAACAAAGTATGCAGACATAAACTGACCAAAATAAATACGGCAAAAAGCCCTTGTCGTGGTGCTAAAAAAGTCATAAGACACAAAAAACCTAAAACCCATGCCAAGATTCGGCGAAAATGGGTAAAAACCTAATGAAAATAACCATTTTACCACGCTTGGACTAAAAAATGATGTCTGTTTCACTAAAATTTACATATTTTTGCCAAAAAAATTGCTATTTTTGCAAAAAAGCTCAAAGACTGGCAAATCTTGGGCGATTTTTTGGGCAAGGGGGCGAAAATTTTAGAATTGGGGTTGTATTTTTGTTCATATTTGGGCATGATAGCTGATATTTATCCAAAATAGACAGGTCATCTCTATGAGCATCACTTACGCCCTACCCAAGAACAGCCAAGCATGGCAAACCGCCCTAAACTCTGTCGCCCATGTCCTACCCGAAGGCATGAGCGTGGACGCTGCCCCTTTGGAAGTGTTGCCTGTCTTTGCCATCGTGGTCGTCGCCAAGTGTCCGCACAATGATGTCGATACACTCATGCAAGCGTGGACGGACACTCAAGCCAACTGGCAAGCCATCACCGTCTATGATGACGAAGATGCCAAACAAAACGCCCACCTAATACAAGTCGATGAACCGCTTGCCGATGTCTCAATTCATCGCTATCTGCTTGCCCCCACCAAACGCACGCAGATGAGCGACGGCAAACGAGAAGCTGCTGCCCACATCATTGATGAGCAGCTGACCGCCCATTTTGCTGACAAGCTGGGCAATGATGCTGATGTGCATATCTTATCCATCGGTCAGATGCTGCATAAGCACCGCTTGGCGTGCTTTGATATGGATTCTACTTTGATTGAGCAAGAAGTCATCGTCGAGCTTGCCAGATTCTGCGGCATTGAAGATAAGGTCTTGGAGATCACCGAGCAGGCGATGCGTGGTGAGATTGATTTTGCCACCAGCTTTGCTCGTCGTGTGGCACTGCTTGAAGGGGTGTCGGCATCGGTGGTGGATGAGATTATCGCCAAGCACATCACATTTAGTGCAGGGGCATTTGCCACCATCAAGGCATTAAAGGCGATTGGCTATCATACCGTGCTTATCTCAGGCGGCTTTACGCCCTTTGCTCAATATGTCGCCCAAACACTTGGCATGGACGAATATCACGCCAACACCCTATCCGTCCTAGGCGATGAGCTGACAGGACAAGTGGATGATAACATCATCGATGGCGACAAAAAAGCCGCCATCGTCGCCAAGACCGCAAACAAGCTCTCACTCGGTATGCACCAAGTGGTCTGCGTAGGCGATGGGGCAAACGACCTGCCCATGATGCACATCAGCGATGTCGGTGTGGCTTATCATGCCAAACCCATCGTCAAAGCCAAAGCCGACGCCGCCATCAGCATCACAGGACTTGAAGGGGTGCTGTACGCACTGGGTCATCGCTTTGATGTGCGTGCTTGATTGATGCACGCCTAGACACACCTACCATCTCATATATGGAAAAAACACAAAAACACAACAATCATGTTGTGATAAACTGTTTTTTGTGCAGGTAATTTTGTGATACTATTTGGTAGTTTATATGTGGATATTTTTTTGATGAATTGACTGCTTAACGGTTCTTAATGGTTCATCATTCACTTTATTTTGAGTTTTTTATATGTTTACAGTACCTTTTTTGGATATTAAAGCTGACGCCCTAGACGCCCTACTTGCCGCCTTAGGTTTTCGCTTAGGCTCGCTCATCAAAAGCCGCTCAAACGACGCTTTAAATGCACTCATTGATGACAAGAATGTCAGCATTCAGTTTATCAGTCCAACCGCTGAGCGTTTTTATGAGTTTTCGCAAGGCTCATTTTCACAGTCGCTTGGCAAAAACGACAAAGCGGACTTAACCATCGATTTTAAAGATTCAAACACAGGCGTAAAACTGCTCACCAAAGGCGACATCGCCGCTTTTATGACCGCTGTACAAAATGGCGATGTCAAAATCACGGGCGACTATAAACTGGTGCTGTGGTTTGCAGGGGTTGCCAAACACGCCACCAAAATCCCTGACGAATACAAAGGCTACATCGACCAAGCCAAGCCCTACATCGCTCAGGCAAAACCTTATGCCCAGCAAGTGCTTGATATCATCAAGAGCAAAATCAGCAAATAACCGCCATCTTTGTGTTTTTGATTCATCGTGCTGGCAGGTCTTTTGAATGCTCGTTTACTATTTTTGTAAAGTTTGTTAAAATAAGGAACATTTGTTTACTGATAAATCCACTCATCTTTTTATGGGAATGTCAATGAATAACAACGCAACAGCACGACACAGCAAGGAAGAGATTGCCCGCCTGTTTGACCTGCCGCTCATGGATTTGCTCATGCAAGCCCAGAGCGTACACCGCCAGCATTTTAATGCCAATGAAGTCCAAATCAGCACCCTACTCTCCATCAAGACAGGCAACTGCCCTGAGGATTGTGGCTACTGCTCACAGTCGGGGCATTATCGTGATAAAACGGGCTTAGAAGCCGAAAAACGCCTAGAAATCCAAAAAGTCATCAACGCCGCCAAGCGAGCCAAAGCATCGGGCTCATCTCGCTTTTGTATGGGGGCAGCATGGAAACACCCATCCGCCAAGGACATGCCCTATCTGACCGAGCTGATTCGTGAGGTCAAGGCACTAGGGCTTGAAACCTGCATGACCTTAGGGATGTTACAGCCTGAGCAAGCCAAAACCCTTGCCGATGCTGGACTTGACTACTATAACCACAACCTTGATACTTCTCGCAACTACTACGAGCAAGTTACTTCTACTCGCAGCTATGATGACCGCCTAGCGACCCTAGACCATGTGCGTGAAGCAGGCATCAATGTATGTAGCGGCTCGATTGTCGGTATGGGCGAGAGTCGTGAAGATCGCATTGACTGGGTGCATGAGCTGACCACCATGCCTGTGCCACCACAGTCTATCCCTGTCAATTTGCTTGTCCCCATCAAAGGCACGCCACTTGGCGATAAGGTGTTATCCGAGGGCAGACTGTCTGTCATTGAGTGGATTCGCACCATCGCCGTTACTCGCATCTGCTGTCCGACCAGCTATGTGCGACTGTCGGCAGGGCGTGAGAGCCTGACCGATGGCGAGCAGGCATTGGCGTTTATGGCAGGGGCAAACTCGTTCTTTTATGGCGATAAGCTACTCACCACAGGCAATCAGTCCCAAGCCAATGACGACCGCCTGATGGCAGAGCTGGGACTTGTTGCCCAAAAACCCACCCCAAAGCCCACTATCATTAACGCCATGACAGGCAAAGGCGAGTTTGATGAGCTGCCCGAAGGCTGTCCGCTGTCGGCATAACCGAGATTGGTAAGCAGGTTTTTATATTTTTACTTTTAAAGGACTAATTTTAATGAAAAAATCCACTCTATTTAAACAATCAGCTTTGGCTCTCACCATCGCCCTTAGCCTGACCGCCCACGCACAGCCATACAGCCAAGTTATCATCTTTGGCGATAGCTTGTCGGATACAGGCAACCTTGCCAAGCAGATGAATGACAATGCCTTGGTTAAATTACTGGTTGGCGAAGCACAGCCATCATTCACCACCAACCCTGACACCACATGGGCAGGCGTGCTTGCCAGCTCTTATGGGCATACCGCCAAGCCCAATGACAACAAGACCTTGACAGGCACCAACTACGCTGTTGGTGGTGCCAGAGCAGAGGTGCAAGTCGTCCAACCCCTAAACATCGCCATCATTCCATCAGTAAAACAACAGATGGATGGCTATTTTGAAAAACACGACAAGGCCGACCCAAATGCCCTGTATGCGGTATGGATTGGAGCAAACGACCTATTAGAAGCAGGCGATACCAAGTACAGCACCTTTGACTCCATCGGCATTCTCCAAGATGCCGCCAAATCAGAAGTCTCATCGGTCAATCGCCTGCATGAAGCAGGGGCAAAATACATCTTAGTGCCAAACTTGCCTGATGTCGGTCTGACCCCACGCATGATTCACAGCCCAACACAAAGAGCTGCCGCCACCAATGCCGCCCAATATTATAACAGCGTGCTGTATGCAGGACTTAACCAAAGCGGTGCTAATGTCATCCCTGCCAACACCTTTGCCCTATTAAAAGAAGCGGTTGGCAACAAAGCAGCCTTTGGCTTTAAGACCACCGATGACTATGGTTGCAATCCAAATCCCCTATTGCCATCGCTCACTTCGCTGACCTGCGGACAATCGTCTTGGAAAAGCCCCACCGCTAATGAGGACTATGCCTTTGCTGACGAAATCCACCCATCAGGGCGTACGCATCGCATCTTGGCACAGTATTATCGCTCCATCATCGACACTCCCGCCCAAATCAGCAAACTGCCCCAACAGATGTTAAATACCGCCACCATCAGCAATGAACATCTAAGCCGTCGCCTAAACCGCTTGGATGGTCAGGCACACAGCATCTGGGCAGATGTCCATGCCAGCAGCAGTGGTCCGCTGAGCACCGTAGGGCTAGACATCGCAGGTAAGCGTAGCCATACAGGGGCGTATGTCAGCCACCAAAACCAAGACTACACTCTATCTGATACCCTAAATGCAGATACCCAAAACATCGGCTTTGGGGTGTATCATCGCCATTCGTTTAATAACTTCTATCTAAGTGCCAACGCAGGTATTGACCGCTTAGCCGTTGATACACATCGCCAAATCGCATGGGAAGGAGAAGCTCGTAGCCACAATGCCGATGCGACCGCCAGACGCTTTCATGCTGGCTTGCAAGTTGGCTATGGCGTAAGCCTAGATAAAGCGACCATTCGCCCTTATGTCGGTGTTAATAGCCAAAAACTCAAAGTTGATGCACTGACAGAAGATAATCCTGCCCTATCCACCGCCATGCGATTTGGCAAACAAGAGCTTGACTCCCTACAAGGCAAGGTTGGTATTGATGTCGATTATGCCATCACACCAAAGCTGACCTTAACAGGTGGGGTGAGCCATGCTCATGAATTTAAAGACAATGACCGTACAGTCAATGCCAATCTGACATCGGTGCGTGAATACACCAAAGGCTTTGACACCGCCGTCATTGGCGACAAGGTTCACGCCACCAGTGCCAACTTGGGCGTACAAGGTCAGCTGGGACGCACCCAAGTGGGTATGGGAGCTTATGCCACGCAGCTGGACGGCAAGCATGATACAGATACCGATATCGGTGGCTATATCCGTGCGGCATGGGCGTTCTAGTGCTTATCTAAAATGCTTTAAAAGTCAAATAAAAAGTGGTATCATGCCACTTTTATTTTATCTGATTTATTGACAGTCCATTTCATGTTTGACTACATCAAAGCCTTTCACATCATCTCGATGGTCTGCTGGTTTGCAGGGATTTTTTATTTGCCACGCCTGTTCGTCTATCATGCCATGAGCGACGATAAGACGAGCATTGACCGCTTTATCATCATGGAGCGTAAGCTGTACCGTGGGATTATGACCCCTGCGATGATTGCCACATGGGTATTGGGTCTGTCGATGGTCATCATGAACTGGCAAATCTACAAAACCCAAGGCTGGCTGCACGCCAAACTCGCCCTTGTCATCATACTCACCATCTATCATCTGCTGTGCGGGCGTTTTCGGGTATCTTTGATGGATAATCCCAAGCTAAGAAGCCATGTCTATTGGCGATGGTTTAATGAAGTGCCAGTATTCATCTTAATAGCGGTGGTGATATTGGTGGTGATCAAGCCCTTTTAACAGCCCAGCCGCATTCACCCATCAAATTCGCCAAAAACCATCAAGACGGAACGCCCATCTTGATGGTTTTTTGTCTGGTGGCGATTTTTTGCCCTTCCAATACCACTTTGGCGATGGCGATTTCTCGCTCATCGGTAAAGCCTGTAAAATGATGACAGCACCCTTTATCACAGATGCTAAGCTGTGTCTGACCTGCAGTTATCTGTGCGCCATCGCTTAATCTAACATTCATGCCATCAATGCTAAAAAACCCTTGTTTGATGACAAGCAGTCCTTGGGCGTGATGTTTGTTGGTCTTGGCAGCGTGTTTTTTTTGATTAAAAAAATACATCAAAACTGCCCATACCGCCACCGCCCCGATGGCATAAGGCACAGGCATGGTAAAGCAAATCACCGCCACCAGCACCGAACAAAGCAACATCACGAACGCCCACATGAACAAGGCATCACAAGCCTTACCCATCAGCGTTATCTGCACACCATCTTCTAAGACCTGCATCGCCAGCCCAACGCCTTTTGTTGTGCATCAATCAGCGTACGAATGCCCGACTGTGCCAGCTCAAGCATCTCATTTGCTTCATCAGGGGTGAATGACTTTTCTTCTGCTGTACCTTGAATCTCAATAAAACCGCCCGCCTGCGTCATCACCACATTCAAATCGGTGTCGCAAGTTGAATCTTCGCTATAATCCAAATCCAAATAAGCCTTACCATCTTTGATGCCGACAGACACCGCCGCCACC
Organism: Moraxella sp.; assembly: GCA_030525825.1. GTDB lineage: Bacteria > Pseudomonadota > Gammaproteobacteria > Pseudomonadales > Moraxellaceae > Moraxella. The sequence continues at coordinate 11,579 of JAUNDZ010000025.1, forward strand.
AAGCCTAATAGCGGGTCTTGGGTGATTTTTTTGTCTCGTTGCAAGGTTTCTAGGGCATCGATGAGTGCCACCGCCGCCCCTGTAATGCTGGCGGTACGAGTGCCACCATCCGCCTGAATCACATCGCAGTCGATGTAGATGGTATTCTCGCCAAGTTTTGATAAGTCAAGCATCGCACGCAATGAGCGACCGATGAGCCTTTGAATTTCTTGGGTGCGACCAGATTGCTTGCCCTTGGCGGCTTCTCGTTGGGTGCGTGTGCCTGTGGCACGGGGCAACATGCCATATTCGGCAGTCAGCCAGCCCTGCCCCTGTCCTTTTAGCCAGCGTGGTACGCCTGCTTCGATACTGGCGGTACATAGCACCTTAGTGTCGCCAAAGCAGACTAACACCGAGCCTTCGGCGTGCTTGGTATAGTTTCTGGTGAATGAGATGGGACGCATTTCGTTCAATGCACGGTTGTTGTGTCGCATGATTTTACTCGTTTTTTTATGGTGGTTGATGGATGATATTTTAACAAGTTCTGCCCAATAACACAAAATATTATCCAAAAATTACCCAAAGAAAAAAAAGAGAAAGACCCATGATTTAGGTCTTTTTCTTTGACAACATCAACAAAAGATTACTTTTGTTTTTGTTCTTCAAGTTTACGCAAATCCTTACGCAGAATCTTGCCGACATTAGATTTTGGCAGCTCGTCGATGAACTCAATGACTTTCGGGCGTTTGTAGCCTGTCAGCTGTTCTTTTGTCCATTTTTTGATTTCTTCTTCGGTTAGGGTCTCATCTTTTTTGACGATGTAGGCTTTCACCACTTCGCCACTATGCTCATCAGCCACACCGATGACACCACATTCTAGCACTTTTGGATGTGCTGCGATTGCTGCTTCGACTTCGTTTGGATAGACATTAAAGCCAGACACCAAAATCATGTCTTTTTTACGATCAACAATCTTAATATAACCATCTTCATCGATGACACCAATATCGCCCGTGCGGAAAAATCCATCATCAGTCATCACTTTGGCAGTCTCGTCATCTCGCTTGTGGTAGCCTTTCATGACCTGTGGACCTTTGGCACAGATTTCCCCCGGCTCACCAAATGGGACTTCGTTGCCAGCGTCGTCTAGCAAGCGAACATCGGTATGCGGCAGCGGAATGCCGATTTTGCCAGAGTAGCCTGCTGGCGGTGGCGTTACGGTTACAACAGGTGAAGTCTCCGACAGTCCATAGCCTTCGGTGATGTAGCAGCCTGTCATCTCTTCCCACGCTTTGGCGGTGCTGGGCAGTACAGACATGCCCCCTGCTAGGCTGAATTTTAGGTTGCTATGGTCAAGATTTTTAAAGCCTTCATGGTTGGTCAAGGCATTAAACAGCGTATTGACACCCATAAAGAAAGCTGGACGGTATTTGGCGTGCTGCTTGGTCAAGTCATTAAAATCACGAGCATTAGGAATCAGTAGCAGAGAAAAACCAATACGCATGGCGAGCAGACTCACCATAAAGCAAAAGATGTGGTATAGCGGCAGAGCGATGGTTACATACTCACCTTTTTTTACACCATCAGGAAATGCTGTCTGCACAAAGTTACTCGCCTGTCTGACATTGGCGATGATGTTGCGATGGGTCAGCATTGCCCCCTTAGCCACACCCGTTGTACCACCTGTATATTGAAGCACCGCCACATCATCAATGTCGAGTTGTGGGCGTTTGTAGCTACCCTGTGAGACTTTATTTAACGCTTCTTTAAAGCTCACCGCATTATCCAAATGATAGCTTGGCACCATTTTTTTGATGTGCTTGACGACCAAATTCACCACCAAGCCTTTTAGACCCAACATATCGCCAATGCTGGCGACCACAACATGTTTGACCTGACCTTTGTTTTTAACATCAGCAAAGGTCTTGGCGAAGTTTTCTAGGATAAATAGCACCTTGGTATCGCTGTCATTGAGCTGATGTTCAAGCTCATGACTGGTGTACAGTGGATTGACATTTACCAGCGTATAGCCTGCACGGATGATACCAAACATCGTAATAAGATACTGCGGCACATTGGGCATCATGACCGCCACTTTATCGCCTTTTTGTAGTCCAAGCGACTGTAAATAGGCAGCGATTTTTAGACTTGCCGTGTCTAGCTCACCATAGGTCATGGATTTGTCCATGAAAGTTAAGGCGATTCTGTCACGATGACTGGCGATATAGTCTTCAAAGCTGTCCGCCAGTGAATTGATGTGGTCAGGGATTTCAAAGTCGTAATCAACGCCATACTTTTCGTAGGTCTTATACCACAAACGGTCTTTTGGCACAGCAAAGTTAGGTGTCGTCATAATCTATTCCTTTTTTACATAAAGCGGTCAATGTCATTTGACCTAAAAACACAAGATGAAACCACAATTAAAATTTTCTAATAAAATACACCATTTTCATGGATTTGCCAATCAGTTTTTCAATTTTGTGGACGCTTGCACTCAAATCATACAAACGCTTAGGACAACCACAACATTTGCACACCTTGATAGCCAACTTTGATGCCAAGCAACAACAAAATCACTAAAATCAATAAGCGAAATTTGTCTTTCGGCAGATAACCGCCCAGTCGCCCACCAATCAAAATCCCCACCACCGACAGCATCGTCAAAATACCAATCACACCCCAAGTCTGGCCTGGCACGCTGATGATGGCATCTTTTAGCACGACAACTTGTGCCAGTTTATTGACAAAATAACACAGATTGCCCAGCTTGATGATGGTGTATTTATCATCACTGATAGACAGCAGATACATGAGCAGCACCGACGACATGGCATTGGTCGCCCCACCAATGACCCCTGCGATAAAACCAACCACCACAAGCGATGTCAAGTTATCAGGCAGGACGATTTTTTTGCCCAAAAGGCTGGTGATGGCATACCAAAGCACCGCTACCGCCAAGGCAAGCATGAGATATGCCGAGTTCATGACCAGCAAAAGATACGCACCTAACGCACTGCTGATGACAGAGACGAGTACCAACGCCCAGTATTTTTTGAGATAATGACTAAAATTATACCAAACGCTACCGCCACCAAACAGCCACGCAATCAAGTTAAGTATGGCGGTCGGCACCAGTACGATGATGATGGCTTCTGTCAGCCCATAAGGCGAGCTTAATGCACCGATGGTGATGAGCGGAAAGCCCATGCCTGCAATGCCGTGTAGCAGCGACGCCACCAAAAACAAAGCAATCAGCCATATTTCAAGCGTTAGGGTTTTCATGTCATCATTCTCTTAGGGTTTATTTAATTTACTTTGTATTAACTGGCGTTTTTAACGATACCGTCTCGCCAATCAGCGATACCAACTGTCTTGCGATGTCATTTTTGGTTGCTTTTGCTAAGGACCGTTTGTCTTTGGCGTATTCTTGGGCAAAAAATACCGTCATCGCATTATCATCGCTACCAAAACCGATGGACTTATCCGAGACATCATTGACGGCTATCATGTCTAAGTTTTTGGCGATGAGTTTAGACTTGGCGTAATTTTCGGTGTCTTGGGTCTCGGCAGCAAAACCCACCACAAAGGCATTAGGAAATTCTTTGGCGATGGTGGCAAGTACATCAGGATTTTTGACAAGCTCTAAGGTCAGACCGTCATTATCGGCGGTTTTTTTGATTTTTTGGGTGGCGATGGTTTTTACTCTATAATCAGCAACCGCAGCGGTGGCAATAAAAATGACATCACCATCATCACGCATCACCTGACGACAAGCACTCAGCAGCTCATCAGCCGTGCCAATCGTGATTTTATCCGCACCCATTGGCGTGGGCAGATTGACCGATTTGCCTGCCACGATAATGACCTTTGCCCCTGCACCCACGCACGCACGAGCCAAAGCATAGCCCATTTTGCCTGTGGAGTGGTTGGAGAGATAACGCACAGGGTCAATGGGTTCGGTCGTTGCCCCTGCGGTGATGACGACCGTTTTTCCCGCTAATGTCTGGGCGGTGGCAAGATGCTCAAAATGGGCGACAATCTGTTCACAAATCGTCTCAGGCTCTGGCAATCGCCCCGTCCCCACATCGCCACACGCTTGCTCGCCACTGTCAGGAGCGATGATGCGGTAGCCAAAACGGGTAAGCTTGGCAAGGTTATCTTGTACAATGGCGTTGCCCCACATCGCTTGGTTCATCGCAGGGGCAAGCATCACAGGGGCGGTGGTGGCGATAATGACGGTGGTTACAAGATTATCCGCCAAGCCGTTTGCCAATTTGCCAATGGTGTTGGCAGACGCTGGGGCAACCACCACCAAATCCGACCACTTGGCAAGCTCAATATGCCCCATCCCCCGCTCTGCCTGTTCGTCCAATAGCTTGGTATGAACTTCATTGCCCGTCAAGGCCTGCAAGGTCAAGGGCGTGATAAACTCGCACGCCCCGTCCGTCATCATCACACGCACGCTATGCCCTGCCTTGATAAGCAGACGGGCTAAAATGGCGGATTTATAACAGGCGATACCACCAGTTAGGGCAAGAAGGATGTTTTTTGGGGTCATTGGCTTGGCTTAATGGTTAAAATGGGGTATTTTAGCATAGATTGGGGGTACGGGGAATGATTTGTGCTTTAAGGGGGTCTGCTTTAACAACTTCGTTTGATTTATCTGATTTATTGATTGCGTGCCGTTGTGGAGTGGCAGAGCATTTGCCTGTGATGACTTTTGATAAAAAAGCGTCAAAATATCCAAGTTTTAGTTTATTAGCCTAATTTTTTAACAATTCTGCCAACGCCTTAACCGTCTTTTCATTTCTGATACTCAAACTTTGTAATATTTTTGGCTTAATAAAATGATGACGATAGACTGACTTTTCTGGATTGCCCGCCCAAAACATTGCCGTCTTGCCGATATATAGATATTCATTATCTAATTGGGTATTACCCAGTAATTGCTTGAATCCATTGATATCAAAATCACGCATAAAAAATAACACGCTTTTTTTAAGGTCATTATCCTGCCAAAAGTTAGGAAGATTATCCAGCTCATTCTGAAAATCATCAGCACCGATCATCACAAAATCCACTGGCAGATGATGCTTGTCTTTTAATACACCTTGAATCATCAAATATAGTTTATCAATATCAATATCACTTTTAAAGATAATATTGCCACTATTGATATAATGGCGAACATTAACCAGACCAATGCCGTTTAGATTGTTGACAAAATCGCTCATTACAAGGGTATTTTTGCCCATCATATTCACGCCACGAAGCAGAAGAATATACTGCATTTTATTTATCCAAACAAAAGTTTTGCCACCATACAAAAACACACAATGACAATTACAGGGCGGATAAATTTCGTACCACCTTTGACCACCATATTTGAACCCAAATAAGCACCGATGATTTGCCCTGCCATCATCACAAAGCCTATAAGCCACACCACCTGACCGCCCAAAATAAAAAAGATGAGACTGGCGATGTTGGTCGCAAAGTTGAGTAGCTTGGCTCGTGCGGTCGCCTGCACCAAATCACGCCCACGCAAAAGCACCTGCGAGAGACTAAAAAATGTCCCTGTCCCTGGTCCAAAATAGCCATCATAAAAACCAATCACAGGGGCGACCGTCCGCTCATAGAGCTTTTGGCTGATTTTGGGGCTGGTTTCTAGTTTGCCTAAATTGGGTGAGAACAGCGTATAAATCCCCACCGCCCCGATGACAAAGGGCAACGCCTTACGCAAAAAATCAGGGGGAGACAACTGTACCAAAATCGTCCCAAACACCGACCCAACGAACGCCATGACAAGGGCGGTGGTCATCATCTTGGGATGAATCAACCTCTTTTTTATCATGGTAATACTTGCCGAGAGCGAACCTGCTGATGCTTGCAACTTATTGGTGGCAAGAGCTGCCACAGGATTCATGCCTGACAGCAGCAAAGCAGGAATGGTCAAAAGCCCACCTCCGCCTGCCATCGCATCCACAAATCCTGCCACCATCGCCACAAAAAACAACATGGCAACAAGCTCAAAAGTCAGCTGCATACATCTCTCTTTTATTAATTGATAAAAACTTAAAAACCATTAACAACCATCATGCCATCTTAGCCATTTTAGCATAATTTCACCCCAATGCTTAATCATTACCCTTATTCAGTCGCCATCCGCCCAAGTGTGCTACCAAGTCATAAAATGATATTTTTTTGTAATTTTTGGGCAAAACATCACAAAAAGCCTTTAGCCCCATCAGTTTTTGTGATATATTTCTAAAATTGTTTGATTTTTTAGCCAGAGAATAATACTCATGCCAATGAACCGCATCAAAGCCTTTTTTGAATTAGAAGCCGCTGGGGGCATAGTGCTAGCAATCGCTGCTATCTTAGCAATGATTGTCGCCAACTCCCCTTTATATGACCTTTATAACAGCTTTATTCACGCCCCTGTAGTGGTTCAGATTGGCGATTTTGAGATTAACAAAGACGCTCATCATTGGATTAACGATGGTTTGATGGCGGTTTTTTTCTTTTTGGTGGGCTTAGAATTAAAGCGAGAAGCACTCATCGGCGAGTTGTCCGATGTCAAGCAGATTATCTTACCTGCCCTGTGTGCGGTAGGCGGCATGATTGCCCCTGCCCTAGTCTATACAGGGCTTAATCACAATGATGCCACCGCCATGCAAGGCTGGGCAATCCCCACCGCCACCGACATCGCCTTTGCCATCGGTGTGTTAAGTCTGCTTGGCAACCGAGTGCCGAACGCCCTAAAAGTATTTTTGGTATCCATCGCCATTTTTGACGACTTGGGGGCGATTATCATCATTGCCCTGTTCTATACTTCTGAGCTGTCCTTAATCTCGCTGGGTGTGGCGGCGGTTTGTTTACCATTTTTATTCATTTTAAATCGCTTAAATGTCGTGCGTTTAACGCCTTATATCTTGATTGGTGCGGTGCTGTGGGCAGCGATGTTAAAATCAGGGGTACACGCAACATTAGCAGGGGTATTACTGGCATTTTTTATCCCACTCCGCAATAAAAAAGACCCAGAGCATTCGCCACTAGAAGAGCTAGAGCACGACTTGCACAATACCGTCGCCTTTGGCATCTTGCCACTATTCGCCTTTGCCAATGCTGGCATTTCGCTCGCTGGTACGGATTTAGACAGCCTGATGCACGGTGTACCGCTCGGCATTGCCTTAGGTCTGTTTATTGGTAAACAAATCGGTGTCATGCTGCCTGTATTATTGGTAACAAAGCTAGGTCTGGTACAGCTACCCAAAGGGACAAATCTCACGCAAATCTACGGTGTATCGATGCTATGTGGTATCGGCTTTACCATGTCGCTGTTCATCTCGGGTCTTGCCTTTGGTGGTATTCCAGAAGACTACGACCCACGACTGGGCATCATCTTAGGTTCGCTCATCTCTGGCGTGGTAGGCTATCTGATACTACGAGCCAACATCAAAGATGCCGACCACCCAACCCTTGCCAAAAACGATGGCATGTATCTGGGTACAGGCGAACAAAATTCATGATTGGCACAAACCAAAAGAGCGGCACCAACCGCTCTTTTTTTATTGATGTATATTGGCATTACCAAGCAATATTCTTGAAAGATTTTATCTGCCCATCAGCCTATCCACCAGCTGTGCCATGCTCTCATCACGGCAATCTGACGCACCCACGCCACACCACAAGGACATGAAGTTGTCATCTTTGGTGCTGTTGGCATGGGCTCGTAGCGGCTTGGTCATGGCGTTTAAGGTAGGATAAACAGGCAAGTCATCATTATCCTGCTTGGCAAAGCGATTCATGTAGCCTGTGATGATACCCCTTGCCCATTTGCCAGAATACAGGCGGGTTAATCCGGTATCATCAGCACGGGCATTTAAAATCTTGTCTTTCCAGATGGCATTAATCGGGCTTTCCTTGGTGGTCAAAAATGCCGTCCCCACCGCCACCAAATCCGCTCCTGCATCCAGCAGACGCACAAGCTCTCTACGACTGGCAACGCCCCCTGCGGCAATGAGTGGCAAATCGGTCATCACTCTCGCCTTGGTTAATAGCTCAAAAGTATCTAAGGACTCGCCGTAAAGCCAGCCGCCTTGATGACCACCTGCACCCACACCCTGCACGACCACTGCATCTGCACCGACCGCCTGCCATGACTGCACTTCATCGGTATTGTTCGCCGTGCCGATGACAATCGTCCCCACTTCGTGCAAGGCTAACACCTGCTCTTGGGTTAAGATACCAAAAGTAAAACTTGCCGCAGGTACAGGATTTCTCAATAGCACCGCAAACTGCTCATCAAAAGCATGGGCTGGCTTATCATCAAGCGTCGGCGTAATGCCCAATTCTGCATATAGTGCCGATAGCCATTCGGGCATACTTTGTTCATACTGTTCGGTCAGCGTCTTGGATAAAATCATCAAATTGATATTAAAGGCTTGGTCTGCACCTGCTTTGATTTTATTGATTTCATCGTCAATTTGAGCAGCTGACATCATGCCTGCACCCAAAGAGCCTAATACACCAAGCTGACACGCCTTAATGACAAAATCAGCATTACTCGCTCCTGCCATCGGAGCTTGGACGATGGGGGTGGGTAGGGATAAGCGACCAATCGCAATGCTCATGGTTTACTCCTTAAAGGTTTAATTATCAATGTTATGATTTTTATCTTAGCACAATCCATAAAAAACACAACCAGCCATCAGATACCTTTAAATAGCCTTGTAGCATAAGCAACATCAGCTCTGTCAACAATTTTGCCATCATACCGCAAATCTTTTGTTACATTCTTTTTGGTATTTTGGTCTATACTATGCAAGTTAAGCTCGTTAAGCTCACCTTATCCATACAACCACTTTTGTAATTTATAAAAAGGATTACCCATGAAAACCCCACTTCTCATCAGCATCATCACCGCCCTAGCCCTAACAGGCTGTGCCAGCACGCATGGCACACACCACACCAAAGGCGACAAGCCACACCATCATAAACACCACCATAAAGATGGCAACTATCACAAAGACGGCAAGCACCACCACAAACAGCACAAACACGGCAATACCGTTCAATCATTTCAATGCGACAACGGTGCTGCCATCAAAATCCACCACCTACCCAAACAAGACAAAGCAATGGCTCACATCAAAGCACCGACTGCCAACATCGAAAGTCTACACCTTGACATGAAAGCTGCTACTGCCGCATCTGGCGAACGCTGGATTGCTGGCGATTCTAACTCATCGTACGAATGGCACGCCAAAGGCGAGACGGGCGTGCTGTCCATCACGCATGGTGATGCCACCCAAGACCTAAACTGTCAGCAAGTACCAAACTCACCATTAGCCACGCACCCAAACAAACCCAAATACGAAAAACCCGTCTCCCCAAAAATCGTTTTATAATACCACCAATAAAAAAAGACGCTCATCACAGCGTCTTTTTTTATGTTTATCAAAAATTTACGGTTAAATCTTTGCTAAGCTGATGTGTCTGATGGAGCGTCTTTATCCAGCGGATATAATTTTGGTAGGTCAAGCAGCTGCTGCACAAAAGCATATTTTAAGGTCTCACGACTGCCCAAATACCGCTGATAAAAACTGGAATTTAGCAGCCCTGCCCCACCTTGACCAACCGCCCAAATGCTCGCCATATAGTCTCGCACCGTCATCGCACTGTTTTGCTCTTGTAGGTATTGCTCGGCAATATCCAGCAGTCTTTTCATGCGTTCACGGCGGATGCGATACAGCTCGGCAAATATCTTGTTCAGTCCTGATGATGTGCCTGCCAGACGCTCTTCGATGTGGTTAAAGAGCATGGCTCGCTGCGGCAATCTTAGCTGCTGCAAGACCATGCGTGCCACGCCTGCTGCTGCACCGTCTTGGGTCTGGTTCATGGCAAACAGCTTTTTTTCGTGGTCGATTAAAATCCTAAGTAAAAGCTCATCTTTACTGGCAAAATGCTTATACAGCGTACCTTTTGCCAAATCCAAATGCCAAGCCAGACTATCTAGAGTTAAATCACCCTCGCCCGACTCCAAGATAAGCTGTTCGGCAGCTTGCAGGATTTTCGCCTCCCTAATTTCAAACAGTTCCTTGCGATTTGACATATTAGCCCTTAACAATCCCAACCAAATAAGCCTGCACCGAACCAAGACGGCCTTATCCACAGCAATCAGACCATCAGCACTGGACAATCGGCAAGCAAGCTGCCAAAAATTATAACAAACTTGCACCATAAAAAACACCAGTTTTCAGCACAAATCCCATCAAAAAACCATCAAATCACTGCATTATTACACATGGATTGCACATGGCACAATGATTAAAAAAACTGATAAGAATATTTACAAAGTTTCTATAATTTTATGTGAATAAATGTTCACTTTTAAAAAGAATTAGGCTACAATACAAATATCCAAATAATATTTTTTCTCATTAAAAAAACATCTTTTTTAGTCTATTTTGACCAACAGGAAACTGATATGAGCGTCGAAAGAAATCCGCAAGCCTTTGAAAATGCCCCCATCAACTGGGTGCCTGCCATCGTCTTGCTATCAACTCCCTTGCTTGCCATTGTGCTTGTGCCTTGGTATCTGTGGACACATGGTGTAAACCCTGCTGTCTGGACGGCGTTTGCTTTCTTTATGGCATGGACTGGGCTGTCCATCACAGCAGGTTATCACCGCCTATGGGCACACAAATCCTATGAAGCACACCCCATTGTCAAATACTTCTTACTGCTTGGGGCGACCTTAGCGGTACAAAGCTCGGTATTTGACTGGTGTTCTGGACACCGTAGCCACCACCGTCATGTCGATGATGAATATGATGACCCGTACTCATCAAAGCGTGGTTTTTGGTTTAGCCACATGGATTGGATGTTGCACAAATACCCAAGCGGTCAATACGACTACAAAAACATCCCTGACCTTAAAAAAGACAGGGTGCTACAACTTCAACACAAATACTACGGCATTTGGGTGGTCTTGACCAATGTGGTGGTGGTTGGCTTTGCAGGTCTATTGACAGGCGACATGCTTGGCACTTTTTTAATCGCTGGTCTATTGCGTATGGTGCTGACTCATCACTTCACCTTTTTCATCAACTCGTTATGCCATATGTTTGGCAGCAGACCATACACCGATGAAAACACCGCACGAGACAATCCGATTCTTGCCATCTTTACTTGGGGTGAAGGTTATCACAACTACCACCACTACTTCCAATACGACTATCGCAATGGCGTAAAATGGTGGCAATATGACCCAACCAAATGGTTCATCAGCCTACTACATAAAGTCGGACTTGCCAAAGACCTAAAACGCGTCGATGATGTTACCATCAAGCACGCCGAAGTCATCATGCAATTCAAACGAGCCCAAGCTCGCATCGAAAAAGGCAACGAAAAGAGCCTAGATGATCGCTTGCTTGCATTTAAAGAACGCATCAGTGCTGAATATGACGCATTCACCCAGACGGTCGAAGAATGGCACGCCCTAAAAGCCAAATCGGTTGAATTAAAGCGTACCGAATTTGCCAATCGTCTGCACGAAGCCGATGAAAAACTAAAAGAGCAGTTCACCCAAGTAGAAGCCAAGATTTTGGCACACAGCGAACGCATTGAGAATGCTTATTTACACCTAAAAGGCAAATCCGCTTAAATCACAAACGGCAATTTTTCTCCTCACCCTTTGTCCTATGGCAAAGGGTTTTTTATGATGATTTGTGATACAATGAGCCAAACCAACGAGAAGTCCCATGAAACACCATCATCACTACCTTAGCTTAGACCCTGCTTTATATCATAGACAATCCGCCCTACCGTTGGACAACCCCATCTTGGTGCATTTTAATCACGATTTGTATCGCCGTCTCAGCGATGAGCCTGCCGATACACTCGATTGGCAAGGAATCATCGGTGCGGATAACGAGGCTTTTGCTGATGAATTTCGCCCCCTAGCGATGGTCTATGCAGGACACCAGTTTGGGCAATGGGCGGGACAGCTTGGCGATGGGCGTGGGCTACTACTTACTCAAATCATTGACAACAATGGCAAATTGACCGACCTGCATTTAAAAGGTGCAGGGCGTACGCCCTTTTCTCGTTTTGGTGATGGGCGGGCGATGATAGACAGTACCGTGCGTGAATATCTGGGCGGTCATGCCCTATCCAGCTTGGGGGTCAAAAGCTCGGACGCATTGGGTTTTGTCGTCTCTGATACGCTCATTGCTCGCACACAGATGGTCAGAGCGGCAAGTCTGCTGCGAGTGAGCGACTGCCATATTCGACTGGGGCATTTTGAGTGGATTGCCGCTTATAAGCCTGAGCTGTTTGGCAAGTTCGCCTATGAAATGCTCGCCACTTATTATCCGCATCTGGACAAAAACAACCTTGATGGATTTTTAACACAAGTCTGCCAAAATACCGCCAAACTCATCGCCCAGTGGCAACTCATCGGATTTAGCCACGGTGTGATGAATACGGACAATCTGAACATCGCAGGTTCAACGCTGGATTTTGGTCCGTTTGGCATGATGGAGCGGTTTAAGCCAAATTGGATTAACAATCACTCCGACCATCACGGTCGCTATACCTATCAGAATCAGCCGACCATCGGTCATTGGAATCTGCAAAAATGGCTATCCTGCTTTCATCTACTATCGGTAAAACATGAAACGATGACGGCAAGTTTGGAGAGCTACCAGACGACCTTTTATCACATCTATGATAAGGGCGTGTGTCAAAAGCTAGGATTGCCCCATCAACAAGACAGCATTGATATTGCTTATGAATTCATCAGCCTGCTAAAGACTTATGAGCTTGATTACACCAACAGTTTTCGAGCACTCATCGCCCTATTAGATGACGCATCGCCACATGAACAGACATTGCTAAACACGCTCATCGCAGAGATGACCGCTCAAGGTGGGCAAGAAGTGTGGGCGGACTGGGCGACCAGATATACACATCTTATCCACCAAAGTACCAATAAATCGGCAGCAATTAGCCTAATGAAACAAACCAATCCCGTCTATATTCTTAGAAACAGCATGGCTCAGCGTGCCATCGATGCGGTGCTATCAGGAGAGTTTGGGGAAGTGGCACGATTGTTTGATTTATTAAAGTCGCCATTTGAAGTGCAAAGCATCGCCACGCCCGATGACATCACGCCCACACGACCGCATGACATGCTGCCCATTAGCTGTATGTCTTAACCAGATTTTCAATAAATCATATAATAAAAACCGACCTGTTGGCGGTCGGTTGTACAATCAATGTACATCTTTGCCTGATTAGTCAGCAGGGATAAGTCTTAGCGTGTCTTGCACGGCAACAATAAGTAACTCATCACCCTCTCTTTCAAAGGCATAGACATCGCTCAACATCCACATGATGTCATCAATCAGCTCGCTGTTGCAATCGCCTGTTTGTCTGGTGGAATTATCTACAAGCAGTTTTTCACTGGCAATGTCTCGAGTTTTTAAATCCACCAAAATACGCTCACAGCCATCATAAAACTCGCCCCGACTGACAGCAAAATCCCTCAAATCCAAAAATAGCACTTGACGGACAGGCCTATTATTGATGCTGACCACTTGCCATTTTCTGGTGATGAATCGCTTGGTGGCTTTGGTTCTGCCCATCGTAACGACCGCCCTAGGAGCTCCAAACAGTGGCGGTGTAGCGTACTGCATCGACACCTGTTGTTCTGGTTGCGGTGAAGTCGGCTGACTGCACCCAACAAGACCAAACATAGCTGTTAGCATGATGACAAGGGCGAATGTATTGATAAAACTGGGCATATGAATGTTATGGGCTTGCACAATAGGCTGATGACCATTTATTGTGATGAGTATCACTCATTTTTTATAAAAACACAAGCCCAATCATGGCTAACTTGGTTGTACTTTTGTAATCAATGAAAATCAAATGCAGTTAGCCTGCCATTTCATTAAATATTCCAATATGTTATAATACGCCCATCTCATCGTGATGATTGACCGTTTTATCATCAGTTATTTTGTCATCGGTTTATGGCAAGGAATCATTATGCCCAGTATTTACCTGCTCATTCCTTTGAGTCTCATCTTATTCGTCGTGGCGATTTGGGCAATTTGGTACGCTGTGAAGTCCAATCAGTTTGAAGACCTAGACAACGCCCCAGAGCAAATCATCCTAGACGACAGACAAGAACGCCGTAAAACCTTAACCAAAACTCCGAATAATCATAACTAATACCATCAGGTGATTCATGACCGCTTCTTTATTACTTGCCGCCCTTGCCATGGGCTTTTTTGGTTCGCCACATTGCTTGGGCATGTGTGGCGGTATCGTTGCTGCCTTTGGCATCTCCATGCGACATCTTTCACCTGCCAAAAGAAGGCTTTTGGTTGTCGTCTATCATCTTGGCAGGCTAAGCAGCTATATGGTATTGGGTGTACTGGCGGCAGTCATCGGCAGTCAGCTTATTGCACCGTTTTTGACGAATAACGCCATGCCACGCATCCTACTTGGAGCAGCACTCATCTTTGCCGCTCTGCTGATGCTTGGCTTACCTGCCTTAAGCCGCCTTGAAAAATTGGGTCTAGGACTATGGAACAAACTTGCCCCCGTGCGTCAAAAGGTGTTGCCCATTGACAGCCTGACTAAGGCATTTTTGGCAGGGGCATTGTGGGGGCTTTTGCCTTGTGGCTTGGTGTATGGGGCGTTGGTGATGGCGGTGAGTGTGTCTAGTATGCACACGCACATCATCTTGGGTGCGGTATTCATGCTGTTTTTTGGTCTAGGTACGCTGCCCATGCTCATCGCCACCGACAGCATGATTGCATTTTTACAAAAAACAGTCAAAAGATTCAACCTACGCAAGTTCAGCGGTGCATTGATGCTGGTTTCTGGGCTTGCTGTGGCACTATCGCCCACCATCATGCACATGATGCACGGACATGACCACGCCGCACACGGTCATCATGGTCATGCCGAGACGCACCATACTCATGACAGCCATAGCCATCACGGTCATGCTGAACATCATTCAGACGGTCATCGCCATGACCAGCATCATAGCCACAGCTCTCATCACAGCCATCACACACATTAAGCTGTACTTTTCATAAAATAAATAAGCCAAAGCATTTCGTTTTGGCTTATTTTATGTCTGGTTTTGTGATTGATACACAAAGCAATGGGCGTATTTTTTGTAATATAGGCACATTTTTTAGTTGATTTCCATAAAAAATCCGCCCATTTGGACGGATTTTTGAGCGATTTGGCAGAGTGATTATAGATAACCATACGCCACAAGTGCATTGGCAACTTTGGTAAAACCTGCGACATTCGCCCCAGTCATATAGTCAATCGCACCTTTGGTCGTGCCGTATTTTTCGCCTGCTTCTTTGGCACTTTCATGGATATTTTTCATGATTTTTTGTAGCTCAATATCCAAATCCTCAAATGACTTATATTTACGCACCGAGTTTTGGCTCATCTCCAAACCTGACACCGCAACACCACCAGCGTTGGCAGCTTTACCGGGGGCGTATGCCACGCCATGCTCACGCACCACATCGATGGCTTCGGCAGTCAGTGGCATGTTAGCACCTTCTGCCACATATTTTACACCATGCTTAACAAGTGCTTGGGCATCTGCCTCGCTTACCTCGTTTTGAGTGGCACATGGCAGAGCCACATCAGCATCAAACTGCCATGGACGCTGACCTTCTAGCCACTCGCCACCAAATTCTGACACATAATCCGCCAATGCTTTGCCGTTGGCTTTGTGGTTTTTGACCCAGTCGATTTTCTCTGCCGTAAAGCCGTCTTTGTCCACCAAAGTACCTTTTGAGTCAGAGAAAGTGATGACTTTACCACCCAAATGTAGGCATTTTTCGGCAGCGTATTGAGCCACATTACCTGCCCCTGAAACTAGGACGGTTTTGCCTTCTAA
>JAUNDZ010000026.1 GCA_030525825.1 Moraxella sp.
CGCTAATGCCGGGGTCATAGCGAGTCAAATCCCGAATGCCCAGCACCATCTCTTTGTCCATATCTTGGGTGCGTTTGACGACCTTGCCAAGCCCTGTGATTTCGTTGGTTTTACGGGTTGCCTGACGCTTAATCACGGCATTTAGTGCCTCAAGCTCAACACTTGGCTCATCACCCTCATCAGCAAAGGCAGGCACGCCACACATCGCCATGCTGACCGCCAAAAACAATAAGCGGTGCTTGACCTTTAAATGACTACTCATAGCTTATCTTCCATAAATTGACACCAAAAGCCACCCTAAGACACCCAAAAGGCGACTTTTTTGATATTAAAAAATTGATGAGATTGACCTTATCAGACCTGATAAGGTCAAAGGGATAAGATTAGGGCGTTTGGGTTTGGCGTTTGCCTCCAAAGACCGCAGCGATTTTATCGTTGCTGGTGTCATCATGGATAACCCCGCCAAGCTCGCTGGCATCTGCCCCATAAAAGCCGCCGCTAAATGGGGCGTTGATATTGACAATGGCTGCAGCTCCCGTGCTATTTGGGTCGATGTTAAAGCCGCCCTCACGGGTTTTGGCGGTGCCACTAAAGCCATTGCCTACGACCACGCCATTTAAGGTTAAGATGGGCAACTCCTCAGTACCGTTATCGCCGATGAGCTTACCTGAAAATACCTTAGTGCCAAAGTCCACATCAAAGCGACTGCGAGCACCTGACGGCTCGCCACTGGCAGAAACTGCCCATCTGCGTCCGTCTGCGGACTGTAAAAATCCCTCCCATGTGCCACGATAGTGGGCTGTGCCTAACTGGGGGATTTTGGCGATGTCGGTACGCTCACCCACCAAAAACAGCTTGCCATTAGCGATGGTGGTAACACCGTCTGCCTCGTTAACCTCACCATAAGAGCCAAATTTGACATAGTCTAGGTTATTACAACAGACCGTAACAGACAGCTTTTTGCCATCATGCTGAACTTGTCTTGTGTGGATAAAGTCCATGTCCGCAAAGCTCTTGATGTTGTCTGGTAAGAGTGCTAGGCGTTTGCCGTTAATCACCAGATGGCTGACCTGCCCAAAGGTGTCCATGTCAGATTTTTGTAGGGTACTGCTATCGATGACAGTAGCGTCAAACTTTGCCTGCAAACCGCTCTCATCAAGCGTGCCACGCTTTGCCCCAAAGACCCCAAACAGCGAGCTATCCTCTGCCAAAAACTTGCCCGCAAGCTCTTCAGCGTTTTTGCCAAAAAATCCACCCTCAAGACTGCCGTCCTTGCCAAACATGGCGTGGCTGCTGTCTTTGGCTTTGGCAGTGCCACTAAAGCGGTTGCCATTTAGCTTAGCTTCGATGCTATAGCGGTCGGTGATGATTTGATTGGCATTTTGGTTGGTGGTGTTGTGGTTTTGGGTAAGTGTGCCTGTCAGCGTCTTATCAGCAAAATTGACCTCAAAGATACTGCTTAGCCCCACAGGTTTATCATTATTAAGCCCACGATTGATGTCGGCATCTAGGCTGGTTGCCCCTACTGTATTGCCCTTAATGCCATAGTCCATCAAGTCATTACTAAAACCCTCAGGTAAACCCTTACGGGTGCTGACAGCATTGGTTACAAAATCCCAAGTGCCTGTGTAGGTAGCGGTGGCGGTGGGCAAAGTAGTGGCAGGATTTATCCCTTGATAAAACACATAGCCGTACTGACCTGCTGGGTTTTGTTTGCGTACGCCATCAACTCGCACAAACTCCATGCCCCTTTCGGCAATGACATAGCCTGAACGCACAAACTGTAAATCTCTGGTAGTGGCTTTGGAGCGTCTATCATGCGAGTAGCTGATGCCATTATCCTCAATGTATCTGGGCTGTTTTTCCAATTCATCGCTAAAGACCTTTGGCAGTTTATCCAAGCTGTAATTGATGGGCTTAACCTTATCTGGGCTAATGTCCACCGTCAAATCCTCGGCAGTTGCATCACGCATGGGAAAAATACGCCTAGGCACCTCAACCATATAGCCCAGTGCAGGCTCTTGGTCGCTGCCATCGATGGTGCGTCTGTCGCCCTTTTCGTCCTGATATGTCGGTTCTTTGGGTGTGTTGGTGGAGCCTGCGTTTTGGCTTGCGCCTTGTGTGTTTAGGCTGCTAACATTATCTAGGTCAAAGCCGCCCTTGCCACTGGCACAAGCGGTTAATAATAAGGCACTGATGATGATGCCAAGCGGTTTTTTTGTGTACAATTTCATACAATATCCATAATGATTTGAAATATTAAAACAAAAATCAGTATCATTTGAGAAATATTGATAATTGTAAATAACATTTAATCTTATGTCAATATTGTAGAAGTATTATTTTATTTCTTTGGACTGATGATGGCGGATAAACCACCAGCACGATGGTTTATCCAAGCCTTTATCAGTACTTCATTTCAAGCGATACAACAAAGTTGCGACCTGGAGCGGCATACTGATTGAACGAATTTTGTTCATGGGCGTTGCCTGAGGTGATGGAAGTTTGACGCAGCGACTCCCAAGTGCTGTAACGATGATTGAGAGCGTTTTGGACGCTACCTCGCACCGTCATGTATTGATTTGGGCGATAAAATGCCGACAAATCCAGCGTGTGCCAACTGCGACTACGGGCGGTGGTCGCTTGTCTTTCATAGTCCTTGCCACTGGGGATAGAGGCTTTGGCTTTTAGCTCGTTGGCATCTTTTGCACCTGTGTAAGTCCAAGTCGCCCCCAAGCCCCATTTATCACTATCAGCGGCATAATCAAGCCCCAGCACATAGCGAGTTGGCGTGATGGTGTCCAAAAAATAGCCATCGGCATTGACAAATACATCTTTTAGCTTGTTGGATTTGACATTAGTTTTTAGGTATGCCAGTCGTCCTGTTAGCCCTGATGGCAGCTTGTCTGACAGAGCATCAAAATACAGCTTACCGCCCAGCGTTACACCAGTCAGATGTACATCTTGATAATTGCGATATGCCCAGATGTCGCTGCTTGGCAGTAGCGGC
This sequence comes from Moraxella sp., assembly GCA_030525825.1. Lineage (GTDB taxonomy): Bacteria > Pseudomonadota > Gammaproteobacteria > Pseudomonadales > Moraxellaceae > Moraxella. The sequence goes on from JAUNDZ010000026.1 coordinate 3,011, forward strand.
GTGGCACCAGGGTAGCTTTTTAGGGTTAAATCAATCAAATCCTTATAGCGGTTATCAAAATAGCTGACATCAATATTACCCCAATCTCGTTTTAGGCTGATGCCAAACTCTTGGTTTAAGGCTTTTTCTGGGCGAACATTGGTCTTTTCGTGTTTAAATGCTCTGTCAAATGGCGGTGTGGCAACATCTGCTTTGGTAACACCATCTAAGCGATAACCGAACAGCTCTTTGAAACTAGGCACACGATAACCTGATGAAATGCGATACATCACATCAATGCTGTCAGTAGGTTTGAACACCAAACCTGCATTCCATGAAGTGTTGCGATATTTGCCTGTACCAGTCCAATCATCGTCGCTGTCAAACTGATGCACATCATGACGCAAGCCCAAATTTAGCTCTGCCAACGACCCCAAGCTGATGGTGTCTTTAATGTTGGCATACACATTATGCCCTGTGATGATGCTACTGCCGCATTTTCTGGCCTCGCCAAGCCATTGCTGTTGGCTTTGGCAGACATCATCATGCAATAAATTAACCCCTTTAAACGCCCAAACTTCCACATCACCTTTGTCTTTGACAAAATCATAATCCAGTCGATAATTTTTCTCATGAATGTCGCTAATGGTGCGTTCAGACTTAAATTTATCCATGCCCACGCCTGCTGACAGCTGATGACGAATGGTCTTGCCATCAATCAATTTGCCAAAATCGGCACGCAAGACATGATGTCGCTCATCATAGGTCGTGCGGTTGGTTTTTTCGCCAGAATTAGGCTTATCGGCACTTGGGGTGCAGTTTTTGTCCACATGTGGATAAACAGAGCAGTATTTTTCCATGACAAAATTATCAATATTGACCGCCTGATGGTCGAAGCTGATTTTGGCATGGTCAATCAGACCTGACGAGCTGGGATTTTTAAAATAATAACTTAGCCCCACTCTGTCTTTGTCATGCTTTTCATCGATAAATCTCGCCTGTGTCCAGTAGCCTGCGATGTTCGCTGGGGTATAAAATGCCTCGTGATAATTATTGCCACGATAGATATTGCGGCTATTACCCAAGGCACCGATTCCTGTCGTCTCAATCAGATGATATGCCTCTTTGGTCATGTCTTGCGTGTTGTAATTTTGCTCGGTGTGTTCATACACACCCTCGATGCGATGGGCAGGGTTAAGATTGTATCCCATTTTAACCAAATAAGATGCCGAATCGTATGCCATTGGGTCGCCCAAGACTCGGTTTTTTCCTGTGTAATCTTTGGCACTCATCTTTTGAAGCACAGGTTTGCTAAGCACTTTTTGCTTGACATGGCAGCCACTCATGTCAGTGTCATAGGTGGGACATTCATCCACCAAGACAAAGCGATACCTATCAAAGGCGATATTACCATTGGCAAAATCCTCGGCGGTGCTGCCCCATCGCCAGACGCCATGCTCGGTTTTTAGAATGTCTTTATGCGGTCGCACCTCTGATTTGGTACGGTCGGTGTACTGCACCAACAAGTCGGCTTTATCGCCACGAAGAGCAAAGCCTGCTGAGTGCATGGTCTGCTTATCACGGCTGGCATACGCCCCCTTATAAAAAGTGGCAAATTTCTCCTCATCATCCAGCACATCATCGACACTTTTGGTGCGAAAGCTGACCGCCCCACCAAGTCCACCGCTGCCAGACTCTGTGCCGCTCGCCCCTTGGCTGATTTGTACGGCACTCACATTTTCAAGCTCAATCTCGTTAATCGCACCACTGCCCTCACGCCCCTCACCAATTTGGCGTTTTTGCACCAGATAGGATTGTGCCTGATGTAGTCCATCGACCGTTACCGCCACACGGTTTTTGTCCATGCCTCGCATGGTGTAGCCAGAGCTGGCACCACGCCCCTGCTCAACCACCGCCACGCCCGGTGTGTCCTTGACCAAATCACGCACCGATAAAATCTGCTGTTCGTTGATGTCTTGACTGGTTTTGACCGTTTTGCCAAGCCCTGTGACTTCCTCGCTTTTTTTGGTGAAGCGTTTTTTGGCGACGACCTCCAGCTCATCAAGCACCACATTGGGCGTGCCTGCATTGACATCATCCACCTTTGCTTCATCAGCCATCGCTGGTGAAATACCCCCAAACAGCACCGCACACACCGCCACACTCAGATGGCTTAAACGACAATTCATAGTTTTCATGCTTACCTCTGATACTTATTCAATGATTATTTTTTAATTATTCATTCTCATCATCTTTGGTGCCATAGAACACCCCACCACCAATGATGGGCTCTACAATGGTCGTTCCGTTGTCAGCACCATTTTTACCATCGTATCGCTCAAGCACCCCATCAAAGCTAAAACCACCTGCCAAATGCTTGGCATTGTTGCCGTAGAACGCCCCTTGTAAGTTGTCATCAAGCAGCGGATTTTGTTTAATCACACCACCTGCGATGTCCAGATATTTATCCAGATAAATGCCCTTTTCATTGGCAACTGCCTTACCAGAGAATGTATTGCCTGTAATCTTGGCATCGATGGTAAAGGTCGGCTCATTGGCACTTTTTTCAATCAGCACCCCTGTCAGGGTTTTTTGATTGAAGTCCACATCAAACTTTGCCTTGCTGTCATGAGCTGCCAGCCCCGGCGTGGTACTCCAACTGCGGTCATTGTGGATTCTGCCATGCCAAGTGCCTTGATATTGCACCTGCCCTTGATTTGGCATTTCCTTAAATGGGGTACGCTCACCCATCACATAAAAGCCATTTAATGAATTGTCCATGCTCATCTCTTCTGCTGGGGTCATGGCATCAAGATAAGTGGTCAGGTTGTCCTGCTGATTCACATCCGCCTTATCCCCTGCGGCAATTAGTGCCACCAGCTGTTTTTGGGGATTAGCAACTGCAAGCTCCAACTTTTTCAAAGCTGCTTGCCTTTTTGCCGCCACATTACCCGCCGCCACAAGCTCCGCTTCAGCGACCGCCACCGCCGCATCGATGTCTTTTAGCCATGCCGCCACTTTGGATTTGACTGCTGCGTGATTGCTGGTGGCATAATATGCCAAAATCTTGCTCTCGACCTGCTGAAAAAATGTATTTAGCGTTTGCTGTGTTTCTGCATCGGCGGACAGCTCTTCTTTGGAGAGCAGTTTTAGCTCAGGATATTCGCCAAGCATATCGCCCAACTCTCTTTGTTCTTGGAGTATTTTTTGTCTTAACTGATTTTGTGCCAATCTGATGGTTTCTGCACTATAATTAGTTGGTTTAGACGGTACAGCAGGTATTTCTGGTAAGTAAACTCTCCAGTTGTCCTGTTGATTGACATCAAATTTATCGCCTTTTTTAAGAAGGTTGGTGATGGCGGCGATGATATTGTCTTTGTCGATCAATTCATCATCGTCCAGCTCTTCTTCACTCGCCATCGCCACCTGCAACTGTTCAAGCAAATCATCCAGCGTGCTTTGTACAGCTTGATGTTTAGACTCATGATACGCAGCCAAAATCTGCTTAGTAACAGCCTTCGTCATCTCATCAATTTCAATCTCGCCACCCTCATAAGATGCCAAGGTATCATCCAAATCCTGTGCCTTGACCACTGACTGCTCTTGTAGCTTTTGTTTTGCTTGCAGAATCTCTTGAATACTGTACCGATGCAACAGCTCGCCTGCGGTCGCTAGAATCATCGTTTCTTCATCTATCTCAAACAGCGTCCGCCAATTATCTGCATTGTTTAAATCAAACTGCTCACCCTTGTCAAAAATTGCAACAATCTGATCAACGATTTGCTGATTGTGCAAAAATTGCTCTTCTTCATCCAGCCCATCCCCCATGTCAATCTCATCAAGCAATGCCAACACCTGCTCTTTATCCGATTCATTATGAATATGATACCCAGCCAATGCCTGAACAACGATGGATTCACGCAAACCATCTTTTTGTTCATCATCTGCTAAAGAGTATTCATCCAAACTGGCGTGCAGCTCGTCTTTAAGAGTGTCAATCTTATCCATCAATTTTTGCTTGGCGATGTCTGCTTGTGATTCCAACATTGCTTTTGCCGCAGCGATTTTTTCTTCTAATGCCTTTTTGGTCTGTGCTTGCTGTGCTTGCTTTTCTGCCAAAATTTGGGCGGCGGTCTTTTGATTGCTCTTACCTGTTTTGGCAAGGTAGCCCAAAGTTAAGATGCCATCTGCTGTGCCAAAATTGGTAACCACCGCCTTTTGACCTGTGGGCAAATCAACACTCTTTTGTGAGAATTTGTCATTATTTTTTGGTAGCAAATCAATCACTTGCGAATTGATGACAAGCTGATTTATGTCGCCAAGTAAGGTAAAATCGCCCATGCTGCTTTTTTGTCTTGGGTTAAAATCGGCATCGTGCGTGATGTCTACATAAAGCGTGCCATAATTCTTGGCAAGTGGTTGAATCTCACCTGTTTGCTTGGCGGCAAACACCCCAAACATAGAATTATCATCAGCCAAAAACTTACCTGCCAGCTCTTCGGCATTATCGCCATAAAAGCCACCCTCCAAGCGATTGGTCGCATCGACATTAAACAAGGTATTCACATCGTCTTTTTTGTCCTTTGGTACGCTGGCACTGCCAAAAAAACGATTGCCCTTGATGGTGGCATCGATGTTGTATCTATCGACATAGTGAGCTTCTTCATTGACGGTGTTTTTCTTTTGGGTGCTTAACTTACCCGTCAGCTTTTTGTCATCAAAATTCACCAAAAACTCTGCCTTATGATGACCTTCTCTTGGGGCATATTCTTGAAAATAAGTTTCGGCAAAGCTCGTTGCACCGACATGGTCGCCAAACTTTCCATCCATGCCGTATATCGCACCGCCGCCGACAGACTCTGCACCGAGTCCTTGGTCGTCATCGGTATTTTTGTAACGAATTTGCTTGGCATTGGTCGTAAAGTCCCAATGACCCAAATATGATGCCTCGCCCCTGCCGATGCCCATGGTTGGTTTTTCGCCATAATAATAGACATAGCCATTGCCTTTGTTGTAGCGAGTGCCCAGATTGGTATCCACCTCAAAACCATCGGCGTATAATTGGGAGAACAGCCAACCCGCCTGCACAAAGTCATACTCACTGTTAGTTTTGGTGTTTTGATAAATCGTCGCATCAGGATACTGCTGTGCCAACTTTTGTTTGAGTGCATCAAGCGTCTGTGCATTTGCATCGGTCATCTCATTGATGCTGATGGCTTGTTCTTTTTGGGCATTTGCACCGACATTGCGTTTGGGAATGGGTGTAACCGTGCCTAATGTCGGTCGAATGAAGGCGAGCGTCTCGGCAGACAGTTCGCTGGTTTGCTCGCTGTCATTTGGTGGGTTTTGGTTGGTGTTATTCGGTTTGGGTATGGCGATTGGGTTGATGCCTGATTCGATATAACTTGGGTTGCTAAAACCGCCGCCGCCACAAGCAGTCAAGAAAACAGCACCGATGGCAAGTACCAAGGGCGTAACTCTAAAAGTATGCACTACATCAGACATCACAAGCTCCGAACAAAATAAACCAAATGTAAAATAACCATCGCACCCATCCACTACTTTTGTTATTAATTTGTAATAAAAAAAGTAGAAATTAAATGCAATCTTTCCAAAGTATTATGAAATATTATTATATTTAATAATAAGTAAAAAAACAATAATAATTATTCTCAATAGCAATAATCATAAAAATAAATCATCAATCTTGCAATACACCAAACCAACACAAAAACCGCTCCTAAGAGCGGTTTTTCATGAATGGCTAAAATCGTTAAACTGGCTTATTTTAGCACTTCTGCCATCGCACCTGCGACATATTCAACATTCTTGTTGTTTAAACCTGCGATGCACATACGACCATTTTCTACCATATAGACAGCAAACTCCTCACGCAGACGCACCACTTGCTCAGCGGTCAGCCCTGTGAAGCTAAACATACCACGCTGTTTGGTGAAGTAGCTAAAATCACGCTCAGGCAGTTTGGCGGTCAAGGTATCTTGTAGTTTTTGACGCATTTGGCGGATGCGGTCTCGCATCTCATAGACTTCGCCCACCCACTGCGTGAATAATGCATCATCATTCATGACCGTATCGACCACCGCATTACCGTGTGATGGCGGGCTTGAATAGATGCGGCGTACGGTGAATTTTAATTGACCCAGCACTCGCTCGGCTTCGTCTGCTGATGGAGCAACCACTGACAGACCGCCGACACGCTCGCCGTAGAGTGATAGATTTTTTGAGAATGAGTTTGATACAAAAATCGGCAGACCCATCTCCACGGCACGGCGGATGGCGTACGCATCACCGTCCATGTCATCGCCAAAGCCTTGATAGGCGATGTCCATAAAGGCAATGAGCTTTTTGTCTTTGACGATATCAAGCACGATGTCCCATTGCTCGTTGGTCAAGTCCACACCTGTTGGATTGTGGCAGCATGGGTGTAGTAGCACCACATCGTTTTCGTTCAAACCCTTAAAGAACTCGCACATCTCATCGAATTTGACACCGATGGTGGCAGCGTCATAGTATGGGTATTTACCCACTTCGATGCCAGCCCCTTCAAAGATGCTGATGTGGTTGCCCCAAGTTGGGTTTGACACATAGCATTTGGCGGTTGGGAACCACTCGTGAATGAAGTCTGCACCCACTTTTAATGCACCAGAGCCGCCCAGCGTGGCAATCGTCGCTACTCGACCTTGTGCTACTGCTTGGCTGTCTTTGCCAAACAAAAGCTCTTGGCAGGCTTTTTTGTAACCTGCCAAACCATCCATCGGTAGATAACCACGGGGGCGTGGCGGATTGGCGATTTGTGCTTCGGCGGTCTTGACGCATTCAAGCACAGGTAGTTTGCCATCTTCTGTGTAATACACGCCAACACCCAAATTCACCTTAATGTCGGTGCGTGGGTCTTGGGCAAATTTATCCATCAAACCCAAAATTGGGTCGCCTGCATAATACTCAACATGATTAAACATATCAATTTCCTTGGGTTAAAAGCCGATTGGCAAAGTTAAAAAATGATGACAAAATCGTCAATAACAATCAATACAGTATAACTGAAAACACGCACTTTGTGCAGATAAATCACAGAGAAATTCTCAATTTTCGTCGTGCTTGCCCTGTTTGGTCGGTTCAGGCACTACTTGGGATGGCTCACCAAAAACTCATGGGCATTTTCAATCAAAAATTCCTTAAATGCTATCGCAGCAGGCGACAGTGAGCGGTTTTTGTGGGTGTACAACAAAAAATTGCGCTCCACCACAGGCTCGGCAATCGGTCGCATGACCAAGCCATTTTGTTCCACCCATTCGGCAGCATACAGCAGACACAAAGTAACCCCCAGCCCCATTCTGGTCATGCCAAGTGCGGTGGATAGGAAGTTGACTTCAAAATCAGGATTAAAAATGCGACTCGAAATCGGGGCGGGCAGCTCATTTTGGAGCGACTTGATGAATGGACCGTTTAAGGTAATCAAGCGTTCATTAAGCAGATCCGTCCAGCGAATGCTGTCTTTACTGGCAAAAGGGTGCGACTTAGGCAGCACCAAATAAAACGGTGAGCGAAACAGCGTATCTGTCTGCAAATCATCCGAATACGGTCGCTCAGGAGCAACGCCCAAATCCGCTTCTAGGTTCTCGATATGCTCCACCACATCATCGACCGAGCAGTCGGTCAAGGTTACTTGGATGTGTGGGTGCAGCTCGCAGAATTTGGCGATGAATTTGGGCATGGTGGATGCTGACAGCTGCTGAGAGACTGCCAGACGCACATGACCTTGATGCAAGGATTTTAGGTTGGAGACTTTCTCATTAAGCACCGACATCTCATTAAGTACACGGCGAGCCTGTGGCAAAAGTCGCATTCCTGCATCAGACAGGTGCAGCTTACGAGTGGTGCGGTCAAACAGTTTGACATCCAAGTTTTGTTCCAGCTCTTTAATCAGACCGCTTAGGGCAGACTGTGTCAAGCACAGGGTTTCGGCAGCCTTAGTAAAGCTATTTTGTTCAGCGACCAAGACAAAAGCCCTCAGCTGACGCAGCGTAGTACTCACGATTATAAATCCTAGTAATATATGTATAAGTTATTATTATAAATCATAATTGCCAAGATACAAGTAGCGATACAAAAAAATAAATACAAAAAAACCGACCTGATGGCGGTCGGTTTTGCTTGATGAATACAGCTTAGCCTTTGTAATGGTATTTTGGGTCGGCTGCTGCGGTGAACAGCACATCGGTTGATGAGTTCAATGCCGTCTCTGCCGAGTCTTGTACCACACCGATGATAAAGCCAATCGCCACCACTTGCATGGCAACATCATTAGGAATGCTAAACAGATTACACGCCATCGGAATGAGTAGTAGCGAGCCACCTGCCACACCCGACGCACCACACGCTGCCAGACTGCCGATGACGGCAAGCAAGAGTGCCGAGCCAAATGAGACATCAATACCCAGCGTGTGTGCCGCTGCTAAGGTCAGCACATTGATGGTGATGGCAGCCCCCGCCATATTGATGGTCGCCCCCAAAGGAATGGTTACCGAATAGGTCTCTTCGTTTAGCCCCAGCTTACGAGCAAGGTTCATGTTCACTGGGATATTGGCTGCTGACGAACGGGTAAAAAATGCCGTTACCCCCGATTCACGCAGACACGCCAACACCAGCGGATAAGGGTTCTTACGAGTCATGGCAAAGACGATGATGGGGTTCACCACCAGTGCAATGAACAGCATACAGCCCACCAACACCGCCAATAGATGAGCATAACCAAGTAACGCTTGTAGCCCTGTCTCGGCAACGGTCGCCGCCACCAAACCAAAGATACCAATCGGTGCAAAGGCGATGACCCATTTGACCACGCTGGTGATGGCATCGCTTAGGTCAGCCGCCACTTGGCGAGTCGTCTGGCTGACATGACGCAATGCCAAGCCGATGAGTATCGCCCAAGTCAAGATGCCCATATAGTTAGCTTCTGCCAATGATTTGACTGGGTTTGCCACCAAATTCATCAGCAGCGTGGTCAAGACTTCTTTTAGATGCTGCGGTGGTGTCTGCTCAATACCTTCTGCCGCCACGAGTGCCAGCTCCGTCGGAAAAGCAAAACTTGCTACCACCGCCGTCAATGCAGCAGTGAATGTCCCCACCAGATACAGGATAAATACAGGCTTGATGCGTAAATCACCGCCACCACGATAAGAAGTAACAGCCGCAAGTACCAGCACGAACACCAAAATCGGAGCAACCGCCTTTAATGCACCCACAAAAATCGAACCTAAAATGCCGACAGCCACACCAACCGAAGGCAATACCGCCCCCACAATCGCCCCAAGCACCAGACCCAAGATAATCATGGGTACCAGCCCTGCTTTTAGATAGGCGTTCACCAAAGCACGCATACAAACTCCTGCTTAATATTGACTTGATACGAAAAATGAGCAGTCGCCCACCATCATCAAGCCATTAATGATTAAAAAAATACCAACATTTTATCACATCACTCTTGCCACTCACTCCATTTTCCACTACTTTGGGTAAGATTATTAACAAAAATACCACAAATACCACAGTTTTGGTGCGTTGATGATTGGTGTAATTTGACAAAAAAACATCGCATTATACCCAACTTTTACCACTGAATTGATGCCAAAATGCTCACCTTAACCAAACTAATGCTCATGAGTACCACGCCACAAGCACAAAAAACGCCCCATCAAGGCGTTTTTTAAAGTGTTAAGTCTATCATGCAAATTTACAGTAGATTGACCTTAGAAACCAAAATGCCGTTATTATCCGCATAGACATAGTCGCCATCGCAGATGCTCACACCACCAAAGTGCAGCTTAATCCCTGTCTCGCCCACGCCTTTTCGGGTGGATTTTTTGGGAATGCAGCCGAGTGCCTGTACGCCCAAATCAAGCGTGGCAAGCTCATCGACATCACGCACACAGCCATAGACAATCACGCCTGCCCAACCTTGCTCCACCGCTCCTTTGGCAATCATGTCGCCAAGCAACGCACAACGCATGGACGCACCACCATCGACGACAAGCACCCTGCCATCACCCTTGGTCGCCAGCAGCTCCTTGACACGAGAGTTGTCTTCAAAGCATTTTACCGTAACTGCCTTACCGCCAAACGCTGCCTTACCGCCAAAATTCCTAAAAAATTTGCCGTCAATGCTTGGGCTGACCACCCCAATGTCCTTATCTTCGTTGTCGTCCAACAAATCACAAGTAACAAATTCGCTCATCACACACTCCTTTTTTAAAGTTAGGGGAAACAAAACAACTCAAAACCACATTAGCACTTCGCTGGCTGTTTGTCAATGCACGCACCAATCATCCAAAATCGCCCAAGACAGCTAAAATTCAAGCCGACGATGGGACTCAAAGCTCATTTCTTCGCCCGTGATGGGGTCGATAAAAGACAGCGACTTTGCGAGTAGCTGTAATGGCGAGCCAAAGTCATCACCTGCTTTGTGGCACACGGTGGGATAATACGGGTCGTTCTTGATGGGAATGCCCAGATGATTTAGATGCACACGCAGCTGATGCAGCTTGCCTGTGGTGGGGCGTAGCTCATACTTTGCCCACTCGCCGTGCTGTGATAGCTGGCGGATTTGGGTGTGTGAATTGGGCATACCATCGCCAACCGCCATCGTATAAAAAGGCTCGCCACGATGTAGGTGCAGATGCACATCTACCACCCCTGCCATCTGACGATACGGAGCGATGGCGTGATAGAGCTTAGTGATGGCATGACTGGCAAATAAGGACTGGTATAGCCCACGAGTGGCAGGGTCTTTACTGATGAGTATCAGTCCTGCTGTCTCTTTATCCAGTCTGTGAATGGGCGACAAATCAGGATTGCCGCTGTCTTTTTTTAGGCGGGTCAGTAGCGTCTGCTGCACATACTGACCGCTGGGCGTTACGGTCAAAAAATGCGGCTTATCCACCACCATCAATGCCGAATTTTCAAACAAAATCTCATGACAAAACGGCACAGGCACTTCACTCGCCAAAGACCGATAATAATAAATCGTCCGCCCATGCTCATAGACATCATTGCCGCTTGCAGGCGTACCATCATCCCAAAACACCCGCCCATCAGCAAACCGCTGTCGCCATTCATCACCATCGATATGTGCAAACTTTTGGCACAAAAAATCATACAGACACTTTGGCTGTGTGCTACTCATCTTTTCTAGATAAATCGTACTGGCAGACACGCCATCTATCATGGGTGGGGCTTTGTGGGATTTCATGAATTTGATTTTGGATATATTAAAAATAAGCAAGCCATTATAAAGCGTTTTTGGCAATTTTGTCATGGGTTTTTGTGGGGTGTGGCGGATTGGCTTAAATGACGATTGATTTTATCAAATGGCAATTTTTAAATATTTAGTGGTCATGACAGCAGACAGTATAAATGCACGATGGCACAGCACTTGTCGCCCAGACGCCCACCCCACCTGCCAGCTTGGTACACCCATGCGTCATCTGATGAGAATGCTGGGCTTGATTTTTGATGAATCAGCTCTATTGAAAGATAAAACCTTAACAAAAAAAGAGACACATCATGACCGACCTATCCATCTTAAATCTCGCCCCCTTGCGTGATGGCGAGAGCTTCACCGATGCCGTGGACAACTTAGTTGAGCTGGCACAGCACGCTGAGCGACTGGGCTATACTCGCTATTGGATTGCCGAGCATCACAACATGCCTTATTTGGCAAGTTCAGCGACCAGTCTGCTCATCGCCCGAGTGCTTGACAAGACGAGCAGCATTCGTGTGGGTTCAGGCGGTGTCATGCTACCCAACCACTCGCCATTCATCGTCGCGGAGCAGTACGGCACGCTTGCCAGTTTATATCCTGACCGTGTGGATTTGGGTCTAGGGCGAGCCCCTGGCACAGACCCACAGACCGCTCGTGCCATTCGCCGTCATCAAGACGACTTTGCCATGAGTTTTCCAAACGACATCAAAGAATTGCAGTTTTATTTTGGCGATGATGACAATGACAAAAAAGTGCGTGCCTACCCTGCCAAAGGACTCCAAGTACCGCTGTACATCCTAGGCTCTAGCACCGAAAGTGCCTATCTGGCGGCAGAGATGGGGCTGCCCTATGCGTTTGCGTCGCATTTTGCTCCCAGATTTTTGACCCAAGCGGTGGAGATTTATCGCACTTATTTTAAGCCATCTGCCGTGCTTGACGCCCCAAAAGTCATCGTCGGCATGAATGCCATCGTTGCCGATGATGATGACGAAGCCCAATTTTTAGCCAGTACCAGCTTACAGTTTTTCTTAAATGTCGTTACAGGCGAACGCTCTGGCATGAAACCTCCTGTTCACGGCATCGAAGACAAAATCCCACCGCACATCTTAGGCATGGCAAAGAGCATGACAGCGTGCAGCGTCATCGGCTCGACTAAGACGGTCAAAGCCCAGCTAGAACAGCTACAAGCACAGGTCAATGCCGATGAGCTGATGGCGGTCAGCTACATTTATGATAAGGACAAACAAGTCCGCTCGTATGAACTACTCTGCGATGTGGTGAAATCCTTGTAAGCATTTTCTTACACAACTTTACGACATTGGCGTATTTTCATCCATGTTCAAAATTGGCATAATACACACATCAGCAAGGAGATGGCAAATGGATACGCCACATGGATGAACGCTGATGTGTGATGGATTACAAACATGGAGTCAAATGGAAAGGCAAGACAACATAAAGCCACAGGGTTCGCTCTGTGGCTTTATTTTGCTTTTTATTGTCATAAAAAACAATCACATAGCCAATAATGCCTGCACAACTGCCAGTTTTGGCGGTTTTTTTGTGCCGTTTTTGGTAAAATAACCGTCCGATATATTTTTAAATCACACGAACCAAAAGGTAAGGTACATGATGAACGCACACAACCCATCTGATGAGCTTGATGTCAATTTTGATGAGCTGGATTTTGATGCCATGTTGGGCGATTTTGCTGACAGTGCAGTCTCTGGCGGCTTTGATAGTGATACCGCCATTGACGATTGTGAAGGCGGTGCGTGCAAAATCTAATCAGCCAAAAACCCATACCCCCTTTAAAATACTGATTTTAAAGGGGATTTTATTCATCTATTAGCCTGCCATACACCCCCAAACTCTCCACAAAACCGCTCACCTTTTGGCTGTCCATCTGTACGCTCATCATAACATCCGCACCATAGTCTGCCGAGAGAATCTCGCCGTCCGCCTGCCCCACAAGGTATCGTACTTGGGCTTCATGAGCAAAACTTGTGGCGACAGTCAGCACTGATTTTGGCACAAATGCGACCAACTGCATCTCATCGACCACCATCTGCGTGGCGGTGGCATAGGCACGAGTTAGCCCGCCTACCCCCAGTTTTATCCCACCAAAATACCGCACCACCACGACCAGCACATTGCCGATGCCTTTGTGCTGTAAGACATTTAAAATCGGTCTGCCTGCCGTGCCGTTTGGCTCGCCATCGTCATCAAAGCCTGCCGATGTGGTGTTGTTTGGGTCGCCGATGATGTAGGCAGTACAGTGGTGGCGAGCATCAGGATAAGCCACCTTTAATTGTTCCACATGGAACAAAACATCGTCTTTACTGCTAATAGGGTGGGCAAAGGCGAGAAATTCGCTTTTTTTGATTTCATAGACCGCTTGGCAAGGGGCAGATAAGGTGTGGTAGGTCATTTTTTTATTTTTTAAGTGGGTAAATATGATAAACTAGGGCTATTTTAACCCATTATTTGACTTTATTTAAGCGATAAAACTCATGAGACTTGATAAATTTTTAAGCAAAGCCACCGAACTGTCTCGCAGCGAATGCAAAAAAATCCTGCATCGTGGCGAAATTAGTGTCAATGACGAAATCATCAAAGATGGCAGCACCCACATCAGTGCCGATGATGAAGTGCTGTGGGTAGGCGAGCCGTTGTCGGTGGCAGATGGCAATCGCTATATTTTATTGTATAAGCCAGACGGCTTTGAATGCACCTTAAAAGCCAAAGAATACCCCATCGTAACCGAGCTTATCGCTGTGCCAGAGGTGGCAAGCCTAAGGATTGCAGGCAGGCTAGATGTCGATACCACAGGGGCATTACTACTATCTGATGATGGGGCGTGGCTACACCGTGTAACCAGCCCAAAACGCCATCAGCCCAAAGTCTATGAGCTGACTCTAGCCGACCCCATGAATGCCGATGAGCAGGCAGTTGCCATCAAGCAAGTGGCAAATGGCATTTTGCTAGAAGGCGAGAGCGAGAAAACTCGCCCTGCCACCTTGTCATTTACTGATGAGACGCACGCCACGCTGACACTCACCGAAGGTAAATACCATCAGGTCAAACGCATGATGGCGTATTTTGGCAATAAAGTTATCGAACTGCACCGAGCCAGCATTGGCACGATTACGCTTGATGGCTTGGAGATGGGCGAATGCCGCTTTTTGACGGCAGATGAAGTGGCACAGTTTTAGATTGTGCCGACATTAACAACACCCCACCTTGCATTATTGGAGATACACATGAAGCACATCATTAAACCCCTATTGACAAGCCTTTTGCTCATGGCAAGCATTCATATGGCAAATGCCGCACCGACGCATGACGACATTCGCCGTACGCTCGTCAATGCAGGGCTGGTCGTGCCGATTGCTGATATTAGCCCAAGCCCCATCGCATCGCTTACGCAGCTTAATCTGACAGGTGAGTTAGAGCCTCTACTCATCACGGACAATCTGACCTACATCATACAAGGCAACATCGAAGCAAACCCAAGCCCCATCACTCCCATGCGTGAGCAAATCAGCACAGGCAAGGCAGGCACGCCCATCAGCCCAAGCCACAAAACCGCCTTACTTACCAACATGAGCCATCTTAAAAATATCAGCGAGCAAGCGGTGTTTTATCACACCAATGTCGATGGGCTGCTTTGGGGAATGTCAGGCGGTGGTACGGCTTTTTTGGTGAGCAATGATGGCAGATATTTCATCAATGGCGAGATTTCTGTCATCAAAGATGGTCGCTTGGCAGGGCTAGATGACGACTTTGAGAGCACCAAAAACCGCCATGTCTTTGCCCAGCTTGATGAGAGCGGACTTGCCATCTATCCTGCCAAAGGGCGAGCGATTGGCACTTTGTATGTGGCGACCGACATTCATTGTCCATATTGCAGGATTTTTCATAACAAAATCAATGAGTTAAATGATAAGGGCATCACCATCAAAGCCATCGGCTATCCCGTCTATGATGAGTCGCACGCCCCCATGTCTCGGATTTGGTGCGAATCTGACAACGCCAAGCGAGCCACGCTCTTAACCGCCGCCATGAAAGGCATCCACACCAAACAAGACTGCCAAAATCCAAACAATCTGCTGACCGCCAATCAGCAGACCGCCCACGCTCTGGCTGTCTTTGCCACGCCTGCCATCTTTCATGAAAATGGCACACTCTTTGAAGGACAGATTGAAACGAATGAAATTCTTAACTTCATCCACGCTCAAAATGCCCGCAGGTAGGTGCATTAAACACCGCCAAATCTAGCACGCAATACGACTAGGGCGAAAAATGTTTCGCCCCTACGGTCTGTACCAATTTTTAAATATTGAAAGTTTGCCAATTAAGACATCAGTGAACCACCGCACAAAGCACGCCTTACGGCAAGATGATGTTATCGATTTTCCAATCAAACCAACCCTGACGGCTTAGGCGTGCTTCGACCATTTTGCCTTTGATGTCGGTTTTGACAAAAAAGCAGTTTAACCCACAGTAGCCCAGTTGGTAATCTTTGGCATCTGGGCTGTCTTGATTGGGGTCGCCTGATGAGACATCGCCATCAGCACCCCACCCTGTCAGCATCACCAGACCAGCGACCTGCTCGCCCAGCCGATACTCGCCCCTTGCCAGACGCATGGCGTTCTCATGCGTGATGGTGCCATCGACGGCACTGTCTATCATTTTATTGGCAAAAGCCTGCACTCGGCTTTCATCAAGCCCCAGTGCTGACAGTTCTTTGGGCAGATTTTGGGTGATGTTATCTGCCTTGTCATACAGCTGCGTTTTTAGGTTGGGTCTTAGTGTCTCAAAGTCCACCGCCGCCACGAGCGTCTCGTATTGTTTGGCATCGTAGGCTTGTTTGAGCTGATACAGACGATAATAAGGCGACACGCCTGCCGCTACCAGCACAATGACAAACAGAGCCAAGCACAATTTGATGATGGTTTTCATGGATTACCCCAGTTGATATGATGGCTTATTGTGCCACAGTTTTGGGGTGGATTGATGATTTTTTGGATTTTTTATTAACAACGATAACGGGTCGTCAAAAGATGGCGGATGTTTTAGATGGATGATTGTGCGGTTTTTTCGTCATATTTTCACAATTTTTATCATGATTTACCTTGATAAAACAGGCACAACCACCATTAAAGGCAAAACTATCTTGATATTGTGGAATTAACATGAGCAGAGATTTTTATAGCGTCTTAGGCGTGGATAAATCAGCAGACGAAAAAGAAATCAAAAAAGCCTATCGCCGTCTGGCAATGAAATACCACCCCGACAAAAACCCAGACGACCCAAGTGCCGAAGAAAAATTCAAAGAAGCCACGATGGCATACGAAGTGCTGTCTGATGCCCAAAAGCGTGCCAGCTATGACCGCATGGGTCATGCCGCCTTTGAACAAGGCATGAATAATGGCGGCTTTGGTGGTGCTGGTGGCTTTCATGGCGATTTTAGCGACATCTTTGGCGATATTTTTGGTCAGGCGTTCGGCGGCGGTGCTGGCGGCGGCTTTGGCGACTTTTTTGGTGGCTCTCGCAGCTCTCGTGCCAGCAAGGGCAACGACCTGCTGTACCGCTTGACCTTGACACTCGAAGAAGCAGTGAAAGGCTGCAAAAAAGAGATTAATTTTAGCTCATCAGTCAGCTGCACCACCTGTCATGGCAAAGGGGCAAAATCAGACGCCGACATCGTTACTTGTAGCAGCTGTGGCGGTCATGGTCAAGTGCGTATGCAGCAAGGCTTCTTTGTCATGCAGCAGACCTGTCCTGACTGTCGTGGTACAGGCAAGACCATCAAAAACCCTTGCCCTGACTGTCATGGCGAAGGCAAACAACAAAAATCCCAGACCCTAGAAGTCTCCATCCCTGCTGGCGTGGACAATGGCGACCGTGTGCGATTGGCAGGCAAAGGCGAAGCAGGCGATGCTGGCATGCCAAATGGCGACTTGTATGTCGAGATTCATGTCAAAGACCACGAGCTTTTCACCCGTAACGGCACCGATTTGCACATGGATGTCCCTGTGGACATCGCCACCGCTGCCCTAGGCGATGAAGTTGAGATTCCGACCCTAGATGGTCGCCTAAAAATCAAAATCGCCGAAGGCACCCAAAACGGCAAACTGCTGCGAGTGCGTGGCAAAGGTGTAACCACCGTCCGTAGCGGCATGGTGGGCGATTTGATTTGTCGCATCATCGTTGAGACGCCAACCAACCTAAGCGGCGAACAAAAAGAGTTGCTGCGTCAGTTTAAAGCCAGCCTTGGCAAAGACAACGCTGCCGACGCCAAGAAAAAAGGCTTTTTTGACAGAATCAAAGACGATGTCAAAGATTTGTTTGACTGATTTTAAAACAAAAACACGGTGATGAGCCGTGTTTTTTGTTATTAGGATGCAACAACCACCAAACCAACGGCAACACCCTTCATTTTTTATCTTATAAAAAATTATAATAAAATCAATCAGTTAAAAAGAAAAGAAAAACATTGGTATTTTTGGCAAAAAGCCCTTGCAGACCTTGATTCTCCTTACTATTTTGGATAAAATTTCTAGTGATACACCGCATAGGTGGCTTAGAAAACCTGCGATTGCACATGGGCAAAATCCATTTAGTGATACACCGCATAGGTGGCTTAGAAAATAATAACGATTGACCGTCGCCTCAATTTTTTTGTGATACACCGCATAGGTGGCTTAGAAACCGAAAAACACATGATTCGTGCGTTTTATCAAGTGATACACCACATAGGTGGCTTAGAAAAGCACTAATAGCATCTTGAATGAGGCTAAGCAGTAATATACCGTACAGGTAATTTTAGCCAAGCAACCACCCAAAACACGGCAAAAAAGCCGTGTTTTTTTTATTGTGTTTTTGGGCGAAAGTTGGGTATAATCAAAACCATCCCAATCATCACACAATCAATCATTGAAGGATTTATCATGACCAACATCAATATCGGCATCATGGGTGCGTCAGGTCGCATGGGGCGAATGCTGCTACAAGCCGCCCAAGACAATCCAAACACCACCTTAAAAGGGGCGTTCGTCCGCGGTTTTTCAACGCTCATCGGTGTGGACGCTGGCGAGTTCATCGGCACAGGCAAAAATGGCGTTACCCTAAGTACGCTGGATGTGGCAGGATTGAACGCCTTGATTGATTTTAGCTTGCCCGAAGCACTTGATGAAGTGCTAGCCCAATGCGTCGCCAACAAGACCGCTCTTGTGATGGGCGTAACAGGTCTTTCTGATGAACAAGAAGCCAAACTACAAGAAGCCAGCAAGACCATCCCCATCGTCTATGCAGGCAACTTCTCAACAGGTGTCAATCTAAGCCTAAACCTGCTTGCCACTACCGCCAAAGTACTGGGGCTAGACGCTGATGTCGAGATTATCGAACACCACCACAAGCACAAGATTGATGCACCATCTGGCACCGCCCTTATGATGGCAAACGCAGTCGCCACCGCTCGTGGTCAGAGTCTAAAAACCGCCCTTGTGCATGGTCGCCAAGGAGCTGCCAAGCGAAATGATGGCGAGATTGGCATGCACGCCATTCGTGGCGGTGAGATTGTCGGTGAGCATACGGTCGAGTTCATCATGAATGGCGAGATTATCGAGATTACCCATAAGGCAATGAGCCGCATGACTTTCGCTGCAGGTGCGGTTCGTGCTGCGGTATGGGCGGCGGACAAGCCCGCTGGTCTATACGATATGCAAGATGTTTTGGGTCTAAAAGACTGATTTGACCAATCTTGTCACCCAGACATCATTTTCATAATTTTAAAAAAAAGCGTTCACATCGGAACGCTTTTTTATTGCTTGGTTGGCTTGCCCAGCAGAGCTTAAAAGCTACTTGCCCGACAGCTCAATCACCCACAGCTCCGACTGACTGCCCAGACGCAGCGGCACACCCCAAAAACCATAGCCTGATGACACCACGATGTGCGTATCATTGATGATTTCATGCCCATAGGCGACCCGATTGAGCATTTTTACAATAAAATTGGCAGGGAATACTTGCCCGTTGTGCGTATGTCCCGATACTTGTAAATCAATGGGCAACTTGACATTCTCATCAATCTGGCTGGGTCTGTGGTCAAGTAAAATCACTGGCTGCTGTTTTTGGGTCTTATCAAGCCCATCGTACAGCTCGGCGGTCGTCTGTCGGTCTGGTACATGATCATCAAAGCGACCGATGACAGACAGCGGCACGCCACCAGCATGAACGGTGGCGACCTTATCATCCAGCAGCACCGCCCCTGTTGTACGAATCGCATCAGCGATGCTACGCCGAGCATCCATATTATACAAATCGTGATTACCCAAACTGGCGACCGCCCCGCTGCTGGTCGCACCAACCACCCGAGCAAATGCCGCTTTCATGTTCTGTGCTTCATAGACTTTGGTATCATCGTCCATGATGTCGCCTGCCATGAGCAGCACATCGATACGCTCTTTTTGTAAGATGGCGGTCAAATCATCCAGCTGATTTGCCCCAAACAGACTGCCCAAATGCAAATCCGACACCAGCCCAATACGGACAGACTTTGCCATCGGCTTATCAATCTGTACCGACAAATGTCGCACGGTGGGCGTGTAGGCGTTATAGACGGACAGCCCAACAAGGCTTGCAAATACCGCCACCGACAATCCCCTAATGTAAGTAGGGAAATGTTGTCCACGAGCAAACTTACCCAGAGCAAAAGACACACAAGCCATCAGCATCATGGTCAAGATGCCAAGCCACAGTACCGCCAGATAGCCCATGCCAAAGCGAAACTCACCCATCAGCAGCAACACCAAAAAGGCATTACTCACCACAAAAGTCGCCACCATCACCCATCGACGAGCCGACAGCCACGGACGAAGCAACCAATCAATCCCACGACCAATAACAAAAGCAAACAGCTGAAACAAGATGGCAATGACCGCCAAAAATAGCATTCGCATCACACACCATTCCCAAAGAACGCCAATGCCTGCTTGGGGATATAGTCCACATTGAACGCACGAGCGGCATAATCATAATCCACAAAACCAATATGACCACCGTGCTTGGTATCTAGCAGTACGACATCTGCCGAGACATCGCCACGCTCTGCCGTTACCCCCAAAAATGGGTCATCTTTGGCAGTGATGATGAGCGTCGGCTTAACCACACCCTTTAAGTAAGGCAGGGCAGACGCTTGGCGATAATAGTCATTCTTGGATGCAAAGCCGTGACGGGGTGCGGTAAAGGCATTATCAAAGTCGCCCATGCGTTTGGCGGCTTTTAGGGCGTTGATTTCATCAGCGGTGAGCTGATTGTCCAATGCTTTTTTGATGATGGGGTTTAGTAGATAAGGCGTGTAGATTTTTTTGCCGAGCAATCGCTCCATCGCAATCGACGCACTCGCCAAATCCACAGGGGCAGACACCACCACCGCACGCTCACAGATGGCGTCCGTGCCGTATTCGCCCATGTATTTAGCAAGGGCATTGCCGCCTAGTGATACCCCCATGGCATAGATGGTCTGATATTGCTGCTTTAAGATGCTAAGATAATGATGCAGCTCGGCGGTATCGCCTGCGTTATAAAACACCTTGCCCGACACCGCCACGCCGCCACACGAGCGAAAATGTGCCACCACAAAATGAAAACCAGCCGCCTGCACACACTTGGCAAGCGTGCGTGCATAATGGCTTTGGCTTGACCCTTCCATGCCATGAAACAGCACCACGAGCGGTTTTTGGTATTTGCCATCGACCAGCACATCATCAGTACGCAGATAATCGAACGCCACATCGCTTTCATTTAAGCTGTCTTTGATGAGATGGCGGTCATAATCAGGTGAAAATTTCACCAAATAACGGGGAATGATGGTCTGAATGTGCGGATTTTTTAGCCACAGCGGTGGGGCAAAAGTATGAGTTGTCATGTCTTTATCTTCACTTAAAATGATCATTTAAAATCATTGCCAAACATCTGTCTATAAATGGCGGACGATGGGCGAAATTTCAACAATCCACCACAAAATCACGCCACCACCTTAATCAAAAACCACACCGCCACACCATCGATGACAAGTTTAATCTGCACGCCATCAGACAGTCCCTTGGGCAGCGTGGTGCGAATGCTCTTGCCACGATGAACAAAGCCAATCTGACCGCCATGCGTGGCGACATCCGTGCTGATGATTAGCACAGGTAGTGTCTGGTTTGGTGCTTGATTGGGTCGATTTTGGGTTTGTTTGAATATTGCTTGGGCTTTATTGAGCAAGATTTTGGCATTTTTAAAAATGCCCCCATCATGCCGCCACTCTCGCCCTAGGGTGTGCAGCTCGTGTTCAGCGGCTTGCACCAGCTGATGAGCTTTGATTTGTATCTTTTGTAGATTTGCCATGACGGCTGGCGACTGCTTGATTTTTTGTCCGACCTTATGAGCCGTCTTACCCACCACACTAAAATAAACAGCGTGATAAGCGTCATATTTGGCACGACTGTTGGCATCTTTTAAGGTGGCATAGGCTTCGTTAATCAGCACAATCTTATCACCAGACCCCGCCCTGTCAGGGTGGTGGCGTGTGGCAAGTTTGCGATAAGCACGCTTAATCTCGTCTGTGCTTGCCGACTTTGGCACGCCCAAGACGACATAATAATCAACAGGCGTATCATGCTTCATGTCAGCCGCCCTGCTCCAACGACCGCTCCAAGCTCTCAAGCTCATCCATCGCCAAAAGCAGCGACTCTTCAATCTTGCCAAGCTCGCCTTGTAATTGGGACTGCGTGGCAAGTAAAGACAGCAGCGTATCTTTATTGGCATCGTCATACAGGCTTTGGTCGGACAATGCTTCTTCAATCTTGCCAAGCTCGCCTGTCAGCTTATCGAGCTGTTTTTCTAATTTTTCCATCTCTTTACGCAAAGGGGCGGTCTTAGCACGATTTTGGGCGGCCAATTTACGTTTGTCTTCTTTGGAGAGTATTGCCGTCTCTTTATCCGCCTTTGGCGTACTTTGATTGGCGTTGGCTTGTCGCTGCAATCTGGCTTGTCTTAGATGCTCGGCATAATCTGCCATGTCGCCAGCAAACTCTTCTGCTCGCCCATCAGCGACCAAGATGAGCGAATCACAGACCGAAGTAATCAGCCCACGGTCGTGCGACACCAAAATCAACGCCCCTTCAAAGTTTTGCAACGCCAGCATGAGTGCATCTCGCATCTGCAAATCCAAATGGTTGGTCGGCTCGTCCAGTACCAACACATTCGGACGCTGCCAGACGATGAGTGCCAAGGTCAATCTGGCTCGCTCGCCACCAGAGAACAGGTGGCACGGCGTATCAATTTTCTCACCTTGAAAATCAAAACTGCCCAAAAACGCTCGCAAATCTGCATCCGATGTCGTCCCTGCCAATCGACGCAGCAGTATCATCGGCGTGGCATTGCCATCTAACGCATCCATCTGATGCTGATTAAAGTAGCCTAGTTTTAGAGTTTCGGACACCTTGTGCGTGCCACCAAGCAGCGGCAGCTCACCGACCAATGCCTTAATCAGGGTCGATTTGCCCGCACCATTTGCCCCCAAGACGCCCAAACGCACATCAGGCGTAATTTGCAAATTCACTTTTGTGATGAGCGGCTTATCATAGCCGATGCTGGCATTATCCAATGTGATGAGCGGACTTGCCATGTGGCTTGGCGGATAAAACTTAAAGCTAAATGCCGAATCTGCCATCACGGGGGCAATCTCAGTCATGCGTTCAAGCTGCTTGGCACGGCTTTGGGCTTGCTTGGCTTTGGTGGCTTTTGCCCCAAAACGGCGGATAAAATTCTCCAAATGTGCTTTTACCGCCTGCTGTTTTTCGTAGGCTTGGGCTTGTTGGGATAAGCGTTCGGCACGAGTGCAGACAAACTGGCTATAATTGCCAGAATACAGCGTAATGCCACCCTGCTCTATGTGCAAAATATGTCCGACCACCGCATCCAAAAAATCCTTATCATGGCTGATGAGCAGCACCAAGCCATCAAACTTAGCAAGCCATTCTTCAAGCCATAAAATCGCATCCAAATCCAAATGATTGGTCGGCTCGTCCAAGAGCAGCACATCGGCACGGTGCATGAGCGTACGGGCAAGGTTTAGCCGCATCCGCCAGCCACCCGAGAAAGTCTCCACCGCCCGAGCGTGGTCGCTTTCACTAAATCCCAGACCCGATAAAATCTGTGCCGCCTTAGTCGGTGTGCGAAATCCATCAATCTCTTCAAAGCGTCCATAAATAGGGGCAATCTCATCAGCGGATAATGCCGATTGATTTTGTAATTTTTGATTTAATTCATACCATTCATCATCGCCAGACAGCACATAATCCATCGCTTTCATGTTGGTGGCGTGCACTTCTTGTGCCATATGAGCAATCTGCCAGTCGCTCGGCATCTCAACGCTGCCCACATCTGTTTGATGCTCGCCAAGCAAAGTGGCAAATAAGGTGGATTTGCCCGTGCCGTTATTGCCTGTCAGACCGATTTTTTGGGATTTGTGTAGTTGTAAATTGACATCACTAAATAACAGCCTACCTTCACGGCGAACCGACACATTTTTAAACTCAATCATAAAGCACTTCCAAATAATTTACCGCCCATTATAACAGAGATGCCCCTTGTATAATTAAAAATTGCACCGATTATGATATAATACCAACACAAAAAACAATCAGAGACAACAATGAACAATCTCATGACACTCACGGACAATGCCGCAGCCAAACTTGCCAAGCTAAAAGCCGCCGAAAACAATGATGCACTCATGCTGCGTATCTATGTGACAGGTGGTGGCTGCTCGGGTTTTTCTTATGGTTTTGACTTTGCCGAAGAAATTGAAGAAGATGACGCCACTTTCCTAAACGGCAATGAAACTTTGGTCGTAGATAGCCTAAGTTATCAGTATTT
>JAUNDZ010000027.1 GCA_030525825.1 Moraxella sp.
CCGCCATTCGTGGCTTTAATGACATTTTACCCACCGAGTCCGCCAAATGGCGTCAAGTGGAAGAGATTTTAACCCAAGTGCTAGACGGCTATGGGTACAGCCAAATCCGCCTACCTTTGGTGGAAGAGACTGACCTGTTTGCACGGGGTGTGGGCGAGGCGACCGACATTGTAGAAAAAGAGATGTTTGGCGTGGTGCACGGTAAGCAAAACACAGGCAAGGACGAGGTGAATAAATCCTTTACCCTTCGTCCAGAAGGGACAGCAGGCTGTGTGCGAGCGGTGATTGAACATAATCTGACTCGTGGCGACACGCCCAAGCTTTGGTATCTGGGCAATATGTTCCGCTACGAACGCCCCCAAAAAGGACGCTATCGCCAGTTTACCCAGCTTGGGGTAGAGAGTTTTGGCTCTGAACTGCCTGATGCGGATGCTGAACTGATTGCGATGACGGCAATGATGTGGAAACGACTTGGGATTTATGATGAGGTTACCCTGCAATTAAACACGCTTGGCGAGGCATCAGAACGCCTAGCCTACAAAAATGCCCTTGTAGCCTATCTGACCGCTCATTTTGATGGGCTAGATGATGACAGCCAACGCCGTGTAACCACCAACCCTTTGCGAGTACTGGACAGTAAAGACCTAAAAACCCAAGACATTCTTTTGGGAGCTCCCAAACTCTCCGACTTTTTGGGTGAGGAGAGTCGTATGCACTTTGAGCAGGTGCAAAACTATCTGCACAGTCTTGGCATTGATTTTGAAATCAATGATAAACTGGTGCGTGGGCTTGATTACTATAACAAAACCGTCTTTGAATGGGTAACGGACAAACTAGGCTCACAGTCCACCGTCTGTGGTGGTGGGCGTTATGACGGTTTGGTGGGTGTATTAAAGGGCAAGCCTGAACAGAGCGAGCCTGCGGTGGGCTTTGCGATGGGGCTTGAACGCTTGATGCTACTCATTGAGACGGTCAATCCGATTGAAGTGGGAGCGGACTGCGATGTTTTTATTGTGGCACAGCCAGAGGTGTATGCCAATGCCTTTTTGTACGCCAATGAATTGCGTAACTGCCAGCCGACCCTAAAAGTTAAAATGGCGTCCGCCACAGGACTAAAAGCCCAAATGAAAAAGGCGGATAAATCAGGGGCAAAATACACCGTGATTATCGGTCAAGATGAAATCGCCAATAACACCGTGAGCGTCAAAAATATGGCGACAGGCGAGCAGAGCAGTCAGCCGATGAGTGCTTTTGGGTTTGATGTGTCATTGTGATTGATGACAAAATAGAGACGATTTTTGGATTTAAGAGATGACAGATTTAGTAACTAATGACAAGCAAGCCATGTCTGCCCTAAAAAAGCACGGTGGTAAAATCGTATGGGTGATTATTGGGGTATTGGCAGTTTATTTTGGCTTTGAATATTACCAAAAAAACTATGCCAAGATTGATACGGTGGCGGCGGATATGTACACCGCCATCGATGAGCGTAATAATGCTCTAAAATTGGCAGCCCAAAACCCTGATTTGGGCGATGATGCTAAGGCAGCTTTGACAAAAGATGAAGCGGCTTTATTTGCTGAAATCGATAAGCTCGTATCAGAGCATCCTGATACGGTCTATGCGTGGCAGGCACTCATGCTAAAAGCACGCCATCAGGCAGATGCAAACAAGCTGCCCGATGCCATCAAGACGCTAGAACAAGCCCAAGGCATCAAGCTGGATGATGAAGGTCTTAAGGCATTGACCGAGCTTAGATTGGCTCGTGTGCTTTTGGATAATAACGAAGCAGATAAGGCACTGACTGTGGCAAATAAAGAGCTGCCAAAAGCCTTTGAAGCATCTCGCCAAGAAGTGCTGGGCGATATTTATATTGCCAAAAACGACCTTGAACAAGCCAAGACTGCCTATGTGGCAGCATGGGAAGCGTTGCGTGAGCGTCAAGAAAACCGTGCTGTATTAAGCCTAAAACTACAATCATTGGGCATTGAAGTTGAGCCGATTGCACCAAAAGAACCTGTGGTTGCCAATGCCCTGCCAAATACCACCGCCAACGCTGATACCACTAATACAGAGACGCAGGCGGCTGATGAAGAGACGAATGCAGAAACACAAACTACACAAAACGGCAATTAGGCGTTATGAAATTGGTTTTATAATAGCCACGCAGATTGTTTAATTCATACATTAGTGATAAGATGGACAAATCTTTAAATTTTGTCTTGACATAAGAAGGATAAAATATGCACGCTCGTTTTACAAAAACTGTTTTGGTCTGTGCACTGAGTGCTGTTGCATTGGCAGGCTGTGCCAACAAAGGTATTAAATCTCAGGATAACAAACCTGCAAAATTGATTAAAATTGATGCACCTGTAGCGGTATTGTCGCCTGTATTTCAAGCATCGCTGGAACAGGGGCGTAGCTTATTAAAGGGTGAGCGTGTCAGCAAAAAAGATGTCGTTGATCTACAAGTAGCTCAAGTGGGCGATGTACTGGTGGCGGCAAGTCGCGGTGGTATTGTTACTGCCTTAAATGGTAATCAGTCGCTGTGGTCGGTGGATTTAAAAGATGCCATCACCAGTGGTGTGGCAACTGACCGAGTAGGCAGAGTTGCTGTTGTCGGTACTCGTTCTGGCAAGGTGGTGGCTTTGGATACTGCCACAGGGGCGACCCTTTGGGAGGCATCATTGCCTACTTCAAGCCAGACTCCTGCACTCATCAGCGATGCTCGTGTGCTACTGTCTGCCAATAATGGCATCATCTACGGACTTGATGTACGCACAGGGCAGGTGGTGTGGCAGTTTGGCACGCAGCGAACTGACATCAGCGTGCGTGGTGCTGCCAAGCCACTTCGCCTAGATGAACAGACGGCTTTGTTCGGTATGGCTGATGGTCGTATTCACGCCATCAACCCAGCCACAGGCTCACCACTTTGGGCAAGACGCGTGGGCTTGCCGACTGGCGGTAGTGCGGTAGAACGCATGAGCGATGTGGACGGCACGCCATTGGTGGTGGGTCAGTATTTGTATGTAACCAGTTTTAGTGGTCAGCTTGTAGGCTTTGATATGTCCACAGGTCGAGCGATGTTTGCTGCTAAGATTGCCAGTACCAAATCGCCCACCATCTTAGGCAATACACTGATTGCCACTGGCGTAAATGGCGATGTCAAGGCGTTTCATCCCTTGACAGGTGAAGAGCTGTGGGCGAGTGAAGAGCTAAAAAATCGCAAACTCACCAACCCTGTAACTGTCGGTAATTATGTCGCTGTGGGTGATTATGAAGGCGTGATTCATCTGTTTGATGCGTCAGGCAAGATTGTGAGCCGTGTTCAGACTAAGGGTGAGCTGACCAGTCTGCAAGTCATCGGTAATCGTCTATACACCCAAAGTGCCACAGGCGTGGTGAGTGTTTGGCAGTTTTAACGGTTTGACTTGCTGAATTTAAATTCCTTTGTCATGTTAATGACAAGGGGATTTTGGCATTTTAATTGGGCTTAAAAATCATGTCGCTAATACGCCAGATTTAAGCCAAATTTGCATAATGCCATCAGTATGGTTTTGTTATTGTTGATCTTTTGTATTAAAAATATTTGAGAAGTTATGAGTATTAAACCTGTGGTGGCTCTGATCGGTCGCCCTAATGTCGGAAAATCCACACTTTTTAACCAGCTGACCAAATCTCGTCAAGCTCTGGTCGCTGACATGGCAGGTCTGACCCGAGACCGTCAATATGGCGACGCTCATTTTGAGAATAAGTCATTCATCGTGGTCGATACAGGTGGTATTGGCGAAGCGGATGATGGCACGGGCAACATCGATGACTACATGGCGACCCAGTCTTATACCGCCATTCATGAAGCGGACATTGTCGTCTTTGTCGTGGATGCACGAGTGGGGCTGATTGGGGCGGATAGCGAGATTGCTAGATTTTTGCATACGCTGGGCAAGCCTGTGTATCTGGTGGCAAATAAGATGGATGGCGTACACGATGCGTCATCGGCGGAGTTCTTTGCCTTAGGCTTTGGCGAGCCATTCCCAACCGCTGCCAGTCATGGTAAGGGCGTAACCAACCTGCTAGAAGCCCTGACCGCTGACATGCCAGAAGATGAACCAGAAGATGAAGATGCGGAGCAGACGCTCAAACTTGCCATCATTGGTCGTCCTAATGTCGGTAAATCCACGCTGGTAAACCGCCTACTGGGCGAAGAGCGTGTTGTGGTGTTTGATATGCCAGGGACGACCAGAGACAGCATCTATATTCCGTTTGAGCGAGAAGGACGAAAATACACGCTGATTGATACCGCAGGCGTGCGTCGTCGTGGTCGTATTGATGAGAAGGTGGAGAAATTCTCGGTTGTTAAGACCTTGCAAGCCATCAAAGATGCCAATGTGGTCGTGGTGGTGATTGATGCCAAAGAAGGCATCGTTGATCAAGATTTGCACATGCTTGGCTATGCACTAGACGCAGGGCGTGCCATTGTGATTGCCATCAACAAATGGGATGGGCTAAGCCAAGAGCAAAAAGACTTTATTAAGATTGAGATTGACCGCCGCTTTAACTTTGTGCCATGGGTGAAGATTCATCTCATCTCAGCCTTGTATGGCAATGGCGTGGGCAATCTGTATCCGTCCATTCATAAGGCGTATGATGCGTCGATGTTCAAGGTATCGACCAGTCGCCTTACCCAGATTCTACAAGATGCGGTGGAAAATCATCAACCGCCGATGGTAGGTGGTCGCCGCATCAAGCTAAGATATGCTCACTTGGGCGGGCATAATCCACCTGTCATCGTCATTCATGGTAATCAGACCAGTGCTTTGCCAAAGAGCTATCAAAGATACCTTGAAAATATTTATCGTGATGTCTTTAAACTTGAAGGCACGCCACTTCATGTGGAATTTAAGCAAAACGCCAACCCATACGAAGGCAAGAAAAATCCAAAAATCAAAAACAAAGCCAAAGTCATGCGTGAGAAAAAACGCATTGCTGAGTTTAAAAAGCGTGATAAAAAACGCAAATAATGAGTGATGAATCAAACCCTGCCATCAGATTGGTGGGGTTTGCTGCCGTTATGATTGATTTAGGCTTATTAACTCTTGCATTTCTTGTGGCTATGCTTTATGATAAGCACATTCACGCATTTTTTAAATGCTTTCATTCACCCAAACAGCAAAAGGAGTAAAAGATGTCTGTTTACAATCACGCTTGTAACCTAAAAAAGACCGACCGTTTGACTGTTTGGGCAGTCGCATTGTAGTGCATTAGCACACAGCCAAACAGATAAAGACGGTGGCAAGCCTTGATTTTATGGGCTTTCGCCGTTTTTTATTGTCTTAATATTGCCCAAACCAGTTGTGTCAATCAGCATGATTTTTTTTGCTGATTGTGGTCGCTTTTTTCCCAAATTTTAATATGAAATCTTGTCATTTTTTGATTAAAAAAATGATTGGGGAAGTATTGTCTTTTTAATTTAGATTTAGCTAAAAATTAACGATTTTTGGTAGGGGATTTTATTGTCTAAATTTCCCAAAGCCAATTTAAAAGAGAAATGATTTTATGAGTATCGGACTTATTTTAAATGAAAATGGCAAAACTGGCGTGCCTGTTAAGATTTATACCACCGATGTGGAACAAAAGGCACTAAATCAGCTTTATGCCATGAGCCAGCTACAATTTATCCACAGCCACATCGCCGTCATGCCTGACGTACACGCAGGTACTGGGGCGACAGTCGGTAGCGTAATCCCGACCAAAGGGGCAATCATTCCGTCTGCGGTCGGTGTGGACATCGGCTGTGGCATGAATGCCCTGCGTCTGTCTATCAAGGCAAGCGAGCTACCTGACAGCTTAAAGCCTGCCCGCCTTGCCATAGAAAAACAGGTGCCTGTCGGTTTTGAAAAGCACAAGCAAATCATGGCAAAGATGAGTACGCTTGACCCCTTAGCCATGCGTCTGAAAAAAATTACCGATAAGCACAAAGGGCTTATCAAAATGATGAATAATTTTGACAGAACATGGGCAAAACAGCTTGGCACGCTGGGCGGGGGCAATCACTTTATTGAGCTGTGTGTGGATGAAAATGATGACGTGTGGATTATGCTCCACTCTGGCTCTCGGGGCATTGGGGCGTGTATTGGCGAGTATTTTATCACCCTTGCCAAAAAAGAAAACGAAACTCGGCTAGGCTACATTCCTGACCGTGATTTGTCGTATTTTGCCGAAGGGTCGGCGTATTTTGATGACTATATTGAAGCAGTGGGCTGGGCTCAGGACTATGCCACAGAAAATCGCAAAGAGATGATGCGTCTGATTATCAAGGCGTTGCAGAGTAAAGAGGCTCGTTTTCCTCGCTTTACCATTACCAAAGAGGCGATAAACTGTCATCATAACTATGTCAATGAAGAAGTGCATTTTGGCAAGCAGGTGTATGTAACTCGCAAAGGGGCGATTAGTGCCTATGTGGGCGAGCTCGGGATTATTCCCGGCTCTATGGGAGCAAAGTCCTATATCGTGCGTGGGCTTGGTAACAGCGAGAGTTTTTGTAGCTGTTCGCATGGGGCAGGGCGAAGAATGAGCAGGGGGCGTGCGGTGCGTGAGTTTGGCGTGCAAGATTTAATCAACCAGACAGAGGGCATTGAATGTCGTAAAGACAAAGGTGTGCTAGATGAAATTCCACAGGCGTATAAAGACATTGATGAGGTGATGGCAAATCAGACGGATTTGGTGGAAGTGGTGCATACGTTAAAGCAGGTGATGTGTATTAAGGGGTAACTTCTTTAAGGAACTTTTAATATTAACAAGTAAGGTTCGTATGACGCACCGATTAAAAATAAGGATTGTTCTGGTGCGTGATACGCACTTGCAATTTAAGTTTTTCAATTGGAAATGTATTTATGAAAACAAAAACCCAAGAATCTCTAATTAAACTTGGTGAGCAATTAGCCAAAAACCTAAATTTAATTGCAAGGTCTAATAAGTCCATCAAGCCTAGAAACTATCTTGTTCTAAATCCACTTTTGCAAAAAGGCGGATTGCACGAAAAAGATGATATTGTTTTGGTAAGAAAGCGGCAAAGGCGACAATGCAGGCAAGAATTAAGACGGACAGATTGGTTTAATCAATCTGATGTTTAGGAGTATCTCATGGAGAAAACCTTGATTTATTTAACTGTTACGGGTAAAAATTTATCACAAATTAAAGACGAATTAGATTTATATGAATTTGATTTTTATCAAAAAGGTGATAAAGATAAAGATTTTTCATATATGATTTATGAAAATGATTGTCTAAAATTATTCAATGATGAAATTTGCAAAATTGATGATTATCTTTATCCAGAATGGGTGGTTAGATTATCAAAACTACCCAAAGATACACAATTAACCATACATTATGTTAAGGGCTTGTTTGATAATGTAGGTTCACATGGTTTGCATATTGATGGGGATTTGTTAAAAGATTTGGTTTTTATTAATGCTCATTTTGAGTTTTCGGAAAAATATTGCCGTTTGCCCATGTTAAGCCGTATTGCAGTAGAACATCCTTGCCAAGTTTATACCCACATTAGCCAAAAAGTATATTTTAATATGACCAGTTATCAAATACCATTAAATGAAATCATTAAAAAATTAGCATTTAACCCAAATGATAACTCATTTAATTATTTTGATAAAAGGCGGTGTGATTGCCCTTATGGTTTTACTTCGTTTAAATATAAATCCATGAACAAAAAAGATGATATTGGCAAACAATTAACACAACTGGCAAATGATTTGTACCCATATAAAGACAATATTTTGTCATTAGGTAATGATGTGGATATTAGCTATGGTATTAATATTACTGGAAAAATGCCCAATGATTATCGTATTTTTATTGATAAAAATACTCTAAAAACATTGGCAAAAATAAGAATGTCGTTAGATTTTGATATGTATTTTTCCAGTTTTTGATAGTTATTATTAAACGGTTAAAAAAGGGTGTTTTGTGTATTTGCCAATATCGTCCGCATTGGATTAAAACTTTTGCGATGCTCTGGCAAGATGCCATGTGTATAAATGGCGTTGGTGTGGGCTTTACTGGCATAGCCTTTGTGCTTGTCTAGTCCATAATCAGGATAAATCTTGGCATAGTCGCTTATGACGGTATCACGATGAACCTTGGCAAGGATACTGGCACAGGCGATACTACTATGAATGCCATCGCCCTTGATGAGTGTGTGTAGGCAGGGCTGAAAGCTAGCAAACTCATCGAACAAGGTCGGCATGGCACTGCCATCTATCATGACGATAAGGCGGTGTGGCTCGGTGATATTATTTAACATAATCAAATGCTCAATCGCCAATCGCATACCCAAAAGCGTCGCTTGATAAATGTCAATGGCGTCAATCACAAAAGCAGGCACATCGATGAGGGCATAACTTTGGCAGATGTGCTTAATGGGGTCAAATAGGGCGGTGCGTTTTTTCTCGGTCAGCTTTTTGCTGTCGTTAATCAGGGCGATGGGCGTCTGTGCAAGGTCGATTTGCCCAAATTCGCCTGTCAAATCACCATCTAAAATCACCGCCCCCACCGTCATCTGCCCAAAAAGCGAACCACGTCCGACCTCATCAATGCCGATGACGATGGTGTCTGATGTGCTTTTGTGATTGGTGTGGGCGGTGATGGTGCAGGCGTGGGCGTGCGTATTTAGGGTGTGGGCTTTTATCATGAGTATTTGATATGGTTTATTGATGATTGGTGTAGTGGGTCAGTACGGCTTCGGCGGTGTTTTGGCTACTGGCTTGTTTGATAAGCTCTACCGTGTGGATGAGCTTGTCTTTTTGATGGTTTGGATTGGCAAGGATGCTCTGTGCTTGAGCAGCGATGCTGTGAGCGGTGGCATCTGACTGTATCAGCTCTGGCACGATGCTTTTGCCTGTGCGTTCATGGGCTAGGATATTGGGCAGGGCAACATAAGGGATTTTTACCAAGCGTTTGGCGATGGCATAGGTTAGAGCATTGACCTTGTACACGACCACCATCGGTGCGTGTAGCATGAGTGCTTCTAGGGTGGCTGTGCCACTGGCTAAGATGGTCAAATCCGCCACCTGCATGGCGTACTGACTGGCGGTGTAGTCGCTGTCGTATTCGTCATGATTTTGCCAGTCGCTCGGGGTAAATATGCTAAGCTGTGCCGATAAGTGCGGCACCTGCTCATCTATTATGCCTTGTACTGTCGCTTGATGCTCATCTTTGGCAAGGGGCAAGATGGCGGCAAGCTGTGGATAAGTGCGGCATAATTCATCAAAACTTGCCAATAAAGTCGGCAAAATGGTACGAATCTCACCCAAGCGTGAACCTGCCATCAGGCACAGCGTATCGGCAGATTTGGTAAATTCCTTAGGCTGCATACGGTGGATGAGTGGATGTCCGACACACACCGCAGGGTGCCGATGCTTGGCATAGACGGGTAGCTCAAAAGGGAAAAGACACAGCACCAAATCAGTCGCCGCCTTGATGCCGTGAATGCGATTTTCACGCCATGCCCAGATGCTTGGGCTGACCATCTGCACGCAAAATACGCCTGCTGGTTTTAGTGCTTTGCCCAATCTTAAATTAAAATCTGGGGCGTCAATGCCGACAAAGATGTCAATCTTATGTTCATCAAATGCGGTCAAAATCTCTTTTTTGGCACGGAACAAATCAGGCAAATGCGTCAGCACTTCGGCAAGCCCCATCACAGACAAGCGTTCCATGTCAATAATAGAAGTCAGCCCTTGCTTTGCCATCGCATGACCGCCCACGCCCACCCAGCGAATATTGGGGTATAGCTGGTTCATCTGCTGCATAAAATCCGCCCCCAGTGCATCGCCTGATATTTCGCCTGCAACGATACCAATGGTCAGAGTGTCTGTCATAATCAATCCAAAAAATTTTTGAGATATTGTAAAGGTTTTTGGGGATGACTTGCAAATAAAAAGACAAATAAAGAAGTATAAAATTAACTAATCTTATGACATTATAATAAAAACTTATAAATAAGCCATTTTTTATTAAAATAAACCATTTTTCATCACCTAAAAAATTTGCCATACTATGCCAATAAATTAGTTTATCTAATGTAGTCATAGGATTTTATTATGAAAATAATTACCGCCATCATCAAGCCCTTTAAACTTGATGATGTTCGTGAAGCATTAAGTGGCGTTGGCGTGCATGGCATGACCATCACCGAAGTCAAGGGCTTTGGGCGACAAAAAGGTCATGCCCAGATGTATCGTGGGGCGGAGTATGTGGTCGATTTTTTGCCAAAAATCAAACTGGAAGTGGCAGTCTCTGATGCGATGAGCAGCGAAGTGGTTCATATCATCATGCAGACCGCTCACACAGGTCAGATTGGCGATGGCAAGATTTTTGTGCAGTCGCTTGATGAGATTATCCGCATTCGCACAGGCGAGATGGGTGCTTTGGCCTTATAGATTTAATGATACAAATTGGGGGAAAATGATGCAAAAAATAATCAAACAACTGGCAGTATATGGCGTGGGTGTACTGCCCGTCATGGCGATAGCAAACGAGACTTTGGATACGGGCGATACGGCATGGGTGCTGACAGCGACCGCCTTGGTGCTGATGATGACCGTACCGGGGCTTGCCTTGTTTTATGCAGGCATGGTACGCCGCAAAAACACCTTAGCCACGATGATGCACAGCGTTGGGGCGGCGGCGGTCGTCTCGGTGGTCTGGGTGGTGGCAGGCTTTTCTTTGGCGTTCTCAGAAGGCAGCATGAATGCCTTTGTGGGCGGTCTTGATTATCTTATGCTAGGTAATATTGGCTTAGATGAGCTGTCTGGGACAATCCCTAAGCTGCTCACCGTGATTTTTCAGCTGACCTTTGCGGTTATTACGATGGCGATTTTAGCAGGTTCGGTGGCAGAGCGTATGAAGTTTGGTTCGTTCATGGTGTTTGCCGCTGTTTGGATACTGCTTGTTTACGCCCCTGTG
Source organism: Moraxella sp. (assembly GCA_030525825.1). GTDB lineage: Bacteria > Pseudomonadota > Gammaproteobacteria > Pseudomonadales > Moraxellaceae > Moraxella. The sequence continues at coordinate 10,987 of JAUNDZ010000027.1, forward strand.
TGCCATTGGGTGTGGGGTGGTGGCTGGCTGACTGGCGATGCCTTGGATTTTGCTGGTGGTACGGTGGTTCATGTCAATGCAGGCGTGGGCGGTCTGGTGCTTGCCATCTTACTTGGCAAACGCAAAGACTATGGCAAAAGCACGCTTGCCCCTGCCAACTTATCATTAACCCTAATCGGTGTGGGGCTGCTTTGGGTGGGCTGGTTTGGCTTTAATGGCGGCTCGGCTCTGGCGGCAAATGGCAGTGCAGTGATGGCACTTATCACCACCCAAGTGGCAGCGGGAATCGGTGCAATCACTTGGCTGGTCGCTGAATATGTCAAGCGTGGCAAGGCATCTGCCTTTGGCGGAGCATCAGGTGCGGTGGCAGGTCTGGTGGGCATCACGCCTGCGGCAGGGTTCGTTGATGTGTCAGGAGCGTTGGCGATTGGGGTACTGACGACACTGGGCTGCTTTGTGATGATTTATTATGGTAAAAAGAAACTGGGCGTGGATGATGCACTAGATGCGTTTGGTTTGCATGGTGTGGGCGGTATCATGGGGGCGGTGCTAACGGGGGTCTTTGTCAGTCCTGTGATATATCCTGATATTGAGAGTGTCTCGCTGGCAAAACAGCTGTGGCTACAAATCGAAGGGGTGCTGGCAACCGTTGCTTATTGTGGCGTGATAACACTCATCATCGGTCTTGTCATCAAACACACGATGGGACTGCGAGTGGGTGATGAAGATGAGTATCAAGGGCTTGATTTGTCGGTGCATGGCGAGAAGATTGCAGACTGACTGTGATTAATACCCATCATGCTGCTACAAAAAACCAGTCGTGATGACTGTTTTTTCGATGGTTTGTAAGTTTAATGGTGGTTAATTGGTTGTTTTTTGGCGTTTTAATAAAACAAGCACCGCCCCATTGCCACCATCACCCGCAGGAGCAGAGACAAACGCCATCACATCAGGGATTTGGCGAAGCCAGCCGTTCACGCAGGTTTTGATGATGGCATCGGTGCCTTTGCCGTGAACGATTTTTACCACCGTTTCGCCATTTTTTAGGGCGTGGCTGATGAGCGTTTGTACGGCACTTCTGGCATCATCAATGCTCGCTCCGTGCAAATCGACCGCATCATACCATCTAAGCTTACCTTGTTTTAACTGCTCAAAGACCTTGTGCTGCAAGGTGGGATTTTTGTAGCTTAGGTACGCTTCGCCCGCCACAGGGTTTAGTAGGGCTTGCATGTCTGATAGCTTGGCATCGGAGAGCTCTTCACCACCTTCGGCATTGGCTCGGCGAAGTAGGGCGGTGGGGTCTTTGGGGTCGGTCTTGGCGTTGTGATTGACCGATTTTTCATGTTTTAGGGGGCGGACACCGCTCATCGCTTGCATGAATAGCACGGTGTCATCGTCAATCAGCTCACTGCCGAAGCGTTTGACTTCTTTGGCGACTTCTTTTTTGCCCATCACGGTGGTCGTGGTGGGCTTGCCATTGCTGTCGGTGTCAGGCTTGGCGGATGATTTGCCGCTCATTTCTTTGAGCTTGGTTTGGGCGTCTTTTGAGAGTAGGTCTTTAAAGGTGGTCATGATTTGTTTGCTTTTTTTATCAAAAATAAAAGTTAAATTATCGAGATGTTTTGGCGAGTTTTTGCTTAATAAAACCAATCACAATCGGCAGCACACTAAACCCAATAATCCCAAAAATCACATAAGTAAAGTTATCCTTAATCACAGGCTGATTGCCAAAGAAATAGCCAAGCAAGACGAAAGATGAAATCCACAAAAAGCCGCCAATGACATTATAACTTAAGAAGCGTCGGTAGTTCATGCTGCCTGTACCTGCCACAAACGGTGCAAAGGTGCGAATAAAAGGCAAAAATCGGGCAAAAATGATGGTCTTGCCACCATGTTTTTCAAAGAAGGCTTGAGTGGCGAGCAGGTGGTCTTGATTGATAAAGCGGTAGTTTTTTTGAAAGGCTTTTGGACCGATGTATTTGCCAATGTGGTAATTTAGTGTATCGCCAAGCACCGCCGCCACAAAGAGCAGGGCGATGAGCAGGGCGGGGTTTAGCTCGCCTGTAAATGCTGCCAATGCTCCAACCGCAAACAGCAAGCTATCCCCTGGTAAAAAGGGTATGACCACAAGACCTGTCTCAACAAAGATGATCAAGAACAAAATCCCATAAATCCACATCCCATAATCCGCCAAAAATACCGCCAGATGCTCGTCAATGTTTAGGATAAAATCAATCAGTTGTAAAATGATGTCCATAGCTACCAATCATAAAAAATACGGGCAAATTATAACAGAATTTGGCGACTTGTTAGTGATTTTCTGTAAGTTTATCCGACATCACACTTCGCTTGGCAAAAAGAATGATAAAATCCCCGCCCCAAATACATCAAATGCTGCATGAGCCAGCATAAATGGCACCAGATTCTGTACTCTATGGCGAATTAGAATAAATATTAAACCCACCATTGTGATGGCGACGGCAGATGGCATGCCTTGATAAACATGGAAAATGAAGCGGACAAATAGGCTGATATAAAGGGCAAGTGTGCGATGTTCGGGTTTGACAGCAAAGGCAAGCCCCATGAAAAACAACTCTTCAAAAAAGCCATTTAATAGTGAGAATAACACTAAGTCAAGTGTAACATGACCCGTAATGCTGGAGATGGACAGATGAGCGGTGCTGATGTCAGCAAAGGGGTGGTAGCCTGTCAAGAGATAATGCCAGCCGTACAGCACGGCATCGGTAGTCATCGCCCCAATAATGATGAGTAGTAGGGTCAAAGGCAGGGTGTATCTATCCCACGAAAAAGTCAATAATGAAAAATCAAAGCGTCGCCATGCCAGATATGCCCCTGCAATCGCTAGCAGGATAAGCTCGGTGGCGATGCTCAGATAATTGGCGGTGTCATCAAAGGTGGTGGCGGTGATTGTTTGTTCAGGTGTGGCATACAGATAGCCTGTGATGGCGACATAGCTAAAATAACCAAAAAAGATGACAGATAGGATAATAAAGTCGGTGTAGGTTAGGGTGGTTTTGTTGGATTTGTTCATAAAATGAAAGGATTGGAATATAAATTATAACATATTTTATTGAATGGATGAATAAAAGAAGTGGTAAAGGGTATTTGTATGTTTCTCGGCGTACTTCACCTAGATGATTGCAAGAAGACTAAGTACAATAAAAGTCAAAAAATAACCAATACAACCTCCTTTATGGCTTTATTGGCTTGATAATATGGGTAAAATTATAATTCTGGTATGATGGTAGCTTTGGGGTAGACAAGCTGTTTTAGTGCTGATATATACTCATCTTTTTGAGCAAGCAGTTCATCTTTGTGGGCGATGACGAGTTTTAGCTTTTCTACTTCAAGAGCTAGGCTGTTGTCGCTGTTATAATAGTGATTATTGCTGTGATTTTCGCTGATTTGGCAGACGACCTGTTTATTTTCCAGTCTTAATAGCTCAATGACTTTTACGCCTAAGACGCCTGCAATCTCATCCAGTCTTTCTAGGTTTGGCATACTCTCGCCACGCTCGATCTTGGCATAGCCATTTCTCGTCATGCCGAGCTTTTCTGCCATTTGTTCTTGTGTCCAACTATGGCTTTCTCGAAGTTCACGAATGGTATCAAAATCAATCATAGAAACCTACAATAATTCTATAAAAAGCCTACTCGCAGTTGGCGTATGGATAGTGGTGGTTGGTTTAAAGTTGGGTTAATTCATTGTAACATAGCATGGTAGATTTTTGCAATTGGTGAATATGTATGAAAAGATTGTTGCTGTTAGTTTGTGGATTGGCTTTAATCGGTCAAGCAAGTGCTTATGAAGTGAAAAAAGTGTGTGCTAAGTACCAGACCAATCACGCATGGTCTAAGTCTTATCAAGTTCAAGCACACATTTATAGTGGTCAAGAATTAAATGAAGCAACTGGCAGCCCGTATATGGGTAAGTACAGTATGTTCGATCACTATGCAGTCATCTGGTGGGATCATGGGCAGGCGAGTGTTATTAAGCTTGGCGGTATATATGTGCCAGGTGGAATGATGCTGTATCAAAACGGCACCGATCAAAATGGTCGTGGCTGGCAGCTGTCTGATAATAATATTGGCTTTTGTTATTAAGAGGGTAACAACATGAAGAGATTTACGATTTTAGCTGCATCAATACTTTCTCTGGCGAGTCTTTCTGCTCAGGCGATTGTCATTCCAAATATTTTTGGTGCTTATACTCGTGGGGCGGAGGCAGCTCGTCAAGCCAATGCTCAAGATGCGTATTACTATCAAGTGTATAGCAGACCTGAGATGTACATTTGGGTTTATGATGCTAATAATAGAAAAAAGAGCAATATGCAAGTTTCTTTGAGCAAGGGAGAAAATCTGTGCTGGCAGCTGTATCCTGTGAATAACGGTGATCGATATAGTATTAGCGAGCTTTTTGTTGTGCCACAAGCCATGCCATTGGGTGCACCGTTCTTTGGACAAAACTCTACACCAAATGAAATTCACAATGGTGGGCAAATAACCCAAAGTACCTATGCCTTTAATCGCAGACAGATTAGTCGTGGCAATAATATTGGTACTTGCTGGGCGTTCAATCCGCAGACCGCACCAAAAGGCAGGCATTCCATTGAGATTAAAATTGGTGAAGTAGATTTTGGCAAGGTTGCTTTTGAGATTGTAAATTGACAGATTTAATTGGGGTATGAAATGAAAAAATTGGCATTGTTAGCATTGCTTGCTATGATGAGTCCATCGGCACTGGCGGCGAACTGGTTTGATACAGGAGTAAGCAGTAAAGAGAATAAAGAAAAGATTTTTGTTGATTTGGAGAGTGTGCAAGGCTATTATTTTAACAGCTATAATAAAGACAAATACTATGTGATGGCATGGGTTAAAAAGGAGTTTCCTACTGTCCAGAAGCCGGGAGATGGCAAGGGTTATCAAGAATCAAAAGAGTTGATATATGTGGATTGTGCTGCCAAAAAGTATGCTGTTGGCGATGTAACTGTTTATACCAAAGGCGGTGCCAAGATGATTTGGGGTGGTAAGAATTATGTATCCACCTATTCGTCTGATGGTTGGAATAGGGTGGTTCCTGATACGGTAGGCGATGGCATTGTTCAGAACATTTGTCTGGCGTATCAAGTATTAAATACGAATAGTTGAGCAAACCGATGATGTTTCTATACAAAGACCGGTGGTTGTCGGTCTTTGTATTGCATGAATTTTTAGTAAAACAAGAGATTAAGATACAAATCATTGGTTTTTGATTAGCATGGCAAAGATTCATACATATTATGATAATTTAAAAGTAACTCGCAATGCTGATATTGCTGTTATCAAAGCGGCTTATAAGGCGTTGGCACAAAAATATCATCCTGACAGAAACCCAGACGATCCTGAAGCTGAGCGTATCATGAAGCTGATTAATAAGGCTTATGAGGTTTTGTCTGATCCAGTAAGAAGGGCGGAGCATGATCGGTGGATTGATGAACAGGAGAGGCGAGCAGAGCAAAATTCTCGACATTCATCTTTTAACCATACTTCGCAATCTCATACCGCCAATGATACTAGTAAGGAAAATGAAGGGCGGCGAGATGATGGGTATGAATCAAGTGATGACATTAAGACTTCATCTAAGACGGTAAACCAGCAACCCATCGAAAGAGACTATTTTTCCGTGCGTGGGCGGATGCGACGCCGAACCTATGCCATTTGGTATTTATCAACAACGGTGGTGGCAGGTTTGATAAGCCAGGCTATTTTGGTTTCATTATCGATGGCGGGAGTTGAGCTGGTTGGTGTAGGCTTGTTTTTTGTTCGTGTTATTACTACTTTACCCTTCGTTGTACCGCAATACTTTATCATTAAGAGATTGCACGATTGCAATCACTCTGGCTGGTGGTCGCTCATTCCTTTAGCACCGATTGTACTGTTCTTTTTACCGCCCAGCAAAGGGGCAAATCGCTTCGGTCCAGACCCCAGAGACCTTGATACCAAATCCAGTCATACCATCTATGAAGAAGATTATTCATTACCGTGTATTGCGATAATTATATTATTCGTCCAAATGCTTGTACTTTCTGGTAATACATCCGCCATCGACTATAATACCTCAACCATGGATTCATCATCCACCGTCCCAACAATGAATAGTGATGAGGTAGAGCGTGGTTGGGATGAAGCAACTGCTGAGGCAACGATGATGGCAGAGCAAACCGCTGCTGCTGCACAAATGGCTGCTGAACAAGCGGCTAATGCAGCACAGATGGCTGCTGGGCAGGTATACTCCGAAGCTCAGGTTGCTGCAGATTATGCAGCTGCTGAAGCTGAATATCATGCGGCTGTGGCAGAGATTAATGCTGTATGGGACGCTCTACACCCCAGCTTTCGCAATCAAATAAGAAATGAGCAAAAAGCTATTAATCAGCGGCGTGAGAGAGAATGTATTGATTATGCTAATACAAATAGTAATAGGGTAGATATTGCTAAAACAATGCGTTATCGCTGTGAAATTCCACAGCTAAAGGAGCGTACAGCTTATCTTCGAACACAGTTACATACCGTGATTTCAGAGACTAAACCACTGCCATGGACAGGGGAGACAAATCAGCCCAATCTGTATGGTGATGCGTACCTGCAAATTAAAACAAATCGTCATTATCATCATCTTATTAAAATTGTTGATGCAAGCAATCATCGTGAGGTTGCTTGGTACTTTGTGCGTAGCGGAGATATTATAAATCTTAATTTGCCTATCGGGGAATATATTGTGAAATATGCTTACGGCAACACTTGGTTCGGTTATGACAATCTATTTGGTGATGACACCATGTATGCTCAGGTTGATGAAATCTTGGACTTTTACAATTATCAAAGTTATGAGCTGGAGTTGATACAGCAGGTAAATGGTAATTTGCGAACAAGCAGTATTGATAAGAGTCAGTTCTGATAAATCTTATTTGATTTACCTGCGATGGTGGATTTAATGGGGGTGTAAGGGTATTCCTACTTCTTCCCACTCAGCACCCCACTTGCCACAATCACGCCAATCCCCAAGAGACTAAGCCAATCAAGTCGCTCACCAAACAGCCACACCCCAAAGAGTAGGGCAAACACCACCGTCATATAAGACAAGGTCGCCACGACAAATTTTTGTCCCACTTGATAAGCATAAGTCATGAGTAGCTGCCCGCCTAAGGCTGTCGCCCCCACAGCGATGATGTAAGGCAGATTTGCCAGACCAATGGGTGTAAAGCCAAAAATGGCTGCCAATACGCCTGAGATGATGGTAGATAACAGAGAAAAATAAAACACAATCCGCCAGGCAGGTTCTCCAAGTAGGGATAATTCTCGTACTTGCAGATAGGCATAACCACTAATAGCTCCACTAAGTAGCCCAAGTATCATGGCAAAGGTATTGCCACCCGTACTGGGTTTAAGCAGTATCATCACGCCAATAAAGCCTAAGATGAGCGACAGCCAACTGATGATGGACGGCTTTTGTTTTAAAATGATGATGGAGAGCAATCCCAAAAAGATGGCAGAAGTGTTCTGCAAGGTGCTGGCGGTGGCTAGGGGTAGATGTAGCACCACATAAAAGTTCATCAGTAGGGCAACCGAACCTGCCAAAGACCGCCAAAAATGCTCTTTGGGGTAAGCGGTGCGAAAATCTCGCCCCTTAAACCAAGAAAATCCGCCCAGTACGATGAGTGAGAACAGCACCCGCCAAAAGGTAATCTCATAAGTGTGCATGGCAAATTTTTGCCCTGCCATCTTGATAAATACAAGCATAAGAGCAAAACACAGACAGGCGATGACCATATAAAATGAGCCTGCAAGCGAGCCTTGATTGGGGCTTATAGGGGTGGACATAATGGTAAGTTTGATTAAAAAACCGTTCGCCCTGAGTCTATCGAAGGGTGGAACGGTTTTGCGTTCATGGTTTGACTTAGCTCACCACGAACGGTCAAGCCTAATTTTACTACCAATCAACGATTTGGCAGATGGTCTTTGACATCTTTGGCGAATTGACGAAGCACTTCTACCGTTTTATCCCAGTCCAGACAGCCGTCCGTTACCGATTTGCCGTATTCTAGCTGGCTTAGGTCGGCAGGGATATTTTGGCGACCGCCTTTAAGATGGCTTTCAATCATAAGACCCATGATGGATTTGTTGCCGTTTTGGATTTGGGTGGCGACGTTTTGGATAACCATCGGTTGTAGGTAGGGGTCTTTACCAGAGTTGGCATGGCTTGCGTCCACCATGATTTTGCCAGAAGTTTTGCCTTTGGCAAGCTCATTTTCGGCGGCAGCGATGGCGGTTTCGTCATAGTTGGGTTGGTCGTTGCCACCACGCAGGACGACATGGGCGTATTTGTTGCCTTTGGATTTGATGATGGAGACTTTACCATCTGATGATAAGCCCAAAAAGCTATGCCCTGACTTGACCGCTTGCATGGCGTTTACGGCAACGGTCATCGAGCCGTCTGTGCCATTTTTAAAACCAACTGGGCAAGACAGACCAGATGACATCTCACGGTGGGTCTGGCTCTCGGTAGTTCTAGCACCGATGGCTGACCAGCTGATTAAGTCCTGCATATACTGGGGAGTGTTGGGGTCTAGGGCTTCGGTGGCACAGGGCAGACCTTTTTCATTGAGTTCTAAAAGGAGCTTACGAGCCATGCCCAGACCTTTTTCGATGTCAAAGCTGTCGTTCATGTCAGGGTCATTGATAAGACCTTTCCAGCCTGTCGTGGTGCGTGGCTTTTCAAAGTAAACACGCATGACGATAAATAGCTCATCTTTTAATTCTTCTGCCAAAACCTTTAATTTATCGGCATATTCGTGGGCGGCGGTGGTGTCGTGAATGGAGCAAGGACCGACCACGACCAAGATACGCTTGTCAATGCCGTCCAAGATGTCTTGCACGACTTTACGACCGTGCAGTACGGTATTAAAGGCAAGGCTAGATAGGGGGTAGGTGCGTTTTAATTCGGCAGGAGTGATGAGTGGGGTAATTTTTTCGATATTCACATCGTCGATTTCGGTATGATGGGTAAGAAATGACATAAGGCTACCTTTGGGTTGGCTTATTTATAATAAAGATGCTTACAAACCAAGCAAGTCGCATCAAATAAAATAGCAACATTATGCACACAATCCACCCATTTGACAAGCATTTCACGCATAAAATTGCCAAAAAAGTTAAGCCTTAGTTTTCTAATGCCAAAAATTCATAAGAAAAAGTTATTTTTCATGCTTTTGATATTACAATGAGCGGTTGTTAGATGGTGAAATTTGATGAATAGTCTTTGAGTAAATGGGCGGGCTGTGATATGATAGATGAATTTGTTAAAGTGCGAGAAAAACGATGACCACGCCCACTTATGCAGACATTCAAGCCATCGTTGCTGATGATTTTGCCATCATGGATAAGCAAGTTTTTGGCAGTCTTAATTCCAAAGTACGCCTTGTCATGCAGGTGTCCAAGCATGTCATCGATGCAGGCGGCAAGCGAATGCGACCGCTCATCACGCTACTGACCGCACGAATGCTCCATGATGAGCAAAGTCAGCAGGCGTTGGAGCTTGGGGCGATTACCGAGATGCTCCACACCGCCACGCTCGTGCATGATGATGTCATTGATGAATCTGGCATGAGACGGGGCAGACCGACCGCCAATGCCACATGGAATAACGCCACCGCTGTACTGGTGGGGGATTATCTGATTGCCCGTTCGTTTAATCTGCTGGTGGGTTTTGGTAATTTGCCACTATTACAATTATTCTCTGATGGCACTTGTGATATTGCCGAAGGCGAAGTATTGCAGCTGCAACATCAGCACAATCCCGAGACGAGCGAAGACGACTATCGCCAAATCATCGACGGCAAAACTTCAAGGCTGTTTATGATGGCAACACAAGGGGCGGGGATTTTGGCAGGTCGTGATGATTTGCTCGAACCTTTGGGCAGGTTTGCCTATCATTTTGGCAATGCCTTTCAGATGATTGATGATGTGCTGGATTTTACAGGTGATGTGGCGGTCATGGGTAAGAACCTAGGCGATGACTTGGTGGAAGGTAAGCCGACCTTGCCCATCATTAAGACCTTAGAAATCCTAAGAGATACCGACACCGCCAACTATGACAAACTGCGTATTGCTGTGCAGACGGGCAAAGTGGACGATGCAGGCGAGCTGATTGAGCTGGTGCAGCAATCTGGGGCGTTGGATTATTGTAAGACAAAAGCCCTTGACGAAACAGCTTTGGCTCAATCCGCCCTAAATGAGCTGCCCGCCAACAAATACCGTGATGGGCTGTATCAGCTGACCGAGCTGGCAAGTTCTCGTTTGGTGTAAATCTGTACACTCAATTCCTTGACAATCCACCAATCATGGCTATAATATCACACAAGTTGTAACAAAATATTTCAAATTTGTGTGATTGATAGCCATGATTTTTTTGATATTAGCGATATGTGCCAGCGTGCTGGTGTCTGTTTTTTTAAAACTGGCTCGCAGGCAGCATATTGATGTCGCCCAAGCCATCTTAATCAATTATACAGTCGCCATCATTTTATCCATTACCCTATTACAGCCAAGCCTTGGCATGGCGGACATTTTAGGGCAGGGGGTGTGGATATTTGTGGCGTTGGGCGTGCTGCTACCTAGCGTATTTATCATCATGGCAAAGGCGGTGGCACAGGTGGGCATTGCCAAATCCGATGTGGCACAGCGGTTGGCTTTGTTTTTGCCGATTTTGGCATCGTTTACCATTTTTGGGGAGGGTTTGACCACAGCGAAGGGCGTGGGGATTGTGCTTGCCTTTGCTTCGCTCGTTGCTCTAACTTACAAACCCAATTTAAACAACCATCACACCAAAACGGGCAACTCATTAACTATCAAAAACACCGCTTTGATATTGGGCGGAGTATGGGCAGGCTATGGCGTGATTGATATTTTGTTCAAGCAAATGTCAAAGCTGGGCAATGCCTTTGCCACGACGCTCACAGTCAGTTTTATTTTGGCGTTGGTGCTTTTGCTGATTTATCTTGTCTTTAATAAAACCAAATGGCATATGAAAAGCCTAAGTAGTGGCGTGATATTGGGGGCGTTAAACTTTGCCAACATCTTATTTTATATCAAAGCCCATCAAGCCTTTAAAGATGACCCTACCTTGGTATTTGCAGGCATGAATATTGGCGTGATTTGTGTGGGGGCGATTGTGGGGCTGTTTGTTTTTAAAGAAAAAATATCCAAAATCAACGGTATGGGCATTATCTTGGGTGTGTGTGCGGTGTGGTGCTTGTTTTATTTAAAGTGATACACTTGGCGAATTTTAAAATTACCACACATTTAATTTGGGCAGTAGAGGCAAAAAATTTTTCGCCCAATCGAGCAAATGGGGCAAATGGGGCAAATCATCATTTGCTCTTACAAACCATACCAGATTTTTATTCAGATAAAAGATAAAAACGCCAAGATGGATTGGCGTTTTTTTTAATTGATAAACTTTTGCCCAAACTGCTAAAATCCTTTATAATAACTGACCATTTGCCATCAAGAAAATAATAGCCATGAGTAGCTTAAACCCCCGTCAACAAGAAGCCTTAGCCCATGTATCAGGACCGCTACTTGTCCTAGCAGGGGCAGGCTCGGGTAAAACCTCGGTCATCACCCAAAAAATCGCCCACCTTATCCAAAACTGCAACACGCCTGCCGAACGCATCACCGCCATGACCTTTACCAATAAGGCGGCTCGTGAGATGAAAGCTCGTGTGGGCAAGCTTTTGCCCAGTGAGAAGACTCGTGGGCTGACAGTCTCGACTTTTCACCAGTTTGGCTTGCAGTTTTTGCGTTATGAACTCATTCACACGCCATTAAAGGGCAATTTTAGCATCATGGACGCTGATGACACCAAACGCCTACTGATGGAGCTGATGGTGCGTGATAACATGAGTGGGGCGGAGAGTCGTGAAGTTGCTGGCAAGGCAATCAAATACATCTCGGACTGGAAGAATGATTTGGTCGCCCCAGAAGATGCGGCAGCGACTTTGTCCGACCCAGAAGACATGATTTTTGCCCATCTGTATGGGCTGTATGAGCGAAACTTGCGTGCGTATAATGCGGTGGATTTTGATGATTTGATTGTCCTGCCTGCCAAGATTTTAAAAGAAAATGAGATGGTGCGAGACAAATGGCAACGCCGCATTCGCTATCTTTTGGTTGATGAATATCAAGATACTAACACCGCTCAGTATGAGCTGGTCAAGCTCTTGGTCGGTGCGTCTGCTCGCTTTACCGTGGTGGGTGATGATGACCAGTCCATCTATACATGGCGTGGGGCAAAGCCTGAGAATATGGCTTTGTTAAAGCAGGATTTTCCAAATTTACATGTCGTCAAACTTGAACAAAACTACCGCTCCACCAATCGCATTCTAAGTGCGGCAAATACCGTCATCGCCAACAATGAGCATATCTTTGATAAGGCACTGTGGTCGGATAAGGGCGAGGGGGCTCAGATTCGCATCATTACTTGCCCAACTGACTTTGATGAAGCCGAGCGAGTCGCCAAAGAAATCGTCGCCCATCGCCTGCGTCATGGTAATCTGTGGGAGCAGTACGCTGTGCTGTATCGCTCAAACTTTCAGGCACGATTGTTAGAGACCGAGCTGCGTCAGCTGAATGTGCCTTATAAACTGTCTGGCGGCACTTCGTTTTTTGCTCGCACGGAGATTAAAGATGTGATGAGCTATCTTAGGATTATCCTAAATCCTGATGACGATGCGGCTTTTTTACGCATCATCAACACCCCAAAACGGGGCATGGGTTCTGCCACGCTCGAAAAGCTCGGTCTGCTTGCCCAAGAATATGGCATCTCGCTGTTATCAGCGTGCAGCCATGCAGGGTTAAAAGCGGCGGTGGGGGCAAAGGCGAGCAACACGCTGTATGCCTTTGCCGACTTTATTGAGCATTATACTCGTGAGCTGTATGATAATGCCGACCCGATGCCGCTGGTGCGTCAGATGATTGTTGAGACGGGTTATATCGACTACATCAAAGAAGACAGCAAAACCCCACAACAAGAAAAAAGCCGCCTTGATAACATCGAGTCGCTGTATCAGAGCATCGCCACGCTCATCAACCGTGCCGAAGATGATGAAGACAAAACCATCGAAGCGGTGATTCGCAAGATGATGCTCTTGGATATGTTAGAGCAGCAGCAAGAAGAAGAGAACACCAATAAGGTGAACTTGATGACCCTGCACGCTGCTAAGGGTTTGGAGTTTGATTATGTCTATATCATCGGCGTGGAAGAAGAGATTTTGCCACATCGCAACTCAATGATAGAAGACAACATCGAAGAAGAACGCCGCTTGATGTATGTGGGCATCACCAGAGCAAGGCTTGAATTAACGCTGACCTTAGCCAATAAACGCCGAGCGGGCAAGGACTTTAAGCAGACCACGCCATCTCGATTTTTAGATGAGCTGCCGACTGAGCATATCAATTATCCTGAAAAGCGTCCAAGCAACCAAGACCCAAAGCAGACCGCTCAAGATTATCTGAATAATATCAGAAGCATGCTAAAATCCAAGCAGGGTTGATGATACTGATGAATGATGCGTGAGCTGATAAAAGTTTTTCATTGAATTTGACTGATTTCAATAAAATAAAAAAATCGGAGATACTGTTGCAAACTTCTAACAATGCTGAGTTGCAAGACATTTTACAGCGTATTTTGGCACTCAAAGAACTGCCTGAAACCCAAGTGTTAAAACAGTTGGTTGATGAGTTGCGTGTCGAAGAAGGTGATGAAGATGCCGCCAATGAAAAGATGAGCCAGCTGATTGCACTCATCGAAAAAAACCCTGAATACGGCTCAGGGCTTGCGGCATTTATTTTAAGATTGACGAATAAATACAATCAAGTAACGCTTTATACAGACACAGGCATCGCATCTGACCAGAGTTTTTCTTATAGTATTAACAGGCTGATTGGGCATCGTTTTTTGCCATTGTTACCCGAAGAAGATTCGGTGGTTGAGCTTGCCAGTTTTTTATTTAATGAACGCAGCGATTTGCGTTGGGTACGCATGATTGATGATGCCAAATGGGATAGGCTCATCGAGCTGATTCATGTCGATGATGATGACTTGGCATTGGTAGCGACCGCCAAAAACAGCATTCTAAATGCCATTGTCATCTTGTCATATCGCATCAGTGGCATGGGGCTGCACCCTGATTTGATGTCGGCTTATCCGCAGATGCTCAACCATTCTGCCGCCTTTGTGGCACAAAACCAAGAAGCCGTGCTGTATGTCAATCAATACCGAAAAGCACACGAGCTGGATTTGATGACCGACATCACGCCTGATGAAGACATCAGTCCCGCACCGCTTTTGGTGATGCTTGAACAGTGCGAAGAGATTGTTACCAATGTCCGAAAACGCATCTATAAGACAGGCATCTCCATTCGCCTAACGAACATGCTGGTGCGACTTGAACAGAGCTTGCATCGTATGCAGGTGCTTATCGAGCTGGTTTCAGACAATCAAAAAAACCGTGATAAAGCCATCGTTGAGCTGACCGCACAGATTGTGCGTACGGCAAAGACTCGTTATAGCTTTGGGCATTTGATTGAAAATAACACCAAGCTGCTGTCTCGTAAAGTTACTGAAAATGCCAGTCGAGTGGGGGAGCATTACATCAGCACCGACCGCACAGGCTACCGCAAGATGTACAAAAAAGCGGCGATTGGTGGGTTTTTTATTGCCTTTATGGCGACCATGAAGATATTGGGTTCGTCGTTGGTGTTGGCACCGATTGGCAAGGCATTCATCAACAGCATGATTTATGGCTTGGGCTTTGTTACCATTCATATTGCAGGTGGCACAGTCGCCACCAAGCAGCCCGCCATGACCGCCGCCGCCATCGCATCGACCATCTCGGACGGCTCTGGCAACAAAAAAACCCAGCAGCTGACCAAGCTGTCTGAGCTTATTGTGGATATTTTGCGGACGCAGTTTGTGGCGATTTTGGGTAATATCTCCATCGCCATGCCGATTGCCTTGTTGATTGCCTATGCGTGGCTGACCATCACAGGCACACCGATGATTGATGGCTACAAGGCAGCGTATCTGCTACACGAGCTTGACCCCATTCGCTCGCTGTCGCTGCCCCATGCGGCGATTGCAGGCGTGTTTTTGTTCTTGTCGGGATTGATTGCAGGTTATTATGACAATCTGGCGGCTTATAATAAGATTGGCGAGCGTATTCGTCGTCATCGCCTGTTGTCGCACATCATGCCAAGCACTTGGCAGGAGAAGCTGGGCAGCTTTATTGAAGCGAACCTTGGGGCAATCATGGGTAACTTTATCTTTGGTTGTTTCTTGGGCAGTACGGCGACCATTGGCTATATGCTGGGTCTGCCGCTGGACATTCGCCACATCGCCTTTGCGTCTGCCAACTTTGTGCATGGACTGTTTTATCTGTCGCCACAAGATTTGAGCTGGGGGCTGGCGATATTGTCATTCATTGGTGTACTGCTCATCGGTGCAGTGAATTTGATGGTGAGTTTTTCGCTGGCATTGTTTGTGGCGTTGCGTTCCAAGGAAGTGGAGTTTTTTGAATGGAAAAAGCTGTCTGGCTTGGTATGGAAGCACTTTTTGGTAACGCCTTGGGACTTTTTCTTTCCACGCAGCGAGTCGGTCAAATACGCTCAGATTGACAGCGAAGGGCGTGTCATCTATGAAGACATCGCTGATGAAAAAGAGCCGAACGCTCGTGTGCTGCCAGACAACTATGTCGTGCGTCGCTTGGGCAAAAAACCCAAGGATAAAGACAAAGAAGAAGATAAGGCAAACGAGCCGCAGGACATTCGAGAAGCGATTGCTGAGCATCACAGCGACGAAGTGGATGTGGTGGTGGAAGTCGTCGAAGAGAATCAAAACACCAATCCGCTGCCCAAGCCAGACAAACCGCCCAAATTGCCAAAGTAATCAATAAGCACCTTGTTTTCGACAAGGTGCTTTTTTGGGTGTGAAATACCCATGTTGATAATAAAAAAGTGCAAAAACACTTGCAAAATTTAAAAAATTTAGTACAATAGCAATCCAATCGGGGTGTAGCGCAGCTTGGTAGCGCACTTGCATGGGGTGCAAGGGGTCGCGAG
>JAUNDZ010000005.1 GCA_030525825.1 Moraxella sp.
CTGCCACTCAATCTGTCAATGTAGGTGCTGGCAATGCAAAAGTTACACTAACCACTAATGTTGGTAGAGATGGCGTAAATGAGCTAAATGTTGCGGGTAACAACGGTGCTCCAACGCGTATTACCAATGTTGCACCAGGTGTGAATGGTACGGATGCAGTGAACTTAAGCCAGCTAAAAGGCTTGCAACAAAATGTTTATGGCGACATCAACAACCTAAGTAACCAAATTGGTAAGGTTGATCGTGATGCCAAAGCAGGTATCGCAGCCGCCATGGCGTTCGAAGAAGCACCGTTTGTACCGGGCAAATGGACTTATGCAGTGGGTGCAGCTCACTACGGTGGTGAACAAGCTATCGCAGCAACCTTGCGTAAGACCGCAGACAATGGTCGTTGGGCATTCTCTGGTGGTGTCGCAACAGCTACCGAAGGCGATACTGGTTTCCGTATCGGTGTCAGCGGTATCATTGACTAATCGTCAGCTACAAAACTTGAACCTAGCCTAGGGGTTGGGTTCAAGTCTTTTAATTATTTTCTATTTATGGATTTAAAGAGAATTATTATGAAATTCATCAAAACTTTAGTAGCATCTACCATGTTGATGGGCGTGGCAGCCAACGCTGCTTACATTACCCCTGCACCAGACGACATCGAGTTCCCAGAATTTGAGAAGGTCAGCTACCTAGAACAAGTACCACATTATGAAGTGGACCATGTGGCACGCCTAGCAGTAGGCATGGACAAAGACAGCATCCGTCAGCTGCTTAGTCACCCACAGTTCAACGAAGGTGTGATTTTTAACAAGACTTGGAACTATGTGCTAGACATCCGTATTCCAAACACCCAAGACTATGTTCGCTGTCAGCTGCGTGTTGATTTTGACAAAAAAATCTCAACCGCCATGTACTGGCGTGGTGAGCCAGGTTGCTTCACGCTACAAGAAGCTGCCCCTGCCGCTCCTGTTGCTCCGGTCATCATCCAAGCACCTGCCGCCCCTGTTCAAATCGTGAACGAGCGTATCAACCTAGAAGCTGATGCTCTGTTCAAGTTTGACAAGTGGAAGCTAGAAGATATGCTACCTGCAGGTCGTCCAAAACTTGACGAGCTTGCTGCTAAGCTCATCGAGTGGGAGAAGCGTGGCGAGAGCCGTGTGATGATTACAGGTCATACCGACCGCTATGGCGATGATATGTACAACATGAACCTATCTATGCTTCGTGCCCAGACTGTTCGTCAGTACCTAATCAGCCAAGGTGTAAGTGCCAACACTCTAAGCTCAACAGGTGCAGGCGAATCGCAGCCGCTACCACATGTCGTCTGCGACATCAATGCACCAAAACCAGAACAGGTCAAGTGCTTGCAGCCGAACCGTCGTGTGGAAGTAGAAGTTGCGGTTTACGCATACGCCCCACAACAATAATCAGCCATCTTTTGCTGATTGATTTAAAAAAAGGCAGGTGTCATCACTTGCCTTTTTTGCGTATCTTGTGTAACATTCGGGCGGTTTGGCGTGTTTTGCATAAAGTTTTTAGCCAATCAGTAACAATTCGCCGTCTCTGGTTGCAAATTTCCAGTAGATTGCAATATAAAAAACTGGCAAAATTTATCTCATCAAAAAGACGGACTGTATGTGATGCTTGGTTAAGTACCAAAGTAAAGTAAAGCAGCGGCACATTTGCCATCTTGTGATGACAATCACTCATCAGTCCAATCCAACCACTCAAAAAAATCTTAATTGGAGTATTGATATGCAAACGACAAACAACATCAAAACCATGAGTGCTAATATGGGTGCCAAACTTTGCCTAGCAGGCGGTATCATTGCCATGAGTGCGGCAGCCGCACTATCAACCACAGCATACGCTGCACCTGCCAGCCAAACACAAGCGGTGAAAAATCTAAACACACTGCTGTCAAACACTCAGTCAATGACTGCCGATTTTAACCAGACGGTTAAATCAGGTAAAAGAACCTTAACTTCAAGCGGCAGCATGGCGGTGCAACGCCAAAATCAACTTCGCTGGGAAACCAAATCACCTGCTTATCAACTGATTGTCGCCAATGGCTCAACCATGTGGGTCTATGATAAAGACCTAGAACAAGCCATCAAACAATCCACCGCCAACCAAGTGGGCGACACCCCAGCATTGCTGCTGTCAGGCGACCCTAACAAAATCGCCAACAGCTTTAATGTCTCTCAGCCAAACAGTGCCAAGAACTACTTTAAATTGACCCCAAAATCTAATAATGCAGGCTTCAATGAGATGTACATCAGTTTTCATGGTGGTAAGCCTGTGTTCATGAGCATTGGCGATGCGATGGGTCAGCAGACGCAAATCCGCTTTTCTAACATCAGCCTAAACAAGAAAATCGGTGCAGGTCAATTTAACTTCACCCCACCAAAAGGCGTCTCGGTCGTCAGCCAATAACGCTTACATGACCGCCCATCATGATGCGGTCAGTCATCTTGATCGATTAAGCATTCATTAGTGGTCATCAGCGATATTAACCATCTCTACCAAACCCCAAGTAAAGCTACTTGGGGTTTGTGCATTTTTTTGACATATTTATTAACAAAACTGATAAAATATTCATCATCTCCCATGAGTATTTGTCCGAAATATGGTATAATACGCCGCAAAATTGGGTGCGTCAGAAGGTTTTGACCATCCTTGAATGTTTATTCAAAAATCACGCAGGGGTGATTATGCCAGCCGAATGGTCAGCCATCGTCTATTTACTAGCCGCATTGGGCTTAGTTGTCTTTATGCTCGTTGTTCCACGCCTATTGGGGGGTAAGTCGAGCGGTTCTCAAAAACACGAAAACTTCGAAGCAGGGGTATTGCCAGCAGGTTCTGCCCGCATTCGTTTGTCCGCCAAGTTCTATTTGGTGGCGATTTTTTTTGTGATTTTTGATTTGGAAGCCTTGTATCTGTATGCCTATTCTGTCAGCGTACGAGAAGTGGGCTGGGTAGGATTTGCCGCTGCTGCCTTGTTCATCGGCATCTTGTTTGTCGGTCTGCTCTATGAGATGCGACTTGGGGCGATGAACTGGGCTCCTGCCGACAAACGGGGCAAGAAGCCACGCATCTTGTCTCGTCCTGCCGATTTTGACTTGGCGAGTATTACCGCTTTTACAGGCATTGATGACCTACATACCGACCCGACAGGCAAAGTGCCTGCCCAGTCGTCTGGGCGAGTGTATGCAGGACGCAAGCAATTGCAAGCCGTGCTTGACAAGGACAAACAAGATATGGCGAACATTGACCACATCAATGACACAGGACGAGTTACCACGCAGAAGTTTGATTAAGGGAGTGAATAAATGCAATTTGGTAATTATCGAATTGACACCATTTTTTTGATGATTGCCATCACTTTTCTAATGATGGCAATCATCCTTAAAAATCCTGCTTTTATTGGGTCGGTGATTATCTGCTTGATTTTTGGCATCAAGAAAATCAAAGATGTGCCAAAAGATAACAATCAAGACACTCGCCAACCCTGATTTAATAGATACTTAATTGACATAATACCACCATGAAATACACCTTAACCCGCCCAGACGAACAGGGCAACCAATACCCGCACACCACCCGTCAAGTGGTGGACGACATCACCCAAGAAGAGATTGAGCGAAACATCTTTTTGGGTAGCCTTGAGAACCTTGCCCACGCCGCCGCCAACTGGGGGCGTAAGCATTCCTTGTGGCCGTTTAACTTTGGCACAAGCTGCTGCTATGTGGAATATGCCACGACTTTGACAGGGGTTCACGATTTGTCAAGATTTGGAGCAGAGGTCATTCGTGCCAGCCCCCGCCAAGCTGATGTGATGATTGTTGCTGGTACTTGTTTTGTCAAGATGGCACCTGTGATATTGCGTCTGTATGAGCAAATGTTAGAGCCCAAATGGGTCATCTCAATGGGGGCGTGTGCCAATTCTGGCGGTATGTATGACATTTATTCGGTGGTGCAGGGCGTGGATAAGATTATCCCTGTGGATGTCTATATCCCTGGCTGTCCGCCACGCCCAGAGGCACTCATTCAAGCCATTATGCTCCTGCAAGAAAGTATTACCAAAGAACGCCGTCCACTTGGCATTCATCTTGACCAAAACATTTATCAGCCGATTATGACCCCAGAACGGGATAGGAAAAATGCCGAACGCATTGCGGTTAAGAATTTAAGAAGTCCTGATGAAGTAGAATAGGGCTTTGGTTGAATGATTAGGTGGTTGTAGGGGCGAATCATTATTCGCCCAGCCCCAATTAAATTTAAAAGGACGGGGTGTGTCATTGACATTCCATTATGCCCAGTCAATCATGGCTAGTCAAGCCAAAAAGTGGGGTATTGGTATGCTTAAATTGATTGAATGAACATTTGTCAAACCCCAATATCCAAAAGGCGATATTCGTCATTTTAAAAGACATTGTTAAGACCGATATTAAAGTGGGTAGTGATGAAATGAATGGATTTGGCTGATGTAATCATAATATATTATTTTTAAATTTGTAGATTTAAATTTAAAAATAATATGTTGTAACGGTGTGATAACAACGCACCTGCAAAACTTTTAAAAAGTGCTAGCATATCGCAAGCAAATTAAACAAATTAACAAACGCAAAAACACAACAGTTGGCATTATGAGCATAAACCACATTCACGATTTTGAAATTTTAAACGAACTTCATCAAAAGTTTGACAACCTAACCGTCCAAGACACCGCAGACGGCATTCCAACCGTTTGGGTGGATAAAGCCCAAGTGCTTGATTTATTGCTATATTTGCGTAAACTCCCCAAGCCCTTTGTAATGCTTGTGGATTTATCCGCCATTGATGAACGACTGCGTAATCATCGCTATGGACAGCCAGCAAGCGACTTTACGGTGTTTTATCACTTGATGAGCATTGAGCGAAATTCAGACATTCGCATTAAAGTTGCCCTAGCCGAGGGCGAGCATATCCCAAGTGCGACCCAAATCTACCCCAACGCCAACTGGTATGAACGAGAAGTGTGGGATATGTTTGGTGTGGTGTTTGACGGACATCCGCATTTGACAAGGATTTTATTGCCCAAATACTGGGAAGGACACCCACTTCGTAAGGAGTACCACGCAAGGGCGACCGAGTTTACGCCATATTTTTTGAACAGTGCCAAACAGCAGTTTGAACAAGAAAATCTACGCTTTGTGCCAGAAGAATGGGGAATGAAGCGAAGTGGGCGAGATGAGGACTTTATGTTTTTGAACATTGGTCCAAACCACCCGTCTGCTCACGGGGCGTTTCGCCTAGTCTTACAGCTTGATGGCGAGGAGATTGTGGATTGTATTCCTGACATCGGCTATCATCATCGTGGGGCGGAGAAAATGGCGGAACGCCAAACTTGGCATTCATACATTCCCTACACCGACCGCATTGACTATCTGGGTGGGGTGATGAATGAGCTTCCCTACATTATGGCGGTGGAGAAATTGGCTGGTATTACCGTGCCAGACCGTGCCAATACCATTCGCATTATGATGAGCGAGCTGTTTCGGATTACCAATAATCTACTCTACTGGGGGACATTTATCCAAGATGCTGGCGGTATGACCCCTGTGTTTTATATGTTTGCCGACCGTCAAAAGGCGTATGACATCATTGAGGCGGTAACAGGCTATCGTATGCACCCTGCGTGGTTTAGGATTGGTGGAACGGCGATGGATTTGCCAAATGGTTGGGAACGCTTGGTGCGTGAGTTTTTGGATTGGATGCCAAAACGCATTGATGAGTACTTTAAGGCGACAATGACCAACTCGGTGTTAAAGGGGCGTACGCAAGCGGTTGCTCAGTACGATGCCAAGCACGCTCTGGCGTGGGGGGTAACGGGGGCGGGACTGCGGGCGACTGGTGTGGAATTTGATTTGCGTAAAGCTCGTCCGTATTTGGGCTATGAAAACTTTGACTTTGAAATCCCTGTCTTTTATAACGGCGATGCGTATGACCGTTGTTTGGTAAAAATTGAAGAAATTCGCCAGTCTCTGCGGATTATTGAGCAGTGCCTAAACAATATGCCATCAGGGGCATATAAAGCCGAACATCCGCTAGCCGTGCCACCGCCAAAAGACAGAACCTTAAAAGACATTGAGACACTCATTAACCACTTTGTCTCGGTGTCGTGGGGACCTGTAATGCCAGCGGGCGAGAGTGCCTGTATGGTGGAAGGGGTGAAGGGGTTAAACAGCTATTTTGTGGTATCAGATAATTCCACAATGAGTTATCGCACGCGTATTCGCACACCGACTTTTGCTCATTTGCAACAAATGCCGTCTGTGATTAACGGAAGTTTGGTGTCTGATGCGATTATTTATTTGGCAAGTATTGATATTGTGATGGCGGATTGTGATAGGTAGGTGATTTTGCCATTTAAAATTGGAAAGTTTGATGAAAATTTTTAAAATTGCGTTGATTGTATTGGCATTGGCTAATTTGCCTGCTTGCCAAGCGGTGGCGATGGGCATTGGCTGCACCATGCAAAAAGCCAGCTCTGGCTGCTGATTGGTGTTAGATTTAACCGTGAGACTCGGCATCAAAGCCACAGGTATAGAGCTTGTGCAGATGATTGCTTAATCGGTTGTTTAAATTATAGAGTATTTTATATGATAAGAATTATCGCCCTTGACCACTTGGTTTTGACCGTTGCTGACATTGCCAAGACGATTGATTTTTATGTCAATATTTTGGGAATGAGCGAAATCACTTTTGGCGATAATCGCAAAGCCCTACAATTTGGCTCACAAAAAATCAATCTGCACCAAAAGGGGCAAGAGATTAAACCCAATGCCAACAATGCCGATTGTGGTACGGCGGATTTGTGTCTTTTGACCGACACCCCACTTGATGAAGTGATGGCGTTTTTGAAGGCACAAAACATCACCATCATTGATGGCATTGTCCCACGCACAGGGGCGGTAGGCAAAATCCAGTCCATTTATATCAATGACCCTGATGGTAATTTGATTGAGATTAGTTGTTATGCTTAGGTGGTTTTTAAGAATTTAGGGCAAAAAACAATGCAAATCCGTTTTATGACCGAAAATGACATTCCCCAAACCTTTGAGTTGATGAAGGAGCTGGCAATATTTGAAAAGTATATTGACAGCTTTGCCATTACCCCTGATATTGTCAAACAAAGAGCGATTGATAATCGGGACTTTTATTGTCTGGTGGCGGACGATAATGGGGTGATTGCAGGAGTGCTCGTGTATTATTTTTTGCCCTATACCGCCCAAAATCGCCCCAATATTTATATGAAAGAATTATATGTTGCCGAGCCTTATCGTAATCAAAAAGTGGGCGAAAAATTGATGCTTGAACTTAAAAAACAAGCCAAAGAAAATAATTGCCCTGTTATTAAATGGACGGTCGCCCCTTTCAATGAAAGCGGAATGCGGTTTTATGAACGGCTTGGGGCAGTTCAGAATACTGATTGGGTAAATTATGAAATGGTGGTGGAGTAGTTTTAATAAAACTGGCAAACCCTTGATTCAAACTATTAAACAAAAACCTAGAAAAGGTTACTATGAAAATCGTTACAGACAAAACCCCCAAAGTCGCCATTGAGACGATTTTGACCCCTGACGAAATCGCAGGGATACACGAGCATATCCACCACTACCCCCAAGCTCGGGCGGCGGTGCTGGACGCTCTAAAACTTGTGCAAAAAAGAAACGGCTGGGTCAATGACGAGCAGGTTGCCGCCATTGCCTATATGCTTAATATCCCAACCGCCGATGTGGAAGGCGTGGCGACATTTTTTAACCGCATTTACCGCTTGCCTGTCGGTCGCCATATTATTTTGATTTGCGATAGCATTGCCTGTTATCTAAACGGCTATGAAACTCTTGCCGATGCCTTTAAGCGTGAGCTTGGCATTGACTATGGGCAGACCACAAAAGACGGTCGTTTTACGCTACTTCCGATATGCTGTTTGGGTAATTGCGACAAGGGGGCAAGCGTCTTGATTGATGAAGACACTTATGGTCCTGTCTTGCCAAGTGAAGTTGCTTATTTATTGGAGCAATATCAATGATTTATAACGAAACAACCAACAAAGCGGATTTAAAAAGCCAGATACAGGCTCGCCAAAATGGACTTGCCCCAAGCCAGCTTAACCGCCAAAAAGTACCCATTTGGGGCGTGGGGTTAGCAGATGGACAAGCCCCCACCAGTCTAACGCACCCCTTAACTTGGCGGTTATACCACCACGATGCGGTTTTGACTTTGGCGGAGTATGAAAGTTTGGACGGCTTTAAAGGCTTTAAAAACGCCCTAGCCAAAACCCCTAAAGAAGTGGGAGAAATGATTAAAACCGCCAATGTGCGTGGGCGTGGTGGTGCTGGCTTTAATGCTGGCTTAAAATGGACATTTATGACCCCACCTGATGGGGGTGTTCGCTATCTGATTTGTAATGCTGATGAGATGGAGCCGGGTACTTTTAAAGACCGTTTGCTTATGGAACGCTTGCCGTTTCAGCTCATTGAAGGTATGCTCATTAGTGCTTATGCCATTGGGGCAAGTGTGGGCTATATCTTTATTCGTGGCGAATATATCCTAGCCGCCGAACGCTTGCAAAAAGCGGTGGACGAATGTATTGCCAATAATCTTTTGGGCGAAAATATTCTTGGCACGGATTTTAAATTTGAGCTACACATTCACACAGGGGCAGGGCGGTATATTTGCGGTGAAGAGACGGCACTGATTAACTGCTTGGAAGGTCGGCGTGCCAACCCACGCACCAAACCGCCATTTCCCCAAGTCTCTGGGGCGTGGGGTCGCCCAACGGTGGTGAATAATGTAGAAACGCTGAATAATATGTCCGCCATTATGCTAAATGGGGTACAGTGGTATCTTGACCTTGCCAAAATTAAGGGTAAGAGCGAAACGCCTGGCACTAAGATTATGGGGTGTAGCGGTCGTGTCAAGGACGCAGGACTTTGGGAATTGCCCTTTGGTTATACCGCACGAGAGATTATTGAATTGGCGGGCGGTATGCAAGATGGCTTAAAATTGAAAGCGTGGCTACCCGGTGGGGCAAGTACCGACTTTTTGACCGCAAGCGATGAACACCTTGACCTTGTGATGGACTTTGACCCCATTATGAAAGCAGGCTCACGGCTTGGCACTTGTCTGATGATGGTCGTGGACGAAACCCAAGATATGGTTAGCCTGTCGCACAATCTACAAAAATTCTTTCAGCGAGAGTCCTGTGGCTGGTGTACGCCGTGCCGTGATGGTTTGCCGTGGGGGGTTAAGATTTTAGATAGCCTTGATAAGGGCGAAGGGCAAGCAGGCGACATTGAAAAATTATCGGAACTGACCCGTGATTTGTGGCTTGGCAAAACCTTTTGTGCCCACGCCCCTGGGGCGATGGAGCCTTTGATGAGTGCCTTAAAATATTTTCGCCCTGAATTTGAGGCGAAACTGATTGAAAAGAAATTAGCCAATCAAAATAACAATAGCAATAGCGAACAGGAGCGTGTCTAATGGCGGTCATTCATATAGACGGCAAAAGCTATGAAGTGGACGGGGCGGACAATTTGCTTTCAGCCTGTTTGTCGCTTGGCATTGATGTGCCTTATTTTTGTTATCACCCTGCACTTGGCTCGGTTGGTTCGTGTCGTCAATGTGCGGTCAAGCAGTACAATAACGAAGACGATTATAAGGCAGGGCGGGGCAGGCTTGTGATGAGCTGTATGGTTGCCCCTACCAATGATATGTACATTTCGGTGGACGACACGGAGGCAAAAGACTTTCGCAAGCGTATCGTGGAATATTTGATGACCAATCACCCCCACGATTGCCCCACTTGCGAAGAAGGCGGTCATTGTCATCTGCAAGATATGACTTATATGAGTGGACACCGCCAAAGACGCTATCGCTTTACCAAGCGAGTACACCACAACCAAGACTTAGGGGCGTTCATCAACCACGAGATGAATCGTTGTATTGCCTGTTATCGCTGTGTGCGTTTTTATAAGGACTATGCAGGCGGGAAGGATTTTGGTGTGTATGCGTCTAATAACCGTGTCTATTTTGGGCGAGAGACGGACGGTCAGTTTGAGAGCGAATTTAGCGGTAATTTGACCGAAGTTTGCCCAACGGGGGTCTTTACCGACAAAACGCACTCCGATAGATACAACCGTAAATGGGATATGCAGTACGCCCCAAGCATTTGCCACGGCTGTTCTACTGGCTGTTCTATCTCCGCAGGCGAGCGTTATGGTGAGCTAAGACGGATTGAAAACCGCTATAACCCTGATGTCAATGGTTACTTCCTATGTGATAAAGGGCGGTTTGGCTATGGCTATGTTAATCGTGCCGACAGACCTTTGCAGCCCATGCAAAATGCAGATGGGCAATGGCACAGCCTAAGTGCAAATGCCGCCTTAGATGGTGTGGCAACTCTATTAACTGGTAAAAAAATCATTGGCATGGGTTCGCCAAAAGCCAGTCTTGAGAGTAATTTTGCTCTAAAAAAACTGGTGGGCGATGACAATTACAGCACAGGCGAGCGTGCAGCCGTCAAAGATGTGGTGGATTTGGGTGTACAGATTTTACGCCAAGACAGCGTACACAACCTATCACTATCTCAGATTGAGACGGCAGACTGTGTGTTTGTACTGGGTGAAGACATCACTCAAACTGCCAGCCGTGTGACTTTGTCGGTTCGCCAAGCCGCCAAGAATAAAGCCAAACAGATGGCGACAGCCCTGCGTACTGAGCATTGGCTAGCCGAACCTGTCAAACGCATCGGTCAAGAAGCATACAGCCCCATCTATACCACGAGTGTGAACGAGACCAAGCTCGATGACATTGCTAAGGTCGCTGCGGTCGCCACGCCAAATGACATCGCCAAATTAGGCTTTATGGTGGGCGACATCATCAAAGATTATGCCGACAAATTAGAGCAAATCACCGAGCATGAAAATGCTATCTTTGCCAAAGAGCAAGACCCAGACATCAGCATGGATGAGAGCATGGCGATGGAGTTTTTGGCTCATCACATCGCTTATGATTTAATCATGGCAAACCGTCCACTCATCATCTCAGGCACCAGCCTGACTTCTAAGGCGATTTTACAAGCCGCTGCTTACATCGCCCAAAACTTAACCGCCAAGCGAGCCAAGATTGCCCATGTGGAGCGTGAGTTCGTGGAAGTGGAAAACGCTAAGATTCGTGATGAAGTTGAGCGTCAGTTCATCGACCAAGACAAATCCGCCAAGACCGATGGCGTGCATACCACCGAGCGAGATCCGAACGAGTTTGAAAAAACCCTGCAATCCCGCCTATTAAAAGTCAATACCGCCTATGCGGATAAAACAGGCGTATATATCACCATGCCAGATGCAAACAGCGTGGGGCTGAATCTGCTGGGTGGTCAGTCGGTGGAAGAAGTGCTGTCAAGTGAATTTGATGCGGTGGTAGTGCTTGAACATGATTTGACCAATCTGACACCAAATCAGCTGGACAAACTCACCCAAAAAACCGTCATCGCCCTAGACCATCAGCGTTATGAATGGCATGATAAGGCAGACTTCATCCTGTCGGCAGGCTCATTTGCAGAAAGCGACGGCACGCTGGTATCAGCAGAAGGGCGAGCCAACCGTTTTTTTGCTGCCTATGACAAGCAATATTATGAGCCAACCAGCGAGATTAAAGATGGCTGGCGATGGCTACATGCGTTGGATAATACGCTACACGCCAAACAGGGCGAGCCTGCATGGCAGCATTTAGATGATGTGATTGAAACATTGGTGGCGGACTATCCACAGCTTGCCTTGATTAAAGAAGTTGCCCCTGAGTCGGCTTATCGTATTACTGGTTTAAAGGTGGCTCGTGAGCCACGCCGCTACTCAGGTCGTACAGTTATGCGTGCCCCAATTTCTATCCATGAACCCATGCAGCCTAAGGATACGGACAGTGCCTTGACCTTTTCGATGGAAGGCTATGTGGGTGACAGAACACCAAGTTCGGTTACGCCTTTTGCGTGGTCGGCAGGCTGGAACTCGCCCCAGGCGTGGAATAAGCTACAAGACAAGGTAGGTGGTCGTTTAAAAGGTGGCGATATTGGCATTCGTCTGTTTGATGAATTGCCTAGATTACAGACAGCATTTGAAAAAATGGCGGTCGCTGACCATGTGTCAGGCAGCGTCTTTGATGGTCGTGCGGTGGTCGTGCCTGTATCAAGCCTATTTACCGTATCGCCACTTGTCAGCCGTAGCCCTGTGGTAGCAAGCCAAATCAAGCCTGTGACTTGGTTCATCAGTCGTGATGATGCCGACAGATGGATTGTGCGAGCGGATGACAAGCTGACCTTGTCGCAGCAGGGCATGGAGATTACCCTGCCTGTGGCGGTGGTGGATTATCTGGCTGAAGGCTGTATTGGTTATCCAGATGGTGTCGTGCCGTTCATGGTGGGTGTACCAACGGCTGTCAAAAAAGCCGATAAGAATACCCCTGTTTATGTGCCAAAGTATGAGCTTGGTATGAGACGCTTGGCAAGCACTGCTAAGGCGAGTACGATTTTTACGCCAAAAGCAGGTTTTAATAACACGCCATTTGCTGATGTTCGTACAGCAAATCAAGAGATGGGGGCATAAATGAGCATTCAAGTGATTCCTGATGTGCCGTCATTTCTAGGCGGTATGTCTTTTGAGTGGTGGTCGCTGATTTACCTGACCGTGCAGACTTTGGCGATTTTTTTGGGTCTGGTGATGGTGGCTGCCTTGATGATTGTCTATGAGCGGCGTATGCTTGCTCTATGGCAAGACCGCTATGGTCCAAACCGTGTCGGCTGGCAAGGCTCGTTGCAGCTGGTGGCGGATATGCTAAAAATCTTTTTTAAAGAAGACTGGACGCCAGCATTTGCCGATAAACGCCTATTTACCCTGGCCCCTGCCATTGCCATGTTCACAGCATTGGCGAGCTTTGCCATCATTCCCTTGTCCCCAACTTTGGGAGCGGCGAACTGGAACATTGGACTCTTATTTTTCTTTGCGATGGCAGGACTTGCGGTATATGCCGTGATGTTTGGTGGTTGGGCATCTGCCAATAAATTTTCCTTGCTTGGTGGACTGCGTTCGGCCGCCCAGACCATCAGCTATGAAGTGTTTTTGGGTTTATCCTTGATGGGTGTGGTGGCGATGGCAGGCTCGTTTAACCTAAGAGACATTGTCGAAGCCCAAACGACCGTTTGGAATGTGATACCGCAGTTTTTTGGCTTTTTATGTTTTGTGGTGGCAGGCGTGGCGGTAACGCACCGTCATCCCTTTGACCAGCCAGAAGCCGAGCAAGAGCTTGCCGAAGGTTATCATGTGGAATACTCGGGCATGAAATTTGGTATGTTCTTTATTGGCGAGTATGTCAATGTCGTGGTCATCTCTGCCTTGATGACAACGCTGTTTTTTGGTGGGTGGCTTGCTCCGTTTAATCTTGACATTCCATTTGTTCCGCCATTTATTTGGTTTGCGATTAAGACTTTGTTTTTTATGACTTTATTTGTCTTGGCTCGTGGTTCGCTCATGCGTCCACGCTATGACCAAGTGATGAATTTTGGTTGGAAAGTGTGTTTGCCTGTAACGCTGGTTAATCTATTGGTAACGGCATTTGTGATTTTGATGGTGAATTAAATGTTGACAACTTTAAAAAATACGGCGGTGGGGATTTTCACCACAGTGCGTTCGATGTGGATGGTCAATAGCCACGCCACTCGTAAACGAGATACGATTCTTTATCCAGAAGTGCCAGCCAGCCAGATTACCCCGCCCCGTTTTCGTGGACGCATTGTCCTGACACGAGACCCTGATGGGGACGAGAGATGTGTGGCGTGTAACCTATGTGCGGTCGCTTGTCCTGTGGGCTGTATCAGCTTACAAAAGGCGGAGCGAGAAGATGGCAGATGGTATCCTGAGTTTTTTCGCATCAATTTTAGCCGCTGTGTGTTCTGCGGTATGTGCGAAGAAGCCTGTCCGACCACCGCCATTCAGCTGACTCCTGATTTTGAGCTGGGCGAGTACAACCGCCAAAACTTGGTCTATGAAAAAGAGCATCTGCTCATCTCTGGCACGGGCAAATACCCAGAATACAACTATTACCGAGTAACGGGCATGGCGACCGACGGCAAGCCCAAAGGTTCGCATGAGCGTGAAAGTCAGCCGATTGATGTACGGAGTCTGTTGCCATGATACAAGCATTACAAAGTTTTTTGGCAAATGGCGACATGGTGGGTTTTTATGCCTTAGCCTTGGTGGCGATTTGGGCAAGCCTGCGAGTGGTAACACAGGCTAATCCTGTACATGCCATCTTATCGATGATCGTCAGTTTGCTTGCGGTGGCGGGGATTTTCTTTATCATTGGTGCACCGTTTGCAGGCGTGTTGGAGATGATTGTCTATGCTGGGGCGATTTTGGTGCTATTTGTATTTGTCATCATGATGCTCAATCTGGGTACAGACACCACAGAAGAAAAATCATGGCTGACCGCCAATGCGTGGGCGACACCGCTTTGCCTAACTTTAATTGTCAGCGGGGTGCTGATTAGCTTTATTATTGGTGGTAAAGATGTCATGCTCCAAGATGCCAGCATTGGCGTCAAAGAAGTGGGCATCAGCCTATTTACCCAGTATGTGCTGCTGGTGGAAGTGGCGGCGTTTTTATTGCTTGGTGCATTGGTGGCAGCATACCATCTGGGTAAAAAAGCCCTAGATGATGAGAATGTCAGCCATACCCAAGAGCAAGCTGAGCAGACAGACACAGGAGCAAGTTCATGAGCGTTGTTTTGACGACCGCAGCGACTGCACAGATGGGCAGTCTTGGTGTGCCTGCTCATCACGCACTCATCGTAGCGGCGGTTTTATTTGTGATTGGCTTGGTGGGTGTGATGGTACGCCGCAATGTGCTGTTCATGCTGATGAGTCTTGAAATTATGATGAATGCTGCTGCCTTTGCTTTTGTCGTGGGCGGCAATATATGGGGTACGCCTGATGGGCAGATCATGTTCATCTTTATTTTGACATTGGCGGCAGCTGAAGCGGCGATTGGACTGGCGATTTTATTGCAATTTTATCATCGTTTTAGAAGTCTTGATGTCAATCATGCCAATAAGCTAAAAGGGTAGGGCGTTATGAATTTGTTAGCATTAACCTTTATTTTTCCCTTGATTGGCTTTTTGATATTGTCCACAGGGCGAGATAGGATTTCTGAAAAATTAGCCACCATCATCGGTGTGGGCGTGATGGCGTTATCCGCCTTGACGACCGCATGGGTAGGCGTGGATTATCTGGCGAATCACAGTGATAATACGCTGTTTGTAACCTTGTGGACTTGGCTGTCGGTGGCTGGCTTTGCCCCTAAATTTGGCTTAGCGTTGGACGGTTTGTCCTTGACCATGACCGCCATCATCACAGGTGTGGGCTTTTTGATTCACCTATTCGCCAGCTGGTACATGAAAGGCGAAGCGGGCTTTGTCAGATTTTTTAGCTACCTAAACCTATTCGTTGCCAGTATGCTGCTGCTTGTGCAAGCGGACAACCTGCTACTGATGTACTTAGGCTGGGAAGGTGTGGGTATTTGTTCATACTTGCTCATCGGCTATTATTTTGCCAATCGTGCCAATGGTCGAGCGGCGATTAAGGCGTTTACGGTTACTCGTGTGGGCGATGTGTTTTTGGCGATTGGTTTGTTCTTGTTGTATCAGCAGTTTGGTACGCTGGACATTCATGCCATCATTGCCAAAGCTCCAGAAGTCTTTGATGTCAATAATCCTACCATGATTTTGACCGCACTCATGCTGACCTTTGGTGCGTTTGGTAAATCAGCACAGATTCCGCTGCATACTTGGCTTGCCGATGCGATGGCAGGTCCAACCCCTGTGTCTGCGTTAATTCACGCTGCCACGATGGTAACGGCAGGTGTGTATCTGATTGCTCGTATGCACCCTGTGTTCATGCTGACCCCTGATGTGCTGCTGTATGTCGTGGGCGGGGTGGGTGCATTATCCATGTTGGTATCAGGCTTTTGTGCGTTGGCACAGACGGACATCAAGCGAGTACTTGCCTACTCTACCATGAGTCAGCTTGGCTATATGTTCATCGCTTTGGGCGTGGGTGCATGGCAAGTGGCGGTATTCCACTTGATGACGCACGCATTTTTTAAGGCGTTGTTATTCCTAGCTTCTGGTGCGGTGATTGTCTCGGTGCATCATGAGCAAAACATCTTTAAGATGGGTGGACTCCGTAAACGCATTCCGCTCGTGTTCTGGTCATTCGTCGTTGGTGGCGGTGCTTTGGTGGCGTTGCCATTTGTTACGGTGGGCTTTTATTCTAAGGAAGTGATTTTGTGGGAAGCCTATGCCACAGGACACATGAGTCTGTTCTGGGCGGGTGTGTTTGGGGCATTTTTGACCGCCATTTATACTTTCCGTTTGATTTATCTTGTGTTTTTTGGTGAAGAAAAAACCCATGCTGACAAACTTTCTGGCATCAGCTATGCCTTGCCTTTAGCGGTGCTATTGGTGCTATCAACAGGGCTTGGTGCGTTAATCCATCCGCCATTGGCAAATGTACTGCCTGATAGTGTCGGTAGCACGATGACGGATGGCAAGCACACCGCTGAGATGATTGCCATTGGTGTAACGGCACTAGGGCTGGTGTTGGCGTATTTCTTGTATGTCATCAATCAAGGTAAAATCTTAAACGCATGGCGTAACTCTGCCTTAGGCGGTGCTTGCATTCACTGGTGTTATCATGGGCTTGGTTTTGATGCGTTGTATGACATCGTGTTTGTCAAGCCGTTTTTGGCGATTTGTAATCTACTAAAAGCCGACCCTGTGGACAAACTTTGGAACATCTTGCCAGCCTTAGCAAGTGTGGGCAATAAACTGCTCACTAAGGCGCAGACAGGACGACTGGGTTCTCATGCGGTCAGTTTTGGCTTGGGTCTAGCGATGATTTTGGTATTGGCAATAATGGTGGTGGTAAAATGATAGAACAAAATTGGCTATTGCCAACATTGATTGCCATTCCTTTTGTGGCAGGATTCTTGTGTTGGCTGATTGAAAAGGTAAATGACAAGCTGCCACGCTGGATTGCTTTGGTTGCCATGCTGGTAACTTTTGGTATCAGTATCATGCTGTGGCAGCAGGGTAATTTTAATCAGCTGCTTGCGACCGATGGAGCGACAGCTGGTCATGGCTTGCCTTGGGCGGCACAGTTTGTACTGCCGTGGATTCCGTCTTTGGGTATCAGCTTTCATCTGGCGATGGATGGTTTGTCGCTGCTCATGATTGCTTTGACGGCATTTTTGGGCGTGATGGCGGTCGGCTGTTCGTGGGGTGAGATTACCCGTCGTGTGGGCTTTTTTCATCTAAACCTATTGTGGTCATTAGGTGGTGTCATTGGTGTATTTTTGGCGATTGACTTGTTCTTGTTCTTTTTCTTTTGGGAACTCATGCTGTTGCCGATTTACTTTTTGATTGCTCTGTGGGGGCATAATGCCGCAGGGGGCAAGACCAAAGAGTACGCCGCCACTAAGTTTTTTATTTACACCCAGGCATCAGGGCTGATTATGCTCATCGGTATTTTGATGCTTGCCATCATTCATTTTAGTCGTACTGGTGTGCTGAGCTTTGCTTATCATGATTTACTGGGTACGGATTTGGGTGCGTGGGAATATGTCATCATGCTGTGCTTTTTTATTGGATTTGCGGTTAAGTTGCCCGTATTTCCATTGCATGGTTGGTTGCCTGATGCTCATGCTCAAGCCCCAACGGCAGGTTCGGTGGACTTGGCGGGTATCTTGATTAAGACAGCGGCATTTGGTCTGCTTCGCTTTGTATTGCCGTTATTTCCCACTGCTTCGGCAGAGTTTGCTCCGATTGCCATCACTTTGGGTATCATTGGCGTATTTTATGGGGCGTTTTTGGCATTTGCCCAAACTGATATTAAGCGTTTGCTTGCTTACACTAGCATTTCGCACATGGGCTTTGTGCTGCTTGCCATCTATGTGGGCAACTTGGTTTCGCTACAAGGCTTGATGATTCAGATGCTCGCTCATGGCTTGTCTAGTGCAGGTCTGTTCATCATGGCAGGTCAGCTGTACGAAAGGCTGCATACTCGTGATTTGACCGTGATGGGCGGTATGTGGGGGCAGTTTAGATACTTTGCTCCGCTCTTGATGTTCTTTTGTGCAGCGTTACTGGGCATTCCCGGTACGGGCAACTTCATCGGTGAAATTTTGATTTTGTTGGGTTCGTTTGAGCAGTACCCTATCATTGTTGTGCTAGCAACAGCCAGTCTTGTGCTTGGTGGTCTATATTCGCTGATTTTGATTTATCGTGCATTGTTTGGCGACAACACCGCACCGAAGCTCATCAACCAAAATGCAGGCAAAAACAAAGATTTAGGCAAGCGTGAAATCAGCCTGCTTGTGGTGCTGGTGGCAGGTCTGGTGTGGTTAGGTCTGTATCCGCAGCCTGCATTGAATGCCTCACAAGGTTCGATGGACTGGATTGCCAAAGCGTATCATGAGCAGCTGCCTTTGGTGCAATCTGCCATGCCGCACGGCATCGCTGAGCACATCCACGGTCATGACCATCATCACGGACATGGACATCACCACCATGGCCACCATGCTGATTCACAAGGAAAATAAGGGGTAGTTTATGTTTAGTAGTCATCTTATCGCATCCTTATTGACCTTTGCCCCTGTGGTGATTGTAGCATTGACGGCGTTGGTGGTTATGATTGCCATCGCCATCAAGCGTTCGCACTTTTGGTCAGCGACTTTGAGTGTGATTGGTCTTAATACCGCCTTGATTAGCTTAATCGCACAGGCATTTGGCTTATTGCCTTTTGGTCAGGTGAGTCATCTGTTTAGTATTGACGGCTTTGCTTTGTTTAATATGGCGGTGATTTTGGTTGCGTCATTGGCGTGCTGCACTTTGGCTTATGGCTATTTTGGCACCCTAAAAGACAATAAAGACGAGCTGTATCTGCTCATGCTCATCAGCACCATTGGGGCGATGCTCATGGTGTCATCGACGCATTTGACATCGTTCTTTATGTCGCTAGAACTATTGTCTGTGCCGATGTATGGTATGCTTGCTTATACTTTTTTACGAGCTCGCTCGCTTGAGTCGGGGCTAAAATACCTAGTGCTGTCAGCGACTGCTTCTGCTACGCTTTTGATGGGCATGGCGTTCATCTTTGCTGATACAGGTGCCATGAGTTTTGATGCCTTAGGTCTGGCATTGACCGAAGGTCGAGTGGGGCTGTGGTTTGCCTTGGGTGTGGTAATGATGGTGGCTGCTATCGCCTTTAAGCTGTCGGCAGCACCGTTTCACTCATGGGTGTCGGATGCTTATGAAGGAGCTCCTGCACCGATTGCCGCATTTTTGGCGAGTGTGAGCAAGGTGGCGATGATGGCACTTGCCATTCGCTTTTTGACGGTGAGTATGGTGCCGTCATTAGCGGCATTTGATGCTGTTTTGGTGTTTATTATTGCTGCTTCTATTTTGCTGGGTAACTTACTTGCCATCCGCCAAAACAACCTAAAGCGTCTCTTGGCATACTCGTCCATTGCCCACATTGGCTATGCTCTGGTGGCACTACTTAGCGTGCGTGGCAACAGCACAGGTGTGATTAGTATGTATATGGCGATTTATGCCTTGACCAGCATTGGGGCGTTTGGTGTGATTACACTCATGTCAAGCCCGTATAAGGAGCGTGGTCGTACCTCCATCTCTGGTGAAGCGGATGAATTACGATTCTATCAAGGGCTATTTTGGCGACGACCTGTGTTAACGGCAGTTCTTACCATCATGCTGCTTTCCCTTGCTAGCATTCCCTTGACCGCAGGATTTATGACCAAAGTGATGATTATTTTCTCATCGGTGCAAGGCATGAGATTTTGGGCGGCACTTTTTGTGATTTTGGGTAGTGCCATTGGTTTGGTTTACTATCTGCGAGTGCTGACTCAGCTGTATCAACGCCCCAAAGTACATCTGGAATACGACGCTCATCATGAGTGGGGTGTCAAAGCAGGTGGCGTGATGCTGCTCATCGTTACCGCCATTATCGTTGTCTTTGGTATCTTGCCAAATGGACTGATGAACATCGCTTCTGTGGCGACTGTCATGCCATAATGGTTGTAAGCATAAAAAAACAAGTGTCAGTTTGGCACTTGTTTTGTTTTTGTGGGGTTGTTAAAATATTTAAAAAAACTGATTTAAATAAAGAGAATTTTATGTCCGACGCCAACGCTACCCCCATCACTGTACTATCCAAAACAATCTGGTCGCCGACCCTGTTTAGCTTTACCACCACTCGCCCAGAAGGATTTCGTTTTGATGCAGGGCAGTTTGTCAGGCTGGGTGTTGCCCCTGATGAGCTGTCCGCCAATGCAGACAAGCCAAAAGCACCCATCAGTCAGCGGATTTTCCGTGCTTATTCGGTGGTGTCTAGCCCTTATGATGAGCATTTGGAGTTTTTCTCGGTAGTTGTGCCTGACGGGGCATTCACCAGTCAGCTACAGCATTTGGCGGTGGGCGATACGCTGTATCTAAACCCAGAACCCTTTGGTTTTTTGACATTGGCTCGCTATCAAGAGCCGACGCCATCTGACCTTTGGCTGCTTGCCACAGGTACAGGGCTTGCCCCATTTTTATCGATGCTGGGTGACTTGGCGACTTGGCAAAACTACCGACACATCGTTTTGGCGTACAGCAGCCGTACCCAAGCAGAGCTTGCGTATTTGGATAAGATTGCCGAGCTTGCCGAGCAGTTTGGCGAGTTGGTGGAGAATCCTGCCAAGCTGCATTTTGTGCCGATTGTTACTCGTGAAGTGGTAGACGGCTGCCTAAATGCTCGCATTCCCGCCTTGATAGCCACGGGTGAGCTTGAAACTCATGTCGGCTTAAATCTCAATCCTGACACTTCTCATGTCATGCTGTGTGGCAATCCCGACATGGTGGAGGACACCAAAGCCGCCTTAAAAGACAAGGGCTTAACCATGAATCGTCGTGGTGTGGGTAATATTGCGGTGGAAAATTATTGGTAAGGTGCATTGATATTAAATAAAAATATATTTAATATCAATAACTTATAAAATTTTTATGCTTTTTATTAAAAAAGTGCTTGCCAATCATCAAAAAATCACTATAATACGCATCAACAAGACATCATGATTGATGCAAAATACAACTTGGGGACGTGGCGGAATTGGTAGACGCACTGGATTTAGGTTCCAGCGCCGCGAGGTGTGAGAGTTCGAGTCTCTCCGTCCCCACCATATTCTAAGACCAATAATCAGATGATTATTGGTCTTGTTTGTATGCCTAAGCATTTTTTGGCATAGGCACAAAGGACAATTATGAGACATTTTTTATTTGATATTATTTTTACTGTCGTCTGCTTTATCATCGCAGCGTGGTGGGGTTATTCTCATGGCGGTGTGTCAGGATTGCTGTTGGCGTTGGGCGTTACAGCGATTTTGGCAATCATGGAAGTGTCATTGTCATTTGATAATGCGGTGGTGAACGCTTCTATTTTAAAGGGCTGGAATGAATTTTGGAAAAAGATTTTCTTGACTGTCGGTATGCTGATTGCGGTATTTGGTATGCGACTGGTCTTTCCGATTGTCATTGTGGCGGTTACGGCAAACTTGGGCATGTTTGAAGTCATCGACTTGGCATTGAACGACCCAGCCAAATATTCTGAGCATCTAAACGCCCATCATGCGGAGATTTCTGCCTTCGGTGGTATGTTTTTGTTGCTGGTATTTTTAAAATTCATGTTTGGCGATAAAGACATTCATTGGTTTACTTGGTTGGAATCTCGCTTGGTGCGATTTAGTAAAGTCGATGCGATGAGCGTATTTGTGGCATTGGTTGTGCTGATGCTGTCGATGACATGGGTGGACGAAGCCAAACAGGGCGTAGTGATGTCGGCAGGCATCTGGGGCATCTTGGTATATCTGGGCGTCAGCGTACTGTCGGCACTGCTTGAAGGTGAGAGCGACCCGAATGAAGTGGTCTATGACAACAAGGGCAATCCGATTGTCAATACCGCAGGCGTGTCGCCAACCATCTTAAAAGGCGGTGTGGCAGGCTTTATGTACCTAGAAGTCTTGGATGCGTCGTTCAGCTTTGATGGGGTGATTGGTGCATTTGCCATCACCAACGATGTCGTCATCATCATGCTGGGTCTTGCCATCGGTGCGATGTTTGTGCGTTCGATGACGATTTATCTGGTGGATAAAGGCACGCTTAGCGAATTTGTTTATTTGGAGCACGGGGCACACTACGCCATCGGTGCACTTGCCATCATCATGCTGCTATCGACCAAATTCCATGTACCAGAGATTGTAACGGGCTTGATTGGTGTGGCATTCATTGCCTTATCAGTCTATAACTCGGTGCAGTATAACAAGCGTAACCCCACATAGCTTGTCTTATAAATTACCCAAATGGCTAGGAAAAATAAAAAATTTCTAGCCATTTTTTGTAAAGTTATGTATAATACCTAAAATCTGTGCCAAAGCGAGCGACCATGAAAAAAGATAACTTAAAGTTTGCCAATCTTGCAAGTTAAGTTATTTACTTTTTTTGGGTTGTTCGCTTTTTTATGAGCAAAATTTATCCAACTTTATCATCATCTGGCAGTTGTGCCAAAAAATTTTGTCTAAAATTTGCTCATCGCACCTATTTTTTATCAATATAAAACAAGCAAACATTTTTATTCGGAGCAGGTCATGACAACAAAAAAAGCAATTTTGGCTTTGGCTGATGGCACCATTTTTCATGGGGCGGCAATCGGTGCATCGGGTTCTAGCGTTGGTGAAGTGGTGTTTAACACCGCCATGACAGGCTATCAAGAGATTTTGACCGACCCCAGCTATGCTCATCAGATGGTAACCTTGACCTATCCGCACATCGGCAACACGGGCTGTAATGATGAAGATACCGAGTCTGGGCGTGTGCATAAAGTGTGGGCAAGCGGTCTGATTATCCGTGATTTGCCACTACTGCACAGTAATTTTCGTGCCAATATCTCGCTAAGCGACTACCTAAAAAAACACAATGTGGTGGCGATTGCCGACATTGACACTCGTAAGCTGACCACCGTACTACGCACCACGGGTGCTCAAAACGGCTGTATCTTGACCGCTGATGATAATGGCGAGATTGATGAAGCGTTGGCGGTGAAACTTGCCCAAGAAGCCCCATCGATGAGCGGTCTTGACCTTGCCAAAGTGTGCTGCGACCCAGAAGGCTTTCTTTGGACAGAAGGTTCTTGGCAGCTAGCTCATGATGGTCGCAACGCCAAGACGACCGAGACGGGCGGTCGCTTTGCTAAGATTGGCAATGACATCGAAGCAAAATATCATGTCGTTGCGTACGACTATGGCGTCAAGACCAACATCCTAAGAATGCTTGCTGATAGGGGCTGCAAACTTACCGTCGTGCCTGCCCAGACCCCTGCTAGTGAAGTGCTGGCATTAAATCCAGATGGTATTTTCCTATCTAATGGACCTGGCGACCCATCAGCGTGTGAGTATGCGATTGAAGCGATTAAAGAGATTTGCGACACCACCAAAATCCCTGTATTTGGTATTTGCTTGGGTCATCAGCTGCTTGCTCTTGCCAGCGGTGCAAAGACCATCAAAATGAAATTTGGGCATCATGGTGCTAACCACCCTGTACAAAACTTGGATGATGGTAAAGTGATGATTACTTCACAAAACCACGGTTTTTGTGTGGATGAAGATACCTTGTCAAGCAATCTGCGAGCCACACACCGCTCACTGTTTGACGGCTCCAATCAAGGCATTGAACGCACCGACCGTGTGGCATTTAGTTTCCAAGGACACCCAGAAGCCAGCCCTGGTCCACATGATTGCTCGGTGCTGTTTGATCGGTTTGCTGCTGAATTGGCGAAAGCGAAAGCCTAATAAAAATGGCTGGCATTGATTTTTTAGTAATGTCAGCCAAACGATGAATTGGAATGATGAGCGAATGATAATCAAAAATCACGATCAATCACGAGTTTGGGTTTTACGCTTGATGGCGGATAATCAAATTCGCAAGCGTCAAGAAATCTATCAAGGCGTGATTGATTTAGCAAATATTAGTGATGAAGAGATTAGCGAAACCATCTCATCGGGGCAAAGCCGTGTTTTAAATTCGTTGGGCTGGGCAATTTCTAGTTTTGTTAAAGCTGGTATTTTAGATCGATTAAGTCGTTCCACTTATCAAATCACGACTGTCGGTTTGGAAATGGCTAAACAATGGAGAGATAAAACGGAAATTAGCCAAAAAGAATTTGCTGGATTGCCAATTTGGGAAAGTTATCAAAAAAGTATTTTAGAAAGAAAGCAGTCTCAATCTACTGATATTTCACAATATTTTGATGATAAAAATCAAGAGTTTGATAATATTGATTTTGAAACCCAAGCCAAAAACGCCATTAAAGAAATTGAAACCGAAATTGCGGTTGAATTGTTAAATAAATTACAACGAGGCACGCCGTTATTTTTTGAAAAAGCGGTATTAAAATTATTACTTGCAATGGGCTATGGTGGTAAGGAAAATTTGTTTGAGCATACTGGTAAATCACACGATGGCGGTATTGATGGTGTCATTAAGCAAGACCCGCTAGGCATTCAAAATATTTATATCCAAGCCAAAAGATATGCCAGTGAAAACAGTGTGGGTTCA
The DNA here is from genome assembly GCA_030525825.1 of Moraxella sp. Lineage (GTDB taxonomy): Bacteria > Pseudomonadota > Gammaproteobacteria > Pseudomonadales > Moraxellaceae > Moraxella. The sequence continues at coordinate 24,751 of JAUNDZ010000005.1, forward strand.
AAAGAATTGCAATCTTTTTCGGGAGCATTACAGGGCAATGGTGTGGAACGGGGTGTGTTTATTACCACTTCATCATTTACCAAATCCGCCAAAGAATACGCTCAAAAATTATTGGATAGAATTGTTTTGATTGACGGGCAAGAACTGGTAACTTTGATGATTAAATATAAAGTTGGTATCCAGACCAAAGAAGTGCTTGAAATTTGTGAAATTGATGAAGATTTTTTTGAGTAATTAATTTCGAGTAATTAAGATGCCACAAATTTTAGATAAATTCACCCTAACCCTTGAACAAAATCGTTTTTTGGCTCGCAAAAATATTGTAGAAGTCATTCACAGTATTTCAAGGCTAGAAAATGTGAATACCACTTTTCCCCAGACCAAAACCATCATTGATGGTATGGGCGTCAGTGGTGTTTCTACCCATGACATTCAAGTGGTGCTGAATTTAAAAAATGCGTGGCAGTTTATTTTGTCATCAGACGGCGACTTTGACTTAAAATTTGCTTGTAAAGTTAATAGCTATGTCGCCTATAATGAAAGTTTGGCTTGGGGTGAATTACGCACAGGTAATGTCGGCATTAGTGGTGTGAGTTTTGTACCTGACATTCCCGTGCAAAGTGATGTTGAAAAAACCTTAAATGATTTTAAAACCTTGCCCATATCAAATACGCATCGTATTTTAAAAACGATGTATTATATGATGAGAAGTCAGTTATGTTGGGACGGTAATAAACGCACGGCGTTGATTTGTGCCAATTATCAGCTCATCATGGCGGGCTGTGGCGTGTTAAATATCAATGAAAGCCAGCTTGAAGTTTGGCATACTTTATTATCTGAATTTTATGAAACCAATAATGATAAAAAAATCATTCTTTGGACTTATGAAAACTGCCTATATGGTATTACTTAGTAGCCTATTAATTAAATTGAAAATAACAGAGAGACCAACCTATGCCAAAGCGTAACGACATACAATCCATTCTTATCATCGGTGCAGGTCCGATTGTCATCGGTCAGGCGTGTGAGTTTGACTATTCAGGTGCTCAGGCGTGTAAAGCCTTAAAAGAAGAAGGCTACCGTGTAATCTTAGTGAACTCAAACCCAGCCACCATCATGACCGACCCAGCCATGGCGGATGCCACCTACATCGAGCCGATTACTTGGCAGACGGTAGAACGCATCATCGAAAAAGAACGCCCTGATGCGATTTTGCCGACGATGGGCGGTCAGACAGCACTTAACTGTGCCTTAGACCTTGATAAGCATGGCGTGCTTGCCAAATATGGCTGTGAGCTGATTGGTGCGACCAAAGAAGCCATCGAGAAGGCCGAAGACCGTGAGCTGTTTGACAAGGCGATGAAAAAAATCGGTCTAGAATGCCCCCGTGCCGATGTTGCCAACACTATGGAAGAAGCCCTTGAAATTCAAGCTCGCTTTGGCTTTCCTGTGATTATCCGTCCGTCCTTTACGATGGGTGGTTCTGGTGGTGGTATCGCTTATAACCGTGATGAATTTGTCGAAATCTGTGAGCGTGGTTTTGACCTATCGCCAACGCATCAGCTATTGATTGACGAAAGTCTTATTGGCTGGAAAGAGTATGAGATGGAAGTGGTGCGTGATAAGAATGACAACTGCATCATCGTCTGCTCGATTGAGAACTTCGACCCAATGGGTGTGCATACAGGCGACTCGATCACCGTTGCCCCTGCCCAGACTTTAACCGATAAAGAATATCAGCTCATGCGTAATGCGTCCATCGCTGTACTGCGTGAGATTGGCGTGGAGACAGGTGGCTCGAATGTACAGTTCGGCATCAACCCTGACAATGGTCGCATGGTCGTCATCGAGATGAACCCCCGTGTGAGCCGTTCATCAGCGTTGGCATCAAAGGCAACAGGCTTTCCGATTGCCAAAATCGCTGCCAAACTTGCCGTTGGCTACACGCTAGATGAGCTAAAAAATGACATCACAGGCGGTAAGATGCCAGCGTCATTCGAGCCGTCGATTGACTATGTGGTTACCAAAGTTCCCCGTTTTAACTTTGAAAAATTCCCACAAGCCGAAAACACTCTAACCACACAGATGAAGTCGGTGGGCGAAGTGATGGCGATTGGTCGTAATTTCCAAGAATCCATGCAAAAGGCACTGCGTGGTTTAGAGACTGGGGCGACTGGCTTTGATGAAGTGATGGACTTAACAGGCAAATCAGCCAACGCCATCGTATCAGAGATTAAAAACCGCCTAAGTATCCCAACGCCAGAACGAATCTTTTATATCGCAGAAGCGTTCCGTCATGGTTTTAGCTTGGATGAAGTGTTTAATTATACCAAGATTGACCGCTGGTTCTTGGTGCAGATTGAAGACATCGTAAAAACCGAGAATGAGATTAAAACGCTTGGTTTTGGCGACTTAAACAAAGAGAATGTCCGTCAGTTCAAGCGTAAAGGCATGAGTGATTTGCGCATCGGCAACCTAATGGGCATCAGCCAAAAGCAGTTTCGTAAGAAGCGTTGGGATTTGGGTGTGTATCCTGTGTATAAACGAGTGGATACCTGTGCGGCTGAGTTTGAGACTTCGACGGCTTATATGTATTCAAGCTATGATGAAGAATGTGAAGCTCGCCCAACCGACAAAGATAAAATCATGGTCATCGGTGGTGGTCCAAACCGTATCGGTCAGGGCATTGAGTTTGATTATTGCTGTGTTCACGCCGCCCTTGCAATGCGTGAAGACGGCTATGAAACCATTATGGTCAACTGTAATCCAGAGACGGTATCGACCGACTACGACACATCAGACCGTCTGTATTTTGAGCCAGTAACGCTAGAAGATGTGCTAGAAATCGTCCGTACCGAGCAGCCAAAAGGCGTGATTGTGCAGTATGGCGGTCAAACGCCGCTCAAATTGGCTCGTGCCTTAGAAGAAGCAGGCGTGCCAATCATCGGCACCAGCCCTGATGCCATCGATCGTGCCGAAGACCGTGAGCGTTTCCAAAGAATGCTACATCAGCTAAGCCTAAACCAACCACCAAACGCCTTGGCAACCAGTACCGATGAAGGCATCGTGCGTGCCAAAGAAGTGGGTTATCCGCTGGTGGTGCGTCCGTCTTATGTATTGGGCGGTCGTGCGATGGAAATCGTCTATAACGAAGATGAGCTGCGTCATTATCTAAAAACAGCCGTACAAGCATCTAACGAAGCTCCTGTACTACTAGACAGATTCTTAGATGATGCCATCGAAGTGGATGTGGACTGTGTGTCTGATGGTCAAAATGTCGTGATTGGCGGCATCATGCAGCACATTGAGCAGGCGGGCGTACACTCTGGCGACTCGGCGTGTTCATTGCCACCGTATTCACTAAGCAAGGACATTCAAGACCAAATCCGTGAGCAGACCATCGCCATGGCAAAAGAGCTGGGTGTGGTGGGTCTGATGAATGTTCAGTATGCGGTCAAAGACGGTGTGGTTTATATTCTAGAAGTAAACCCCCGTGCCAGCCGTACTGTACCGTTCGTTTCTAAGTGTATCGGTGCATCACTGGCTAAGATTGCTGCTCGCTGTATGGCGGGTAAGACCTTGGAGGAGCAGGGCTTTACTAAGGAAATTATTCCAACGCATTATTCGGTCAAAGAAGCAGTATTCCCATTTGCCAAGTTCCCAGGCGTGGATCCAATCCTAAGTCCAGAGATGAAATCAACTGGCGAAGTGATGGGCGTGGGCAAGACCTTTGCCGAAGCGTTCTACAAGTCCATCATCGGCTCAAACGAACGCTTGCCGGGTCTGCCAACCGAAGGCGAAGTAAAAACTGCATTCTTGTCAGTGCGTGATAGCGATAAGAAATACGCCCCAGAAGTTGCCAAGTCTTTACACGACTATGGCTTTAGATTGGTGGCAACTGCTGGCACACAAAAAGTGCTTGAAGAAGCGGGCATTCCTTGTGAGCGTGTCAATAAAGTAACCGAAGGTCGTCCGCACATCGTTGATGCCATCAAAAATGGCGAGATTGACATCGTCATCAACACCACCGAAGGCAAGCAAGCCCAAGAAGATTCCTTCTCCATCCGCCGCAGTGCCTTACAAGGCAAGGTGTATCATGTAACCACCATGTCAGCAGCACTGGCATCGTGCAAGGCGTATGAGATTAGCTTGCCATTTGATGTGTATAAATTACAAGACCTACACGGTTAATCTTAACCAAAAAAATAAAAGCACCTTAAGTGGTGTTTTTATTTTTTGGCTTTCTTTTTTAATGTTGGGCGGTAGGGGCGAAAATTTTTTCGCCCAATGAAACAAAAGGGCAGGCAATCTGCCCCTGCTTTGTGCTAAAAATCAAGTTCCTGATGATGGATTGGCTGAGCTTATTTAAGAGTAAAAAAATGACAGCCGATGACTGTCATTTTTTTTACGCCAGTTTTATGTTGGCAATTAGTAGCGAGTGATGAGAGCGATTGGCTCTTTATCATCCATCTTGTCCGCTGGGATGAACACCACTTCACCGTCATGATGCTGCACCAATTCAATGATTTCACTCACTGCATCATCAGTAACACCATCAGCGGTCGCATCATCTTGCACCAGTAGCGTGCCAGCAGCTTCATCGATGGTCGCTGGGACGATGTGTCCTTTACGCACCAGCAAGGTTACAGCGTTGCCTTCTAGGGCAGAGCGATAAATTTGCTGTAAATCGGTACGCACCATCTTTTCGTTACGAGCTTGTTCAAGTTTACCCAAGGCGATTTCGTAGCGAGAAATGCGTTTTTCTTCAACCAAATCCTGCACACCTTCAACAATGGCTTCTGGTCGGTCGCTTTCTAGGTTAGCAAGGTTATCCACTTTGCCTAGGATAAAGCTGTCGTTGTCGCACACTTGCTCATAAAAACCCAAAGTTCTGGCATCACCTACCAAGATGACTGGCAGTGGGTCAATGTTACGAAACTGCTGCAAGCTCTTATCCACACGATTCATAAACTCTTTTAGGTAGCTGTGGTCGTCTGATGAACCTGTGCGATCAGATTTTGAGCCAGTAGGCAGACTAGTGTTTTTGATTGGGAAAGTCAGCTCGCTCATCTGCTCTTGGCGAATACTTTGGTTATCAATCTCTTTGACCACACGATTATCCACCGCTTCAATCAAGCGTGCAGTACCGCTGGTAATGACCAGCACATAATAATGCACCGCATTGGACAGATGACGAGTCAAATCACGAGTGGCGAATTTATTGCTGATGATGACTCGCTCGGTGGCATCAAATGGCAAACGCAAGATTTGTGCGTCGCTGTCGGTGGCAAAGACTGCCAGAGTGTCTAGGTTGTAATTGACATCCAGCTCGTCAGTCTGCTTGGCGATTTGTTCTAAAATGGCATCACGAGTGCGTTTGTCATATTCGTTGCTTAGGCGTTCTTCAACGACTTTTAGCTGATTTTTTAGGGCGATGGCATCTTGCTCGTTATCTGGATGGGTGCGATGCGTTTTGACAAAAATGCTGACCGCAGGGTTGGCATTAACTTGGCGTAAAGATTGTAGCGTCTGTTTCATGATGTCTCCTTGTTAAAAAAGCTTATTGCAATGACTGATTTTAAAAGACGGATTGTTCAATCCGCATTAGTCATTATCCTTGTCTAATATATCAAAAAATATAATAGATAAAAAACAACTCATAAGTAAAAACTTATGAAAGAGAATAAAGCAATTGCCATGATAATGCAAGGGTGGTAATCAGCTTTTTGGTTGCTGATTAACGGATATTTTCTGTCTGATACTGCATGAATGTAATCAGATTGTATATTTTATGACCAATCATATTGCAATGTTAAGTGATGAACGCTGATTTGTTGTTTTGTGGCTGTTGTATTTTGTGTAGAAACTTGATAGAATGACTTAGAAATTTTGATAGAAAAAGGTCTTGCTAAATGCACTTTTAGCAGGATTTTTTGTACTTGTATTGCAAGACTACATCACATAAAGGAGTTGCCATGCAACGATACCCAATGACGCCAGAAGGTCATCAGGCACTAGAAGCAGAGCTAAAACAACTAAAAACCATCGACCGCCCCCGCATCACCAATGCCATTGCCGAAGCTCGTGAGCATGGCGACCTAAAAGAAAATGCCGAATACCACGCCGCTCGTGAACAGCAGGGGCTGTGTGAAGCACGCATCCGTGATATTGAAGCAAAATTGGGCGGTGCTCAGGTGATTGATCCTGCCAAATTGCCGCAGGATGGTCGTGTGGTGTTTGGTGTAACGGTTGTTCTTGAAAATGTGGATGATGGCGAAGAGCGTCGTTATAAGATTGTCGGTGATGATGAAGCGGACTTTAAAACAGGCAAAATCTCGGTCAATTCTCCGATTGCTCGTGGTCTGATTGGCAAGTATGAAGGCGATGAAGCCAAGATTCAGACACCTAGCGGTTTGGTTGAGTTTGAAATCTTAGAAGTCATCTACGCATAAGGGGGTGCTATGAAACATTTGCACATGCTCACAGCACTCATCACACTGGTTTTGTTCGTGTATCAGGCGGTGTTTGTATTTAGTGGTAAGTCATTAGTGCTGTCTCGTGCCTTTAAGGGCGTGAGTCATTTGATTTATCTGCTGTTGGTTGGTAGTGGTTTGTACCTATTTTGGCAGTTATCACAGGTGGCAGGCGTGCAGCATTGGGCGATTATTAAGCTGGTGCTGCTGGTTGCGGCAGTTTCCGCCACCATCAAGGCACTTCGCCCCACCAATCAAAACAGCCAAGCCAGAGCAGGCATCTTGATTGCATTGATTGCTTATATTGGCATCGTTGTTTTGGCAATCACCAAGCCAACCTTGATGTAATTTGATTCATTTAAAAAAAGCAGGCTGATTGGGTCTGCTTTTTTTTGTACTGCTTTAATAAAAATTGTATAAAAATTTATCAAAATCAGTGATTTAAAAAGTATTAATAATTTTTAACATTTTTATGACTAAAAGGTGTTAAAATTAACAGATTTTATCTAAATGTCATCTTAGTATCAGACATTGCTCAGATGTGTTTGATGTTGATGGTGTTTAGCCAGCGATTTTTTAAAATAAGTGGGCAGTTCGCCTAAGGGTTATTATGCAATTAACGGCAAAAGATGTACGCATGAACATGCACGCCGCCGACAAGCAAGCGGCATTGGCGGTGCTGGCTCGTGTCTTGGTGGAAGATGGATTGACCACAGAAGGCTATCTACAAGGGCTACAAGACCGAGAAGCACAATCAGCGACCTATCTGGGTCAGGGGATTGCCATTCCGCATGGCACGCCTGATGCTCGGATATGTATCAAACAAACAGGCGTGCGTTTGGTACATTTTGCTGATGGCGTGGTGTGGAATGATGATGGCGACAAGGTCTATTTGGCGGCGGTCATCGCTGCTAAGTCTGATGAGCATTTGCAGGTATTAAAGCAGCTGACCAAAGTACTATCTGATGATGTGTCGGATAAGGTAAGGCTTGCCAAGACCGCCGATGATGTTCTAGCCATCATTCAAGATAAGCCAAAATCGCTCTTATTAAATGAAAATCTGATTAGATTGACTGATGCCAAAGACACAGACGCACTATACAGCACTGCTGCCAATGCCTTAAAATCGGCAAATCTGCTGTCGTCCTTGTTATCATTTTCTGCATCGTCATTGCAACTGTCCAATCAGGTGCAGTGTATCAGCATTACCGCTGATGACAGCCACATCGCTCAATCAGCCCTAGCACTGGCAATCTCCAAACATAACATCACACCAAAGGCGGTCGCACTCATCGCTGCCAATGAGCATCTTGATGCCAACAGACTTGCCAAGGTGTATGATGTCTTGCTGGATGAAGATTTTGAGATGGCTTTGGCAAATAATGACACGGACACCATCATGCAGCTGCTTGATGTGGAGTCAAGTCAGTCTTGGGTGTCAAAGAAGGCAGTCATCTTAAATGAACACGGGCTACACGCTCGTCCTGCCACCGCCTTATCAGAGCTTGCCAAACAAGCGGTGGGTGAGATTAAAGTATCGCTTGATGATGGCTTTTTTGTGTCTGCCAAGAGCCTAAGTCGCCTGTTGTCACTGGGCGGAGTACGGGGTCAGACGCTAACATTCATCGCTCAGCCAGATACTGATGCGGTGGCACATTTGGACAAGATTGTCGCTTTGGTGAATGACGGAATGGGCGAGACGGTAGAGCCGTTTGCTGACGCACAGCCCAATCAAGCCATGCCACTCATCAATTTTAACGATGATAATAAAACCATCATCGTGGGCGAAAAATCTGACGCCATCAGTGCATCGTCAGGCGTGGCGGTGGGCGATGCTCATGTGGTACGCCAATTTAAATTCAGCTATGCTCAGACAGCCCAAGACGCTGCCAGTGAAATGGATAGACTGCATCAGGCGATTGATGCGGTAAAAAAAGAGCTGTCTTTGACCATCGCTGGGGCGAAAAATGCCGACATTGCCAATATTTTTGGAGCTCATTTGGCATTATTGGACGATGAAGAAATTGTCTTTGGGGCAAAAGATGGCATCGATGAAGGTCTGTCTGCCGAAGCTGCGTGGCACGCCCACATCGAAACCATGGCAAAGGCTCAATCCGCCTTGGCAAATCATCTATTAGCCGAGCGTGCGGCTGACTTGCGTGATGTGGGGCAAAAAGTCTTGGCTGTCTTGACAGGTCAGCACCCACCGAGTGAGCCAAGCTCGCCTTATATCTTGATTAAAGAAGATTTGATGCCATCTGATGTGGCACGCCTTGACCCTGCCAAAGTGGCGGGCATCTTGACGGCAGTCGGTGGTGCAAGCTCGCACAGTGCCATCGTTGCACGAGCATTGGGCATTCCTGCTTTGGTGGGTGCAGGCGTGGATATTTTGAATATCGACCAAAATAGCCGAGTGCTGATGAATGCTGATGAAAGCTGGTTTGTGGTGTCGCCATCTGATGATTTGGTGGAGATTTGTCGTCAGACCCAAGCCAAACGACAAGAGCTAAAACGCATCGCTCATCAGCACGCACATGAGCCTGCCATCACCCAAGACGGTCATCGTGTGGAAGTGGCGGTCAATCTGGGCAATGTCAATGACACCGCCAATGCTGTCAAGCACGGTGCCGAAGCAGTGGGGCTGCTGCGTACTGAACTGGTCTTTATGGCACATAGGCAAGTCCCTGACATTAACACCCAAATCAGCGACTATAAAAAAGTATTTGATGCCTTAGAAGGTCGTCCGCTTGTGGTGCGTACGCTGGATGTGGGTGGCGATAAGCCGCTGCCATATTTACCCATGCCCAGCGAAGAAAACCCGTTTTTGGGTCTAAGGGGTATTCGCCTAAGCCTAAAACAGCCTGAGCTACTCAAAAATCAGCTCATCGCTCTTATCCAAGCGTCCCAAGGTCGTGATCTAAGAATCATGTTCCCGATGGTGGGGCGAATGGAAGAATGGACGGCTGCCAAAGCCGTGTTAGATGAAGTCAAGGCAGAGTATCCACACGACAATCTACAAGTAGGCATCATGATTGAAGTGCCTAGTGCTGCGATTATGGCGAACGCCTTTGCCAAAGAAGTGGACTTTTTTAGTATCGGTACGAATGACTTGACGCAGTATGTGCTTGCCATCGACAGGGGTCATCCATACCTATCTAAAGACGCTGACGGACTTCATCCAAGTGTTTTAACGCTCATTGACCACACTGTCAAGGCAGCACACGCACACGGCAAGTGGGTCGGTGTCTGCGGCGAGCTGGCAGGCGATGAAAAAGCGGTGCCAATCCTTGTGGGTCTCGGTGTGGATGAGCTTAGTATGTCGGTGTCTGGCATCGCTTTGGTCAAAAACCAAATTAGGGGGCTTAATCTATCAGATTGCCAATACCTTGCCAAGCGTGCTTTGGCATGCCAAAGTGCTGCCGATGTCAGACAGCTTGCCATCAAGGAATGAGCCATGAGTGTACTTTGCATCACCTTAAATCCTGCCATCGACATGACGGTGGCGGTCGATGGGCTGTCGGTGGGTAGTGTGAATCGGGCAACCGATACTTGGTCTAACGCTGCTGGCAAGGGGCTTAATGCCGCACAGATTTTATCTGATTTGGGCTTTGAGACGCTATCATCAGGCTTTTTGGGGGCGGATAATGCCGCCATCTTTGATAAGCTGTTTGCCGAGCGTGAGCAGTTGGCACAGTCAAAGGATGTTGGCAGTGTTCGTGATGCCTTTGTCCGTGTGGCAGGGCAAACACGCACCAACATCAAGCTTATCGATGGCGGCACGACAACAGACATTAATGGCAAAGGCTTTGTGGTGAATGCTGCCGACAAAGCACGACTGATCCAAAAAATCGCTGATGTCGCAGGCGAGTGCGATGCCATCTTGGTGGCAGGCAGTCTGCCACAAGGCTTTAATGAGCAGGATTTTGACGAGCTGCTGACTTTTTTGACCAGCATTCATGATAAGGTGGCGGTCGATGTTAGCGGTAGGGCATTGACCATCGCCCTAAAACATCGCTTGTGGTTGATTAAGCCCAATAATGATGAGCTGTTTGAAGTGTTTGGAGAGCCTGCTGACACCTTAAGCGAACAAGCGGCATTGGTGGCAAATCTGAACATTGATAATGTCGTGGTATCGATGGGCGAAAAAGGCGTGCATTGGTTTAGTAAGAACATCTATCGTGCCACACCACCTACCATGACGGTCAAAAGCACCGTAGGGGCAGGCGATACTTTGGTGGCGGGCATGATGGCAGGGCTTCTACAGAATAAAGCACCGCAGGACATCTTGGCTCGGGCAACTGCCTTATCCGCCCATGCGGTGAGTATTGTCGGCTTCAAGGCGGCTGATACCGACCAACTGGCACAGCTGCTCCCACAAGTCGTGGTGCAAGATGTGTCTGACCAAGCATAGCCCAATTACCCAAATCATCACCAATATTTATTCACAAATTTCCATAATCGAGAAATTCTATGCAATTTTTAAACGCTTCTTATGTGATTGTGCCAAAGCAGGCACTGCCCCAGACGCTGCTGATTGCCAAAAAACTGGCAAAAGCCCTACAAGACAAAGGCGTACCAGCAACGGTATCTTTGTCTGACAAGGCGACTTCGGCACACAAAATCATCATCGATGACATCAATCAAGCAGATGGCAAAACGCTACACCTAAATCATCAGGCGCTTGATGTTACTAAGTTTGATGATGACGCTTATTTAAATGCCTTATTGGGACAAATTGCAGCGGTGGGCAGTACAAATGCTGCTGTGGGCGGTCTGGCAACTGTCGATAAACCACTGAACATCGTGGCGGTAACGGCTTGCCCAACAGGGGTGGCACACACTTTCATGTCAGCAGAAGCGATTGAAAATTATGCCAAAGCTCAAGGCTGGAACATCAAGGTTGAGACTCGTGGGCAGGTCGGTGCAGGCAATGCCATCACCCCAGAAGAAGTTGCGGCGGCGGATTTGGTATTCGTTGCGGCGGACATTGATGTGGATTTGTCAAAATTTGCTGGCAAAAAAATGTACCGCACTTCCACAGGTCTTGCCCTAAAAAAGACCGCCCAAGAGTTTGAAAAAGCATTAAGCGGTGCCAGTACTTATCAGTCAAATGCCGCAGCGACTGATGTGCAGGTGGCAGACGAGAAAAAAGGTGTTTATCAGCACCTGATGACTGGTGTCTCACACATGTTGCCTTTGGTGGTGGCAGGTGGTCTACTCATCGCCATGTCGTTCATGTTTGGTGTGGAAGCCTTTAAAGACGCAGGCATCGCCTTTGGTCTGCCCAAAGCCTTGATGGACATCGGTGGTGGTGCGGCATTCCATCTGATGATTGCGATTTTTGCAGGCTATGTGGCGTTTTCTATTGCGGACAGACCAGGTCTGGCGGTGGGCTTAATCGGTGGTATGCTTGCGACCAATGCAGGGGCGGGTATCTTGGGTGGTATCGTGGCAGGCTTTTTGGCAGGTTATACGGTCAAATTTTTAAACAGTGCTATCAAACTGCCACCAAGTTTGTCCGCCTTAAAGCCGATTTTGATTTTGCCACTCATTGGCTCGCTCATCGTGGGGCTGCTCATGATTTATGCCATCAACCCACCTGTGGCGGCGTTGATGGAGATGCTGACCAACTGGCTAAAATCAATGGGTGAAGTTAATGCCATTATCCTAGGGATGATTTTGGGTCTGATGATGTGTGCTGACATGGGTGGACCGATTAACAAAGCCGCTTATACTTTCTCGGTGGGCATGATTGCATCAGGTGTCTATACACCGATTGCCGCAGCGATGGCGGCGGGTATGGTGCCGCCGATTGGCATGGCGATTGCCACTTGGATTGCTCGCAATAAGTTTAATGAAAATCAGCGTAACGCAGGCAAAGCATCATTTGTCTTAGGCTTGTGCTTTATTTCAGAAGGGGCATTGCCGTTCGTGGCTGCTGATCCTGCTCATGTCATCATCTCATCGCTTATCGGTGGTGCAATCGCTGGAGCCATCTCAATGGGGCTTGGTATTATGCTGCAAGCACCACATGGTGGCTTGTTTGTTATCCCATTCGTCTCGCAGCCGCTCATGTATCTGGTGGCGATTGCGGTCGGTTCGGTGGCAACAGGTGTGATTTATTCGGTATTAAAACGCCGTGAAGTATCCGCCTAGTACAATCTTATTGGTTGAATATTACAGCATTGTAATTGATTGTTTTAATTCATGTTTTACCATCAAAAAAACACAAAACCTGTCGATAAGATGGGTTTTGTGTTTTTTTATGGTTGTGTTACAATAAAAAACCTGCCAAATCGTGTAGGCGATATTTTTTGGATTTTCATGGGCTTATTAGGCATGATTAAGCAGATGATGCCAGCCTTATTGATATGTTTGAAGTAATAAAAGGGTGTGGACGACGATGGTTCAATTACAAATAAATAACTCAGTAGCCAAGCGAGTGGGTGCATTGATGGCGTGCGGTGTGGTTACAGCAGCTGTATTGACGGGCTGTGCCAGTAAGCCTACTCATAATAGCACCATGCAGAACAAGGCTGGCATGAAAAACGCCAATCACCCACCGATTGTAACAAACAGTCGTGGCGTACCAAATCGCTATATGGTCAAACAAGGCGATACGGTGAGTAAGATTGCCGAGCGTTATGGGTTGGATTGGCGTACCATTGGTCGCATGAATAATCTAAACTCGCAATATACCATCTATACAGGGCAATGGCTTACTTTGTGGGAGGGTAGTGGCAACGCTAAAGCAAATACACCATCAAAAGCCACGCCAAAGCCCGCAAGCCCAACCCCTGCACCAAAACCAGTGGTGGTACAGCAGACAGTCGCCACGCCCAGTCCGACACCAGCTTATACGCCACCGGCAACCACACCCAGTAACGCACCTTTATCCATCGGTAGTGCAGGTGTGATGCAGTTTCGCTATCCTGTGGGCAGTGGCAATCCTGTGGCTCGCCGTTTTGGTACGACCAACATCGGTGGTCAGTCGGTAACCAGTCAGGGTATGTGGTTCTCTGGTCGTGGCGGCGATGCGGTCTTGGCAAGCCGTGCAGGTACGGTGCTGCATGCTGATGACAACATCGATGGGGCGATGATTGCCATTGCTCATACCGATGGTTTTGTAAGCAACTATTTTCATGTACAAGACGCACAGGTCAAATCAGGACAGACCGTCCAAGCAGGACAGCGAATTGCCAGTATGCGTCAGCAACCTGATGGTTCTGGACTGCTTGAATTTCGCATTTCTCGCAATTCAAACTACATCGACCCATTATCCGTCCTAAAATAACGCATGATTGTCCGTGATAAGAGCAACGGCTTAAAGCTGTTATTCGTCTGGCGTGGCACGGTACTGCCCAAAGTGCTACCGATGGTGCTACTGCTCATGGCAATCTCCATGGTGGCATGGTCGCTGACACACTATAAAGTCTATGCCGTAACGGGCGTGCCTGCGGTGGGCTTTACGGTGTTTGGGGTAGTGCTGTCGATATTCTTGGGTTTTCGTAATACGGCCTGTTATGATAGATGGTGGGAGGGACGAAAGCTGTGGGGTGCGATGATTGCCAATACTCGCCATTTGACCAGAGACAGCCACTTTTTGGCTGACGATGAGCGTGAAAAGCTACTCACAGAAATGTTGCTGTTCGTCGGTCTGCTTCGCAATCGCTTGCGTGGGCAGACGGCACAGGCAGAGCAGTTTGCCCATTATTATCAGATGGATAAAGATGAGCTTCACGCCATCAATGCTCACATCAATGCACCGCAGTGGATACTTGAAAGAATGCAAAAACGGCTCATGGCAGCGGTGCAAACAGGACAGATTACCGACATCATCTATACTAGCGTGCAGCGTCATGTGGTGGAGATGGGGAATATTCAGGCTGGTTGTGATCGGATTGCCAGTACACCGCTACCTTATCCGTATTCGGTGCTACTACATCGGGCGGTATTTTGCTTTTGTTGGATGTTGCCTTTTGGACTAGAATCAGTGATGGGTATTTGGACACCGTTTTTGGTGGGATTTTTGTCGTATCTGCTGCTTGGGCTTGATGAGCTAAGTCATCAGCTAGAAGAGCCGTTTGGTACGGCGGACAATGATTTGCCCCTTGATACGATGGTCAGACTGATGGAGCGTGAAACTTTGGCGTTATTGAATAAGCCGTTGCCAGAAGCCATCACCGCTGATGCGTATTATAATTACTCATAGCGATTGCTTGGCGGGTTGGCTAAATAATAAAAACAAAAAAATCAAGGCTTACCATCGTAATGCCTTGATTTTTTTAATTTAATTTGGTGGGCCCACACAGACTCGAACTGTGGACCAAAGGATTATGAGTCCTCTGCTCTAACCGACTGAGCTATAGGCCCAAATTAAACATTCAAAGAATCCTTTGAATGGGCGTATTCTACAACAAACAAGCCAAAAATACAACAGATAATCTGCCCAAAAGCGATGTTTGGTGTGATTAAAATCAGTTTGGAAAGTAATAAAAAAAGCTGATGATTTTTTCATCAGCTTTTAAAATATGGTGGGGACGGAGAGACTCGAACTCTCACACCTCGCGGCGCCAGAACCTAAATCTGGTGCGTCTACCAATTTCGCCACGTCCCCAAGTTGTCTTGATAGGGCGTATTATACGCATTTTTTTGAGATTGGCAAGTGTTTTTTATAAAAAATTTGAAATAAAAATACAAGTAATTGATTTTTAAATAATTTTTATTTAAATTTGATATCACTGGACATGGCTATTGTAAGACCTGCCACATTGCCAGAGCCTGACGCATTTTGGCGACATTATGCACACGCACGATGCTTGCCCCTTGCTCAATGGCAAGCAGGTGGGCGGTCGTGCCGATGATGTCTCGCTCGGTGGGGTGATGACCGTGCAGCTGCTTAAACTGATTTAAAATCTCACCCAAAAACCGCTTACGAGACACCCCAAAGAGCATGGGTAGATTAAAATGCGTAATAATGTCGCCGAGCTGCTTCATCAAGGCGATGTGGTGTTCGTAGTTTTTGGCAAAGCCCATGCCGACATCGATGATGATGTTGTCTCGTTGAACCCCTGCATTTATGGCGTTGATGATGTCTGTGCTAAGCTCGCTCATCACTTCGCCCACCACATCATCATAATGAGTTAGGTCATTCATCGTATCAGGTTCGCCTCGTGAGTGCATGATGACCACAGGGCATTCAAGGCGTGCCGCTGTCGCACCTGCCCCATCTCGTCTAAGCCCTCGCACATCGTTAATCATGTCCGCCCCTGCACCGATACCCTCGCTCATGACGACAGGGTTGCTGGTATCTAAGGACAGCCAAACATCGTCGCCAAGATGCCGACGCAATGCCTGTACGATGGGAATGACCCTATCTAATTCGGTGTTGGTGTCTATTGTGGAGGCATTAGGACGGGTTGATTCGCCACCAATATCGATGATGTCCACGCCCCAAGCCATCATTTCATTAGCATGGCGTAGGGCAGCATCCACGCTGTCAAAGCGTCCACCATCGGAGAATGAATCAGGCGTTACATTAAGTACGCCCATGATTTGTGGGGTGGAGAGGTCTAGGGATTTTTGGCGAAAATGTAGCTGATGTTTCATAATGAATGGATAAAGAATGCTTGGAACTTGAAATTTGTCATAATACCACAATTTATATCAAGTGATTTTATAATTTTGATGATTTCAAAAAAAGGAATATCTTTGCAATATTTTGAGCGACATGAAGGCGGTGAAAACGCCATTTTGGTGCATCTTGACATTCGTGAGATGATAGACCCTGATGACTTAGAAGAGTTTCGCTTGCTGGTGCATTCAGCAGGGGCGAATGAGCTTGCCACCATCACAGGCACAAGGAATAAGCCACACGCCAAATACTTTGTCGGTACGGGTAAAGCCGAAGAGATTGCACAGGCGGTAGAGCAACATGGGGCGGATATTGTGATTTTTAATCATGACCTATCGCCCAGCCAAGAGCGAAATTTGGAGTCTATGGTTAAATGCCGAGTGCTGGATCGTACAGGTCTTATCCTAGACATCTTTGCCCAGCGTGCCAGAACCTATGAAGGTAAGTTGCAAGTGGAGCTGGCTCAGCTGTCGCATCTTGCCACTCGTCTGGTGCGTGGTTGGACGCATTTGGAGCGTCAAAAGGGCGGTATCGGTCTGCGTGGACCAGGTGAGACCCAGCTTGAAACGGACAGACGACTGCTCCAAATCCGAGTAAATCAGCTCAAAGCCAAGCTCGATAAAGTCAAGCAAACTCGCCACCAAGGGCGAGCCAAACGCCAAAAATCCGACACTCCCACCATCTCGCTCGTTGGCTATACCAACGCTGGCAAATCCACACTCTTTAACCGCCTTGCCGATGATAACATCTACGCCGCTGACCAGCTTTTTGCCACGCTAGACCCCACTTTACGCCGTGTCAAATGGGCAGGCGTGGGCAATGTCATTCTTGCTGATACGGTTGGCTTTGTGCGTCATCTGCCACATGAGCTGGTGGAGAGTTTTCATGCCACGCTTGAAGAGACTTTGCAAGCTGACCTGCTGCTTCATGTCATCGATAGCAGCAGCCCTGACATGCACGAGCAGATTGATGCGGTCAATGGCGTCCTTGATGAAATTGGAGCGACCGCCCCTGTGCTACTGGTGCATAACAAAATCGACCGCACCGATGAAGAACCCATCATTCACTATAAAGAAGCGGGCGTACCAAGCCGTGTCTATGTCTCGGCTCGTGAAAACATTGGCATGGATAAGCTCATGCAGGCAGTACAAGAGCTATTGGTCGGTGGTCTGTCTGAGTTTAACCTAACTTTGCCATACAATGCAGGGCAATTTAAAAACGCCTTGCATGAGCTTGGGGTCATCACGCACAGCGAGTTTGATGATACAGGACATGAGATTGTCAGTATCAACCTTGCCAAAGACAAATTAAAAGAGCTGCTTGGCAGATACCACCTTGACCCCTTTGATGTACTGCCACCGCATCAGGCGAATGAGTTTTTGCCAGAGCTTGAAGAGTTTGAAAAGGTGCAAATAAAAGATGTGAATCATAAAGCAAGTGATGAAAAAGATGATGAACTGGACCCGTTTTGTTGGTAGGGTCTGATGCCAATGATGTTCGCTATTTTATGAAAAAATAGCGAACATTTTTGTACAAATAAGGGGGTGTGCTTGACCGCATGAATGGTTAATGATTTAATAAAAAGCTATTTGCCATCCATAAGGAAAGCCATGAAATCGCCTTATTTGACCAAATCGCCTACTTTTTGGCTGGGTATGCTTGCCACCATCGCCATCGTCATCGGTATGCGTGAGCTGGCATTGGTGGTGTGTAGTACACTGGGTATGCCAAGTGCGACCAATATCGTAGGTTTGGTGTCTTTGTTTGTGATATTGTTGGCTGTGCGACTAATCAAGGGCAAACTGCCTGCTTGGCTGTCATCATCGGCGAGCGTGCTGCTGGTGGATAGTGGTTTTGCGTTTTTGCCTGTATCGGCAGGGGCGGGGATTTTGATGTTTGGACTGGGGGCAGATTTGCCTGCGGTATCAGCCGTCATCATCATCAGCACCGTGATACCGCTTTGGGCATTTGCCAAATTATCCGCTAAGTGGCTTTCAAAAGATGGTGCAAACAAGCAAGGAGATAGCCATGCCTAACATCTCCATCGACAGCACGACCATCATCATCGCCTTTGTGGTAACGCTGATTGCCCATGTGGGGGCGAAATATGTGCTTCGCCATCTGAATAAATATGTGCGTGGCGTGCCGATGATTATCGTTGCCATCATCTTGACTTTGCTGATTTTGTTTGTGATTCAGCTGCCTTATAATACTTATTATGCCAACGCCAAGCCTGTCTTTGACCGCTTGCTTGGTTATAGCACTGTTTTACTCGCTGTACCGCTTGCTGGTATGGATTTTAAGGGATTGCCTGTCAAAAAACTCTCCATCATCGTCGTCATGGCAAGCCTTGTGGGGGCGATTGTGCCGATGTCGCTGGCATATCTATTTAGCTTGAATATGGAGACGATTTTGGCGTTCGCTACTCGCTCGGTTACCACACCTGTGGGGCTGTCGGTCGCCCAAATCATCGATGCACCGCTGGTGATGGCGAACCTTATCATCATCGTCTCTGGCATCTTGGGGGCGGGTGTGTGTCGCATTCTATTTAGAAGCATCACAGATGACAGAGCAAAGGGTTTGGCATTGGGTTTGGTGGCTCATGCCATTGGTACAGTAGAGGCATGGACCATCAGTCCCACCGCAGGGCGATATGCTGCCTTTGGACTGGCGATTAACGGACTGGTTACAGCGGTGTGGCTGCCTGTGGCGATTGTATGGCTGCTTGGCTAATCAAAAAAAGCACCTAAATCAGGTGCTTTTTTTTTGGATAAATGCCATAACGCATTTGATAAGCCAACAACCAAAAACAGCCGTCAATTCACTGCCATCTTAATGGCGTCCATCATCTGATGGGCTGTCAATCCACGCTCGCCACGACAAGCCAGCAAATCACCTGCATGAGCATGTAGGGCGACCACCATCATA
Source organism: Moraxella sp. (assembly GCA_030525825.1). Classification (GTDB taxonomy): domain Bacteria; phylum Pseudomonadota; class Gammaproteobacteria; order Pseudomonadales; family Moraxellaceae; genus Moraxella. The sequence continues at coordinate 43,786 of JAUNDZ010000005.1, forward strand.
GGATTGATGTCATCAAACTGAGCAAGCAGACCTGCTAACATACCACTTAGCACATCGCCCATGCCTGCTGTTGCCATGCCTGCATTACCTAGCGTGCAGATGGATAATGTGTCATTGGCAAGCACGAGCGTATTCGCCCCTTTTAATACCCAGCTGCCACCATATCTATGGTGTAGCTGACGAATGGCGGTAAATCTATTCTCTTCAATCTGCTCGGCAGGCACGCCCAAAAGTCTGCCAGCTTCGGCACTATGGGGCGTGAGTAGCCAAGCTGATGGCAGTTTGTCTGTCAATGAATGATTTGCCAAATGCCATAGAGCGTCGGCATCGAGTATGACCGCCTTATCAGCCATGTCATGCAGCAGTCTGGCAAAAATCCGCTCAAAACTCACTTTTGACCACGCATCACGCCCAAGCCCCATACCAAAGCAGACAGTCGTCATCTGTGGCAGCTTGTCCAGCTCGGCATCGTCGTTGATGTCGCCTAGTATCAGATTGGGCGAGCGAGACAGTATTGCTGTATGATGAGCAGGGTGGGTCATGACCGTTACTCGCCCAGCACCAGCTGCCATCGCTGCCTCGCCTGCCAAGATGACCGCACCGCCCATCGTGGCATGACCACCGATGACCATCACCGAGCCAAAATCGCCCTTATGAGCATTGGTATCTTTTTTTGGGAGTGTTGGCGGTGTGCTGATGACGGTAGCGATGGGCGATGTCTGCTCATAGGGTGGTATGAGTGGCAAGAGTGTGATTTGTCCTGATACGGATTTTCCGACCGCTCCATATAACCCACACTTTAAGCCAATCAAGCACAAAGTATGGTCAGCCTTGATACACACAGGCAAAGCGACCCCTGTGTCAGCATGCAGTCCGCTGGGTATGTCGATGGCGATTTTTAAACCTTGCTGCTGATTGAATTGATGAATGATACGCTGATAATCATCATTTAACACTCTATCTAGCCCAATGCCAAACAATGCGTCAATCTGTATATCAGCGACAGGTATGCCTGTACTGATGTCGGTAATGAGCCTGTCTGTACCCATAAAGCCACAGTCCATCAAGGCACGCTTGGCGTCTAGGCTTGTGGGCGGATTGGGTAGGATAATGTGTACTTGATGCCCAGCTTGGTGCAGATACTGGGCGATGAGTAGACCATCGCCGCCATTATTACCCACACCGCACCACACATTGATCGATGAGTAAGGTTGTATGAGAGCATGAATGTGGTGGCTCATCAGTAGAGCGGCTTGCTGTATCAGCCCATACGATGAGTTGCCATCGGCGAACCATCGCTGTTCCCATTGATAGATGGTGTGTGCGGTGTAGGCGACTTGTTGCATTTGATGTCCTTGTTGCTTATACCCAATCAGGCACACCGCTATGAAAGCGAAGTTCGCTATCAGGGCTGTCAATAAGCTCGGCTTCTACTTCACGAAAGAACGCCACTCGCTCGCTAATGTCTTCGTCTGTAATTGACTGAGCCAGTCGGATATAATCTTCGTAATGACGGCTTTCTGACTTTAATAGATATTTATAGTAGCGAGCCAATTTCTCATCATCAATGACATCCGCCAGTGCCGAGAACCGCTCGCACGAACGAGCTTCGATGAATGCTCCGATGATGAGTACATCAACCATCGCCGCAGGTTCATAGGTGCGTTTGTGTTTGAGCAGTCCTTTGGCATAGCGACCTGCTGGCAGGTGCGACCATGCGATGCCCCGCTCTTTCATCAGGGTGATAACCTGTTCATAATGTAGCATCTCTTCACGCACCAGCTGGGCAAGGCTTTCTTGTAATTCACGATGAAACTCATAACGAAAGATGAGATTCATGGCTGTGCCTGCTGCTTTTTTCTCACAGTTGGCATGGTCTTGCATGAGTAGGGGGAGGTTGTCTTTGGCGACATAAAGCCACTTATCAGAAGTGCGAGCACCCAAAAAATCATGAATATGACTGATGTCAGTGGTTGCTTTGGCACGAGTGGTAATATTGGCTAGGTCGTCTTCAGGAGCGATGGTGGCGGTTGGGTCTAGGTGCATGACTCTCTTCTTTTAAGTAAGATGAATAAAAAAACAATCGGTATTTTGGCTGTATTATAATGATAAAAACAAGCAGCATTACCATGATTATGAGTGTATCAAAAATACCAATCAATCAAAAAGCACAACTGTAAACATTTGTTTGGTTTATGTAAAAATTGGCTGATACTGGCTTAATAATGTTACTGTACAGAGATTATTTTAACATATTTTTTGATAAAAATTGGGCGGTAATTTGCTTAAAAATTAAACAAATAATCAGAAAACACCTGTTTCCTTTGAGTTTAAAATAAGAATTTATCTTATTATTAACAAAAAAGACGACGATAAGAATATAATATAACTCATTGAATTTTAATGATAAATTTAAAAACCATAAAAAATTTAGCAATTTTTTTGATAAAAGGTGTTGCAAAATATGTCAAAATTGGTATCCTATTTACCGAAGCATCAATTTGGCAAAATTCTTATGCTGACCTAACAGCAAAATGAACTTGTTGATGATACTTCTTAAAGTAACCTCGTAGAATGAGTCTTTATAATTTTATGATGATTCATTCTACATTGGGCGCAGCTTTAGCGACCCAACTAAAAAATGTAAATGTGGAGAAACCCATGAAAAAACTACTTTTAGCATCAGCCGTCGCTGCTCTATCTATCACAGCTGCACAAGCTGCCCCACAAGTTTATGGTAAAGCGTACCTAACTCTTGATATTGCTGATGGCGATGACAACAGTGCATACAAAGATTCTCGCACTCAACTAAACTCTAACGCTTCTCGTATCGGTCTTAAAGGTTCTGAAGCCCTAACTCAAAACACCGACCTTATTTATCAACTGGAATACCGTGTAGACATCGATTCTAACGCTGCTCGTAATTGGGAAAGTCGTGATACTTATCTAGGTCTTGCTAACAAGCAATATGGTACTTTGGTTGCTGGTCGTCTAACTGCGATTGATGACTATGTTAACTACGCCAATGTAACTACTGGTGGTGTTGTTGGTGGCGATAAAGTGCTAGCATCTTTCGATGCACCTCGTGCAAACAACGCATTTGCTTACTTCTCACCAGAGCGTAACGGTCTGCAATTCATGGGTATGTATGTACTAGATGAAGACAAGACTGATGTAAGTAAAACTCTTTCTAATGCTGGTGGTGCAGCAGCACGCCAAGCAAATGACAGTCTAGGTCGTGATGCCTTTGGTGTTGGTGCAAAATATGAGCCAGCCAACGCTCCTTATAAAGTAGGTGCTACCTATATCCAAGCTGGCGATGCTGTTAAGGCAGCTCGTGTGAGTGGTTCTTATGCGGTAAGCCCAGCTCTAACTGCCGGTGCTCTATATCAGCACACCGATTACAACACTAACAACAATGAAAATGCTGTAACTCTATCTGCCAACTATAAAGTAGCTAACACTCCTTGGACTACTTATGGTCAGCTAGATTTCGTTGACAATCTAGGTGGTGTTAATAATTCAGAAGCACAGCGTATCGCAGTTGGCGGTAAATACGCATTCAACAAGGCTACCACTGGTCACATCTATGGTGCGTTCTTGCAGCGTGAAGTTGCAGGCGTAGATGCTGATGCCTACGGTATCGGTGGTGGTATCGAATACAAGTTCTAATTTTGATTTAGAATATGTATCAAAAAGCTCACTCGACAGGGTGGGCTTTTTTGTGTTTTTGGATGGGTATATTTGATGTTAATAATAATTGATAATATAAATGATAATTTATTAACCGCAAGGGGATAAAATAGGCGTATAATGTATCTTGTGCAAGTATTTTTTTACAAAATCCTATAGGGGTAGTTTATGATTACCGAATCTTTGGTGGAGATTTCTCGGCTACAGTTTGCTGTAACTGCTTTATTTCACTTCTTATTTATCCCTTTGACGCTTGGTATGACTTGGCTTTTGGTCATCATGGAAGCAGTCTATGTCATCACAGGCAAAGAGATTTGGCGAGACATGACGAAATTTTGGGGTAAGTTGTTTGGCATTAACTTTGCCTTGGGCGTTACCACAGGCATTACGATGGAGTTTCAGTTCGGTACGAACTGGGCGTATTATTCACACTATGTCGGTGATGTATTTGGTGCACCGCTTGCCATTGAAGGGTTGATGGCGTTTTTCTTGGAATCTACGATGGTGGGGCTGTTTTTCTTTGGCTGGAATCGCATGAGCCGTGTGCAGCATCTCATCACGACCATCATGATGGCACTGGGGACAAACTTGTCCGCCTTGTGGATTTTGGTGGCGAACGGCTGGATGCAAAACCCTGTCGGAGCGGAGTTTAACTACCAGACCATGCGAATGGAAATGGTGGGTTTTGCCCAAATCTTGCTCAATCCTGATGCTCAAAATAAATTTGTCCATACGGTGTCGGCAGGCTATGTGGTTGGGTCGGTGTTTGTGCTGGCGGTGTCGGCGTTTTATCTGCTCAAAAAACGAGATGTTGAATTTGCCAAACGCAGCTTTCATGTGGCGGCGGCTTTTGGCTTTGCGTCGATTTGCAGTACCATCGTGCTTGGCGATGAGTCTGGGTATTCCATTGGACTGGCTCAGCAGACCAAGCTAGCCACGATGGAAGCGATGTGGGAGACCGAGCCTGCCCCTGCCAGTTTTAATCTGATTGCCAGCATCAACGAAGCTGAGCAAAAAAACGACTGGGCGGTACACATCCCCTATGCGATGGGCATCATCGGTACTCGTTCGCTGGATAAGCAGATTTTGGGCATTCATGACATCAAAATCATCAACGAAGAACGCATCAAAAACGGCATCATCGCTGTCAGCTCGCTTGATACGATGCGTGCTGACATGAGTGCAGGGCGAGCTACCGATGAACAAGTGCTTGAAAACTTTGAAAAAAACAAAAACGACTTAGGCTTTGGACTGCTGCTCAAAAAGTACACCGATGATGTAACCCAAGCAACGCCAGAGATGATTAAGCAGGCGACCGATGACACCATTCCAAGAGTCGTGCCGATGTTTTGGTCGTTTCGTGTGATGGTGGGGCTTGGTTTTTTGATGCTGATATTATTTAGTCTAAGCCTGTTTTATACCATTAAAGGTACTTTTATGCAAAAGCCGTGGTTATTAAAATTCGCTGTGGTCATGCTGCCTGCCCCTTGGATTGCTGCCGAAGCAGGCTGGATTGTGGCGGAGTACGGTCGTCAGCCGTGGACGGTTTATGGCATTTTGCCGACGCATTTGTCGGTGTCAAATATTGATGTTGCCAATGTGATTTGGTCGCTGACGGGGTTTGTGGTGTTCTATACGGTGCTGTTTATTGTGGAGATTTATCTCATGCAAAAATATGTCAGATTAGGACCTGCCAGTCTTGGTACAGGTCGCTATCATGGCGAAAAACAGAGCGTAAATATCATCAACCCTAATGAGTATCAAGGAGTATAGCCGTGTTATTTGATTATGAAACCTTAAAGCTCATCTGGTGGTTGCTCGTTGGTGTGCTACTGATTGGCTTTGCCATCATGGATGGTCATGACATGGGTGTGTGTAGTCTGCTGCCTTTTGTGGGTAAAAATGATGACGAGCGACGAGTGATTATCAACACCATTGGTCCGCATTGGGAAGGTAATCAAGTGTGGTTCATCACCGCAGGCGGGGCGATATTCGCTGCTTTGCCACTGGTGTATGCGACGGCATTTAGTGGCTTTTATTGGGCGTTGATGGCGGCATTGTGGGCGATGTTTTTTCGTCCTGTGGGCTTTAAATACCGCAGTATGATTAAAAATGCTCGTTGGCGAAAAACTTGGGATTGGGGGCTGTTTGTTGGCTCATTTGTACCTGCTGCCATCTTTGGGGTGGCGTTTGGCAATCTGTTTTTGGGCGTGCCGTTTGGCTTTGATGAGCTGTTGGTGTCGTCTTATACAGGTTCGTTTTTTGAGCTGTTAAGTCCGTTTGCTCTATTATGTGGCTTGGTGAGTGCCTGTATGCTCATCATGCAAGGCGGTGTGTATTTGGCTCATCGCACCGTAGGCGATATTCAGGCACGCACGATACGCTATTCTTTGCTATTCTCGGTACTGACGGTGGTACTGTTTGTCGGTGCAGGTTTTTGGGTGGCGAATATCGACGGCTATGTCATCACCAGCACGATGGATAAGGGCGGTCTGATAGACCCAACTGCCAAGACGGTCTTGCAGCAGGTAGGTGCTTGGCTTAATAACTACCACGAGCAGCCGTTGCTGTGGGTGTTCCCTGCTTTGGGTGTTGTCATGCCGTTGGTGGTGATGGGGCTATTAAAATTGGGTAAAACTTTCTTAGCATTCATCGCATCAAGCTGTGCCATCTTTGGGATAATCATGACCGCAGGTGTGGCACTATTTCCCTTTTATATGCCGTCATCGAGCGACCCTAAGTCGAGCCTGACGGTCTGGGACAGCACATCGAGCCAGTTTACGCTTATGGTCATGCTCTATGTGGTGGTGTTTATTTTGCCTGTGGTGGTTGGTTATACCAGTTGGGCATACAGCATCATGCGTGGTAAAGTAACCAAAGCCTATATCAAAGAAAACGAACATATGCTTTATTAAGCATGATAGATATAAGGAGTAACTCATGTGGTATTTTGCATGGATATTGGGTCTGGGCTTTGCGGTATTGCTCGCCATCATCAGTGCGGTGTGGGTGGAGTTTGAAGAATCACGCCATAACGCTTTTTATAAAGATGTCGATGTGGATTAAGACCTAATCATTGATAACAAAAAACCATGCCTTTAGGGCGTGGTTTTTTTATGTATTTGGTTAAGCATCACGCACTTTGGGTGTAAATGGACAAATGATGGTATAATAAGGCATTTTAATTGATTGTTTAACGGTTTTTTTATGTCTCATTCTGCACTAATAAAGTCCGCCATCTGTGCTTTGATGGTCTGTACACTTGCCACGCCAGCCACTTCCATTGCCCAAAGTGGTGGTTTGGCGGCACTGTTTGGGCAACAATCACAGAAATTTTTGCCCGTGCATGAAGCATTTGATGTCAAGGTGCGTGTAGAAGGGCGGGAAGTCGTCGCGGTCTTTAAGGTTACGCCAGAGCATTATATCTATCGTGATAAACTTGTCCTAAAATTGCCCAGTGGTGTACAAGCATCCAAATGGCAATTTGATAAAACGCCCACCACGATAGACGACCCAACCTTTGGGCGTGTGGCGGTATTTGAAGAAGATGTGGTGGCAAGGGCGACATTAAGCGGTGTGGGGAGCGAGACGGCAGCGTCATTGCGTTGGCAAGGCTGTGCAAAAGCAGGGCTGTGTTATCCACCAGAGACGAGCCGATTTGAGCTTAATGCACAAAATTTATCCAATGGCTCGCCAAATGGCTCATCTAATGACACACCAAAACAAGAGCAAGCCAAGCAGCCGAGTGTGGCGATAAAGCAAGAGTCATCAAATCAGCCAATGACATCAAAGCCTAAGGCAGACCCAGTCATTAGCCCTACTGCCAATCCTGATAATGCCAAGAGTATGGCGGAAGAGAGCGATGCATTACCTGCGGTCAATATCGTGCAACCTGTGCCATCGCAGGTGGATAAAGCCGATGATAAATCAGGGGCGGCTACTGTGCCTGATGAGCAGACGGCAGACGGCACGACACCAATCCCACCCACCCAACGCCATGAGCTGAACCATACGCTAGAGCAGGCGTATGACCCCTTTGGTATTCGTGATAATCCTGTGCTGGCTGTGGGGCTGCTGTTCTTGGCGGGGCTGCTGCTGTCCTTGACACCGTGTGTGTATCCGATGATACCCATCGTGGCGAATATCGTCGCCAGACAAAACACGCTAGATACCAAAAAAGGTCTGCTATTGTCATCAGCCTATGGTCTGGGGGTGGCAACTTCCTATGGGCTGCTTGGGGCTTTGATAGCATGGTTTGGTAGAGCAATAAATGTGATGGGTTATCTACAAAATCCTGTAGTGCTTATCGGCTTTGCCGTACTCTTTGCTGTGCTTGCCTTGTATATGTTTGATGCCATCAAAGTGGGGTTGCCTGCTGTCATTCGTGATCGACTACAAGGCATCTCACAGATGGCGGATGACAGGCTTGGGCGAGTGGGCGGTAGTTTTTTGGCGGGGATGCTTTCGGCACTCGTGGTGTCGCCTTGTGTGTCTGCACCGATGGCAGGGGCATTGGCGGCGGTATCGGTCAGTGGCAGCGTGCTGTTTGGATTTTTGGCGTTATTTGCTCTAGGGGTGGGACTGTCGGTGCCACTGGTGCTGATTGGTATGGCACAAGGTCGCTTCATGCCAAAGGCAGGCGGCTGGATGCTTCGGGTAAAAGAGCTTTGCGGTCTGCTGCTATTGGCGGTGGCGGTGTCTATGGTGGAGCGAGTGTTTGCATCGGTGTGGGTGCTGGTGCTATGGGCGGTGTGGTTTGCGATGGCAGGGGTGTGGCTGTGGCGGCTTGGCGTGTGGGTCTGTCGTGCGGTGGCGTTGTTGGTGTTTTTGTGGGTGGGCTGCCTGATGGCAGGTGTTGGCACAGGGTCTGTTGATGCTTGGCGACCACTGGATAAATTGACCACACAGTCGGTCGAGAAAGGCGATTACCCTGATATTTACATCACGACCATTGGCGAGCTTGATGAGATTTTGGCGAGTCGTGATAAAGTCATCATCGATGTTACTGCAGATTGGTGCATCGAATGCCGCATCATGGAGCGAGAGCTGTTCACGCAACGACCTGATGGCATGGCACGGGTGCAGCTGGTGAAGTTTGACATCACCGAAGTCAGCGATGACAGTCGTGCCTTGCTGGCTCGTTATCAGCTGATGGGACCGCCTGCATTGCTCATGTATCAAGACGGCAAGCTCATCAATGTACTGCTTGGGCAGACCAAGCGTTCAGACTTTGAGTCGGCATTACAGCGGTTCGATTAATAATCATTGCTGATGTAAGTATCAGTAAAAACCATCGCTTTTGTTTCAGCGGTGGTTTTTTTATTGACTGGATTGTCATGCGGATGCAATCAAAGAGCTGTAAAACTACCATACCACAACAGCTGTTTTGGCAGTCAGGTGCGTAACAAAAAGATTTGACAAAACGCTGTGCCATACACACCTGAACGCTTGTGGTGGCATTTAGGCTTATGGGTTATCAAGCAGGCTTTTATATTGCCAAATCACGCAATCGATCTTAGCCAAACCACTTGATAAAATAAAAAAATTAAGCCCCACGAGTCGCAGGGCTTAATTGGCTGATTAACCTAAGGATTATTTGTTCTTAAGTCTTTCTTCCCAGAAAGTTGCATTTTTGATGCCCAGTTTGACAGGGTCAAAGGTGTAGTTGGTTACACCAGCTTTTTTCTGAGCTTCATAGTCTCTTAACGCTTTTAGGGCAGGTTTTGCCATGAAAGTCATGATGACAATACCCACGATGTTCAGCCATGCAGTCAGACCGACACCAACATCACCCATGTTCCAGATGTAGCCTGAGCTATTGACCGCACCATAAGCCACCGCTGACAGCAGGACGAGCTTGATGATGAACAACGCCCCAGAAGTCTTAAATGAGCGAGTCAGATAGGCGACATTGACTTCGGCAATGTAGTAATACGCCATGATGGTGGTGAATGAGAAGAAGAATACCGCAATCGCCACAAAGACACTACCAAAACCACCGAACATCGATGATACTGCCATCTGAGTAAATGCGGGGCTACTGATGGCGGTATCGGCAGCAACATTTTGGACGATGAATGCACCGTTCAGGTGTTCTGGTTGAATGTTATACATGCCAGTCATCAAAATCATAAACGCAGTTGCTGAGCAGACGAACAGCGTATCAATATACACTGAGAATGCTTGTACGATACCTTGCTGAGCAGGGTGTTCAACTTCGGCAGCACCAGCGTGGTGCGGACCTGTACCTTGACCTGCTTCGTTAGAATAGACACCACGCTTAACACCCCAGCCAATTGCTGCACCCAGACCTGCTTGAGCGGTAAAGGCATCACCCACAATTAAGGCAAGCACTTCTGGCAGTTTGCTGATGTTCATAAAGATGATGAGTAGAGCCATTAGGATATAGCCTAATGCCATGAATGGCACGACATATTCAGCCACCTTAGCGATACGCTTAACACCACCAAAGATGATAAGACCAAGCACGATGACGATGAACAGCGTTGCGATGAGCTTATTCATGCCCACATCGCCAAAGGCAGTCGCCACAATCGTCCCTTCGCCTGTAATGTTGGCGATGGCATTAGCGACACCGTTGGCTTGTACACCAGGTAGGAACAGACCGCAAGAGATGATGAATGAGATGGCAACGATGATACCAAAAATCTTGCCGAATGCACCGCCAAAGAATTTTTCAAAATAATAGGCAGGACCACCACGGTATTGACCTTTGTCGTTTTCTTTATAAATCTGAGCAAGTGTACTTTCAACATAGGCAGTTGATGCACCTAGGAACGCCACCACCCACATCCAAAAGACCGCACCTGGACCACCAAAGCCGATGGCGGCTGCCACACCTGCGATGTTGCCCATACCGACACGCCCAGACACTGATACCGCCAGTGCTTGAAATGAGCTGATGCCTTCTTTTGAGTCTTTGTTAGAAAAGAGCAGTTTGACCATCTCTTTTAGATGGCGTACTTGCATGAGTCGTGTTGCGATAGAATAGCTAAAACCTACCACCAAGCACAACCAAATCAAGGCTGGCGACCAGATGATGCCATTGAGCCAATTAATAAAATTTTCCATAATTTTTCCTTAGCCATAGAATAGACTAAATAATGACAATAAATAGAGTTTTGCACTCAAAAAAGAAAGGATTTTATGCTTAATAAAATGACGTAAAAAGTGGGTCAAGCTGCCATGAGTTGATGCTTTTTATCGTCTTTTTTATTAAACATAAATTTCATGTTGCAATTTGCCACATTTTCGTAACAAATGCCAGTAAAATTTGCATTTTTTGGCGTATTTTTTACAAAAAACTTGATTTTTGCGAAGTTGGGGTCAATTAAAGGGGTATTTGTCGATTTTTTTGTCCAAAAAAATGCCATTTTTGATGGATAAATGTATCACAGCGTTTTGCAAGTTTAACAATCGTGTTGTGCTTGTGTAAGATTTACACGCTTTGACTTGTTTTTTTGCTCAAAGATTGTCATCATAGTGCTACTTTGGCGGATTTTTTAATGTGTTTGGTCATCCAAGCAAGTTGTCGCCACTTTGACCCAAGATAAGGAAAAGAACATGAAATCTTTTAAAAAACTCACCGTCGCTGCACTACTTGCCAGCTCAGTCAGCTTATCAGGCTGTGGTTATAACTCGCTGCAAGCCCAAGATGAGCAGGTTAATGCATCATGGTCAGAAGTGGTGAACCAATACCAACGCCGTGCTGACCTAGTGCCAAACCTTGTATCGGTGGTGGAGCGTTATGCCCAGCACGAAAAAGGCGTGTTCAGCGAAGTGGCGGCAGCTCGTGCGGCAGCTGGCAGCATTCAGATGACCCCAGAGACGCTCAACGACCCTGTTGCCATGCAAAAATTCCAAGAAGCCCAAGCTCAGATGACGGGTGCTTTGTCTCGCTTGATGGCAATCTCAGAAAACTATCCACAGCTAAAAGCGGATGCAATTTTCCAAGACCTACAAGCTCAGCTTGAAGGCACAGAAAACCGCATCACGGTGGCTCGTCAGCGTTATATCCAAGATGTTCAAGGCTATAACACCACCGTGCGTCAATTCCCAACCAACCTTACGGCGATGGTGTTTGGCATGAAAGCCAAGCCGAATTTTAGCGTTGAGAATGAGCGAGCCATCTCGGCAGCACCGACAGTCAGCTTTAATAATGGTGCATCAGCCTCTGCCCCTGCTGCAAGCGGTACAGCGACAGCAGGTTCAAATACAGGCACCGCCATCGCTAGCCAATAAGGTGGCGGACATGCCAAAAAAAGCTGGATGGATGAGTTTGACCCATGTTGGCACTCGGCTTGTGCCTGTGCTGTTTGGTGTGGTCATGTCATCGCAAGTACTGGCGTCATCAGCGACCGCCACCGCCACAGCGACTGCCAGTGCAGAAGATGAAATGGCGGCGGCGGTCGTTGTCGCCAATCAAAATCAAGCGGTGGGCGGCGTCCTAAAAGACACAGCTGGTACACCGCTGTCGCCTTTGACGGATTCTGTCAAAGACCTTACTCGCACGACCAGCAGTAATACAGCGAGCAATCAACAAAACGGCACGGCAACCGTCACTGCCCAATCTCCCACCACTTCCAACGCTCCGAGTGTAACGCATGATAAGCTCATCTTAAATGAGCCTGTGGTGGATGTTGCCAATATCCTATCGCCTAGCGAAAAGGCACATCTAAGCGAGCAGCTACGCACCTTGTATAATGACAATCTGGCACAGGCGGCACTGGTCATCGTACCCAGTACGCAGGGCATGCCGATTTTTGATTATGCGATGGCGGTGGCTGACCGCTGGCAGCTGGGCAAAAAAGACACCGACGAAGGGCTGCTCATTGTGGTCGCCATCAATGACCGCAATCTGTACATCTTGACAGGGTATGGTCTTGAAGGGGTATTGCCTGATGCTGCCGTCAAACGCATCATTCGTGATGACATCACGCCATCTTTTAAGACAGGGCAATACGCACAAGGTCTATCAGCAGCGATAGGTAGCATCAGCGAAAGACTGCGTGCCGACCCTGAGACACTCAAACGAGCCGATGAAGCAGCAGGCGAGACCTCCGATGATTCTTATGGAGATGAAGGCATCTCTTTGATGGCTCTGCTTATCTTTGGCATTTGGTTTGGGCTGTTTTTGACATCCATTTTGGGTAGATTCTTGGGGGCGACCTTGACTGCAGGTGGCGTAGGCTTTTTTGGCTTTATGCTGGGTGCAGGGTTTATGGCGATTCCTGTTGCTTTTGGGGTGTGGTTACTATTGTTATTGTTCAGGTCTGGCTCAGGTCGTGGCGGACGGGGCGGCGGCTTTGTGGTGTTGCCCACAGGTGGCGGCGGCTTCGGCGGGGGTGGTTTTGGCTCTGGCGGCTTCGGCGGCGGAGGCGGCGGCTTCGGCGGGGGCGGTGCAGGTGGCTCTTGGTAGTTTTTGGTTTTTTTAAAAAAATCCTAAAAACTCATCAGCCACTCGTCTGATGGATTGCCAAGATTGCTTGGTCTGATGTTTTATTTGTTATTTATAAAAAAAGATTGATGGGGTGGTAAGTTAAGATGCAGTATATTCACTCGACCAAAAGCCTATCTCGGCTTTGGCGACAGTTGAGCTTTATCCCGATTTTGCATAATCGCTGGCTGACTGATGAGCTAAAAACCAAATTTGCTCACGCCATCACTCATGCGGAATCTGGACATCGTGGCGAGATTTATTTGGTCGTTGAAAATCATTTGCCCATCAGTCAGGCTTATCATGTGGATTGTCGTGAGCGTGCGTTGGCACTGTTTGGCACGCACCGAGTATGGGATACTGCCGAGAATACTGGCGTGATGATTTATGTCAATATTTGTGAGCATGACCTTGAAATCATCGCTGATAGGGGCATCGATGAGTGTGTGGACGATGCGACATGGCAAGGTTTGACACAAGCCGCCTTGCAGACTTGTCGCTCGGGTGATTTTGCTGCTGCCTTGATGACTTTGATTGCTCAAATTGGCGACCTATTACGCCAGCATTACCCAGGTGATGATGTGAGTGGCAATGAGCTGGATAATGAAGTGGTGTTTTTAAAATAAACCCAAAAACCATTAATCAACTCATGAAACCAACAAAAAATATCGCCAAAATTATCCACATAAATGTGTGAATTTTACTTGTACTTTGCATGATTTTTTGGTAAAATACCGTTTCATTTTTATGTCCTAGTCGTGTTCGTTATCAAGTGCTGTCAAGGGACAGCCACGACACACAGGTTTTTACGGAGAATGTAGATGTACGCAGTAATCAAAAGTGGTGGTAAACAGCACCGTGTTAGCGTTGGCGAGACTTTGAAAGTTGAGCTACTAAAAGCTGAAAAAGGCGAAACGCTAAAGATTGAAGATGTACTGATGGTTGTCAATGGTGCCGACATCAAAATCGGTCAGCCAGTTGTTGCTGGTGCTAGCGTTGAAGCAGAAGTGGTTGAGCATGGTCGTGGCAAAAAAGTGCGTATCGTTAAGCACCGCCGTCGTAAGCACTACCACAAAGAGCAAGGTCATCGTCAGTGGTTCACCGAGCTAAAAATCAAAGCAATCAACGCTTAATTACCATTATTTGATGACTTTAGACTCTAAAGCATCCACATAGGAGATATTCTCATGGCACACAAAAAAGCCGCAGGTTCTACTCGTAACGGTCGTGATTCTAACCCAAAAATGCTTGGCGTAAAAGTATTCGGTGGTCAAGATGTTGTTGCAGGTAACATCATCGTTCGCCAACGCGGTACTGAATTCCACGCAGGCGAAGGCGTAGGCATGGGTCGTGATCACACTTTATTCGCCCTAACTGAAGGCGTTGTAAAGTTTGAGACCAAAGGTCAATTTAACCGCCGTTATGTATCTGTATTGGCAAAATAATCCAATATCGATAACATCAAAAAAACCATCGCAATCACTGTGATGGTTTTTTGTTTTGGGCATTTTGTGGGCAAAAGCACACACAGATGATAAAAAATAAGACCGATGAAAGGTCTTATTTTTTTTGTGTGGTTTGTATGGATTGTTGAGCAGATTATTTGCCAATCCATTGACGGATTTTTTCACGCTCTTCTTCGCTAGAGTTTAACCACAGCTGCATGAAGCCATCTAGGTTGTCTTTGGCGGCAGGCTGCTGCACGGCAGGGGTGCTTGGAGCAGGGGCTTGACCGAGTGCGGCGATGGCTTTTTGATTAGAAGCCAGTGCACTGTCGCCACGGCTAAACATACCGCCGATGCTTTGAGTGATGGAGCTTAGTACGCCAGAGCGTTCTTCTGTGATACTCTCTTGGGCGAGTACTTGACCGTTTTGTACGATGGCAAGGGTTGGCGATTTGATGAACTCTTTGGCAGCGGTGTAGTTATTTGGCTGATTTGGCATGACCAGCTGATAGCTTTGGTTGTCTTGTAGGTCAGCCACCACGCTGATATTGCCAGATTTTAGGTAGTCGTGGTCGCCACGAGTTAGGTCAAATAGGCGGTCATAGCGAGCAGTTACCACATGGCGACCTGCTTGCAGGGTGAATTCACGCTTTAATGGTTGTAGTACGCTGTGGCGAACTTCTTGTCCGTTGATGGCGGTAACTTTGATGTTATCATCGACCAACAAGCGGACTTCGGCATGAGCGGTAGTTGCCAATAAAGCGGTGGTAATGATGCCTATTGTTAAAAATTTCATAAAAATATCCTTAAAAATCAAAGCCTTTATGAGTATGACCGATAAAAGCCCTATGGGGTGGTTGTCATTTTATGCTCAGAAATTTCAAGCAAGAAAGTCTCTTTGCTGATGATGGTTTTAGCTTCATCAATGGTCTTTTTTGGCACTTGCACGCGTGATAAATGCGTCAGTAGTGGCGAAATCTTATCCAAAACTTGAATCATATCGCCTGCATTTCTTGGACCATTGGTCAGCATATAATCAAAAATCTGCTCAGGCAGCCGCCAATGCTTGCGTTTGAGTACCGAGCTTAGCAGGGCTTGCCTGTCTTCGATATTTTCGTTGGTTGGCAGGCGAAAGGTCGGTGCCAGCGACAGGCGAGTAACCAAGTCAAGCAGTCCGATTTCAAGCTCTCTGGCAGGAGCCGCCGCCAAAAAAATCATTTGTTTGTTTTGTTCACGAATGCGATTGATGAGATGGAACAGTCCTTCTTGCCATTCACGACTGCGGTGAATGAAGTGCAAATCATCAATAATCACCAAGTCAAACATTTCAAGCCCAACCAATGCACTGGCGTCTTCGTCGGTATCGATGATGTCGCCTAAGGCGAGCGTGATGGCGGTTTTGTGATAGGTTTGGGTATAGTTGCGATAGATGGCAGCGGCAAGGTGTGTCTTGCCAAAGCCATAATCACCAATGATAAAAAGCTCTCTAAGATTGCCAAGCCCCAATTCTCGTATGGCATTAAGCACAGGAGCATATCCTTGACTGTTAAAATCGGACAAACTGGCGTCCTGCTTGACATCTAGGTTTAAAGAAGGTTGTGTCAAATCGTTCATCAATTAAAAATACCTATCAATCTGCATTGTTGTTATTTGTACGATATGTTGTTAGTTACTCGTTTTTAATGTGCCTATATATAGCACATTTTTAGAAAAATTGGCAAGTAGATTTGCTACTTTTTTGTATCTGATGGCAGCTGTCAGCTTACCACAGTCGAAATTGCCTGCGTCCTAGATACCAATCGCTTTTTAGATAGGCGGCATAAGCATGGCGAAACAGCACATTGATGAGTGCTGAGACTGGCAAGGCGATGAGCATGCCAATAAAGCCAAACAGAGACGCCCCTGCCAACACCGCAAAAATCACCCAAAGTGCTGACAGACCGATTTTGTTGCCCAAAAGCAGCGGCTGTAAGACATAACCTTCTAAAATCTGCCCAATGCCAAAAGCACCGACGATGAGTAGTAGATATTTCCAATCAAAGCCAAACTGAAAAAAGCCCACAATCAAAGCAGCAATAATACCAATTCCAAAACCCAAATAAGGCACAAAGCTGGCAATGCCTGCACCGATACCGATGATGAGTCCAAGTTTTAAACCGATGAGTTCTAGCTGTATGGCATAAATCGCTCCAAGCAAAATCATGACGGCAAATTGACCTTTGGCAAAATTCATGAGAGCGTCATCGCAGTCTTTGACGATGGTGGTTACTTTATGCTCATAATCACGGGGAATCACGGTCTGCCAAGTATGCAGCCGCTCACGCCAGTTGATGAGAAAATAAAAGGTTAAAATTGGAATCATGATGATCAGTCCCAGACTGTTGGCGGCACTCATGCCAGACGTCAGCACTCGCTTGATGACGACTTGGGCATCGGAGAACTGATAATTCGTCTGAATAAAGGTACTAAGCTCATTAGAAATCATTTCAAGGTCGATTTTGAGCAGTTTATTGGAGGTAAACTGACCGAGCCAAGGTCTGGCGACTTCATTGTACCATTTTAATAAAGTAGGCAAAGATTCCCATGCTAATTGAAGCTGTGCCCATAACAAAGGAACCAGCCAAAACATTAAGGCGGTAATCAATAGAGTGATGGATAAATATACCGCCACGATGGCTAAAATTCTAGGCAAAAAGCGATTAAAAATATTGACCAAAGGGTTTAAAAAATACGCCAAAATAAATGCCGCCAAAAACGGTGCAATCACAAACCGCATCAAATACAGAGCATAAATGAATAAGCATAAGGCGGTCGTAACGAACAGACGGCGAAAAAATGGGTCGATGGTGCGATGGGTCATGGGATTTTGGTCTGATTTTTAATTGATATATGATAAACAAAAATGATGGATAAATATATAAGGTTTTAAAAATTGTTGTAAAAAAAGCTCATAATTTTGTGTTGAATGGTGATTTTTGCAAGGTTTTTGACGAAAATTTTTGGTATAATTAAGGCTATCCAACCACCTTTTTTTAATTTCAAAGGACAACGACATGACAGAGCAGGTTTCACTTAGCTATAAAGATGCTGGCGTAGATATTGACGCAGGCGAGGCATTGGTACAACGCATCAAATCCGTCGCCAAAGCGACTTCACGCTCCGAGGTCGTTGGCGGTCTGGGTGGTTTTGGTGCATTGTGCCGCATTCCACAAGGCTACAAATCACCGCTGTTGGTATCAGGCACGGACGGTGTCGGCACCAAATTAAAGCTGGCACTTGACCTAAATCGTCATGACACCATCGGTCAAGACTTGGTGGCGATGTGTGTGAACGACCTTTTGGTATGTGGGGCAGAGCCTTTATTTTTCCTAGATTATTATGCCACAGGCAAACTGGATGTTGATACTGCCGAAGCGGTCATCAAAGGTATTGGCGATGGCTGTATCTTGTCAAATTGTGCATTGATTGGCGGTGAGACTGCCGAGATGCCGGGTATGTATCAGGATGAAGATTATGACTTGGCGGGCTTTTGTGTGGGTGTGGTTGAAGAGTCTGAAGTCATCACAGGCAAGAATGTGCAAGCAGGTGATGTGCTGATTGCCTTAGCATCTAGTGGTGTGCATTCGAATGGCTATTCGCTCGTGCGTAAGGTCATCGAAGTAACAGGCGTGGATGTTGAGCAAGAGCAGCTTGGTGATGTGTCTTTGGCAGACGCCCTAATGAAGCCAACTCGCATCTATGTCAAATCGGTCAATGCTCTACAAAAATCACTAGGAAATGCGAGCATTCATGCGATGGCACACATCACAGGTGGTGGCTTGACCGAAAACCTGCCCCGTGTCCTACCAGAGAACCTAGCAGCCAGAATCGATACGAACACCTGGCAGCTGCCTGCGGTATTTGAATGGCTACAAAAGGGCGGTAACATCGATACACTAGAAATGTATCGCACCTTTAACTGTGGCGTTGGCTTTATTTTGGTTATCCCGCAAGACAAGGCAGACGAAGCCCTAAACTTCCTACAAGCACAAGGCGAGAATGCTTGGGTGATTGGCGACATCATCGCTCGCGAGCGTGATGCGGTGGTGTATGCTTGATTGACATAAAACCGCCTATTTTGTGGCGGTTTTATTTTGTGGTTTTATTTTAGCATAAAAGCAAAAAGATAGAGTAAAACGGATGAAAACCTTAAAAATCGCTGTCTTGGTATCAGGCAGCGGCTCAAACTTACAAGTCATGATTGATGCCATGCAAGCAGGTCGCTTGCCCATCGAGATTGTGGGTGTGATTAGCAATGTGGCAGATGCCTATGCGGTTACTCGTGCCAATGATGCGGGCATTCGTACGGTGGTGCTGTCGCATGTGCCTAGTGGCAAGAAAATGGGCATTAAGACTTTTGAAAAGCACGCGTTGGAGCTGCTACACGAATGGTTGCCTAACTTGGTGGTGTTGGCAGGGTTCATGCGAGTGCTGTCGGCAGAGTTTATCAGCGGTGTGCCATGTCCGATGATTAACCTGCACCCATCGCTATTGCCTTATTATAAAGGGCTAGATACACATGAGCGAGTGCTAAAAGCAGGCGATGTGCTTCACGGTTGTAGCGTACATGTGGTAACGCCGGAGCTGGATGCAGGGCAGGTATTAACACAGGCGGTGCTGTCTGTGGCAACATCACAGACGGCTGATTCTTTAAGACTGCGTGTACAAAAATTGGAGCATTATGTGTTGCCCTTGACGATTGAGCTCATCATCAAAGGTGTCATTGTGCTTGATGGTGCAGATGCGGTGAGTAGCTCGCCACTGCCGTTTCGGTTTTATCTGGATGAATGATGTAAAAACCCCTAGCCAGTTTTGCTAGGGGTTTTTTAATGGATAAAGACTTATTAAACCTTTGTCTTAGTGGTTTTCTTTGGCGTGGTTTAGGGTGTACTTTGGAATCTCGATGGTGAGATTTTCGTTGGCGATGATGCACTGGCAAGATAGGCGTGAGTTCGGTTCAAGTCCCCATGCTCTGTCTAGTAGGTCGCCTTCGATGTCATCCATCTCTTCTAGGCTATCAAAGCCCTGACGAACGACCACATGGCAGGTGGTGCAAGCCTTTGACATATCGCAGGCGTGTTCGATTTTGATGCCATTGTCATGCAAACCTTCGCACAGGTTCTCGCCTTCGTTTAGCTCAATGACCGCACCTTCTGGGCAGATTTCGTGATGGGGTAGGACGGTTACAGTTACCATAAATGCTCTCGTTTTTTGTTGATTTTTAAATGATGTTTGGGGTTGTTTGGTGTCTTTTATTACCAGTCAGCGGTGCTGGTGCCTGTTAATGCGGACTTGACATTTTGGTCCATGATAAGGGCGGCTAAGTGGTCGCTGAGTGGTTTTAGCTCGGCATTGGCGGTATCGATGGTTTTTTTGTCATCGCCGCTGATGGCATCTTTGAGTGTTTGCATGGCGGACAGTAGGCGAGTTTTTTCATCATCTGCCATTAACTCACCAAACTCGGTCAATGCCGATTCTAGGGCGATCAGCTCACGCTCTGCTTCGACTTTGGCTTCTATCAGCATACGCAGGCGTTTGTCTTCGTTGGCGTACAAGAACCCTGCTTGTAGCAGCTGCTCTTGTTGCTCGGTGCTAAGACCGTAGCTTGGGCTGACTTGGATTTGGCTGCGAGCCCCTGTGGTGGTCTCTTGGGCAGAAACTGTCAGCTGACCATTAGCATCTATCTGAAAGCTCACTTCGATGCGTGCATGACCTGCTTTCATGGGCGGAATGCCATACAGCTCAAAGCGTGCCAAAGTACGGCAGTCTGCCACCGTTTCTCGCTCGCCTTGCACCACATGGATGACCATGCCTGTCTGACCGTCTTGGTGCGTGGTGAAAATCTGACGGCGTGCCACAGGAATGGGGGTGTTCCTTGGAATGACGACTTCGGTCAGTCCGCCCATCGTTTCAAGCCCAAGCGATAATGGCGTTACATCAAGTAGTAGCAGATTGTCTTCTTTTTTGTTGATGAGCTGGTCGGCAGCACGAGCCGCACCCAATGCCACCACTTCATCAGGATTTAGAGTGCATAGGGGCTGCTTGTCAAAGAATGCTTTGACGGCATCTTGGATGATCGGCATTCTGGTAGAGCCGCCCACCAAGACAACTTCACGCACCTGTGATGCTGGGATGTTGGCATCTTGTAGTACTTGTTGGCAGATTTGTAGCGTGCGGCGTGTTACAGGCTCAATGATTTGGGCTAGGGTGCTGTTATTGAGCATGGTTTGAAATGGTGTGCCTGCGATGTCAATGTCCACCATGGTGGCATGACTGCTGCTCAACGCCTGCTTGTAGGATTTAGCAAGTCTGGCAAGGCGAGCTTTCTCTTGACTGCTGATTTGAGCAGGGTCAAGATTGGCGGTTTTGATGAAATAATTAGCGATGAGTCGGTCAATATCATCTCCGCCCAAGGCACTGTTACCACCTGTTGCCAATACTTCAAACACGCCATCGGACAGTCTTAGGATGGACACATCAAAAGTACCACCACCCAAGTCATAGACCAAATAAATACCTTCTGATGTGTTCTTGTCCAAGCCATAGGCAATGGCGGCAGCGGTCGGCTCATTGAGTAGGCGAAGTACGGTCAGACCTGCGGCGGTGGCAGCGTCTTTGGTGGCGGCACGCTGAGCATCATCAAAATACGCTGGCACGGTAATCACCGCACCTGCAATGCTGTCAGGTGGCAGAGCGGCTTCGGCATGGCGTTTTAGGTGCGACAAGATGTGTGCTGATGTCTCCACAGGGGATTTTTCACCCTGTGCGGTAACAAAAGCAGGCATGGTGTGCTTATCACCAGAGAGTGTGTAGGGGTGGGAGAATTTGATGTCTGCCTTGCTGCGACCCATGAATCGCTTGGCTGAGATGATGGTGTTTTTGTCATCATCATAAGCCAGTGCGGCAGCCCCAACCACAGGGCGTGGCGACTGCTCGCCATAATAGACCACCGATGGCAATAAGGGGGTGTCGCCAAAACGCAGCACATCGGCTCGTCCAGAACGCACCACTCCAATCAAAGAATGTGTTGTGCCTAGGTCTATCCCAAGTGCATAGCGGTGCTGATGGGGATTTTTGGATTGGTTGGGTTCGCTGATTTGCAATAAAGACATGATAACTCTTAAAAGCTGGCTGATGTGTCCAAAGGAC
Organism: Moraxella sp.; assembly: GCA_030525825.1. Taxonomy (GTDB): domain Bacteria; phylum Pseudomonadota; class Gammaproteobacteria; order Pseudomonadales; family Moraxellaceae; genus Moraxella. The sequence continues at coordinate 65,569 of JAUNDZ010000005.1, forward strand.
ATCAATAAAAAGTGGCTGACTTTTAGATGTAGATGGTTAATGGTCTATCTATTCATCAAGCATTGCCATAACTGTTTTTGTCTGTGTGGTGCAACTGCACGCAATGACGATAAATCACTGATTGTCATGAGTGTATTATACATATAAATCGTCATCATCGGTATGGGTATTTAGGCTTTGGGTGAGCTTATGCTGCACATCAATCGCCAATTTTTCCAAAAATTGGATTTTTTGGGCGGTATCTTGGGCATTTTGCCAATCTTGTGTTTGATAAATCTGGCTAAACTGTGCGTTGTAGCGAGCTTTTTGGGTATTGACGGCATCAAGCAGGTGCTGGATTTCGCTACTGTCTTGCAGGTCGTCCAACGCCATGCGAAATTCCATCATTTCATCTAAAAAATCCCAATCGCTGATGGAAGCGTTTAGATCGCACTCTATACCCGCTAAGGCAAGCAGGTGGGCAGCTCGCTTGTCATCATGATATAGGGTATCATAAGCATGATTGATTAAAGATGCTAGCGGTGTCTCTTGACCTGTTTGGTCGGGGTGGTGCTGTTTTTGTAGGGCTAATAAGGCTTGCTTTAAAGCATCTTTATCAATATCAAAGCTGACAGGCAAGCCAAATAAAGCAAAAAAGTTATTGGTATCCATGATTACACCGTGAAAGATTCACCACAGCCGCATTCGCCTGTTTGGTTGGGGTTGGTGAATTTAAAGCCAGAGTTTAGACCTTCGGTAACATAGTCCATCTGCAAGCCATTGAGATACACCAAACTTTTTTGGTCCACAAAGACGCTCACGCCATCGTTGTCAAATCGCTCATCGGTGTCGTTCGGCTCATCGACAAATTCAAGCACATAGGCAAGACCAGAACAGCCTGCCGTTCGTACACCCACACGAATCCCCTGACCACTTCCACGATTTTCTAGGAAGTCTTTGACATGTTTGGTCGCTCGTTCGGTTAGTGTAATCATAACTTCTCCTATGTGCCTGATGTGCCAATATTGTATTATCAAAACCGCATTAAGCGTTGGCTTTTGATTGGTAGTCTTCAATCGCTGCCTTGATGGCGTCTTCTGCCAACACAGAGCAGTGTACTTTTACTGGTGGTAGTGCCAGCTCTTCGGCGATGTCTTTGTTTTTGATGGCGGCAGCTTCGCCTAGGGTTTTGCCTTTTAGCCATTCGGTAACCAGTGAGCTTGATGCAATCGCAGAGCCGCAGCCATAGGTTTTGAATTTAGCGTCAGTGATGATGCCGTCATCGCCTACTTGGATTTGTAGTCGCATGACATCGCCGCACGCAGGTGCACCCACCATGCCTGTGCCGACATTTTTGGCGTTTTTGTCTAGGTTGCCCACATTGCGTGGATTTTCATAATGGTCGATGACTTTATCTGAATATGCCATGATTATATTCCTGTATTTCGGTAGAGCTTGATGACTTGATGGTCATGATTGATGTCATTTTCAAGTACATCAAGCCGATTGCCTATAAAGCTAATAAAACTTTAAAACTTTAAAACTTAAAAGATGAATAAAAAGACGATTAGTGCTCTTGCCATTCAACTTTGCTAAAATCGATGCCTTCTTTGAACATATCCCACAGCGGTGATAGTTCACGCAGCTTGTTCACCGCATCAGTGATTTGGGCAAGTACACGGTCGATGTCTTCATCGGTGGTGTAGCGACCAAAGCTAAAACGAATCGATGAGTGAGCAAGCTCGTCAGGGCGACCGATGGCACGCAGCACATAAGATGGCTCAAGTGTCGCTGATGTACAAGCAGAGCCTGATGAAACTGCTAGGTCTTTTAGGCTCATCATCAAAGATTCGCCTTCGATGAAGTTGAAGCTAACATTTAGAATGTTTGGAATGCCGTGCTCAAAGCTGCCGTTTAGATAAATCTCTTCGATACCTTGCAGACCATTCCACAGCTTGTCTCTTAGGCGAGTGATGTGTGCGTGGTCTTCTTCAAAACGCTGGGCAGACAGAGCAAATGCTTCACCCATGCCGACGATTTGATGAGTAGCCAGTGTACCAGAACGCATACCACGCTCATGACCACCGCCATGCTGCTCAGCTTTGATACGCACACGGGGTTTGCGACCGACATACAAAGCACCAATACCCTTAGGACCATAAATCTTATGACCGCTAAAACTCATCAAGTCAACTTTTAGTTCAGCTAGGTTGATTTTGATTTTGCCGACGGCTTGAGCACCATCAACATGGAATAGCACGCCTTTTTCACGAGTAATCTCACTGATTGCCTTGATGTCGGTAACGGTACCAAGTTCGTTGTTTACTGCCATCAGACTCACCAAGATGGTGTCTTCACGGATGGCGTCAGCGACTTGCTCTGGCGTGATGATGCCTGTGCCTTCTTGTGGGGTCAGATAAGTAATCTCAAAACCTTCTTGTTCTAGCTGGCGGCAAGTATCCAAGATGGCTTTATGCTCGATTTGACTGGTGATGATGTGTTTGCCTTGGGTGTGGTAGAAGTGTGCCACGCCTTTTAGGGCAAGGTTGTCTGATTCGGTTGCACCGCTGGTAAAGACGATTTCACGCGGGTCAGCACCCACAGTCTCAGCAATCTGCAAGCGAGCATTTTCAACTGCTTCTTCAGCTTGCCAACCAAAACCGTGCGAGCGGCTGGCAGGGTTGCCAAAGATGCCGTCAAAGGTCATGTATTTGACCATCTTGTCAGCGACTTCTTCTGCAATCGGTGTGGTGGCAGCGTAATCTAAATAAATTAAGGAATTCTGGCTCATGCTGGATTTACCCCAAGTAAGTTAATGGTATTGATTTGTTGGTCTTTTTTATCGCCTTTGCTGCTTTGAACTTTGTGTTCTTGGCGGTCGGCGATGTTTTGTGTGTTTTTTGAGTGTAATAAATCGGCAAGCGTTACTTGACTCAAATACGCTTCAATATGGGCGGACAAATTGTGCCACAAATCGTGCGTCAGGCACATAGTGCCGTCTTGGCAGTCGCCCTTGCCACCACATTGCATGGCGTTCACACTTTCATCGACTGCGGTGATGATGCTCATGACATCAATTTCGTTCAAAGGTTTGGCAAGGTGATAGCCGCCCGATGCACCACGAGTGCTATTGACCAAGCCTTTTTTACGGAGCTTAGAAAACAGCTGTTCAAGGTATGAAATCGAGATGGATTGGCGTTTTGCGATGTCAGACAAGGAAACAGCGCCTTGATGGCGATTTTCTTGTACTGCCAAATCGAGTAGGGCGGTAACTGCATATCTGCCGCGAGTGGTTAAGCGCATAAAAAAATACCTAAAAATGCCTAGTTCGCAAAATGAACATCGGTAATAAAAAAGTTGTGCTTATTATAATAATTCCGAGTAAATAGGTCAAGATTATTTTATGCACTTTGTTGTTGTTATTTTTAAATGCTTTGATTTAAAAAATCAATCAAAATAGGTATATAGATAATGATTATCAATTATCAAACCGATGATTGCTGTTCATACTGGGTCAATAAGCAGCCTGAAAACCCATATAAAAAGCATTCAAACCAAAAGATGGGCTTGAATGCTTGTAAGATGTCGGACAATCACACAAAAAAGTGTGAGACCAATGCAGCAATGGCGATGAGACTTGCGATGATAAAACCTGTAAAGGTACTTTTTTGTTTGGTTTTGGCTTCGCCAAGCTGGGCGGTCAGTCTGGCGTTTTGGGTGGTTAAATCGCTGATTTTTTGGGATTGTTCGGCGATTTTGGTTTTTAGTTCGCCCAGTTTTTCTGCCTTTTGTTCGGCTGTTGGTTTGTCTGCTTTTTTGGTTTTGCGTAGCAGATGGTCGATGACGCCGCCGATACCGAGCTGTACCAAGAATTCTTTGAATTGAGCCACTTGGGCAGCATCGCCACGCATTTGTAGTTTGTCCACCGTTTGGGTGCTGTGGTTGGTTAGGGTATTGGCAAGCTGAAAGCTGTACGCATTGACCGCAATGTCCGCTACTTCTTTATGGGCAGGCAACTCGCTGTCTAGCAGAACGCCGTGATGATTAAAAGTGGCGTAGATTTGTACATGGGGCAGATAAGTGCGGATGGATACCAACACTTCATCTTGTGCCAAAGGGTAGGCGAGCTGGCGTAGCTTTGGGTTGAATCTTAGCATGAGTGTGATGGCGGATTCTAAAAACACCAGCAATACATTGAGTACACCATGCGAGATGACGCCTGTACCTTGCTCTTGATGGGGTTTGCTGTGTTGTGGGCTGTTAAAGTCTGCCATGAACTTATCCTAAGTTGATTTATCTAAGTTGATGTGTGAATATCATTGATATAAAATAACACAAAACTGTGCTTAAATTTAAAAAGCACATCAATCACACAATGCCTTAGCAACCTTGAATGCTTGCATATTGTGCGTTGATTTGTCGGTTGTGCTGATTGTATCCTAAAATCACCAAAAACACAAAATCAATGCCAATAAATTTGTATGATTTGTATTATTGACCAGATTTTTTGCATCATTTAATGCCAAGATTTAAGCAAATTGGGCGAAAATTTGGACTGTGTTACATAAAATTATGTAAATTGTCTTGCATATTGGGCGAAGTCTTGTTATAAATGACAGGTAATGTTTGTACTAACAAGCAACGGAATGTGCGTGCGTTGTCCATAGCTTGTGGGTATTTTGAGCGATTTTTTATAAAATTTTTCTAAATTTTGTAAAAATTTAGGGATTTTTTGTATTTTTCTACTTGTAAATGCTCTTTGATAGTCATACAATGCACACAACGACGAATGCACCGACTAAGAGTGTGGATAATTTACAGACTTAAAGTCAGGATGTATTGGTTGAATCATTTTTATTAACTCAACACATGAGGAATTTGATATGAATAAGTCAGAATTGGTAGATGCGATTGCAAGCGAAGCAGGTCTAACTAAAGACCAAGCAACCAAAGCATTGAACGCTTTCACTTCTAGCGTACAAGGTGCCCTTGAGCGTGGCGACGATGTGGTATTGGTAGGCTTTGGTACTTTTAGCGTAAAAGAGCGTGCTGCTCGTACTGGTCGCAACCCAAAAACTGGCGAGCCACTAAAAATCGCTGCCAGCAAAGTACCAGGCTTTAAAGCAGGTAAAGGTCTAAAAGACGCAGTGAACTAATTTTCTTATTTCACTCATTAAACCGATTGGTCAAACCAATCCAAAAACACTCTTTGTTTTGACATTGGGTGTTTTTTTGTGTGAAAGTTGATGATTATTGTGAATATTTGGCAAAATTGTGCAAAACATTTTGAGTATTTTTGTGATTTAGCGTATTATAGTAAGGTTTTAGTTTTTTTAATCGACATTTAATCGGTAAGTGAAATTTTTATGGATAAATTGCGTGATTTTCTGCAAAGCTGGCCTGGTCGCATCACGATGGGTCTCATCATGCTGCCAATGGCGTTTTTGGGCGTGCAAGGTCTTGGCGGTGGGGCGTCCATGGGGGCGAATGATTTGGTGAAGGCAGGTGATAGCACTATTGATGTGAGCGTGTATCAAGCGGAGCTAAACAACTATCGTCAGCAGCTTTTACAAAATAATGACGCAAGCATGATTAATGAGCGTGCGATGGCGGATGAAGTGCTAGACAGTCTCATTAACCGTGTGCTACTGCAAAATCAAGCACAGGTGCTGGGTATGTCGGTGTCTGATGAAGTCATCAGTCAGATGATTGCCCAAGACCAAAGTTTTTGGCAAGATGGGAAGTTTTCTAATGAGCTGTTTGCACAGTTTTTGGACAACAACAGACTGACCAAAGACGAGCTGTTTGCCAGATTTCGCACGCAGCTGAGTATCAGACAGCTGACCGCCAGCGTGCTAGGCACAGCGATTTATCCATCATCGCAGGTGGCTCGTTTGCTGGATTTGCAATTAGAAGCTCGTGAGATTTGGGTGCATCGTTTTGCTTGGCAGGATTATATCGACCAAGTGGACATCTCACAAGCCCAAATCGAAGCATACTATAATGAGCATAAAGAGTCTCTAATACGCCCAGAATCGGTGGATTTGGCATATATTGAGCTGTCGGCAGATGAGCTAAAAGTCGATGCACCAAGCGAAGAAGAGATTGCATCTCAATTTGAAAGCTATCTACAAAAAAACGGCATGAGCGATGGTCGTGAGTTGTCGCAAATTCTGCTGTCAGGGACAGATGCCCAACGCCAAGCCAACGAAGTGAAAGCGAAGCTGGATAAAGGCGAGTCGTTCGAAGCACTTGCCAAAGCATATTCTGACGACCCAAGTGGTGAGTCGGGCGGTCATATTGGCAAATACAACCCTGCGGTGTTCGGTAGCGATGCTGGCAAGGTAAGTGCGGCTTTGGCAGGGCTAAAAGTCGGCGAAGTCAGTCAGCCTGTACAGACGAGCTTTGGTTATCAGATTTTTAAAGTAACCAAAGCAGGCGACATCACGGTCGATAGTGTGCGTGATGAGCTGGTGCAGATGGCACTAGACCAAAAGCGTCAAGCCGCCTATCATGAGATGATTGCCAAGATTAACAACATGGCAAGCGATGCGATGGGCATCAGCGACATTGCCGCTGCGGTGTCTTTGCCCGCCAAATCCATCAAGTCTTATCCAAAAACCAATAATACCACCGAGCTGCCACAGCCTGTGGTGATTGATACGGCATTTGATGACTTTAATATCCAAGACCAAGCGGTGAGCACAAACATCACGCTGGGCGATACCAAGACGGTCTGGGTGCAACCAAGCAATCATCAAGAAACCAAGCCTTTGACGCTGGCAGAAGCTACACCGCAGATTAAAGAGCTGCTTGCTAAGCAAAAAGCGACTGAATTGGCATTGGCAGCGGCAAACCAAGCTGCCGAAGCAGCAAAAGCATCTGGCGGTCAGTCGTTGATGGTACCTAAGGCGAATTTTGGCATCACCACTCGCCAAAATCCACATCTAAGTGCCAAAGAGCGTGCCAGCTTATTTACCAATAAATCAGGTGCGAATGACATCTGGGCGGTGCAGACCGAAGCAGGTGCAAGCGTAATTGTCGGTGGACCTGTCAGCAGCCAAGCTGTTGAACAAATCCCAATGGCAGAGCGTATGCAGGCGGCAATGGTGATTCGTGATAATGTCGGTCAAGACCAGCTGTCTGATTATTTGCATTATCTCAAAGAGACGACAGAAGTTGTCATCAATCGTGATGTTTTAAATAGATAATCTTGCTTGACCTATTGTGCTACATGGGTTTAAGAAAAGATTGATGAAAACAAAAACAGTTTATACAAAGGGCTGTTTTTATGTAAATATGGAGTGTGGCTATTCTTATCAGCTTACCACCAAAACAAAAAAGACCTTGTGATGACAAGGTCTTTTTTGTTGAGGCAAACTACCAACGAATCGGCGTGATGTGTGGGTCGGCGACTTTTAGATTTTCATAAGTGCCTTTGACAAAGATGTCTTGATTGACGGTATTGATGTTGGTATGACCGCAAAACGCCATCGTGATGTCGCACTCTTTGTAGATAATCTCTAAGGCACGGCGAACGCCATCTTCGCCATACGCACCCAAACCATATAGGAACGAACGTCCAATCATCGTGCCTTTTGCCCCAAGGGCGATGGCTTTTAGGACATCTTGACCTGAACGGATACCGCTATCTAGCCACACTTCGCAGGCACTGTTTTGGGCTTGCACCGCTTGTACGCAGTCGGCTAGGGCAGAGATGGAGCTTGGGGCTCCGTCCAGCTGACGACCACCGTGGTTTGAGATGACCATCGCATCAGCTCCTGATTTGGCGGCCAAGATGGCATCTTCTGGCTCCATGATGCCTTTGATGATGAGCGGGCCGCCCCACAGCTCTTTAATGCGAGCGACATCATCCCAGTTAAGACGGGGGTCGAACTGCTCGGCTGTCCATGATGATAAGCTAGATAGGTCGCCCACCCCTTCGGCATGACCGACGATGTTACGAAAGGTGTGGCGTTTGGTGCCGAGCATATTAAAGCACCATTCAGGTTTGGTCATGAGGTTAAGAATGTTCTTTAAGGTAGGCTTAGGCGGAGCAGACAGACCATTTTTGATGTCTTTGTGGCGTTGTCCTAGTACCTGCAAATCAGCAGTTAGGATAAGGGCAGAGCATTTGGCGTCTTTGGCACGGCGGATAAGATTTTCCATGAATTTTTTATCACGCATGACATACAGCTGAAACCAAAAAGGCTTGGTGGTGTTTTCTGCCACATCTTCAATCGAGCAAATACTCATGGTAGATAGCGAAAATGGAATGCCAAATTTCTCGGCAGCTCGTGCGGCATGAATCTCGCCATCTGCCCACATCATGCCTGTAAAGCCTGTCGGGGCGATTGCCACAGGCATATGCACATCCTGCCCAATCATCTTGGTGGCAAGTGAGCGACCCTCCATGTCCACCAGTACCCTTTGGCGTAGCTTGATACGGTCAAAGTCGGTTTCGTTATTGCGATAGGTGGTCTGTGTCCATGAACCAGAGTCCACATAGTCATAGAACATACGAGGGACTTTACGCTCGGCAATACGGCGTAGGTCTTCGATTTCGGTAATTTTGCTTAAATCAGCCATAATCATGCCTTTATAGAAATAAAAAAGTTGTTTATTTAAAAATAATCAAAAAACTGCTTATTTTACACCATTTTTGTCATAATTAACACACAGATGAGTGGTGGTTACTGTTAAAAGATGTTAAAAATGGCGTTGTTTGGTTGCATGTGGCAAGTAAAAAAACACCCGCTTGCATGGGTGTTTTTGTTGGCTGGATAATGATAAACGCTTAGGCGGTTTTATTTTTATCCAGTAGGCTCATCGTGCCAAAGAACACCACAGGCCAGATGATTGCCGCAGCCCACCAAACAGGACTGAACACGAATGCCATGCCCACAAGACCTGCTTGAATGACATAATAAGTCATGGCAATCAAGGTTTTTCTGATAATCAGACCTTCGCGGTTCACCATGCCAACCACCGCACAGGCAGCAACGACATTGTGTACGCTAATCATGTTACCAGCAGCACCGCCGACGGCTTGTAGGGCAACGACTTTGGCAGCGTCAATGGCGTTAAGGTCAATTTGAGCAGCGGTACTCCATTGAAAGTGAGCGAACATCATGTTGGATACGGTGTTTGAACCTGCGATGAACGCACCCAATGCACCAATCCAAGGCGAGATAATCGGCCACATACCAGCAAAGACATCAGCTGCACCTGCTGCCAGCACCTTTGGCATGGCAAGAATCGGCTCGGCGACATCGGCAGGTGTGCCAGAGTTGATGAATACCTGTACCATCGGAATGGAGAACAGTAGGGCGGGGGCTGCTGCCAACATGGTCTTAAATGACGCGCCCCAGCTTTTTTTCACCGTATCGCCTTTCATGCCAAAGATGAAAATACAGATGATAGACACAAGCAGTAGCGTCGTGCCTGGTGAATACAGAAGCTGAGTTTTGTTGGTGATGGAAGTATCTAGGATGTTGCTAAAAGTGATGACAAAGTTCTCGTTGAGCCATGCTTTTAGTGGCTTGATGGTACGAGTAGCAATCAAGATGCCGATGACCAACAGATATGGCATGAATGCACGCAGCACCGAATATTTGGCTTTTTCGTTGATGTCAATGTTGGTCGCAGCCAGCGTACCTTTCCACTCTTCTTCCCATTGGTCTCGTGTACCAAAGTCAAAAGTATTTTTTGGGGCCAAAAAGCCTGCTTTTGCCGCAGGAATGACAATCGCCATACCAACGATAGAGCCGACCAGTGATGGCAGTTCGGGACCGACGAATTTGGCGGTCAAGAAATAAGGAATGGTAAAGGCAAGACCTGCAAAGATGGCAAATGGAGCAGCTTCAAAGCCTTGACGGAAAGAACGCTTCTCGCCAAAGAATTTGGTCAAAAAGCAACACAAAATGAGCGGAATTAAAAAGCCCACGACCGAATGCACAAAGCCAACATTGGTACCGATTTGCACGATGTAATCGCCAAAGGCAATGCCTTGTTCGGCGATGGCGGCACTGACATCTTCTTTGTTTTCAAGACCTGAATTGACACCAATTAAGATGGGTGTACCGACCGCACCATAGGATACTGGTGTGGATTGAATGATGAGGATTGCCATCACACACGCCATCGCAGGAAAGCCGAGTGCCAGTAGTAGGGGAGCTCCCACCGCAGATGGTGTACCCCAGCCTGTCGAGCCTTCGATGAGTGAGCCAAATAGCCATGCCACGATAATCATTTGGATACGGCGGTCAGGCGAGATGCCCATAAAGCCTTGACGAATGGCGACGATGGCTTGACTTTCTTTGATGGTATTTAATAACAGGATTGCCGAAAATACGATAAATAAAACATTCACTGCAGTCAAAACACCATGAATGGTGGCGGCAGCGACTTGGTTGCCACTGGTTTGCCACACAAAATAAGACAGGGCGGCTGTCGCAAAATAAGCAACCGCCATAGAAATCTTGGCAGGCAGTCGCATGACGACGAGCAGCACAAAGACGATGATGATAGGCAACATTGCCAAAAAGGTGTACATATGAACACTCCATGCAACCAAAACGCATAAAAATTACAGCACTCTTTGGCAGAAACTCTGAACTTACAGGTACTTTGCGGTACGAAATGGGCAATAAGAAAGGGTTGGTGCTAAAAAAGCGGTTTGTAATTTTTATTATTAAAATTAAAGGTGGGATTGTTATCAATCACGCTAAGAAAAAGCGGACGCTATTGTACTTACTTTTTTGTCAAAAAGAAATATGCTTAGATTAAAATTTTCTAAGTTTTTGTGAATGTTTGATGTGTTTTTGTTATCAAATTGTTAATAAAATTGGTGGGCTGAAAATAAGCATGTAAAAAAAATTTTGAAAAATGAAAGACTTGCTATTTTTAACCCAAACTGACTGTGAACGGTTGTTGATTGGTTTAATTGAGAATAAAAATTGTTATTATTTTGTAATTCAACGGTGATTTTTTGGGTTTGATGGTGATGTGGTTTGGATTAGGGATTGGTTTGGGGGTGGGCTGTCAAAGCCATGATGTCCATCACCCCAAATGGGTAGCATAAAAGGCGTGTCGGTGTGATAAGCACAGGTATCATCATACCAAAGACGGCAAAAGCTCGGTGGTCTGGGTCGATGATGTCCGCCAAATCAAGAATCCGTAAGGGTGGTAGCGGTGTGGTGCGGCTGGCATATTGATGCAGGCGATGGGCGTCATCGCACAGATGACAGCCGTCTGTGCCGAGCAAATACCACACAAAATCTGTACTTGTGATGCCAAATAAAGACAATAAATCTTGATAAAACTGCCGATACTCATCAGCACCGATGGCATCTAGGGCGAATCGGTCGTGGGTAAGACGGTCTAACTGGTTGATAAAATTGTCATTATTCATAGAAAATTCATACAGAAAAATACCAAAAATGGTGTAAAATAAACCCAAACATCGGCAATAAGCCAGATGACACAACATAAAATCAAGACAATCAGTCAAGATTGTCATTATAGCGTAAAAAAAGGCTGATAGGGTGTTAAAGAAAATCATTCGTTGGGCGTTGGGGCTGACGCTTGCTATTTTTATTGGCTTTCATGCTGTGGTGGCTGTACTGCTTGGTGTGGGCAGATTTGTGCCTGTAACAGAATCGGCATTCATGATGGCACATCGCATCGGCGGCGGTAGCGTACAGCAGACTTGGGTGGGTTATGATGACATCGCCAAGCCTGTCAAGCAAGCCGCCATCGCCAGTGAAGATGCTAGATTTATCCAGCATCACGGCTTTGATTTTGAGAGTATCGAGCGTGCTATTAAGACCAACGAAGCACAAGGGGCAATCTCGATGGGGGGTTCGACCATCAGTCAGCAGCTTGCCAAAAACTTATTTTTGACATCGCATCGCTCATACATCAGAAAGGCAGAAGAAGCCATCATCGTGGTGATGATGGAAGGCATCTGGGATAAAAAGCGGATTTTGGAAGTGTATTTGAATGTCGTGGAGTTTGGCGATGGCATCTACGGCATCGAAGCGGCGGCAAGGCATTATTATGGCAAATCCGCCAAACAGCTAAACCGTGAGCAAGCGGCACTACTCATCAGTATGCTGCCTAATCCTAAGTATTTTCAAAAAAACAAAAACGCCAAACGACTGCGTAATAAACAGCGAATCATCTTAGGTCGTATGAATTCGGCGGTATTGCCCAATTAGCCAAGCAAACTTAGCTAAGCATAGCCACTTCATAGCTAGCGATACCATGATGGGGCTACGATGGTCGTTACAGCCATAAGACATAGATTTAAGACAAGTAAGCAACACACCAACGGAGAGCAGCATGACAACAAGAACAGCCAACAGCGAGAGCATCGAACAGCAAGCCATGCAAAGCGTGCTAGGAACAGTACCACCGCCAGCCCAGCTGACCAAGATTACCCCCATCATGAATGAAGTGGGTGGCTTTACGCCTGAATGCTACATCAATCGTGATTTATCCACCCTAAGATTTCAGCTTAGAGTGTTGGCACAGGCGGTCAATCCCCGTCATCCGCTGCTTGAAAGAATGTTCTTTTTGACGATTTTTTCATCGAACATGGACGAGTTTTTTGAGATTCGTGTGGCAGGGCTGCTCCAAAAAATGAAAAATGGCGACAAAAGCAGCAGCTTAGATGGTCGAAAGCCGTCTGAGATTTTGGCGGAGATCAGTCGGGTGGCTCATCGTGCGGTTGATGAGCAGTATCGTATCTTAAATGAAGAGATTCTACCAGAGCTTGCCAAGTCTGACATTCGCTATTTAAAGCGTCATGAACTCACCGACGCCCAAAAAGCATGGATGCGAGAGTATTTTTTTAATCAAGTATTGCCCGTATTGACGCCAATCAGCATCGACCCTGCACACCCATTCCCCAGAGTGGTGAACAAATCCTTAAACTTCATCGTCAGCCTAGAAGGTAAAGACGCCTTTGGTCGAGACATTAATCGTGCCATCGTGCCCGCCCCCCGTTCACTGCCTCGTGTGATTCGTCTGCCAGATGAGCTGACGGGGGGTAAAGACCATCACATCATGCTGTCGGCGGTGATTCATGAGCATGTGGGTGAATTGTTCTTGGGTATGAAAGTAACGGGCTGTCATCAGTTCCGCTTAACCAGAAATGCCGATTTGGCGTTGTCTGATGATGTTGAGGATTTGGCAAAGGCACTAGAAGGCGAGCTGGACAATCGTCGTTTTGGGCATAAAGTGCGTCTTGAAGTAACGACCAACTGCCCCAAAGAGACCTATGAGTTTTTACTCCAAGAATTTGAGCTGGAAGAAAGCCAGTTGTACCGAGTCAATGGTCCTGTGAATCTGACTCGTATGCTGACGAGCTTTGATAAGCCTGAATTAAAATTCACGCCATTTGTGCACGCCATTCCTAAGGCGTTTCGTGGCATGGAGACGGTGCGAGTCGCCAAAGATGATGCATCGATGTTTAATGCCATCAAAAAACAAGATGTCTTGGTGCATCATCCCTTTGAGTCATTCGCCCCTGTGGTGAATCTTTTGTGGCAAGCGGCAAATGACCCCGATGTGCTTGCCATCAAGCAGACCATCTATCGCTCAGGCACCAACTCTGAAATCGTCCAAGCCCTAGCCGCTGCCGCTCGTAACGGCAAGGAAGTAACGGCTGTCATCGAGCTTCGAGCCAGATTTGATGAAGCCAGCAACATTGCTGTGGCAAATATGCTTACTGACGCAGGGGCGGTGGTGGTGTATGGTGTGGTCGGCTATAAGACGCACGCCAAGCTCATGCTCATCGTCCGCCGTGAAGGGGATAAAATTCGCCGTTATGCACATCTGGGTACGGGCAACTATCATGCTGGCAATGCCAAGGCTTATACCGATTATGGGCTGTTTACCGCCAATAAGCAGATTTGTGAAGATGTGCATGGCGTGTTCGTTCAGCTGACAGGCATGGGCAGACCGATGCCGTCGCATCAGATTTTGCACGCACCTTTTACCTTGCATGATGGCTTGATGCAGATGATTGATGATGAAATTCATCACGCCAAAAACGGCAAAAAAGGACGCATTATCATGAAGTGCAATGCCATCACCGAACGCCAAATCATCAATAAGCTCTACGAAGCGAGCATCGCAGGCGTTGAGATTGACTTGATTATTCGTTCGATTTGCTGTCTGCGTCCGCAGGTTGAGGGCTTGTCCGAGAACATCCGAGTGCGTTCGTTGGTGGGTCGATTCTTGGAACACACCCGAGTGTACTATTTTGGCAATGACAAAGAAAACGGCGGTCAAGAACGGCTGTTCTGTTCTAGTGCTGACCTGATGGATAGAAACCTGTTACACCGTGTGGAAGTGGCGTTTCCGATATTAGACAAAAAGCTGTTTAAACGCATCTATGAAGATGGACTGGTCAATTATCTAAATGACAATGTGCAGGCATGGGAGCTTGATGGGCGTGGCGAGTGGAATCAGGTGCATCATGACAAGCACATCCATGATGCACAGCAATTATTATTGGAGAAAATCTGTCTATGAAGTGTCCTTGTGGTGATGGATTGTATGATGACTGCTGCAAACCCTTGCATGACGGCAGATATGCCAATGATGCCAAAGAGCTGATGCGGTCTCGTTATACGGCATTTTGTCTAAAAAATGTGGATTATATCATCAAGACAACCGCCCCCAGTCAGCAGCCTTTATTAGATAAGACGGCATTGTCAGTGTGGGCAGATGAGATGAATTGGGTGGGGCTTGATGTCATCAGCCACACACCAAAGGTCGGCAAACATCACGCCCAAGTGCATTTTTGTGCATATTTTGATAATGGTCAAGGCAAGCAAGTGCATGATGAGCTGTCCACCTTTGTCAAGACAAATGGCGTGTGGTATTTTCTTGACCCAACCGTACCAAAACCCACTAATAAGCAGCCGTGTCTGTGTGGCAGCGGGGCGAAGTTTAAGGCGTGCTGTGGCAAGTTTTTATAAAAATTTGCCAAAAGTTGGCTGTATTGGCAGATTGTGCCGCTTTTGTGGCGAAAAAGGTGTATAATAGCACCTTTTTTTTGTGCCGATTTAAGCAGATTATGAAATTTATCGTTAAGCTATTTCCCGAAATCATCATGAAAAGCGACTCGATTCGCAAGCGTTTTGTAAAAGTATTGACAGGAAATATCAAAAATATCCTAATTCGCCATGATGAGCGGGTGCGTGTGATTCGTCATTGGGACTTTTTGGAAGTGTGCTTTGATGATGATGCGTTGCATGATGTGCTGCTTGATGAGCTGGTGCGGATTCCGGGCATTCATCATATCTTGACGGTGGAGGAGTCGCCATTTAGTGATTTGCATGATATTTTCTTGCAGACTTTGGTGAAGTTTGGCGATGAGCTAGAAAATAAGACTTTTTGTGTGCGTGTCAAGCGGCGTGGTCGGCATGAGTTCGACTCGATGGAGGTCATGCGATATGTGGGCGGTGGTCTAAATCAACACATCGCAAGTGCCAAAGTCCAACTAAAAAACCCTGATGTTGTCGTAAGACTTGAAATCGACCATGACAAACTGCTATTCATCAAAAGTCGTCATGAGGGTATCGGCGGTTTTCCCATCAGTACCCAAGAGGATGTACTGTCGCTCATCTCTGGCGGCTTTGATTCTGCGGTGGCGAGCCATCTGTTCACCAAGCGTGGCAGTCGTGTGCATTATGTGTTTTTTAATCTGGGTGGCAAGGCACACGAGATGGGCACAAAACAGATGGCGTATCAGCTATGGCAACGCTATGGCTCATCGCATAAGGTGAGATTTATCACGGTAGATTTTGAGCCTGTGGTCGCTGAGATTCTCACCAAGATTGATGATGGGCAAATGGGCGTGGTGCTAAAACGCATGATGGTGCGTGTGGCAAGCACCATCGCCAAGCACCACCGCATCGAGGCATTGGTAACAGGTGAAGCACTTGGGCAGGTGGCAAGCCAGACGCTGACCAATCTGCATATGATTGACAAAGCGAGCGAAGTGCTGATTTTAAGACCGCTCATCACGCACAACAAGCCAGACATCATCAGCATGACCGAACAGATTGGCGTGGCAGACATCGCCAAATCCATGCCTGAATTCTGCGGTGTCATCTCAAAAAATCCAACCGTCAAGGCGGTGGAGCATAAGATATTGGCGACCGAGGCGAATTTTGATTTTTCGGTGCTAGATAGAGCCATTGATACAGCGATTTCTATCGATATTCGAGACATTGCCAATGACAGTCAAGAGGAATATAAGGTCGAGACGGTGTCATCTGTACTGCCTGATGAAGTGGTGCTAGACATTCGCTCGCCCGATGAGAGCGAGGACAGTCCGCTTGATATGGCAGGCGTGATACAGTTGCCTTTTTATCGGCTTGGCAGCAGCTTTGGCGAGCTTGACCAAAATAAAACCTATCTGCTGTACTGCCAGCGTGGCGTGATGAGCCGACTACAAGCGGTGCATCTACACCAAAAAGGCTTTCATAATATCAAGATTTTACAACTGACAACATCTAAATAATACCATCACATAAGCAACCATGAATAAGGCAAAAACTCATGACGAACGAACTCATCAAATCTTCCATCAAATCCATCCCCGACTGCCCAAAAGCAGGGGTAACATTTAGAGACATTACTTCATTACTTGAAAATCCAGCGGCATTTAAGGCAGTTATAGATGCCATTGTCGCCCAATACCAAGATAAAGGCATTAGTAAGATTGTCGGTACGGAGTCTCGTGGCTTTATCTTTGGCGCACCTGTGGCATTGGCACTGGGCGTGCCGTTTGTGCTGGTGCGTAAACCAAACAAACTACCCCGAGCCACCATCGCCCAGTCCTATGCCCTAGAATATGGCGAAGACACACTAGAAATCCATACCGATGCCATCGTTGCCGATGATAATGTACTCATCATTGATGACCTGCTTGCCACAGGCGGTACGGTAGATGCGACAGTCAAGCTCATTCGCCGTCTGGGTGGGCAGGTGTCGCATGCTGCCTTTGTGATTTGGCTAAATGGCTTGGGCGGAGATGATAAGCTACGACAAGCTGGCGTGGAGCCGTTTTCGTTGGTGAGCTTTGAAGAATAGCTAGTGCTTAATGCTAAGCAAAAAGACAGCTAAAGGGCGACTGACTGTTGCTCTTTTTTCCTAAGGCAAGGTTAATGATGTCATGCTATTTGTGTAGATTTTGCTATCGCTTTTTTGGCAATTGTATTATAATAACTTAAAGCAACTCAATCTAAGGAAATAATATGAAACTTGCACACACCTTATCCACCATTGCTTTGGCGTGCAGTCTGATCGTCTCTGCCCCTGCACTGGCGGATGATCTTGGTAAAGCTATAGAATATATCGAGCAGGAAAATTATACCCGAGCCCTCCCTATATTGAAACGACTGGCAGGGAAAGGAGATGCGGAAGCTCAGTCGATGTTGGGTTATATGTATAGTGAGGGGCAGGGTGTAAAACAAAATGATGAGTTGGGCGTATCTTGGTATCGTAAAGCTGCTACACAGGGAGAAGTGAATGCTCAATATCAGTTGGGCATGATGTATTATGAAGGACGAGGAGTTAAACAAGACTATGCCCAAGCCGTGAGCTGGTATCGTAAAGCCGCTGCACAGGGGGATGCAGATGCTCAAACTGGTTTGGGCGATATGTACCATGAGGGACTGGGTGTCCGTAAAAGCTATAGTGAGGCGATGGCATGGTATCAAAAAGCCTATGCACAAGGTAATGCATACGCCGCCTATAACATCGCTGTGCTGTATGACAATGGCGATGGCGTGCGTCAAAATAAAAAAGAAGCCAAAGAATGGTACGGCAAAGCCTGTGATTTAGGGTATCAAGCAGGCTGTGATGAGTCTAAAAATCTTGCTAAGCAAGGCTACTGATGTTGGTATGTCTTGATGATGCAAGTTTTATAAAAGGCGGTTATTATGCCACCTTTGCTTTGATAAACAAGATGATTGATGGTGTATACTAAACGAACCTAAAAACTGGTACAAAAACCGTTCGCCCCAAGCTTGCCTGCAGGTGAGTGTCCGTTATGGTTCGACAAGCTCACCACGAACAAAAAGTCATAACAATTTTGAAGTTCGGTTAGTATAGATTAAGCAATCGCATAATCAATAATCACAGGTGCATGATCGGAAAACCACTCATCTTTATACACCCACGCCCCCAGCGTCCGCTCCGCCCAGTCTGGCGAGCAGGCTTGGTAGTCGATACGCCAGCCCACATTCTTGGCACGGGCTTGCCCACGATTTGACCACCAAGAATACACATCGGCTTCCTTACGCACCACACGAAAGGTATCCACATAGCCTAATTCATCATAAATATGGTCGAGCCATGCTCGCTCGTGTGGCAGACAGCCAGAGGCTTTTTGGTTGCCAGACCAGTTTTTGATGTCGATTTTTTTATGTACGATATTATAATCACCACACACGATGACTGATTTGTTGTCATCTCGCCAGCGTTTTAAAATCGCTTTATATTCTTCTAAAAATAAATCCTTGCGTGCTTGTGCATCTTCACCAGATGAACCTGAAGGTAGATATAATGATGAAATAAAAACAGGGTGTGCAAGCCCGTATGCTGTCAAATCAAACTCAGCGGTGATAAATCGCCCCTGTGTATCAGCCAGCTCAAAGCCTAAGCCTGTCGTGATATTTTTAATGGGCAATCGACTATAAATCGCTGTACCCGCATAACCTGCCTTTTGAGCAGGAAATAAATGGGCATACCAGCCTTCGGGTTTAAATTTATCCGTCCATTGTTCGTGTGTGAGTCGGGTTTCTTGCATACAGACCACATCTGCTTCACTGGTGGCAAGCCAGTCAAATAAGCCTTTCTTTTCGCTTGCTCGCAAACCATTCACATTAATGGAAATCACACGCAGGATATGTCTGTCGCCATGTACCGACTTGGTTGGAATGATGTCATTGGTGGTGGCGATGAGTTTGGCGTTGTCTGCCTTTGGGGCGTTGCCGATGACCGTTTTGGCGATGGTTTTTGGTTTGATGGTTTTGTCCGTTTGGCTTGTGTTGGTATTGGCAGTATTGATGATTTCGTTGGTTTGGTCGGCTGGTTTTTTATTTAAGATGGATTTTGGTTTGTTTAGGATGGATTTGACAGTCATGGTGTTTTTATCGGGTTGGTCAGTGGATTGGTTGAATTGAGGAAAATGCGGAATGCTAGGCGGATAAACCATTAGTAAATATCGTGATGTTTGTCATCACGATATGAACAATAAAAAGAATTTAGTCGTCCAGTAGCGTCTCTTCGCTGGATTTCCAGTTGTATGCTCCGTATAGCAGCATCTGCATTTGACGGGTGCATCGGTGGAGCATGGCTTGTTTTTGTTCTTCTAGGTCGGTGGGTGGCGGGGTATGCTCACCGTCCTCGTCTAGGCTTGGCATGTAGGTCAATTCTAGCCAGTCAATAATCCAAGAAAAGGATAAATTGACTCCAATCTCTGCCAGCAGGTAGCGGTCTTCTTTGCCGATATGCTCAAAGGCAGGCTGCAATGCCAAATCATCGCCCATGATTTTGGCAAAAAACTTAATCTGTTCGCTGATGGCATGGCGTACCGCCTCCGAACCACCAAATCGCTCGCTGGCGATGAATTGCCAATAGCGGGGTTGTGCATCGACCGCCTTAAAAAATAGCTGTACGCTTTTGGCGATTTGTCGCTCAAAGCTGCGTTTTTTGCCCAGCTGCATATGCTCACGCAGTACCGCCATTGCCGAGCCAAGCTCATCTTCGACCAATGCCTTGCCCAGACTCTCCATGTCATCAAAATGACGATAAAAAGCCGTCGGCACCACGCCCACTTCTCGGGTTACTTGGCGTAAGCTGATGGAGCTATAACCTTGCCCCATCATGCACAAGTCAAGCACGGCATTAAAAAAGGCTTGGCGAGTTTGGCGTTTTTTTTGCTCACGGGTGGCAGGTTTTTCTAGTTGCATGGGCATATCCGTTGAATTGGGTGCAAAAATGATTGTCATCTGACAAATGCTGTATTATGAATAAAATCATGATGATTTTCAATCAATTTTATAAAATGTTGCATTTTTGCACATACGAGCAACAAAAAAGCCAAGCCTAAATAGACTTGGCGATGTTTTTGTGATTAAGATTTGACTTTGGTGCAGTCAAGTAGTGTGCTGTCGTCCGCTTTTAGCACTTGGGCTTTATCGCCATCGAGTACCAGCGTCATTGGTTTGTTGTCGCCTTCGATGCCTTCGTTGGTATTAAAGCGTTTTTTGTCGTTTGCGTCTTGATTTAGGTCATAAGTGATGTCATCGGCGGTCAGATGAGCTTCAATCTCGCCTTCGTGGTTGTGAACGACGATGTGCACGGTCTTATCGCCACATTGGAACTTATCGCCTTCGTCATGATGGTGATGGGCGTGGTCATGACCTGCATGGTCGTGTTCGCCATGAGCGTGGTCGTGGCTATGCTCATGCTCGCCATGCTCGGCAGGTTTTTCTTCCTTAACTTCGGTTGTGGCGACTTGGGCAGGCTGAGTGGCAGCGGCAGTTTCTTTGTCTGCGACAGGCTTGGCAGGTTTTTTCTCGCAGGCGGTCAGGGCAAGAGCAAGCATGACAGATGGTAGGATAATTTTTTTCATCTTTTTACCTTTTTAATTTATTCACAAAATAAGTGTTTGCCACCGCTGAGCGATGACCCGATTAGCCGCTATATTATAACAAACTCTTAGAAAATCGCAACCATTCTTGATAAACATTCTTAATAAGTCGGTTTGTGCCAATCATTAGAGACCGCCATTTTGCTGATAATAGGCATTTACTTCCACCTTTTGACCGTTTGGCAATTCGCAAATATTGACTTGTTTGCCGTTCACACTGGTGGGATTGACAAAGCCTTTTTGTTTTAAACAAAACTCGGTAGCAGGGGTAGAGATGCCCACCATCTGCACGCTTTGGGGTTCAAAGTGGACGGAGCAAGCAGATAGAGCTGTCAGAGCGATTAGGGGAAATAGCAATTTCATAAACTTACCTTATTAAACATATAAACTTTCATTTCTGCCAATAAAACAGCGATAAAATCCCTGCGGCAATGAGTGGACCGACAGGCACACCACGCAAAAAA
Source organism: Moraxella sp. (assembly GCA_030525825.1). Classification (GTDB taxonomy): domain Bacteria; phylum Pseudomonadota; class Gammaproteobacteria; order Pseudomonadales; family Moraxellaceae; genus Moraxella. Next base: position 86,695 of record JAUNDZ010000005.1, read on the forward strand.
GCCACGCCAAGCACCGTACCAATCAAAAGCCCTGCAATAACACTCGGCTCAGCGGTCATTAACTTAACTCCACGACCACCCAAATAAGCAACCAATAGCCCCACCAAAATGGCAAGTAAGGATTTTGGACTGACAAAGGATTTGATAATCACATCACTTTCTAATTTACCGCTGGCAATGGGCGTGAGTACGCCAATGGTTAAGATGAGTATGCCCAAACTAAGCCCATATTTATCAAGATAAGGCATTAACACACCATTAAAAGGACTGACTTTAATGATAATCAAAAAAGCAGTTGCCAAAATAATGGTATTGTTTTGACTAAATACCCCAAGCCCCATTAAAATAAATAAGACAATTAAACTAATATCAAGACCACTTAATAATTGGCTAAGGTTTGGTATATTTTAAAACCTTTTAAAAATGGGGCATATCCCATACACCCCATTTTGATTGACAGACATTTTAATATTGATACCAAACCTGCTTATACATTAAACCTAAAATGCATCACATCACCGTCTTGCACCACATAGGTTTTGCCCTCCAAGCGGTTTTTGCCAGCCGAGCTTGCTCCTTTTTCGCCGCCATATTCAATAAAATCATCAAAGGCAATCACTTCGGCACGGATAAAGCCTCGCTCAAAGTCGGTATGAATGACCCCTGCCGCCTCTGGGGCAGTCGCTCCGACTGGCACTGTCCACGCTCTGACTTCTTTGACCCCTGCGGTAAAGTAGGTCTGCATCTTTAAAAGCTCGTAACCTGCACGGATAACCCTATCCAAGCCAGCTTCCGTCATTCCCATTCCTTCTAAGAACTCTGCCTTTTCGTCCTCGTCCAGCTGGGCAATCTCGGCCTCAATTTGGTTACAAAGGGGGACGACAATGGCGTTGTCATTTTTGGCAAATTCACGCACAGCGTCCAAATGGGGGTTGTTGTCAAAGCCGTCCTCCGATACATTGGCGATATACATCACAGGTTTTAGGGTAATCAGTCCATAGGATTTGATGAGTTTTTTCTCATCATCATCAAGATTTGCCATTCGTGCAGGCTTACCGTCCGCCAAAAACGGCTCAATCTTATTAAAGACATCAAGCATTGCTTTGGCATCTTTGTCGCCGCCCTTTGCTTTTTTGCTAAGATTGGTAATCGCTCGTGTTACCGCCTCTAAGTCCGCTAAGGCAAGCTCGGTGTTAATGGTCTCAATGTCGGATAAGGGATTGACCCGTCCGTCTACATGAATGACATTGTCATCATCAAAACAGCGTACGACATGGGCGATGGCGTCCGTCTCACGAATATTGGCAAGAAATTGGTTGCCCATACCTTCGCCTTTGCTCGCCCCCGCCACAAGCCCTGCAATGTCCACAAATTCCATACTGGTTGGAATGACTCGCTCAGGCTTTACGATGTCGGCAAGTTGTTTTAAGCGTGGGTCAGGCACAGGGACAATGCCTGTGTTTGGGTCTTTGGTACAAAAGGGGAAGTTTTCGGCGGCGATGCCTGCTTTGGTGAGTGCGTTAAAAAGGGTGGATTTGCCCACATTGGGAAGTCCGACAATGCCACAATTAAAGCCCATAAGGTTCTCTCTTAGAATGATTTTTGGTTGAAATTGACGAAAATGCGACTATTTTAGCAGACTTTGACAAAAAAATCTTGATTAAAAGTGCCTAAGCTTCGCTTGATAACGGACGATTTTTTGATAAATCAGTACACACGCCACACACGCCAGCGAAGTGATGGCAAAATAAGCCGTATCGCTGAGCGTCCCAATCACAAATCCGCCCAGCACCGCCCCCAAAGACATGCCAAATTCGCTCAGGTTTGCCGCCCCAAAATAACTGCCCCGCAGCTCTGGCTTGGCAAGCTCATCGATATTGACGCTGATGGTCGGAATGACGATGGCTTCACCGATGCTCAATATGAATACAGCCACGCCCCACGCCCACACCGAGCTCATGTCCATCACCATAAAGATAAGCTGTGATGACAGCATGACCCCAAGCCCAATCTGAGCCCTACGACTGGCAGAAAATGCCTTTAATAGGCTAAGTAGCGGAAATTGAAAGATGATGACCGCCAGAAAGTTGATGATATAAATCATCATGATGAACTGGGCGACTTGCTCGATGCCTGACAGACTGATGATTTGTGGTAGGGTAGTGCCCAGCTGGGCATACACCATGATCATCAAAAAATTGGCAAGCAGCAGATATAAGAACACGCCATCTTGTCGAATAACCCCAAGCATACCGACAAAGTTTGGCAGATTGTCGCTGCTGGTGGTGCGATGATTGCTAAGCAGTATCGACACCCACAGCAGATAGCCTAGATAAGTAGCGGTGGTGGCAATAAAGATGGCATCAGGGCTGTTTAGACTGACAATCAGCCCAATGATACCGCCAATCGCCCCTGATACATTGATGAGAAAATAACGCAGATACAAGGCGAACTCTCGCACTTGCCTGTCTGCTAGGCTGTCGCTGATGATGGCTTTGGCACAGACCTCGATGGCAGGTTGACCCAGTCCCATGAGTGCCATCACCACAAAGAACCACCAAAAACCATCGGCAAAGGTTAGCATCAAAAAGCACACCGCCATGAGCAGGCAGCCTGCCACCAGCATCACTTTGCGACCAAATTTGTCCGACAGATAGCCGATATAAATGCCCATCACCGCAGAAATCGCTGCCGACACACCAAGCAGTAGCCCAACGCTAAACGCTGACTCGCCCATCTGTTGATTTAGTATAATAATCACAAACGGCCACGCCATAAAATAAGTAATGCGAGACAAAAACTCACCAAGCAACATCGCCCAGACCGTCTGGCGAAACTGCCTTAGTAGAGCCAATGATGAATGGCGTGTGCTCATGACATATCCTTATGGTTGTAGTTTTGGCTGTACTTTGGTTTGGGTGTATCAGATGGGGATGGGGGATGGGCAGTATTCATGATGGTGCTGACAAAATTTCTTTTAAAATTATCGGCATATTTTATAATATTTTTATCAAAAAAACATGACGACAGATAATTTTTCTGTTAGGATAACATTGCTTTTATCCCTTTGTTAGGCGGTCTGTCATCGCCATCATTCATACAAGGAGTGTTTTATGAAGTCTTTTTCTTTATCTCAATCTAAATCCAAACTATCAACACTAATTACGGTCAGTCTAATGTCATCGACGATTGCTCTGATGGGTGTTGCCCATGCTAATACCGCCCAAAATAAAGACGCTAAGCCTGAGCATTCATCCGCCAAGCTCCTAAAACAAAACAGTACAGAAGAGATTCTAAAAAACGCACCAGCCGACGCATGGCAAACCATCCCACAGTCCAAGCTCGTCTATGTAACGCTTGGCGATGACAAGCGGGTGATTTTTGAGCTGGCAGAAGAGTTCGCCCCTGCTCATGCCGACCGCATTCGCCTGCTCGCCAAGCAAAATTTCTGGGAAAATGCGTCTGTGTATCGTGTGCAAGATAACTATGTGGCACAGTTTGGTTGGTTTGACTTTGCCAATGACAAAGACGGCAAAGAACTGCCTGACAATGCCAAAGATAGACTGCCCGTGGAAGTTGTCCGACCTGTAAGCGAAGTAAACTTCGTGGCTCTGCCAGACATTGACCCTTATGCTGATAAGACGGGCTTTGTGGGTAATTTCCCTGCCAGTATCAAGGACGGTCAAGCGTTCGCCTTGCATTGCTATGGGGCGATTGGCGTGTCTCGTGATGTGGGTGCAGACAGTGGCACGACGGCGGATTTGTATGCGGTGATTGGTCAGCCTGCTCGTCATCTTGACCGTCAAATCGTGGTCGTTGGGCGAGTGCTACAAGGCATCGAGCATCTTAGCAGCTTAAAGCGTGGCGATGGTGTGATGGGTTTTTATACCAATCCTAGCAAAGACGGTACATCAATTAAGCATATCCGTACAGGCGATATGCTACCAAAGAGCGAGCAGGTGGATTTTACTGTACTGCGTTCGGACTCGCAGGCATTCATGCAACTCATCGAAGAGCGTCGCCGCCGTACAGGCGAGTGGTTCATCGCACCGCTGCCGACACACATCGACCCATGCTATGTGCCACAGCAAATCAAAGCCACCAACAATGACAAGTAGTACGACAAATCAACCTTTTAATGATGGTTAGACGGATACAAATAAGCACAACAGTTTGTCATTACAGCTTTTGTGCTTATTAAAAACTTGTGCAAAAAAGGGTGCAAAATCCGCTATTGCTTGTTATAATACAAGGTGTTTTACAAATATCTGTAAAATCTTTTTATCCCTTTAATCATTATTAAGGAAATTATCATGGCAATCGAACGCACTTTATCTATCATCAAGCCAGACGCAGTTGGCAAAAACCACATCGGCGACATCATTGCTCGCTTTGAAAAAGCAGGTCTAAAACCAGTTGCGGTTAAATACAAGCATCTAACTCGTGAAGAAGCAGAAGGCTTCTATGCAGAGCATAAAGAGCGTGGTTTCTTTAATGACCTAGTGGCATTCATGACTTCAGGTCCTGTGGTGGTATCTGTACTAGAAGGCGAAAACGCTGTTCTGGCTCACCGTGATATCCTAGGTGCAACCAACCCAGCCGAAGCCGCTGCTGGCACCATCCGTGCAGACTTTGCGGTAAGCATCGATGAGAACGCTGCTCACGGCTCTGATAGCACCACTTCTGCTGAGCGTGAAATCGCTTACTTCTTTGGTGCAGACGAGATTTTCCCACGCACTCGTTAATCAATGCTGGGCAGTCTGACTGCTACAGACATGGTAAAAGACAGCTTGCCGCTTGGTGAGCTGTTTTTTTATTGCTTGATGTGATTGTTATGATGGGCGGATGATGGGGCATCTTGATGGCATTGATACGGAAAATTCATGACTTTATTTAAAAATTTTAGTATAATGTGCTGTTTTTATGATTATTTTATCGCCAATGACATCAACACACCCCATGAGTAAAATCCCTGTACATCAAGACAGCCAAACAGACACCAACGATAAAATCAACCTACTGGGTATGTCCAAGGAAGCATTGGGCGAGTTTTTTGTGTTGCTTGGCGAAAAGCCGTTTCGTGCCACGCAGGTGATGAAGTGGATTTATCAATTTGGTGTTACAGATTTCTTTGAGATGACGAATATTTCTAAGAAACTGCAAGAAAAGCTGCACGAAGTGGCGTGCGTCGTACCCCCTAAGGTAAAGTTTAAAGAGTTTAGTAATGACGGCACTCGTAAATGGGTCTTTGAAGTGGCGGGTGGTTCGCTCGTTGAGGCGGTGCTAATTCCTGCCGAAGACGGCAAGCAATTTGGGAGAAAGACGCTTTGTATCAGCTCGCAGGTAGGCTGTGCTTTGGATTGCTCGTTTTGTAGCACAGGCAAGCAAGGTTTTGAAAGGGATTTGACCGCCAGCGAAATCATCGGTCAGCTGTGGGTCGCCAATCAGTCCTACATGGAAGATGTTGCCCCCACCGAGCGTGAAAACCGAGTAACCAATGTCGTCATGATGGGTATGGGTGAGCCGCTGTTAAACTATGAGCCTGTGGTAGCCAGTATGTCGCTCATGCTAGACGACCACGCATTTGGGCTGTCCAAGCGTCGTGTTACGCTATCGACATCGGGTGTGGTGCCAAAGATGTATGACCTTGCCAAGGATATTGATGTGGCACTTGCCATCAGTCTGCACGCCCCAAATGATGAGCTTAGAGATGAACTGGTGCCGATTAACAAAAAATATCCGCTAAGCGAACTCATCAAAGCCGCCAAAGCCTATGTCTATGATGAAAATCCACGCCACAAAAAGCATGTAACCATCGAATATGTGATGCTCGCTGGCGTGAATGACAGCGACGAACACGCAAGACAGCTTGTGGCGCTATTAAAGGATTTGCCAAGTAAGATTAACTTGATTCCATTTAATCCGTTTCCGCACGCTCCGTACGACCGTTCAAGCAACAACCGCATCCATGCGTTTAGCAATATCCTAAATAACGCAGGCTTTGTCTGCACCATTCGTCAGACTCGTGGCGATGACATTGATGCGGCGTGTGGGCAGCTGGTAGGTCAGGTCGCTGACCGTACTCGCCGTGCCAAAAAATGGCAAGAAAGCATCCAAAAACGCCAAAGCGATGCCAACGCATCACGCTGATTTGCCAAAGTGTGTAAAGATTGTTAGAATGAAGCAGCGTATCTGTCAGCACAGCATGAGCAAACTCGATAAAATCGCCATGGTATCCATGACGGTGCTGATTGCTGCCTGTCAGCACACACAATCTGTATCAGAGCGTACAAGTAGGACGGCTGCCAAAGGTGAGCTTGCAACGACTTATACACAGCTTGCCGAGCAGTATTTGCAGCTTGGTAGGGTGGATGATGCCAAAAGACAGCTGGATTTGGCGATACAAGCGGATGCTCGCCATGCAGGTGCATATCGCACCCTAGCACGAGTGTATCAAGCAACTGGTGAAGAAGAGCACGCACAGCTTGCCAAGAGCTATTATCAAAAGGCGTTATCGTTGGATGATAAAGACATGCAGACACACTATGACTATGGCGTGTATCTGACGGCTCGTCAAGAGTACGCATCGGCACTCATGCACTTTGAACAGGCGGCAGGCGAGATTGGCTTTAATGGGCGACTGGCAGCGATTGAAAACATCGCCTATGTGCGTAACACCCTGTGGGAGAGACAGCCAACCAAGGCGAATTTGGATTTGGCGGTGGTGGCATTTGAGCGAGCGGTGCGAGCTGGCAGCTTAAATGCAGAGCTGCTTAGCCAAGCACTGTATCTAAATACCCAAAAAGACAAACAAGCCCAAAAATAAACCGTAATTTAACACCAAAATCACATTGTATATCGACTGTTGGAAAGTATCATGACTCATCACAGCCCCATCACTCGCCGTCCCACTCGCAAAATTATGGTCGGTAATGTCGCCATCGGTGGCGATGCTCCCATCAGTGTGCAGTCAATGACCAACACCGACACTTGCGATGTTGATGCCACAGTCGCCCAGATACAGCGGTGCGTGGACGCAGGGGCGGATTTGATGCGTGTCTCCACACCGACGATGGAGTCTGTACAAGCCTTTGGCGAAATTCGCAAAAGAGTGTCTGTACCACTGATTGCCGACATTCATTTTGATTACAAAATTGCCTTGGCGGTGGCAGAAAATGGGGCGGACTGCTTACGCATTAACCCGGGTAATATTGGCAATGAACAAAAAGTGCGTGAGGTCATCGCCTGTGCCAAGCACCACAATCTACCCATTAGGATTGGAGTCAATGCAGGCTCACTAGAAAAAGACTTACAAAAAAAATATGGCGAACCGACAGGCGAGGCACTTTTGGAGTCGGCAATGCGTCATATTGACATTCTTGACCGCCACAATTTTGACAATTACAAAATCTCGGTCAAAGCAAGCAATGTCTTTTTGACGCTGGACGCTTATCGGCTGATTAGTCAGCAAGTGGATTGCCCGCTTCATCTTGGTGTAACAGAGGCAGGCGTGTATCGCACAGGCACGGTCAAGTCGGCGATTGCGTTGGGTGGGCTTTTGCTTGAAGGCATTGGCGATACCATGCGGATTTCGCTGGCTGCCGAGCCAGAAGAAGAGATTAAAATCGGCTTTGATATTTTAAAATCTTTGGGCATTCGCTCTAATGGCGTAAACTTTATCGCTTGTCCGTCTTGTAGTCGTCAAGAATTTAATGTCATTAAAGTAATGACCGAGCTTGAAGCACGCCTTGAAGACATCAGAGAGCCGATGGATGTGTCGGTGATTGGCTGTAAGGTCAATGGACCCGGTGAGGCAAAGGAGGCGGACATTGGCGTGGTGGGGGCAAGCCCCAATAGTCTAGTGTATAAAGAAGGCAACAAAAGCCATCTGATTGATACCGCTCGCCTTGTGGACGAGATCGAGGCAATGGTGCGTGAAAAGGCAAGGGTGTTGGCGGAGAAAAGGGCGAATGAGATTGTTAGGGTGGCTCAGTGATAAGGGTGTTTTGGTAGTTGTGGCGAGTATGATGCTAACGGCGTGTGTAGCCATTCATAAAACTCACGCACAAAGGTTAGTGCAAAACAGTATGAAATATAGCCCTAAAACTGCCAAAACCCATATTTTTCTTATGATGCGGGCAGAGTGCAGCCACTTGTTGGTGTTAGATTAACCCTGTCAATGCATCAAGGTTGTTTGGTCTCTGGTAATGATGATTATGCGGTGTTGGTTTTTCCAGACAACATCACTTCTTGGAACGAACAAACCCAAACCTTAACAGTTGGCGATATTCAGTTAAAAGTTGGTGATGTATTTAGTTCCAATCTTGTGTATCAAGGAATTTATGCCGATAAGCCCTACTTACCATTAGCTAAGGTGGCAGATGAGATGTGTCTAAATGAAGGTCAAAAGATGATTTATCTTGGCAGTATTTTGGTTGTAGGCGATTAAATGTCGGTATTAAAATTTCTAATTTTTTGTTAAAAATAGGCTTGTCGTTCGCTTAATTATTTTCATTTAACCAATCATTATTACTGACAATTCAATTTGTAATTATGACTTTAATC
>JAUNDZ010000045.1 GCA_030525825.1 Moraxella sp.
AACTTCTTGAACTTCTTGAATGTCAAGAGTCATCTCTTGATGGACGAGTTTAGTCTGCTCATCTGATGAGAGCGGCTCTGTATGTGGTTGCGTGTCTGATGCATCAGCAGCGGCAGCCGTATCGTCAGCTTGGTTGATGGCGTTGTCAGTCTTGACTGTGCTACCTGCGTCAGCCAATACACGAGCGGTATCGGTTGCGGCATCATCGATATCATGTTCGTCAGTTGCAGCTTGGGGGGTGAACGACTGATGGGTATGTAGCGGACGAAACGCAAGCAGGCGTAAAATCCCCATCTCCAACGCCTGCATCGGTGTACTGGCAAGGCGAACCGATTCTCGAGCTTTGATGGCGATTTCGTAGTACAGCTGTATGACATCAGCAGGGATGGTTTGGGCTAGTCTTAAAAATGCTTGCTGCTGTTCTTGGTTTTTATCCATGGATAATGGTAAAAACTGTATCAAGGCAAGCTCATGCAGCCCATCAACAAGAGCATCAAGCACCGCCACCGCATCGACCATTTGCTCACGCAGACGAGCGATGTGCTGTGCGACCTGCTGTCGTCTGTCGGCATAAATGTCGTCAATGAGCGACACCATATCCAGCCCATCTACCAGCCCCAACATCTGTGCGACTGTATCGGCATCTAGACGACCACCACCAAAGGCGATGGCTTGGTCGGTCAAAGACAGTGCATCACGCACCGAGCCTTTGGCAGAAGCAGCAAGTTGCCAAATGGCTTTCTCATCAAAGGCAATCTGCTCGGTGTGCAGGATGCTGCTTAGATGCTCGTGCAGCAGTGCTTGGGACATCGGACGCAGCACGAATTGTAGGCAGCGAGAGACGATGGTGATAGGCAGCTTCTGTGGGTCGGTCGTGGCTAAGATAAATTTGACATGCTCGGGCGGCTCTTCTAAGGTCTTTAATAAGGCATTAAAAGAGTGGGTCGAGAGCATATGCACTTCGTCAATCAAATAAACCTTGTAACGACCTTGCGTGGGAGCATAAGGCACATTTTCGAGCAGGTCTCTGGTATCTTCGACCTTAGTACGGCTGGCAGCATCAATCTCAATCAAATCGATAAACCGCCCACTATCCACACTCACACAAGTATCACACACCCCACAAGGCGTGCTTGTGATGCCTGTCTCACAGTTGAGACATTTTGCCAAAATACGGGCGATGGTGGTCTTGCCCACACCACGAGTGCCTGTAAACAAATAAGCGTGGTGCAGCCGCCCTGTATCAATGGCATTGGTCAAGGCGTGCGTGATGTGCGTCTGCCCGATCATTTGAGCAAAGTTTTTTGGGCGGTATTTTCTCGCCAAAACTTGATAATCAGACATCACACACCTTCATCAGCCAAAAGCTCATCACATTATTTATGCCAGTTTTCATCGTTCATGCAGGGCTGGCGGTGCTGATGATAAAATACGCCATCAGCACCACAATCATCAGCACGAACACCAGATACCAAACCTTGTATTTTTGCCAAGTTTTACCATCGACAATCTGTATCCAAATTTCCGTAAGCATATATAATGGATACAAGATAATCTTTAAAAATTCGTGCATTAAAACCTATCTAGCCTCCATTTATTAAAAACAGGGTTGTTTTTAATATGACCAATGAATTATGGCTTATGTCTCATATGCGGGAATAAAATCACATCACGAATGCTAGGGGCATTGGCAAACAGCATTACAAGGCGGTCAATGCCAATCCCTTCGCCTGCGGTTGGTGGTAAACCATATTCCAACGCCTCAATAAAGTCGGCATCATAGTGCATTGCCTCATCATCGCCTGCGTCTTTTTCGGCAACTTGCTGGCGGAATCGCTCGGCTTGGTCAATGGGGTCATTTAGCTCACTAAACCCATTGGCAATCTCACGCCCACCAATAAACATCTCAAAACGATCGGTAATATGAGCATTGTCATCATTACGGCGAGCAAGGGGCGATGTTTCGGCAGGATACTCGGTAATAAAAGTCGGCTGGCGTAATTTGGTTTCTACCGTTTCTTCAAACACAATGGTTTGTAATTTACCCAAACCAAATGATGGTTTGACTTCTTCTTTTAATTCATTTTTGACAAAATTCGCCAAAAACTCACGGTCATTGATATTCTCCAAAGTTAAATTTGGATTATATTTTAAAATCGCCTCACTCATTGGCATTTTGGCAAATGGGGCTTTAAAACTATATACTTCTTCGCCATAAGGAATATCGGTTGTACCTAAAATATCCATTGCCAATGTTTCAAGCATTTTTTCAGTCAAAGCCATTAAATCTTGATAATCGGCATACGCCTGATAAAATTCAATCATCGTAAATTCAGGATTATGACGAGTAGAAACGCCTTCATTTCTAAAATTACGGTTAATTTCAAATACTCGCTCAAAACCGCCGACAACAAGGCGTTTTAAATACAGCTCTGGGGCAATGCGTAAATACAAATCCATATCCAAAGCATTATGATGGGTAATAAATGGCTTAGCCGATGCACCGCCTGGAATAATATGCATCATTGGCGTTTCCACTTCCATATAACGCTCATTGGTCAAAAATGCACGAATGCCAGCAACAACTTTGGAGCGAATTTCAAAAGTTTTACGAGTGTCTTCATTAACCATTAAATCCAAATAACGCTGACGATATTTGACTTCGGTATCGGTTAAGCCGTGAAATTTATCAGGCAATGGGCGTAATGATTTGGTTAATAATTCAAATTGTTCTAAATGAATATACAAATC
>JAUNDZ010000006.1 GCA_030525825.1 Moraxella sp.
TAAAATAAAGCCAAACACCCAATAAATCAGCCCCAAAATCCCCAAAATGGCGATGATGTTTGTGGCTTTGACAAGCTGTTTGTGGTTCATAAAAATCCCCAATGGTTTTTGTCTATTGTAACTTAATTTGCCTAAGTTTGGGGCGTTTGTGGGGATTTTTCATAAAAATTTCATAAACCTTGCTTGGGTTAAGTTTGGCGATACCACTGATGATGGCGTTTGCTGTTATGCTTCCAACTTTTGGTATAATCCAAAGCGGATACTCTGATGTCATGCCACGCACAAGGCAGGGCTTTACCCCGTTTGGCTCGTAATTTGAGCTTTGAGCAAAAACGATGCTTTGTGTTATGCAATTCATACATCGCACGTTCTTGATGGGTGCGAATATGGCGATAATAATGTAAATTTGTAAAATAATAAGGACGTGAGCCAATGGTAAGCCATTTGCCTACAAAATGAGATTTGAGATGTTTCATGGATTTCTCCTAAGTGAAGATACTTAGAAGATGTCTTGGGCGTGGTAGTTCATATTATTTATTAGTTTATACATGTATTAGAAAAACTAACTACAAGTGAGTTTAGAGAATCTTCAAACTTCTGCAATGTAGGGATAATAGCCTCAAATCGATTTATAGTTACACTTGGTGTATCCAATGTTTGTTGTATGGATATATTTGGAAAACTCTTATGAGCCAATTTACCTCTATATTCATGAAGTTCGTCCAATTTCTCTGAAAAAATTTCCATTTCATCAAGACCAATATTAAATTCCAATACTAAAACTAATGGATTTCCTAATAAGCATACCAATAATTTTCTAAAGTGTTTTGTGTAACTCAAACCGTGCACATTATTTAATTCTTTGGAAATAGACTGATTGTAACTACTAAAATTTGATAAAAAATCCTTATTGGGTATTTTTGGATCTAATTTAGGTAGTTGCTTGTAAAAGTTGTCTCTACAATCCATAATCATTTTATCAAACTTATCTTCTAGCCAACCACATAATTCCAAAGTTGCCATTTTGCATACAAGCTCATTAGGGATATTGTATTGAGAATTATCACTCTGCTCTTTATATAAATTATCAAGTTGTTTTAATATCTCTTTAATATGCTCAATATCCATTTTATCTCCCAGAAAATGCATTCTCAGCAACCGAGAAACGCTCTGTCATTTTTTCTATTCTAGTTGTACTAGACCTTACATTATCTCCTTGAAATGCTGAGTTGATTTTCAACTTTTGGTAAACATCTATAAAAAAATCATCTTTTTGATTTTTTAAAAAATCAATGTTTTTTCCAATACCATATAAAATAGCCTCTCCTAATGTTCTTGAAATAGAATCTTTAATGGAATTTAGTAATTTTTCTGAAAAAATATTTAAAGCATTTGTAATAAATTCTCTTTTTTCTTTCAATTCTTCTTCTGATAAATTTCTTTTATCTTTCATATAATTGTTTAAAAATCTAGCTAGTGGCTCTTGGTATCTGCCAAAATCTTCCTGAAAGGCAAAAAATCGCAAAACAAATTCATCGTATTTTAGTCTTGTGTTATTTCTAGATCCTGATAGTTTATCCAATTCTTTTTGATATTCTTTTGAAATATCAGATAACATTCTATTAAAATTCCCACTAAAAATACAGTTTCTAATTTCTTGAGCATTTAATTTTACACTACCTGTATTCAGGCGTTGAAATATGGTAAAAATGTATTCCATGTGATTTGATTTATCAAAATCACTTCTCAAGACTGTAATGGGTATGGTTACATTTTCTATAACTTCTATAACTTCAGGGTGATATTCAGCAATCTCACTTACTTTTTTTCCAAATAAACGCTCATCAATATCCTCCGACTTGGCTAATACAAAGTCTTTGCTTTTATCATCACAGGCGGATAAAAACTTTACAATCGTTGAAATTCTTTGTAGTCCATCAATCACGATTCGTTGATTGCCATTATTTAAATTTTGACTAATACACATACTAGGAATGGGTAAATTTTTTAGTAGAGAATCCAAAAATCTTGTTTGGTGAGCAAGACTCCATACTTCATCACTACGTTGAAAATCGGGTTGTAAATCTATCTGTTTTTTATCCGCCATGCGTTTTAGATCTGCACAAGAACGCAACTCATTAAATGCAAAAATATCTCGTGGGGGTACAGTATTGTTTAGAACTTCATCTTCTTCATCAAACAAATCATCTTGTGGTATACTGTTCATTAGCATCTCCCAAATCTAGGTTTAGTTGTTTATTGTAACACAATAGAGCTATTTTTATAACTTAGAAAACAAAACACCGCCCAATCAAATTGAGCGGTGTTTTTTGATTTACCAATCAAAGATTATTTATCATCTTTAACTTCGGTAAACTCAGCATCGACCACGCCGTCATCTTTGGCTTGATTGCCTGCGTTTTGGGCTTGGCTGGCAAAGTTGGCACCATTGGCTCCACCTGCATTTTCTTGGCTATAAATCTTAGTGCCAATCGGCAAGAAGGCATTGTCAAGGGCTTCAAGTTTGGACTTAATCGCCTGCACATCGTCTTCTTTGGTGGCAAGTTCTAGCTCGCTAATTGCCGTTTCTACCGCTTGTTTTTCTTCATCAGTGGCTTTGTCGGCGTTTTCTTTTAATGCCTTTTGCACGGCACTGATACGACCGTCCGCCTCGTTACGAGCTTCGGCAAGCTCGGCAAACTTCTTATCAGCTTCGGCATTGGCTTCGGCATCACGCACCATTTGCTCGATTTCTTCATCGGTCAAACCGCTGTCGGCTTTGATTTGGATAGATTGTGATTTGCCTGTGCCTTTATCCTTAGCAGAGATGTTCATAATACCGTCTGCGTTGATGTCAAAGGTAACTTCAATCTGTGGCACGCCTCTTGGAGCTGGCGGAATGTCGGTCAAATCGAAGTTGCCCAAAAGTTTGTTTTGGTTAGCGATTTTACGCTCGCCTTGATACACTTGGATAGACACCGCAGGTTGGTTGTCGGCAGCCGTTGAGAACACTTGTGATTTTTTGGTAGGAATCATGGTGTTTTTCTCGATGATGGCTGTCATCACACCGCCCATCGTCTCAATGCCTAGGGTCAAAGGCGTTACATCAAGCAGTAGCACATCTTTTTTGTCGCCAGAGAGTACCGCCCCTTGAATCGCCGCACCGATGGCAACCGCCTCATCGGGGTTTACGTCTTTACGAGGCTCTTTGCCAAAGAATTCTTGCACTTTTTGTTGAACCAATGGCATACGGCTTTGACCACCAACTAGGATAACATCGTCAATATCGCTTGCAGACAGACCCGCATCTTCTAGGGCAATCTTACAAGGGGCGATGGTGCGAGCCACAAGCTCTTCGGTTAGGCTTTCTAGCTTGGCACGAGTGATGGTGATCACAAGGTGCTTAGGACCTGAGCTATCTGCGGTGATGTATGGCAAGTTCACTTCGGTAGAAGTTGAGCTTGACAGTTCGATTTTGGCTTTCTCGCCTGCTTCTTTTAGGCGTTGCATGGCAAGCGGATCGCCTTTTAGATTGACGTTTTGTTCTTTTTTGAACTCGTCCACCAAGTAGTCAATGAGTGCAATATCAAAGTCTTCACCACCCAAGAAAGTATCGCCGTTGGTAGCAAGTACTTCAAATTGTTGCTCGCCATCAACATCGGCAATCTCAATGATGGACACATCAAAAGTACCACCACCCAAGTCATACACAGCAATGGTGCGATCGCCTTCTTTTTTGTCAAGACCAAAGGCAAGAGCGGCGGCGGTTGGCTCATTGATGATACGCTTAACATCTAAGCCTGCGATACGCCCTGCGTCTTTGGTGGCTTGGCGTTGGCTGTCGTTAAAATACGCTGGTACGGTAACCACCGCTTCGGTTACAGGCTCGCCAAGATAGTCCTCAGCGGTCTTTTTCATTTTCTTTAAGACTTCGGCAGAGATTTGTGGTGGGGCTTGTTTTTTGCCGTTTACCTCAACCCACGCATCGCCGTTGTCGGCTTTGACGATTTTATAGGGTACAAGACCGATGTCTTTTTGTACCGCTTGCTCGTCATAACGGCGACCGATGAGGCGTTTGACCGCAAATAGGGTGTTTTGGGGGTTGGTAACCGCTTGGCGTTTGGCAGATTGACCGACCAAAGTCTCACCATCTTTAAAGGCAACGATAGAAGGCGTGGTTCTCGCCCCTTCCGCGTTTTCGATGACTTTGACATTGCCGTTTTCTAGGACAGCCACACAAGAGTTGGTGGTACCTAAGTCAATACCGATAACTTTACCCATAGTTTTTCTCCGATTTATTTAAGTTGATTTTTTGGCAAGTTTGCTTAATGAGTTTTGCCAAACTTGTCGTTTATATTTGTGTCAAATTTTTATTTTCAAGGGAAAATTTGACAAATTTTTAAAAATTTTTTGTAAAAATTTTGTGATAAGCCCTTGAAAATATTGGATAAATCCATAAAGGAAGGGTTATTTAAAATACATCATTGTAAGGTGTGTACAACGCACCAAATCAACGCTCAAATCTTAAAAATGATGCGTGATACGCACCTTACAAATCTCCCCTATCATTTAAAATCACGCACCCACCAGCACCATCGCAGGGCGGATTGAGCGGTCGTTTAACATATAGCCTTTTTGTAGGACTTGTCCGATGACATCTTTGTCAGCGTCTGGGAAAATGCCGACCGCTTCGTGCAAATCAGGGTTGAACGCTTCGCCCACTTCGCCCACCGCCACCACGCCATTGCGTTCTAGGACACTAAGCAAAGATTTGTGAGTCAAGCGTAAGCCTTCAAGAACACTCTCATCTGCCCCTGCTTGTTCGCTCGCTTGCAAACCACGCTCCAAGTTATCCACGACATCAAGGAGTTCTTTGGCAAACTTTTGTAGGGCAAATTTTTTCGCCTTATCGGTCTCTTGTTCCATACGACGCTGGGCGTTATAGGACTCGGCGTTAGCACGGGCGGCTGCTTCTTTGGCTTCTTTAACTTCGGCTTCTAGTCGCTCGATTTTGGCGGTTAGCTCGCAGCTTTCTTGCTCGGTGGTCTCGGTTTGGATTTCTGGGGTTTCGTTTTGAGTTTGTTCGGTCATGTTGTCCTGCCTTTACAAGATAAAATTGATAAAATCCTTATCTTGATAAAGGCTTTTGGTGGATTTTCAAGGGAGATGATGGTAATTTTTTAAGATTTGTTGGGGGTTGCTGATTTATCAAAATGGCGGGGCGGTGTTTGGTGGGCTGTTTTGATGATAAAAAAGCAAGCATGGCTTGATGATGGGTTTGGGGTGGGTGCGATTGGGGGCTTATGGGCGACTTGGGCGACTCATAACATCAGCGATGACCGCACCAATGTGCTGTCTGCCAAGCTCGTCAATGCTCGATACTTGGGCGGTAGGATAGGCACTATGCACCATTTCTGCCAGCCGTGTGCCAAGCGTCAGATAATGAATGTCTGGTGCGATGGGGCAGTCGATGGCGTGCCAATGCTCAAACGCCATGCCACTGGCAACGAGCATAAAAATGGGTATCTGTTGGCTGATGGCATGGTGCAACTGTGGGGCGATGGCGTGGTAATTGTGCATCAAATCATGGGGAGCGACTCGCTCATACCAAGCGATGGCATCGACCTGTACCCTGCGAGCAATCAGCGTGTCGTGCAGCAGCCTGCGACCGCCAACCCCACGCCAAATCAGCACCTTATCGCCTGCCTTTAGGCTGTCTATCGCAGGCATAGCAAGCATCCCTTCGTTATTGGCGATGGCAGGCAGCATGACAGACAGCCCAAAGTCTTGCAAGGCGATGGCGGTCGCTTCCCCCACAGCGATGATGGGCGTGACAACAAGGCTTGGCACTTCATTGGCGTGCTGATACCCTAAGCCTTGCACATGGTCAATGGCACGCTTGGCGGACTCGACACTGGTAACGACCAAAGCCTGATACCGTCCATCAATGAGAGCGGTCATCATCGCCTGCTCATCATCATTAGGCGATAAATCATGAATGGCAAGTAGGGGTAGATTTAACACTTGCACGCCCACGCCATCGCCAAGCTGATTTAAATCATGGCTTCGGTGGGTGGGGCGAGTGTTGATGAATAGGGCTTTGGTCGTCATTTGGCGGTTTTATGATGGCTGTGAGCTGCCATAGACTGCTTTTAAGATGGCGTCAGCACCTTGGGCGAGCAGGTCTTTGGCTAGGTTTTCGCCCAGCGTTTCGGCTGCATACTCATCAGCTGTGCTGTGGCTTAAAGTAATGCTTTGTTGGCTTTTTAGTAGGGTTGTGCCATCGATACTGCCCACTCGTCCACGCAGGGTCAAGGTATCGCCATCAATGGTGGCAAAACCTGCAATCGGCACCTGACAGCCACCTTCAAGGGTGCGATTCATGGCTCGTTCGGCAAGCACGCACAGGCGAGTCGGCGGGTCGTTGAGTGGGGCGAGCAGCTGCAAAATCGTCTCGTCATCGGCTCGGCATTCAATCGCCAACGCCCCTTGACCGACCGCAGGCAGGCTTAGGCTGTCATCGAGTTCATGGCGGATGCGTTCGTCCAATTCTAGGCGTTGAAGTCCGCTGGTCGCCAAAATGATGGCATCATATTCGCCAGCGTCCAGCTTGGCTAGGCGGGTGCCGACATTGCCACGCAAGGATTTGATGGTTAAGTGCGGATAAGCGTGGGCGATTTGGCATTCACGGCGCAGGCTTGATGTGCCTAAAACCGCCCCAGCTGGCAGGTCGTCTAAGTGCTTATAAGTATTAGAAACAAAAGCATCTGTCGGTGCGTGCCGCTTCAAATACGCCCCCAAGGTTAGACCATCTGGCAGTACCATCGGCACATCCTTTAAGGAATGCACGGCGATGTCGGATCGTTTTTCGTATAGGGCATTTTCTAGCTCTTTGACGAACAAGCCCTTGCCACCGATTTTGGCAAGGGGAGTGTCTAGGATTTTATCGCCTTTGGTTACCATCTCCAACAGCTCAACTTTCATGCTTGGATAGAGTGCTTCTAGGGTGTTTTTGACAAAATGAGCCTGCCACAATGCCAATGGCGACTGACGAGTGGCGATGGTGAGTGTGCTTGGAATGTTGATTGAAGTGCTCATGTAAAATCGCTGCTTTTGGTGGTTTATGTTCAATCATCATATTTAACCACAATAATCTGATTTGGGCAAATGGCTTTTTAGCTGAGCTTAGGGGTGTGGCGGTGTGGTGCTTTGATTTGCCAGTTTTACTCTTAGTGTAGGCAGGCAGCGTCTGGATATGGCAAGCGGTGTGGCAACAGGATACAGTAAGAGCTGATATTTATCTTGCACCAAGCCGTCTTTGTCATCGTCATCGTGCGATGGGCTGGGCTGGGTGCAGATTTGCTTGATATGACGAATGCCGACCAGCGTGTGCCTGTGAATGCGAACGAGTGCATCAGGGTGGGCGGCTTCTAGTGATTTTAGCGTGTCGTCTGTGAGCGTGATGCCGTGCCTGTGGTGGATTTTGGTGTATTTGTGTTCGGCTTGGCAATACCAAATGTCATCAATAAAAATCCGCTCATCACCACGATGATTACGCACGATGATGGCAGGCTGATGGGGTGGCATCTGTGCCAAAGTTGGTCTTTGGGCGTGGGCAATCAGCGGTGGCAGCGGTGGCAGATGAGCATCATCATAACGAACAAAGCCACCAATTCCAAATGACAAAATCTCATCGGCAGGCTGTGCCGTCTGGCTTAAAATGATGAGCGTAGGGCGAATGCGGTGCCGATACAACTCGCTCAATTTAGCCACAAAAGATGCACCATCAATACCGTCAATGTCA
This sequence comes from Moraxella sp., assembly GCA_030525825.1. Taxonomy (GTDB): domain Bacteria; phylum Pseudomonadota; class Gammaproteobacteria; order Pseudomonadales; family Moraxellaceae; genus Moraxella. The sequence goes on from JAUNDZ010000006.1 coordinate 7,805, forward strand.
AGCAAGATGACGGCAGGCTGGTGCAATTTACAGGCTTTGATGGCGTCTGCCACCGTGCCAGCGGTGATGAGCGTGTGAGCGTCATCATCTGCCTGTTGGTGAGCATGGTGGATGAGTGGGGCGTGCGTACTGACGAGTAAAAGTATCATAAATGGCTAAAAAGTGGGGCAGGTGTGGCGGATAAGTTGGTTTTATCATAACATTTTTGTATGAATTTTCCCACATTCGTGCCGATATTTGTGGTTGGGCTGTGTTATAATTTAGCCATTTCATTGACAAATCATAAGGCAATATCATGACTGACAAGACTTCTAGTATGTGGGGCGGACGATTCACAGAAGCCACCGACAAATTTGTCGCCGAATTTACCGCTTCGGTGAATTTTGACAAACGCATGGCACGCCAAGACATACAAGGCTCTATCGCCCACGCCACCATGCTTGGGCAGTGCGGTATCATCACAGCCGATGAAAGCCGTGCCATCATCGATGGGCTAAATCAAGTCAAAGATGAGATTGACAGCGGTCAATTTGAATGGAAGGTCGAGCTTGAAGATGTGCATATGAACATTGAGAGCCGTCTTACCGCCCTTGTTGGCGATGTCGGCAAAAAGCTCCACACAGGGCGTAGCCGTAACGACCAAGTCGCCACCGACATTCGCCTATGGCTGCGAGATGAGACGGACAACATTTTGGCACTCATCAAAAAACTACAAAGCGGACTGCTTGATTTGGCAGAAAAACACACTGACACCATCATGCCCGGTTTTACTCATTTGCAGACCGCTCAGCCTGTGAGCTTTGCCCATCATGTCATGGCGTGGTTTGAGATGCTTTGCCGTGATGCTGAGCGTTTTGCCGAGACTCGCCGCCGTATCAATCAAATGCCATTGGGCTCGGCGGCACTCGCTGGCACGACTTATCCCATTGACCGCACCATCACCGCAGAGCTTTTGGGCTTTGAGGGGATTTGTGCCAACTCTCTGGACGCTGTCTCTGACCGTGATTTTGCCATTGAATTTACTGCCAATGCGTCTATCCTTATGATGCACTTATCTCGCATGAGCGAAGAGCTGATTTTGTGGATGTCGGCACAGTTTGGCTTTATTCACATTCCTGACCGTTTTTGTACAGGTTCGTCCATCATGCCCCAAAAGAAAAACCCTGATGTGCCAGAGCTAGTGCGTGGCAAAACCGCTCGGGTGTTTGGGCAATTAACAACCCTACTCACGCTCATGAAAAATCAGCCTTTGGCGTACAATAAAGACAACCAAGAAGACAAAGAACCGCTCTTTGACTGCGTAGATACGCTGACAGGCTCGCTGATTGCCTTTGCTGACATGCTCCCCAATATCACGCCAAATGCCAAAAATATGCGTGAGGCGACTATGAAAGGCTACGCTACTGCTACCGACCTAGCCGATTATCTGGTTAAAAAGGGCTTGCCGTTTCGTGATGCTCATGAAGTGGTGGGCAGTGCGGTGGCTTTGGGTGTTAGTCGTGGCGTGGATTTAAGCGAGCTTAGTCTTGATGAATTGCAAAGTTTTAGCGATTTGATTGGCGATGATGTCTTTGACTGTTTGACGCTTGAAGGCTCATTAAACGCTCGCAACCACATTGGCGGTACAGCCCCTGCTGCGGTAAAACTGGCGATTGAAAATGGCAGAAAGAGGGTTGCTTAAGCCTGATGAGAGATGTTTGTATGAAAAAAATTATTTTACCAATTTTTGTCATTGGTGGTATTTTTTCAGTTCAATTAGCCAATGCTAAGGTGGTTAAATTTGACCATAGTGGTGTAAAAGTGGGCTCGATTGTTGAAAGCTGTTATCACAACCCTTGTTCGGGTGCAAAGGTTATTGGTTTTAAGAAATTAAGCAGTAGCCCAAGCAGTGCAATGATTGAATTGAAGTTATTGGGGTATAGTAGAGATTGGGATAGTAAAAAGAAAGATTGGAATAAAAAGTCCCATAAAATCTTTATTACTTGCTCTATTGACCATCCCACATTGACTATAGATGGTCAAGTAACTACTTTGCCACTCAATTCTGAAAATGCTATCCCTGGCGTTTTGTATTCTGATTATACTATGTATGCTGCCACTTGTCATGGTAGGGATAATTTAGATGAAACAAGACTTGCCAAGAAATATGGTTATGATGTTCAAGATTGGTGAAATCTGGTATTATTTCTTGACGGTGTTTTAAAAGTATGCTGATAAGGCTTTCTATTTTACCTAAACCTGTCGAAAGATGGGAAGTTGATATGGTTGGATAAAACTTATCAAGAATAATTATTTCTTTTGGTATACTTTGTAGTTAAAACCTGATTTTGTATATCATTAAAAGCGGTGTTTGATACTGAATACAACGCCCTAATTAAATTAAAAAATATTGTTAAATTTTTGAATTAGGAAATCTCATGGAAATTTTTAACCCCAAAGCCAATCTGGTCATGTGCCGTAAATACGGTCAAGAACTTCCCAAGCTGCCCGCTCCACCTTTTCCCAATGCCAAAGGCGAAGAGATTTATAATACCGTCTCAAAAAAAGCGTGGGACGAATGGATTGAGCTACAAACCATGCTCATCAACGAAAAACACCTAAGCATGGTTGATAAAGACGCCAAAAAATACATCGCCGAGCAGCGAGAGCTGTTCCTTGACAATGGCGACTATGAACGCCCAGCAGGGTTTAAGCCAAAGGCGGAAGTATAGATGATTGAAGTTTGTGGGATTTTTGAGCCGATATTGACAGGCGATAAGCGTCCAGCGGAGCTGACCGATTATCCCAGCGTACATGTACAGCCTGTGGCATGGGGCGAGATGGACGGCTTTCATCATCTGAATAATGTGGTGTTCTACCGTTATGCCGAGTCGGCACGCATCAGTTATCTGCGAGCGTCAGGCATGGTGCAGACTCGCACCGACATCTCGACCATTTTGGCGGCGAACAGCTGTCAGTACAAACGCCCTGTAACTTATCCTGATACACTCTTGGTGGGTGTGCGTGTCAAGAGCTTGGGCAATACCAGTATCGTCTTTGAAAAGGCGTTTTATAGTGTTGCCCAGTCTGCCATCGTAGCGACAGGCGATGCGGTGATGGTCAAGGCAGATAAAGATGGCAAAAAGCTGGCATGGACGGACGATGAGCGAGCGGTTTTTGAGCGATTTGAAGGTCGTTCGTTATAAGTTTTTAAAACAATTTAAGATAATAAAAGCAATAAAAAATCCGAATACCTAAGAGATGTTCGGATTTTTTATTTGGGTTTTGGTTTATCGGTTTTGTAGTGCCGATACCAATCTGGTGTGAATGCTCTCAAAGCCACCGTTGGACATAATGACGATGGCATCGCCTGATTTGGCGTGCTGCACGAGATGTTCAATGATGGCATCGGTGCTGGCGAGTACAGACTGATTGGGTGTGTTGCCGATGGTGTCCGCCAGCCCCCAAGCCAAACTGGCTGGCTCATACCACAGCACATGGTCAGCAAGAGCGGCAGATGAAGCAAGCTGCTCACGGTGGCTGCCGAGTTTCATGGTGTTCGAACGAGGTTCGATGACCGCCCAGATGGTGCGACCGACCAGTTTTTTCTTGGCACCGTCTAAGGTGGTAGTGATGGCGGTGGGGTGGTGGGCGAAGTCGTCATAGACTTGGATGCCGTCCACTTCGCCAATCAGCTCCATGCGGCGTTTGATACCGCCAAAGTTGGATAGAGCTTCACAGGCTGTCGCTACACTTACACCCACATGATGAGCGGCAGCGATGGCGACCAGAGCGTTATTGACATTGTGTACGCCGCTCATGTTCCAGTGGACTTCTGCGTGTTCATCGCCATGTTTCACATGGAACACAGAGCCGTCTTCTTGGATGAGTGTCGCTTGCCAATCTGCATCGCCATCAATGCTGGTTCGCTGCACAGGTGTCCATACGCCCATGTCTAGCGTCTCTTCTAAGCTCTTGGTATCAGCAGGCATGATGATTTGCCCTGTGGCAGGAATCATGCGAATCATGTGATGAAACTGGGTCTGGATTGCTTTTAAATCGGGAAAAATATCCGCATGGTCGTATTCTAGGTTGTTTAAAATCGCAGTCGTTGGGCGATAATGCACGAACTTAGAACGCTTATCAAAGAACGCAGAATCGTACTCGTCCGCTTCGATGACAAAGTAGTCTTTGCCCAGATGTGAGCTGTGAGCGAAGGCGGATTGTAGTCGCTCATCATCGGTATCAACCAAAGGCACACCACCGATTAAAAAACCTGTATCAATGCCAGCGTATTGTAAGACCCAAGACAGCATGGTCGTGGTCGTGGTCTTGCCATGCGTGCCTGCCACCGCCAGCACATGACGGTACTGTAAGATATGCTCGGATAAGAACTGTGGCCCTGATGTGTAAGGCAAACGCTCGGTGAGCATGTATTCCACCGCTTGCATACCACGCTTGCAGACATTACCCACCACCACCAAATCAGGGGCGGGGTCAAGGTGGGATGCGTTATAGCCTTCCCAAATCTCAACGCCAGCTTGTTCAAGCTGTGTACTCATGGGCGGATAGATGGCGGTATCCGAGCCCGTTACCGTATGCCCAAGCGAGCGAGCCAAGAGGGCAAGCGACCCCATAAAAGTCCCGCAGATACCCAAAAAATGAATGTGCATGATGATGCCTTCTAAAATCGTAACTGTGAATGGTGCAGATTATAGCAAATTTTGGCGGCGAAAGTTTTGTTATTTGTTATGACAATAAAAAAGCAAGCTAATGAGCCTGCTTTTTATGGTTGGGTTGGTGTAAAGCATTGTTAAGCACGATTTTTGACAATTTTGCTTAGCTGCATGAGTAAAATCAGCCCAATCACGACAAACAAAATGAAAGTCTGCATGGGAATGGATAAACCCAAAAAAGTCCAATCAACCTCGGCACACTCGCCAGAGCCTTTTAAGACTTCTTCAAATACCTGCATGATGGGCAGTGTCTCCACCCAGTAGTTTAGCCCTGGACCGCAGGCGGGGACTTGGTCGGGAGGTAGGTGCTGAAGCCAGACATGGCGTGCTGCCACACCTGCACCCCATAGCGTACCGAGCAATGAGCCAAGCCACAGCACTAGGCGTGGTGCTTTGCCTTTGGGGTTAAAGATGAGTCCAATCAGGGCAAAACCGCCCATCACCCAAAGTCCAATCCGCTGAAAGATGCACAAAGGGCAAGGCTCTAGCCCCAAGGTGTTTTGAAGGTAGCCGATGGCAAAAATACTGCCTACCACACAGATGGCGAGCAGTAGGGCGTTTAATTGACGATAAGTCATAATATTCTCTAAAACTTCTTTGTATTAAGCGACTCATCACTGACGATAAGCCTGAATGTATTCATAAAACGACACGCTGTCTGCCTGCTCAATGGCACTTTGTTCGGCGACAGAGTCGGTGGCAAGTTTGGCAAAATGGGCTTCGTGTTCTTGGCTTAGGGCGTATTTTCGCAAATCATTTTGGTGCTTTTTGGCAAGCAATTTGCCCAGCTCCCAAGTGCTGCCCAGACGGCGGCTATCCGCTTCGATTTGGGCAGAAAGCGTAAATTCTGGATTGGTCGCTTTGCCCTGCATCATCGCTAGGGCTTCACGGTAGGCGTTGCCACCATGATGATGGTCAAAGGCATCGGCGATGATTTGCATGTTGGTTAGGTGCTTGACAATCCAATCATGCAGATACATATCGCCTGCTTCGGTCTTAATCACCACCCCTGTGCTGCGACCATGATTGACGACTGTATCAATGTTGGCTTGTAGGCGTTTTTCTTCGTCTTTATATAGGGCAGGCGAGTCAAGCAGCAGACAATAAATCGCCAGCACTTCTAAGAAACAAGCGGTCTGCATACGAATACCGATGTCGCTGTATGGGTCTAGGTCGATGGCACGAAATTCCACATAAGCAATGCCACGAGCGTCCAGAGCAGCGGTCGGTGTCTCGCCTGATTTGGTAACTTGTTTTGGACGAATTGGGCTATAAAATTCGTTTTCAATTTGTAGAATGTGGTCGTTGATTTGTAGGGGATTGCCGTCCTTGTCGTCCACACCGATGGCACTAAAATCGCCAAATGGCGTACCAATGGCGGCACGCAGTCCTTTGATGTATTCGCCTAAGTCGTTGTACTCGATGTTTAGGTCTTCTTGGACGCTGTTGGTGTAGCCTAATTTTCCCATGCGTAGGCTGGTGCCGTTCGGCTGATAATAAGTACAGCTACCATCCGACAGCGGCACAAGGCTGTGCTTGCGACCTTTGATGAATGATGCACACACCGCAGGGCTCGCCCCGAGCAGATACAACACCAGTGGGGTTAGGCGTTTAAAGTTACGAATTAGGGCAAGGTATTTGTCATTTTTAAAGGCGGTAAAATCTCTCGTCTCATTTTGGGCATCAAACCAAGCCTTGAACAAATCATCGCCCACCGACAGGTTGTAATGCAGCCCTGCAATGGTCTGCATCTTTCTGCCATAACGCACGCCAAGCCCCGAGCGGTATAGGGTTTTTAATTTGCCGATGTTGCTTTTGCCGTAGTCAGCCAGCGGAATGTCTTCGTCATTATCCGATGTCATACAAGGCATGGATAGTGGCCACATCAGTTCATCACCCAGCGAACGATGCACGAGTACATGCAGTTCTCTTAGCATGTCTAGGGCTTCTTTGATGGATGAAAATGGCTCGGTGATGAGTTCTAGCAGATTTTCAGAATAGTCGGTCGTGATGTATGGGTGGGTCAGCTTAGAGCCCAGCTCGGCAGGGTGTGGGGTCTTGGCGGCAAAGCCATCAGGACGCATCCGCAGCCCTTCTTTTTCGATGCCACGCTGCATACCTGCGACCAAATCGGACGAAAACCAAGTTGGCAGGCGAAAAGTGTGAATTGTCATAAAAAATCCTTGGGGTATTTTGTTGTATAAAATGTGCTTATTATACGGCTTTTTTGTGTGTTTGGATTTGCCGATTTTGCATAACCATTGGCGGTTATGGCGGTCATCTGTGCGTATTATAAAGCGAAGGGCGTGTAATGGCAAAGAAAATCCTGTATTTGGCATTTTTTCATCACAAAAATTTTGCTATACTAAGGCGACAATCAATATGAATAAATAGGTGTATTATGTCAAACTTTCTGCCCCCTGCCGAACAATTAGCACTATTAAAGCGTGGCGTGGTTGAACTGTATTCAGAAGAAGATTTATTAAAAAAACTCGCTTTGGGTCGCCCTTTGCGTATTAAGCTGGGCATGGACCCGACCGCCCCTGATTTGCATTTTGGGCATACGGTGGTATTAAATAAGCTGCGTGCTTTTCAGGATTTGGGGCATGAAGTTTTGTTCTTAATCGGTGATTATACCGCTCGCATTGGCGACCCCACAGGCAAGAACACCACTCGTCCGCCATTGTCCGAAGAAGATGTTCAGCGTAATGCCCAGACTTATGCCAAACAAGTCTTTAAAATCCTAGACCCTGCCAAGACCAAAATCGTCTTTAACTCCGAGTGGTTTTCCAAGATGTCGGCAGGCGATATGATTGGCTTGGCAAGTCAGCTGACTGTCTCTCGCATGCTTGAGCGAGACGACTTTGCCAAACGCTACGCCAGCCAAACGCCGATTGCCATTCACGAATTCTTGTACCCGCTCGTGCAAGGCTATGACAGCATCGCTCTTGATGCGGATGTGGAGATTGGCGGTACTGACCAGACCTTTAACCTACTCATGGGGCGGACTTTGCAGGGTCGCTACGGTAAAGAAGCTCAAGTGTGCCTGACCATGCCGCTACTAGAAGGCTTGGATGGCGTGCAAAAGATGTCCAAATCACTGGGCAACTACATTGGCATCGATGAGCCTGCTGGCGTGATGTATCAAAAGATTCTCTCTATGCCTGATACCTTGATTGCTCGTTATTTTGAGCTTTTAAGTTTTAAGCCGATGAGTGAAGTAAACGCTTTGCTTGATGAGATGGCAAACGGTCGTAACCCCCAAGAGATCAAAAAAATCTTGGCGTATGAACTCATTGAACGCTTCCATGGCACAGCCGCCGCCGACAACGCTCATCGCTCGGCTGGCAACCGCCTAGCCGATGGTGAATTGCCCATTGATTTGCCAGAAGTGTCGCTGAATTTGGCAGATGGTCAGGATAAGCTGTTTATCGCCCAAATTCTAAACCAAGCAGGTCTGGTAAAAAATTCAGCACAAGCCAAAGATGCCATTAAGAACAATTCTGTCAAGGTCGATGGGCAGGTGGTGGACGCATCTTTTGCCCTAGAACAAGGACAAACAGTGGTCATTCAAGCAGGTAAAAAGGCGTATGCTAGGGTGAATGTGGTTTAACCTTAAAGCGATTGCAAAAGTATAAGACCACTCAAAAAGACAAAAACCTTATGAAAAAAATCTACCTAATCCGCCACGCCCAAAGTGAATCTAACGCTCGTCTTGCCATTCGCCCTAATCCTGTGATTAACTTAACCGATGCAGGCAGGGCGGAGGCTGTCGAGCTGTCGGACTGGCTACATGAGTATGTACCGCACATTGACGGGGTGTTTACTTCTCACTATGTGCGTACCGCCCAGACCGCTGAGCCGTATTTGACAGCGACAGGGCGGACAGCGAGTGTGATTGAAGCGTTGCATGAGTTTGATTATTTGGATTTTGAGCGTATCAAGAACTTGTCTTTTGAGGATTTGATTGCCACAGCAGAGGATTTTTGGCAGCAGGGCGACACCACCCATCAAGACGGCACCGCCAGCGACAGCTTTGAGCGTTTTGTGGGGCGTGTGCGTCAGGTGCGTCAGATGTTCGATGAGTTGCCTGATGGTAATTATGTGGTGTTTACGCATGGCATGTGGATTGGTATGCTCATGTGGCAAATTTTGCATGGTGATGGCGACCGCATGATGGACATGCCCGCCTTTCGTGCTTATGAGCTTGCTATCCGCCCAAAAAACTGCGAAGTCTATCTACTCACCGATGCCCTAGGCACACAGACGGTGGCAAAGGTACGAGTACGATGAGCCAAGCAATCCACCCAAAACAAGGTATCTACCGCCACTACAAAGGCAATCTTTACCAAGTGCTACACACCGCCCGCCACAGCGAGACAGGCGAAATGCTGGTCGTCTATCGAGCTTTATATGGCGACCCAAATGACGGCGGTTGGGGCGTGTGGGTGCGACCTTTGACGATGTTTGTAGAACAGGTGGCAACAGATGGGCAAAGTGTGCCTAGATTTGAGCTGATTAAGGAATTAACATGACTGATTTTAGTATCACCGACCTTGCCCTAGGTACAGGTAAAGCTGCCGAACGGGGAGCGTTAATTACCGCTCATTATACAGGCTATCTGGCGGATGGTACGGTGTTTGACAGCTCGGTACAAAAGGGCGTGGCATTTGAGTGTGTCATCGGCACAGGGCGTGTGATTAAGGGCTGGGATTTGGGTGTGCTGGGCAGCGAGATTGGCAAAAAGCTGTTGGATAAATGGGGCTTGACCTTTGATTTGCCCGACTTTCCCCCGATGAAAGTGGGCGGAAGGCGACAGCTGATTGTCCCTGCTTATCTTGGTTATGGTGAGCGAGCAGTGGGCAAAATTCCGCCAAACAGCGATTTGACCTTTGAGATTGAGCTATTAGAAGTCAAAACACGAGACTAATCACTAAAATTCAAGCTGCACCGCTTCCCAAAAATCCAGCTCGCCTTGTCTTTTTTGTTGTCTGGCTTCTTGCAGTCGTTTTTGTCGTTTGGTGATGCGTATTAAAATCTTGTGCTTGTCGTCATCGCTGAGCGTGTGCCATGTCTGGCGTTCGCTGCGATTGCGTAAGCAACCGATGCAGTAGCCTTTTTTGTTCATCGTGCAGACACCGATGCAAGGGGTGTCGATGGCGAACAGCTCAAATTGCGACATAATGGCGTATCAAAAATTCATTTAAGGATTACTATAATAATTTTTTGCTGTTTTATCAATACTTTAATACCAATTTGGATAAATTTATGACCATCATCTATCTGCACGGACTAGATGGCGACCCCAACGCCAACAAAGCCATCATCACTGCCGACCATGCCGACACGCTGGGCATCACGACCATTCGCCCTGATTTAAACTGCCCACCCGATGAAGTGGTGGACAAGCTATTAACACTCATCAAGGACAATCCTGATTGTGTGCTGATCGGCTCATCATTAGGCGGTTACTTTGCCACGCTGTTATCCGACATGACGGGTGTGCCTTGTGTGTTGTTAAACCCCAGCATTCGCCCTGATGTGTCGTTTCGGCGGTTTTTAAATGATCAATTTGCTGGGCAGATGCTGCCCGATGAGACGGTGATTTATCGTACGACAGGGGGCTGGGACATTCAATATCGTGATTTGGCGTGGTTTGAAAATCATCGCTTAACCATCAAAAACCCTAATAAAATCAAAGTGCTACTAAAACTGGGTGATGAGCTATTAGACGCTCATGCCACCCAAAACTTTTATGAAAGTCATGGGGCGGCAGTCATTGCCCAAGCAGGCGGCGACCACCGCATGAGTGATTATGCAGAGCAGGTGGTACAGGTCGTGGCGTGGGCAGATGAGCTGGCATCGGTGTGATTGGCATGGTCGATTAAGACAGGCTTGGTTGATTTATCGCTGCTTATCCAAACGCATCGATACCGCATAAACCATCATCGCAAGCACCACCACACACGCTCCCACATGACCGATGTGGCTAAGCCCAAGCGATGACTGAGCGATGATAAGACCGCCCAAAAACGCCCCACCGCCAATGCCAATATTATAAATCCCCGAAAACAGGCTCATGGCGACATCGGTGTACTGTGGGGCAAGTTTTAGGGTTCGAAGCTGTAATACCAGACTGACCGCCGTCATGCTCACACCCCATACCACCGCCAGAGTCGTCCATGCAGACAGATGACCTGACAGGGCGGTCATGAGCGATAGACTGACAAATACACCCACCAAAGCCGCCCACAAAATCCCGTCTCACATCGTCCATAAAGCCGTCCAAACAGCACGCTTGCCAAAATGCCCGCCAGCCCAAAGATGAATAACACGATGGTGGCATAGCTTGGGTTAAACTCATTGATGGTGAGTACAAATGGCTCAATGTAGCTGTACGCCGTAAAATGTGCCGTTACCGTCAGGGCAATCATAAGATACACAGTGATAAGTGCCTTATTCTTAAAGATGGCAGGCAGGCTCGATAAATCGCCCACATTGCGACTTGGCAGTTTTGGCAACAGATACCACAGCAGAATCATGATGGCAAAGGCAACCCCACCAATCGCCCCAAAGGTCGTCCGCCAGTCCAAATACTGCCCTAATATCCGACCAAGTGGCAGCCCAAGCACGGTCGCCAGTGCCGAGCCTGTGGCAAGCAGACCCAGTGCCATCGTCTGTTTGCCTTTTGGAGCGACTCGCACCACAAGACTTGCCGTGATTGACCAAAACACCGCATGAGACAAAGCCATACCTGCCCGAGCAACGAGCAGCATCCCAAAACTTGTGGCAAGCACGGTCATGATGTGGCTTGTGATGAATACCCCAAACAATCCCATGAGTAGTTTTTTGCGTTCTATCTTGGCGGTGGCAAGCATGGCAGGCAGCGACAGGCACGCCACAATCCATGCGTACACTGTCATCATCACGCCCACTTTGTGAGCAGGCATATCAAAACTTAGCCCAATGTCCAAGAGCAAGGCGACAGGGACGAACTCGGTGGTATTAAAAATAAACGCAGACAAGGCAAGGGCAATCACTCGCAAGGTGCGAATGCGATCAGCGTGTAGGCTTGGGCGGTGGTGTGATGCGTGGGGTTTAGATGGGTTCATGATTTGTGTGTAAAGTGCGTATTATAACACAGTTGGTACACGGGCAATCGGATATATGCTGCTAAGCCCAAAAATCGACCCTATTGGACATAAAAGAGAACACCTCAGTTTCAACTTCAAATCATAAGTTGTTGATTATAAATGATTTTAATTTTTGGTTGTAGGGGTGGATGATATTCGCTTTGATAAAAATCAACTACTGAACCAAAGTTGAAAATGGGGCAGGGCATGCAAATTTTCAATCACGGCAAATTTAAATTATCCCCAAAATCGGTTACAATACACCAAATTTTAAAAACATCATAAACCATGACAACCTACACCACCCAAAACCTAGAAGTCCTAGAAGGGCTAGAACCTGTCCGCCGTCGTCCTGGTATGTACACCGACACCACTCGCCCCAATCATTTGGCGGCAGAGGTCATCGACAACTCGGTGGACGAGGCTCTGGCAGGATATGCCAAGCACATTACGGTAACTTTGCACGCTGATGGCTCGCTGTCGGTGCTGGACGATGGGCGAGGTATGCCCACCGACATTCACCCTGAGTTTGGGCAGTCGGGCGTGGAGCTTATCCTAACTCGCCTACACGCAGGGGGTAAGTTTTCCACCGATAACTATGCCATCTCTGGCGGTCTGCATGGCGTGGGTATCAGCGTAGTCAATGCCTTATCAAGCCGAGTGGAGGTCATCGTTTGGCGAGATGGCGTAGAGTATCAGATGGATTTTGAACATGGCGTGCCTACCACCGCTCTTAAATCTGCCCCCGCCCCTAACAAGAAAAAACGAGGCACGCAGGTGCGTTTTTGGGTGGAGGGCAAATATTTTGACAATCCCAAATTTGCCATCAAAGCCCTAAAACACACCCTAAAAGCCAAAGCGGTCTTGTCCGCAGGGCTAAAAATCGACTTTGTGAGTGAGATTGAGCCTGCCGACAGCGAGTCTTGGCAGTATAGCGATGGCGTGGTGCAGTATCTGACTGATGAGCTTGGCGATTTGGCGACCATACCTGATGCTCCTTTTTATTTTAGCAAAGAGCCAGCGACAGGCGAGCGGGGTGGGGCGAGCTTTGCCATCGCTTGGCTACCTGATGGTGGCACACCCATCACGGAAAGCTATGTCAATTTGATTCCCACCGCACAAGGTGGCACCCATGTCAATGGACTGCGTACAGGCATCACCGATGCACTTAGAGAGTTCTGTGAAATTCACAATCTACTGCCCAGAAATGTCCGCTTGACGGCTGATGATGTTTGGGACGGGGTGTGTTATATTTTATCCTTAAAATTTGCCGAGCCACAGTTTAGCGGTCAGACCAAAGAACGCCTATCAAGCCGTGAAGCGTCCCCACTTGTGCAGACGCTTGCCAAAGATGCGTTCAGTCTGTGGCTAAATGCCCACCCAGATACCGCCAAAGCCATTGCCGAGCTTGCCATCACCAAAGCAGGCAAACGCCTAAAATCCGCCCAAAAAGTCGCTCGTAAAAAAATCAATCAAGGTCCTGCCTTACCCGGTAAATTGGCGGACTGTAAGGGCGAATTTAAGGACGGAGCAGAGCTGTTTTTGGTGGAAGGCGACAGTGCAGGCGGGTCAGCCAAACAAGCCCGAGACCGCCATTTTCAGGCGATATTACCTTTGCGTGGTAAAATCCTAAACACTTGGGAAGTGTCGCATGATACGGTGCTGTCTAGCCAAGAGATTCACGATATTGCCATCGCCATCGGTGTTGATCCAGCCAGCGATGACTTATCCGAGCTTAGATATGACAAAATCTGTATCCTGGCGGACGCTGATTCTGATGGCTTGCACATTGCCACGCTCATCTGTGCGTTATTTGTCAAGCATTTTCGTGCATTGGTCGAATCAGGGCATTTGTTTGTCGCCATGCCACCTTTGTACCGTATTGACATCGGCAAAGAAGTACATTATGCCTTGGATAATGATGAGCTAGACAGCATTTTAAAGAATACCAAAGCCAAAGGCAAAGCCCAAATCACTCGCTTTAAAGGCTTGGGCGAGATGGACCCTGACCATCTGCGAGAGACCACCATGCACCCTGATACTCGCCGTCTGGTTCAGCTTGACATTGATGACTTTGCCCAAACCAGTAGCGTGATGGATATGTTATTGGCAAAAAAACGCTCGTCCGACCGCAAGGCATGGCTTGAACATAAGGGCGATTTGGCGGATTTGGCGGTGTGATGTGTCCGTATGGTGTTTTTACAATAATAATACATTTGTAAACTCAAAGATGGATTACCATACAGCTTAGTTGCCATGACAGCTGATGAGCTGCGTGGCGTTTTTGACAGGAGTTTTTATGAAAAAATTGCTATTAACTTCGGCATTGGGCGGTGTGATGCTCACAGGCTGTGCCACTTCATCTTTGCTGACTGATAAGGCAGCACAGACCCAAAGCCAAAAGACCACGCTAATTAGCGACCGCGTTGTGGCGTTCGGTAGCCCTGCGGTCAATTCGGGCATTGCCAGTGATTCGGTGGTCATCGTTGGTGAACAGCAAAGCTATGTGCTGACCGATGGCGGTAGCAAACTTGTCAATCTGCTGACCAAATTAGAGCCAAAGAACATCACCGTGGATAACGATTTGGCATTTCATTCTGCCAATGATGGTAAATTTGGCGGTACGATGAAGCTGTCGTATGCCCGTTTAAAAGACGAATTTTCTCGTACGGATTTGCAGTTTTTTATCCAAAATGGGGCAAGGGAATGCACGAGCGACAGCGACACACGCATGAGCGCTCAGCGGTTCTGTTTTGATGTGCCGTTAAAGGGTGTGGTCTATCCAAAAGTGAGCAACTTTGATTTGGTGCGTTCGCAGTTTCGTCCGCTGACTCGCCCATACAGCGTAACGATTTATACCACCACACAAAGCACCACCGACCAAAAACGCTCAGGGGCGGAGAAATTGGTGCTACTGCCTTTTGCCCTTGCGTTTGATGTCGTTACCCTGCCTGTGCAGGTGCTTAGTGCATTATAAGACCATCGGTCGCAAGTAAAAAACCCTACAAAAAGTAGGGTTTTTGTGCTAATAGGGTCATCATCAATGATCCGCACTCACCGCACCGCACTCGTGTAGCACACCCAAAATCTCATCGACTCGCTCTTGTAGTAGTGCCTTGTCGCCTTTGCTTTCGATGTTTAGGCGAATGAGTGGCTCGGTATTTGACGAACGCAAATTAAATCGCCAATCGCCAAAATCAAGGCTTAGACCATCTAGGGTATTTTTGGCAGGGTTTAGGGGGGCATATTTTTGCTCTAACAGCTCGCTGATTTCTTGGGCACTTTTTTGCCCCAATCTAAAATTAAGCTCCCCTGAGCTTGGAAAATCATTGATGTAGCCACCCACTAGCTCCGATAGCGTTTTGCCTGTGGTCGAGAGCAGCTCAATGACCAGTAGCCAGACAATCATGCCACTATCACAGTAGGCAAAATCTCTAAAATAGTGATGAGCCGACATCTCGCCACCATAAATCGCCCCACATTCTCGCATGACCGCCTTGATGAACGAATGCCCTGATTTGCTGATGGCGGGCGTACCACCATTTTTGGCGATGACATTTTCGGTATTATAAATCACACGGGGGTCATAGACGATGCTCTCGCCTTTGTGTTTTTGCAAAAACACTTCGGCAAGCAGTCCAACGATATAAGTGCCTTCGATGAATTGACCTTTTTCATCAAATAAAAAACATCGGTCAAAATCGCCATCAAACGCCACACCAAAATCCGCCCCATGAGCGATGACCGCATCCGATGTTGCTTTTTGGTTGGCGATAATCATGGGATTAGGAATGCCGTTGGGAAATGAGCCGTCAGGGGTATGATGGACTTTGATAAGCTGTATCTTGTCGCCCAAGCGTTTTTCTAGCTCGTCCACCACAGGACCTGCTGAGCCGTTGCCAGAGTTTACCACGATTTTTTTGGGGGTGAATTTGGCAGGGTCGGTAAAGCTTGTGAGCTTGTCAATGTAGGCACTCTTGTCGGTGTTTAGGGTAACTTTGCCTTTGGTAGCCTCTTTAAAATTACCCTGTTCGGCGATGGTGCGAATGTCGCTAAGTCCTGTATCGGCACTGATGGGACGGCTGTTTTCACGCACCATTTTTAGCCCATTGTAGTTGATGGGGTTGTGGCTGGCAGTAACTTCAATACCGCCAATGGCGTTGTAATGACTGGTCGCAAAATATACTTCTTCGGTGCCAACCATGCCCAAATCAATGACATCGATGCCAGCGTCCGTGATGCCGTCAATGGCGGATTGTTTTAGGCTCTCACTCGATGGGCGAATGTCCGAGCCGACCACGATGGCAGGATTTGGCGTGGTGCTTTGATTGCCCAAAAATTCAGCAAAAGCTCGCCCAATGCGATAGGCGATGTCATTATCTAAGTTTACACCAAGCTCGCCACGCACATCATAGGCTTTAAAGCAGGAAATGGAGATGGGGGTAAATTGGGTCATGAATGTTACCTGATAAGAATTTGGGGTTATTTTATCATGCTTTTAAGGGTTTATGATGAAAATCAGACAAATGCCAAAACAGAATAAGTATTGGTGGTTTTTACCTAAACATTTGCCGAACTTTACTGTTAAACTGATGCAAAATTTGTTATGCTAATTCATGCAAATTTCTCTTTTATAAATCCATCCATACGGAGTATGACCCATGAACATCGCAAACAGCATTACCGATTTGATTGGTAATACACCCCTTGTCAAAATCAATACTCTCAACAATAGCAGTGCCAATCTTTTTGCCAAGCTTGAATACTTTAACCCAGCCAGCTCGGTCAAAGACCGTATTGCTGTGTCGATGATTAACGAAGCTGAAAAAGACGGGCTGATTAACAAAGACACCACCATCATCGAAGCGACATCGGGCAATACAGGCATCGGTCTTGCGATGGTATGTGCTGCCAAAGGGTATCGCCTTGTCATCACCATGCCAGAGAGCATGAGCTTAGAGCGTCGTGCCTTACTGCGTGCGTATGGGGCAGAGCTTATCTTGACGCCAGCAGCAGACGGTATGGGTGGGGCGATTGCTAAGGCAAATGAGCTTGCTGCCCAAGACGGCTACTTTATGCCACGCCAATTTGATAACCTTGCCAACCCAAAAATCCACCGTGAGACCACCGCTCAAGAAATCTGGAATGACACCGATGGGCAAGTGGACATCTTGGTGGCGGGTATCGGCACAGGTGGCACCATCACAGGCGTGGGCGAAGTCTTAAAAGCTAAAAACCCCAACATCAAAATCGTGGCGGTAGAGCCTGCCGACAGCCCTGTATTTAGCGGTGGCGAGAAAGGTCCGCACAAACTACAAGGGCTTGCCCCTGGTTTTGTGCCAAGCATTCTAAACACCGCCATTTATGATGAAGTCATTACCGTAACCACCGAATCTGCCTTTGCCACCGCTCGTCAGATGGCATCACAAGAAGGGATTTTGGTGGGCATATCGGCAGGGGCAGCAGTGTGGTCAGCCCTACAAGTGGCAAGCCGTCCTGAGAACGCTGGCAAAAATATTGTCGTGATTATCCCATCATCAGGCGAGCGTTATCTGTCTACGGCATTGTTTGCTGATTTGGCACAGTGATTGACATAAAATCATCATAAAAAAGTCCAAGTTTGCTTGGGCTTTTTTATTTTTATGGTAAAATTGGATAAATAATATCAGAGAAAACAGGTATGACACCCACCAACCAATTTTCAGACCTAATCGCTCTCATGGCACGCCTTCGCACCGATTGCCCTTGGGACGCCAAACAGACCAACCAATCCCTACAAAAATACGCCATCGAAGAAGTTTATGAACTCATCGAAGCCATCAGCCTAGATGATGGCTCTGCCTGTGCCGCAGACGATATTAAAGGCGAGCTTGGCGATGTGCTACTGCAAGTCATCTTTCATGCTCATCTGTATGACGAGCAAGGGCGGTTTGACATGAATGATGTCATCTATGCCCTACAAGAAAAACTCATTCGTCGCCATCCCCATGTCTTTGACAAAGAAAATTTAAAAACCGATGATGATGTTAAAAAACGCTGGGACGAGATTAAGGCAATCGAAAATCAAGGCAAACCCAAACGCTTACTCTCTGATGTCAAAGCTGGCACGGCTTTGATGACCGCTCAAAACCTACAAAAGGCATCTGCCAAAGTGGGTTTTGATTGGGATAATCTTAAAGGCGTGCTGGATAAGATTGACGAAGAAGTAGCAGAATTAAAAGCCGAACTGCCAAGCGGTGAGTTTAATTATAAAACCGATAAATTAGATGGCACTCAAAAGACAAAAATCGCAGGCGAGCTTGGCGATATGTTCTTTGTACTGACTAATCTTGCCCGTCATTTGGGCATTGATGCCGAAATGGCACTGCAAAGCACCAATGCTAAGTTTAAAAGACGCTTTGCTTTTGTCGAGCAGTCTTTGCTGGATGATGGTAAAGATTTTGAAAGCACCGATTTGGCAGAGATGGACAAATATTGGGAGCTTGCCAAAACGCACGAAGGGCAGTGATCGGATGCGTATCTCATTCATGGTCATGGGCGTGCTTGTCGCTCTTATCCCGTTCGCCGCCACCGCCAAAGAACAATGCTATCCCGATGCCATCAGTGCCTATGAGCAGCTGATTAAACAACCACGCAGCAAACCCATCAACATCAATACCGCCACTGCCAGCGACTTTGCCAGCTTACAGGGGGTGGGTGTGGCGACTGCCGAACGCATCATCAGACACCGCAAGCAGGTGGGGCGGTTTGAGCGGGTGGATGATTTGATGCAGGTCAAAGGCATCGGACAGGCGACTTTGGACAAGAATCGGCATCGGCTGAGCGTGCTTGATTGACTTGGTCGTGGTTTGGCGGGACTGGTGGACGGTATTTTTGGACAAAAAAGCGGTGATGGTCGCTTTTTTTGTCAATAACGGTTAAAATAGACAGTTTAATCATAAAAAACATTGATAACCATCAAGGAGAAGTTAAGCATGGCGTATCAGCCAGCGAACTTTGGTCAATCCAATAAACCAAGCCGAAACAAAAAAACCAAGAAAGCCCAAAAGGTGGTCGTACATCAAGACAAAGCACTTGGTCTGAACAAATCGGTTTTGCCGCACAGTATCATCGAAGTGGTCAGCACCCTGACCAAAGCAGGCTTTGAAGCGTACATCGTGGGGGGTGGTGTGCGTGATAGTCTGCTTGGGCTGGCTCCCAAAGACTTTGATGCAGTAACAAGTGCTCGTCCGCATGAGATTAAGGCGATTTTTGGGGGTCGCTGCCGCATCATTGGGCGACGCTTTCAGTTGGCTCATGTCTATTCTGGGCGTGAGATGATAGAAGTGGCGACCTTTCGAGCTCCACCCAAAGACGACACGCACACCACCGAAGATGGTATGATTACCCGTGATAATGTGTGGGGGACGATAGAGCAGGACTTTGCCCGTCGTGATTTTTCCATCAATGCTTTGTATTATCAGCCGATTAAAGGTGAAGTGCTGGATTTTTGTGGGGCGATTGATGACATCGCTGAGCGTACTTTGCGACTTTTGGGCGATGCTAAAGTGCGAGTAGAAGAAGACCCTGTCCGTCTGCTGCGTGCGTTGCGATTTAAGGCGAAATTGGACTTTGAGTTTGATGAGCAGCTGTCTGCTCAGTTCCATGAGAGTAATTGGGCATTGTTAGAGCAAGTATCCGCCCACCGTCTGTATGATGAGACGACCAAGATGTTCACAGGTGGTTATCTGTTGCCGCTATTGCCGCTACTCTTTGAACACGGTGCGATGAGCAGTCTGATGACCTATGCACCAAATGCCCCTACGCCACTCATGAACGCCATCGCCAGCAATACCGACAAGCGTGTCAATATGGGCAAGGGGGTCAATCCTGCGTTTTTTTATGCAGCACTGCTGTGGGAAAACTACCTACATCAGCTTGCCAAATTCAAGAAAAAGGGACTGCCTTTTCATGAAGCACAGGGCAAGGCAGCTGCCAAAGTCATCGATGTGCAGCGTCTAAAAACCGCCATTCCAAGATTTGCCGAAGAGTTCATCACAAGCATCTGGCTCATGCAGCCTAAGCTGGCAAACCCCCGTGTGCGTGATATTGCAGCTTTGGAGCGTCATGCTAGATTCCGTGCGGCATTTGATTTTTTGGTCATGCGTGAAGCCCATGACAAGCACGAGCTGTCTGAGTCCACCAACGACATGGGCAGATGGTGGCAGGCTTATCAAGATGCCGATGCTGCCCAAAAAGCACAGATGATCGAAGACTTCGCCAATGGTGGCAGTGCCACAGGCATCTCATCACGCCGTCGTCGTCAGCGTGGACAGGTAAGCGATGAACTGCTTCAATTGCAGCAGCTGTCAGCATCCGAGCAAGATGGTGGCGGTCAGGTGCAGGCTCGTCAGCCACTCTTTGTGGCAAAGAATATCGATGAGTTTTTGCCAAAAGAACCAAAGAAAGAGCCAAAGCCGACACCTAGGGTTCGTGAAGTGGCCGTGCCGACTTTTGAGCAGGTGCATTATACCCAAGCAGATTTCTTAAAGCTGCTTGCCAATGACGAACCTTATATCCCTGCTCGCCGCTACCGCAAGCGTCAGCCGTCATCTGTGCTGTCCATCAAGGACAAGCTAATAGGGCTGGGTGAAGCTGATGTCAGCCCTAAAGCTGCCAAAGCCGCCAAACCTAAGCAAACCAAGCAGCTCAAAAAAACCGATACAGACGACAAACCCACCAAGCCTAAAAAACGCAAAAAATCCAATGCCAAACCACGAGAGGCACAATGAGACACACCATCTACATCGGTCTAGGTGGCAACATCGCCAACGAACACGGCACGCCCACCGAGCATTTACAAAACGCCATCAATGCCTTTGGGGATAACCCCCATTTTGATGAGGTGGTGGTGTCGTCTTTTTATCGCTCAAAGGCGTATGGCGTAACCGACCAGCCTGATTTTATAAATAGCGTGTTAAAAGCCGAAACGGATTTGTCGCCACTGGCTTTATTGGATTTTTGTCAAAGCCTAGAAAATACGGCAGGACGAGTACGTTTACGGAGGTGGGGCGAACGCTGTCTTGATGTGGATATTTTATTATATGGTGATGAAAATATTTGTAATGAACGCTTGATTGTGCCACATAAAGAATTGTTATTACGAAATTTTGTGGTCATTCCAATGCTTGAAATCGATGAAAATGTGGTGGTTAATGGGCAAGCCTTAAAAACATTAGACATCGCCAGTCATTTAGAGGGGCTTGAAAAGCTAAAAAACTAGCCTATTATGGTTATCATTCATCAATATAAGGCAATCGACCTATGAGCTATCTGACGCACGACAAAGCCCCCATCACCCTATCCACCCTTGCCAAATACAAAAAGTCTGGCGAGAAATTTAGCTGTTTGACCTGTTATGATGCCAGCTTTGCTCACTTAATGGCGACCGCCCAGATTGACACGATTTTGGTGGGCGACAGCTTAGGAATGGTGGTGCAAGGACAAAGCTCCACTTTGCCTGTTACCGTTGCTGATATGGTCTATCACACGCAAAATGTCGCACGAGCGAACAGCCACGCCCTGATTATGACTGATTTGCCGTTTATGAGTTATGCTACTTTGGCGGACGCAGTCGCCAACGCCCGTGCGGTAATGCAGGCAGGGGCAAATGTGGTTAAAATTGAAGGTGGTCGTGAGCTTGCTGAAATCGTGGCGGTTTTGACAAAAAATGGCGTACCCACTTGCGTGCATTTGGGGCTAACACCGCAGTCGGTCAATGTCTTGGGTGGCTACAAGGTACAAGGCAAAACGGACGAGCAGGCGGACAAGCTGTTAAAAGACTGTGAAATATTGGTAAACGCAGGGGCGAGCATTATCCTGCTTGAATGCGTACCTGCTTCCCTTGCCAAAACCGTAACCCAAAAATTTGCCGTACCTGTGATTGGCATCGGGGCAGGGGCAGATACAGATGGACAAGTCTTGGTCATGCACGATATGCTAGGCGTGTATACTAAAAAGGCAGCCAAATTTGTCAAAGACTTTTTAAAAGATGCTGGCAATGAGACAGGCGATATTTTGGGGGCGTTTGTCAATTATCACAATGCAGTAAAAAGCGGCAGTTTTCCAAGTGTGGAGCATAGTTTTTAAAATAACTTTATTCCCAACTTAAAATCATCACTTGTTTATTGTCGGTTGTAGGGGCGAATCATATTCGCCCTTGATAAATACCCACAAAGTTGGCATTGAGCATAAGTTATTTATTAAACACAATGAGCAAAATAATGCAAATATTTAACACCATTTCTGAACTCCAATCCGAATTAAAATTAAATCGCCATAAAACAATCGCCCTTATTCCCACAATGGGTAATCTGCACAATGGGCATATTGAGCTTGTTCATATCGCCAAACAGCACGCTGATATTGTGGTGGTGAGTATTTTTGTCAATCCCACGCAGTTTGGCGTAGGCGAGGATTTTGACAGTTATCCACGCACGCTGGACGAGGATTGTGCCAAATTAAAAACTGCAAGTGCCGATATTGTCTTTGTCCCAAGTGTGAGCGAAATGTACCCCACTTATCCGCCCAATGTACAGGTATTAAGTGGCGGAATGGCTCAAATTTTATGCGGAAAATTTCGCCCCACGCATTTTGATGGCGTGGGACTTGTGGTCTCTAAATTATTTAATATCGTGCGTCCTGATGTGGCGGTGTTTGGTAAAAAAGATTATCAGCAATTAGCCATTATCAGACAGCTTAATGATGAATTAAATTTTGGTATTAAGATTATTGGGGCGGAGATTGTGCGAGCCGATGATGGCTTGGCACTTTCATCAAGAAATGGCTATTTGACGGCTGATGAAAGAGCAATTGCCCCAGTTATTAACCACACCCTACAAAAGATTAAATCACAGATTATCAATGCCGACTTTGAAAATTATACCAACATTATCCAAAAACATCATAATGAATTGACCAATCTGGGCTTAAAAGTAGATTATTTAGAATTGTATAATGATAAACTACAAACTCCAACCGCTAATGATAAACACTTGGTGGTATTAACTGCCGTGTTTGTGGGCAAAGCAAGGCTTTTGGATAATTTAGAGATGACATTATCATGACGCATCATCGCTGATAAGGAATTTTGTATGACAGATACACAAATCATCATCGTCTCAGGACGGTCAGGCTCTGGCAAAACTTCCATCTTGAATATCTTAGAAGACTTTGGTTTTTATGTCATTGACAATCTGCCATTGTCGCTCATCAGTGATGCGGTGGATGATTTGATTGGCAATGACATGAAAAAGGTCGCACTGGGCATCGATGTGCGGGCACCAAAGGCGGATTTGTCCAATTTCCCTGCGGTGTATGCCACTTTGACAGGTAAGTATGGCGATGCGGTGAAAGTGCTGTACGCCACCACCCAAGAGAGCGTTTTGGTGGCTCGCTTTGGAGCAACAAGACGAGTGCATCCGCTCATGCAGACCGCCAATAACCTGCCCAATGCCTTAGCCAAAGAGATAGAGCTGCTAAAACCCATCGCCGACCTTGCCGACATCAAGATAGACACCAGCACGCTCAATATCCATGAGCTCAAAGAAATGGTGCGAGACCACATCGGTGTGGATAATGTGGTGGTGGTCAATCTGCTGTCTTTTGGCTTTAAAAACGGTGCACCCATTGACGCTGATTTTATCTTTGATGTGCGGATATTGCCCAATCCACATTGGCAAGAGCATCTGCGAGTGCAGACAGGGCGTGATGAAGAAGTCAAGGCATTTTTTGCCAATCATCCAGAAGTAAACGACATGGCACATGACATCGCTGACTTTTTGGAAAAATGGCTACCCAGCTTTTTGAATAATAACCGCTACATCGTTACCATCGGCATCGGTTGTACAGGTGGCAAACACCGCTCGGTGTACATCAATGAGATGGTGGGCGAGCTGCTAAGGCATAGGCTGCCTGCCAATATGCCAATCATCGTCAAGCACCGTGAAAAACGCCACTGGTAAACCCATTTTGTTAATAAAAAGAGAATATCATGAACATCGACTGGTCAAAACAGGACATGCGAGTGTCTCGCACCGAAATTAAAAAAGCTCATGAACGCTTGCAGGATTTGTGCGAGCCACTTGCCAAGCTCTCCAAAAAACAGCTAGAAAACCTGCCTGTCAGCGAGTATTTTTTGGATGAATTAAAGCATTTAACCCAAATCGACAGTGCCGCTGCCAAAAACCGCCAAATCAAGCGAGTGGGCAAGCTCATCATCGAAGAAGACCGCCATGTATTGACCAAGGCACTGTTTGGGATTGTCTTTACGCCTGAGCAACGCACCAAAATTGAAGCGTGGTTCACTCGGTTGCAGCTGCACGACGACAGCACCATCAAGCAGTTCGTTAAGCAGTTCAAAAAGGCAGAATACAACAGCATCTATCAGCTACTACTTTGGATAGCTTATGCCAAGCATCTAGGTGATGATGAGCTATTGATGGAGAGTGAAGCAGACTTTGAAAGCTATGTCAAAGAAGTGGCGATTTTGTCAGCTCAATAAGCCAAAACCACCCATGGCAATTATCATGCCCACAATAATAAAGCCGAATGTCAAACATTCGGCTTTATTACTTTCATTCCTTTGGCGGTCTTACCCCTTGCAGTTACTCCATGTTACAGCATCTATCCTTAGTCAGTAGCTCCATCTACCTTGTCCCTTGCTGTGTGTATAGTATCTCAAAATCAGCCGTGCGTTGCTATTGGCAAATGTCGTCAATCTTTGTAAGCGATTGCCGACAAAAAAGCCTGCACACAAGTACAGGCTTGGTAGATGGCTAGGACAGCGAGCGGATTATTTTTTCTCGCTACGCACTTTATTGATAAGAAAATCAACCACTTGCGTTACTTTCTCATTCTCGCCAGACACGACATATTTGCCATGCACCACGACCGCGGGTACGCCTGTCAGCTGATAGCGAGCCGCACCCTGCTTGGCACGCTCAATCTTGGTGCTGACAGGGAATGAGTTATAAAAACTGTTAAATTTGGCTTTATCGGCACCTTGAGATGCATACCAGCTCGCCAGATTTTCTTGATTGGCGATGATGTTCTTTTGACCGTCTTTGTGGATGGCGTCAAACAGGGCTTGGTGCGTTTTGTTTTCAAGTCCCATCTGCTGAGCGGCATAAAAACCACGAGCAGGTACTTCCCATACTGGGTTCATGGCGGCAGGTGTGCGGAAGAATGCGACATCTTTGGCACGAGTTTTTGCCCATTTTTGCATGTGTGGTTCTAGTGAGTAGCAATGCGGGCAGCCATACCAAAAGAATTCACGCACCACGATGATGTCGCCTGCGATGTTTTCAGGGTTGGCGACTTTTTGATAGTCTTTGCCTTCAACGAAATCAGCAGCAAATGCCTGACCTGCTAAGGCAACAGCGGTCGCTAATAGGGCGAATTTGGGAATGTATTTCATGGGAAATCCTTATAAAACGGCATTGGGCAAGAAATTTTTACCCGCTTTTGTTAGTATTCATTGATAAAAATTGTAAATTTGGCTCATTCTACCAAATTTGACCCAGCATTGAAACAAAAGATTGCCATAGTTTACCGCATTTTTGGTAAAAAAGAGTAACAGATTTATTAACGCCCCCTTACAAATTGTGGTGATTTTGCACGCTGATTTGATGTTACTGGGCGATTTGGCGAAAAGGGGGTTGTATTACAAACCTAAACGCTGGCTTGGCAAGATGCGTAAATTTTTGCTTAATTTTGCTTAAAATGATAAGATAGTCGCAGTATGCCTAATCTTGGAATAAATATGCACACAGCACAAAACGCCGACTATGACGAAATTGGTAAATTCACTCGCCTTGCTGATGAGTGGTGGGATAAAAACGGAGCGTTTAAGTCCCTGCACGACATCAACCCCTTACGCCTAAACTGGATAGAGGATAGGGTGCATGAGCAGTACGGCTCGCCACTTTTGGGCAAAAAGGTCTTAGATGTCGGCTGTGGCGGTGGGATTTTATCACACTCGATGGCGGTGCGTGGGGCAGAGGTCGTGGGCGTGGATTTGGGCGAGGAGAACCTAAATGCAGGGCGGATTCATGCCGAGCGGACAGGCATGGCAGAGGGTCTATCCTTTCGCTGTGTGGCGATTGAGGAGCTTGCCAAAGAAATGCCAGCAAGTTTTGATGTGGTTACTTGCATGGAGATGCTCGAGCATGTGCCTGACCCATCTGCCATCGTGCAGGCGTGTTTTGAGCTATTAAAGCCAAACGGCGTGTTTGTCTGCTCGACCATCAACCGAAACCCCAAATCCTACCTATTTGCCATCGTGGGGGCAGAATATGTGCTTCGCCTTTTGGACAAAGGCACGCACGACTATCATAAATTCATCACCCCTGCCGAGCTTGACCAGATGGCACTGCGAGCAGGCTTTGACCGCATGGACATGACAGGGCTGCACTACAACCCCATTACCAAGCGGTTTTGGCTCTCAAACAGTAATGTCGATGTGAACTACATGATGGCATTCACCAAAAAAGCGTAAATGGCGGCAGACATGACAATCAAAGCTGTTTTATTCGACCTAGATGGCACGCTCATCGACACCGCCCCTGATTTTATTCGCATTATCCGTGCGATGTGTGATAAGCACAACCACCCATGTCCCACAGAGGAAGCGATACGAGAGCAGGTCTCGGCAGGAGCAAGGGCAATGGTACGGCTCATGTTTGGTGAGCTTGCCGATACGATGGATAATGATCCCACCTTGCTTGCCTACCGCCAAGAGTTTTTGGATTTGTACGAACAAGACATTTGTGTGGATAGCCGACTATTTGACGGCTTAGATAATTTGCTTAACACCCTAGAAAATAAAGGCGTGGCGTGGGGCATTGTTACCAATAAGCCCAGATATTTGGCAGAGAGTTTATTATCCAAATTAAACTTAACAGACCGTTGTTCGGTACTGGTCTGCCCTGACGATGTGGTCAATACCAAGCCCAACCCCGAGCCGATGTATCTGGCGGTGGAGAGACTCAATCAAAAGTTTGGTACAGGCATCACCCCTGCCGAGTGCATCTATGTGGGCGACCACATCCGAGACATACAGGCAGGGCGTGCGTCTGGCATGATGACGGTGGCGGTCGAGTTTGGCTACATCGTCCCTGATGAAAACCCACACGAGTGGGGAGCAGATAAGGTGGTGGCAGATGTGGCAGAGCTTGGTGAGCTGGTGCGAAGTTTGATTTGATACTGTTTGCCATTGCATGAAACAACATCTTGTGGTTTAACCAAACCATAACCCATTAACCGTATGGGGTTGTCATTTTGGGGTTTAGGGGGAATTGTATTTGCCCTAATGAAACCCTAAATTGCCTACAAAGCGAAAATATCGTCATTTTAGATGGACGGGCAAATTTTAAAATACATATTTAAACTGCTAAGACCTTAAATCAATTTATTAAAAGTTAACAAACATGACACATCACGACATCATTCACTACACCCCGACGAGCGACTGCCTAAAAGATAAAATCATCTTAGTTACAGGAGCAGGGGCAGGCATCGGCAAAGAAGCTGCCCTGACCTACGCCAAATGTGGGGCGACTGTACTACTGCTTGGCAAAACCCAAAGCAAGCTAGAAGCTGTCTATGATGAGATTGAGGCGTTAGGGCTTGCCATGCCCGCCATCTTGCCGATGGATTTAAAGACGGCGAGCTTTGCCCAGATGAATGAGCTTGCCAATCTTATCCAAAAAGAGTTTGGGCGATTGGACGGTGTGCTACATAACGCAGGGATTTTGGGGGCATTGACGCCCTTAGAGATGTACGACCCCATCACCTTTGAAGAGGTCATGCGTGTCAATACCACCGCCACTTTTATGCTGACCCAAGCCCTATTTCCCTTACTGATGTCCGCCCCCAGTGGCTCGGTCATCTTTACCAGCTCTGGCGTGGCAAAAGTGCGACCGTTTTGGGGAGCGTATGCACTCTCTAAGCAAGCGGTGGAGGGCATGAGTACGATTTTTACCGAAGAGACCAAAAATCACACCGCCCTACGCTTTAACTGCATCAATCCAGGGGCAACTCGTACCAACATGAGAGCCCATGCCTTTCCTGGTGAAGACCCGATGACCCTAAAAACGCCAAAAGACATCATGAGTGCCTATGTGTATCTGATGACCGATATGGCAAGTGGCGTTAAAGGTCAGGTCATTCATTGTCAGCCAAAATAACACAGGGGCGAGCGTTCGCCCTTTTTGGTGCGTGTATTGTCGGTGCTTGCAATTTTAACTTAACTTGATAAACTATACCAAAGAACTGCAAAATTGGTGCAGGCTAGTTATTGTATCGTAGGGGTAAATGTTTCGCCCAATGAAACAGGCAGGGCAAACGAGTAATTTGCCCCTACAAGCCCGTATCATATTTTGGGTTTGGTTAGTATATGCCTAATTGACTTTATCGTATTATTCACATGGAATTATTACAAAACCTATTTTTAATCGCCATTTTGATTTTGATTTCTAGCTTTTTTTCTGTCTCGGAAATTGCCCTAGCAGGAGCTAGAAAATTAAAATTAAAACTCATCAGTGAAGGCGGTGATAAGCGTGCCGATAAAATCATGCACTTGCAGGAGCATTCGGCAGACTTTTTTGCCACCAGTCAAATCGGTCTAAATGCCGTCGCTATCTTGGGCGGTTCGGTGGGGGAGGGGGCTTTGCGTCCTTATTTTGCTGATTGGATTGGCTATGTCTATAACGGTCAGTATTTAGACAGCATTGCGTTTTTTATGAGCTTTGTGGTGGTAACGCTCCTATTTATCCTATATGCTGACCTGATTCCCAAACGCCTTGCCATGATTAACCCTGAAAAGATGGCTCTTATGGTCATTAACCCTGTGCTGGTCGTGGTAAAAATCGTCAAGCCTTTGGTGTGGGTCATCAATGGCATTGCTGATTTGGTGTTTCGCATCTTTAAGATTAACACCGTGCGAGAAGAGAGCATTACCTTTGATGATGTCTCTGCCATCGTGGACGCTGGGGCAGAAGCTGGCGTGGTGCTACAACAAGAACAGCATTTTATTGAAAATGTCTTTGAGTTAGAAGAACGCACTGTGCCGTCATCGATGACCGTGCGAGAAGATGTGGTGTATTTTACCCTTGATGAGTCCGAAGAAAGCATTCGCCAAAAAATCGCCGAATATCCGTATTCTAAGTTTTTGGTGTGTGGCGAGAGCATTGATAATGTCATCGGCTATGTCGATACCAAAGATATTTTGGTAAGAATTTTAAACAACCAATCGATTTTAAATATTCATGAAAGCACAATTAGAAATGTGCTGATTATCCCTGATACGCTGACCTTATCTGAGCTTTTGGATAAGTTTCGTGCTAGTAAAGAAAAATTTGCGGTCGTCATCAATGAATACGCTCTGGTGGTGGGGGTCATCACGCTGTCTGATATCATGATGACCGTGATGGGCGACTGGGTATCACCGATTGAAGAAGAACAACAAATCATCAAGCGAGACGAGCATTCATGGCTCATCGATGGCAGTACGCCGATTGATGATGTCAAGCACGCTTTGGACATCACAGAATTTGATGATTGGGATCATTATGAGACGCTGGCGGGCTTTATCATGTATCGCTTGCGTAAAATCCCTAGACCTGCCGACTTCGTGATACACGAGAATCTCAAATTTGAAGTGGTGGACATCGACCATTATAAGATTGACCAAGTGCTTGTTACCCGTATGCCTGATGATGGGGCGGATAGGGATTGGATGTAAATTGAGTGGGCTGACAATAAAAGAACAGGGATAGAGATACCCTGTTTTTTTATTGTTGGCATTGTAGGGACTGATAATGTCGTTAAAGAATCAATCGCATCAGCTCATCATCCAGCTGCTCCCAAGAGACCGCATTGGTCAAAATCAGCTCAATCCTACCATCATCTCGCTCATCGGTGGGGCTGATGGCGATGCTCTCTGGCGTGATGTTCAGCGACAGCCAGCCTTCATCGGTGTGCATGATGCCTTTGATGCGGGCGTAATTGGGTAGGTTTAGCAGCCATTTTTGTAGCTTATAGCTGTCAAATCGCCACGCCTTTGGCAGTCGCCAGCCACCGACTTCAAAGCCTACCATCTTTTCATGATAGCGATAGGGCGGTGGCGTCTCGTCGTCGCTTGGCTGTATTGATACCTGTGATGGCGGTCTGATGGACAGGGCGACTTTGTGTGTCTGCTGCTGTATCCTTGGGGCGTGTAGTAGGTCAATTAGATGAGCATCGTGGGTGAACTGCACGACTGTGGCACTACTATTGATGCCATCAATCCAAGACAGCATCTGCTGGTATTCGTCATCGCTAAGCAGCTCTGCACGACTGATGACGACGATGTCGGCGTATTTGATGTGCATCTGATAGCCGTCATGTGTGCGGTATTTTTCTTGTTGCCATTGGGCGGCATTTAGGATGCAGATGACGGCATTGAGCCGAAGTGTGGTTTGCCAATGGGCTTGACCAAGCTGCTCGGTCAGCTCATCAGCGTGAGCCAGTCCTGTCGGCTCGATGATGAGATGGGCAGGGCTGTGCTTGGATAATAAGCGTACCAATGCCACCTGCATGGGCAGCTGACTGCTACAACAGATGCAGCCGCCGCTAACTTCTTGGATGGCGATGTCTGCTGTACCATCTTTGGTGGTAAATAGACTGCCATCAATGCCAATTTTACCAAACTCATTCACCAAAATCGCCCATCTTTCATCACCCTTATAAGACAGTAGGGCGTTGATGAAAGTGGTTTTGCCTGCCCCCAAAAACCCTGTAACGAGTGTGGTCGGTGTGCGTGCGGCGATGGTTGGTGTATTCATGGTGTCGGCTTGGCTATCGGTCATGCTTTGATTTTGTTCTGTTTGGCGGTTGTCATGCAGGTCTGGTAGCGTTTGTCCACACGGGTGGCGAACCAGTTGGTGTTGTAATCACGGCTTAGCTTAGGACCTGAGATGACCACTTGGGGCATGATGGCATAGCTGGGTTCTTTGTTGTATTTTTTCTTAAACATCTCGCTGATGGTACGATAAGTCTGCGTAGCTTCAAAATCTCTGGATTTTTCTTTTTTTAGGTCGCTGCGAATCTGCCGCTCGCTCAGCGGTGTCGGTGCGGTAGCAAGCAGCTTGATGAGTGCGGTCTCAGACTGGCTTTTTTTGCTGCTGATGCTGCCGCCATTGTATAAAAGTAGGTCGCCATCGATGTCGATTTTTGAGCCACTTAGGCTATTGATACGCTGCTGAAAAGCAGCATTGCGGCTAGAATACATGCCAGAATTATAATCAGCAAAGCGATACAAAGGCTTGTCATAATCCGCCTTGTACATCATCAAACGATGAATGCCGTAGTACAGTCCGCCATATTGGCTGTACAAGTCAGCTCGCAACGCTCGGTCGCTCATGTTGCTGCGGCGGTGAGCACGAGCATAGTCGATGTGTACCTGCATGGAGCCGAGCGTGGTAACAGGATTGACTCGCTCATCGATGCCTTCGCCTGACAGCTTGGTGATGTGAGCTAAGCCTGAGACTTTATAGGTGCTGGCAAAATAATCAAAGATTTTTTGATACAGCTCGTCAAGCTCTCGCTCGGTTTTGACTTTTTTGATTTGTTTAATAAAGCTGTTGTCAGCGGTGGGCTTGGTTTCTAGCATGGTGCGAAAAGTTTTGGCGAGTGTTTTACCAAACTTTTCTTCGAGCTTTTCATCGATGGCTTTTAAGGATGAATTGCCCAAATTGGCGACGGCAGGGTCGGCATGAAAATTGGATTCTTGGTCGATGACAGCGATGGCGGTGCAGATATTTTGGGTGGTTTTGGGCAGTTTTAGCTGGTCGAACACCTGAGCGATGTCGCTCGCCCAAGATGCTCTGTCTGACACTCGAGCAGGGATGAGCTTGGCGATTTGTTTATCGGTCAAAGATTTGGCTGGGGTGCTTTGTTGGGGGCTGCACGCTGTCAAAAAAGCAGCACCAAGCACGATGGGTAGTGTGCGTTTTAGCATGATAAAGCCTATCAAATTTAAAAAAACCTACGATGAATGCAGACGCATCAGACCTTCTTGCTGTGTGGTGGCGACCAGCTTGCCATCTTGCCAAAACTGCCCGTGATTAAGCCCTTTGGCGTGGCTTGTGGTGTCGCTCCACATGTCGTAAAGTAGCCATTCGTTGATGTTAAAGGGGCGATGAAAGTGCATGGAGTGGTCAATGCTCGCCACTTGTAGCCCACGGCTTAGGTAGCTAAGCCCATGACTCATCAGCCCTGTGCCGACCAAATAAAAATCAGACGCAAAGGCAAGCAGTGCCTGATGTACCGCCACAGGGTGTTCGCCCAATTCGCTGATGCGTAGCCAGTTGGCTTGGCGTGGTCGCATGGGTTTGGGCGTGATGGGGTCTCGTGGCTCGATGGGTTTGATTTCGACATGGCGTTTTCGCATGAATCGTGTGCGTAGAGCGTCTGGGATGTTATCCACATAGGACGATTTGAGTTCTTGCTCGTTTAGTAGCGTCTGTGGGGCAGGGTAGCTTGGCATGGTTTCTTGGTATTCAAGTCCACCTTCCATCGGTGAAAATGACGCAATCATCGAAAAAATCACCTGCTCGGTGAGTTCGCCTGCATCATTGGGAATGTACTGCACGGCAATGACTTCTCGGGCGGATAGGCTGCGACCATCACGCAGGCGGCGAACCTGATAATGCACATCGTGGCGAATGTCGCCCCCACGCAAAAAATACCCATGCAAAGAATGGCACGGCTTGTCATGTTCAAGCGTCATCGCCCCTGCCATGAGTGCCTGTGCCAGCACCTGCCCACCAAAGATGCGGGGTCCGACATAATCAAAGCTCGGTCCGACAAAGACATCTGGGGCGGTTTGTTTTAGGTTGATGGTTTGTAATAAATCGGCGACCAAGTCTTTTGGGTCGTCGCTTTTGGCAAAGATATGGGTCATGGCGGATGGCTAGAATATTAAGATGTGAATGATGAAATCTATGATAAAAGTGATAAAAGGGTAAAGCTGCATCTGTTTGGCAGCTTGTTGGTATAAAAGTGGATATTATCTAATTGCCTTTTGGCATTGTCAATATTTATGGGGGTAATTATATTGCCCTTGTGTATGAATTTTATACAAAACGCACCAAGCATCGGTAACATTGCCCAAAAAAGCAATAAAACCGCCAAAAATTGGCTAAAAACCGTCTAAACAGCCTGATGATTTAGCCACGCCAAGCCCGCCTGCCATAAGCTCAGCCAAGCTTAGCCGCCTGATGGCATAACAAATATGTACAATTGTGCATGATTTGAGCATTACTTTGACGACTTTTGTTGATAACTTTTGTCGCCCAACGCCATAAAAAATGGTAAAATGACAAAAATTATCACGACACAGTCCAATACAGTCCAACCATGTTAAAACTGCCCACATCAAAATTAACCAGCCTGCTTGGCTTTGGTAAAAAAAACGCATCGCCGCTGACGGCACATGATGAGCATGAAACCGCCCAAGCTGCCCCAAAAAAAACAGGGGAAGCCCCAAGCACCTACCGCCAAGCATCTGCCAAGAGCCTATCTTTGATGGTAAAGCCCACCGTCATCGGTCATGCCCCCATCATCGATAATGACAATCCGACTTTCTATGTGATACGAGATTATTCTCGCTCAAACAGCCTGCTGGTTGGTATGATGACCGATGAGCTGAATTTGCCATCGGCACTGGCACAGGTCAATCATCTGCCGCTGGCGGAGTCATCAGCGATGATTTTTTTGCGTGGGCGTAACAAAGACCGTGAAGATAGCGTCTCGCCACGCTTGCAGCGGCTGGTGGAGATTTGTCTAAATAACCCTGATTTTGATGTCAATCTGATTCCTGTTACCATTCTTTGGGGGCGTGCCCCTGACAAAGAAGAATCCATGTTTCGCCTACTGGTTGCCGATGAGTGGCGTTCGCCCAGCATTCCTAAGCAGCTGTTTAATATCGGTGTGATGGGTCGTGATACCTTTGTGCGATTCTCAGAAGTCAAATCACTACAAAAGCTCATCAAAGATGCCAAAGCGGGCGTAGATGACAACCTATCCCGCACCATTCATCTAAGACTAAAAGGCTTTTTGGACAAGCAGCGTACCAGCATCGTCGGTCCTGACCTATCCGACAGACGCAACGAAGCGGGCAAAATCCTATCATCGCCTGTGGTGCAAGCCGCCATCGAAAAACAAGCCGCTGAATCTGGCAAATCCATCGCCGCCGTCAAAAAAGAAGCGTCAGGCTACATCAATGAAATCGTGAGCGACTATTCGCATTCGGTGCTCAGATTCTTTGACCATTTTTTGACTTGGCTGTGGACTCGCCTGTATGATGGTGTGGAAGTGCGTAATTTTGAGCGAGTCAGACGGCTTGCCCCTGACCATCAGATAGTCTATGTGCCGTGCCATCGCAGCCACATGGATTATCTGTTGTTGTCTTATGTGATTTATAAGCGGGGACTTCGCATTCCGCACATTGCCGCAGGCGAGAACCTAAACATCCCTGTGCTTGGCGAGATGCTTAGAAATGGCGGGGCGTTCTTTATGCGTCGCAGTTTTAAGGGCAATGCCTTATACAGCACGGTGTTTAAAGAGTATGTGCATAGTCTCATGCAAAGGGCAGCACCAATGGAGTATTTCATCGAAGGGGGTCGCTCTCGTTCAGGTCGTCTGCTGCCACCGAAGCTCGGTATGTTGGCGATGACCGTGAACAGCCATCTGCGTGAGCCTGCCAAGCCTGTGGTCTTTATCCCAACCTACATCAGCTATGAACGCATCATGGAAGGGGCGACCTATGTGGGCGAATTAAAAGGCAAGCCCAAAGAATCTGAAAACTGGCTAGGGCTATTAAAGACCGCACGCAAGATTGAACGCATCTTTGGTACGGTGCATCTGTCCTTTGGCGAGCCGCTGTACTTGGACGACTTCATGACCAAATTTGATGTCAAACCCCAAGACAGCAGCGATGACAACACCAAAAACACGCACGCCATGGTACAAAACTTGGGCGTCAAAGTGCTGCAAAACATCAATAAATCAGCGGTGGTCAATCCTGTATCGCTCTTGGCATTAGTACTACTCTCCACCCCAAAAGCCGCCCTAGATGAAGAGCAATGCACCGAGCAAATCGCTCTGTATCAACGCATCGCCAACGCCTTGCCTTATGATGCTGATACCCACATCACCGATTTGTCGCCCAAAGAGATTTTGGCATACGGCGAGAAACTCAAACTCATCGAACGCACGCCCCATGTGCTGGGCGACATGATTCGTGTGGCAGATAAGCAAGCACCGCTTTTGAGCTATTTTAGAAACAATATCCTACATGTGTTCATCATGGCAAGTTTCTTGGCGGCACTGGTGCAGCGTAACGGTCGCATTTATCGCAGCAAACTTGATGCCATCACCGAGCTGATGTATCCGTTTTTGCAGGCTGAATTATTCTTAAATACCGCCCTAAAACACATCGGCAAGCTGACCGATGAGACCTTGTCTGTACTGATTGATGAAGGGGTCATTGTGGATTTGGGCGATGGCGTGTTGGGCGTGCCTGAGACCAACTCGGACAGCTACCAGCAGCTCATTGTATTGGCAAGTGCTGCCCAGCAGAGTCTGGAACGCTATTTTATGGCACTAGCATTGCTGTCCGAGCAGGGCAGTGGTCGCTTGACAGCAGAGCAGGTGGTGAATCTGTGTCATGTGCTCGGGCAACGCATCTCGGTGCTGTATGCGGACGATTTGCCTGATATGTTTGATAAGGCGTTGTTCACGAGTTTTCTTGATACCTTGCAGCGTTTGGGCTATATACAGATAGATGAATCTGGCGTGGTGGTCTTTGATGAACGGATTGACAACATCGCTCAAAACGCCAAATTCGTCCTAACCCCTGACATGATGCAGCTGCTTCGCCATACAGCCAGCCTAGACGATGACGACATCGCCACCGCCATTGAGCAGATGAACGCCAAGCGTATCTTTGGCAAGTCCAAGCGATGATTGGGCTAAAAAAGAGCGGAAGTGATTCCGCTCTTTTTTATTGCTTGTGGTTCAATCGCCATGATATTTAACTGATTGTACTGTTAATAAAAATCGGTTTTTTATTCGCTTTTTAGAATACATTGTATTATAATGCAATGTATCCAATATGAGATAATCACCATGTACACCGTTGCCGAAACTGCCCAATTTATCCATCAAGTAGATGATATTTGGACGGATGATGAACGCCTTGAATTCTTTGAGTATTTGGTGAATAACCTGTTAAAAGGCGATGTCATCCCCAATGCTAAAGGTTTACACAAAATTCGTTATGCTGCCAAAGGACATGGTAAACGGGGTGGTGTTCGGATTATCTATTACAATATGCTTGATGATGGTTTGATTGTTGCAGTCGCCATTTATCCCAAAAACGAACAAGAAAACCTAAGTCAAGCCCAATTAAAACAGCTTGCTAAAAATAAGGAGTAATCCAATGAAAAAACTACCTGATTTTGACATCAGCGAAGTCATGCAGGCTATTATTGCCGATGAACCTGACCTTGCCGACCATCAAGACAGCCTGAGAAGTTCTTTAACTCAGCTTAAAGATGGTGAGTTTGCCCGCACAACCACCATCAGTCAGTCTGTCCAAATCCGCCAAAAAGCCAATTTATCCCAAAGTCAGTTTGCTCGTGCGATTGGCATTTCGGTCAATACTTTAAAATCATGGGAGCAGGGTCAAAGACAGCCGTCAGGCTCGGCTCGTGTATTACTTGACTTATTGGCACGCCGTCCAGAGTTAATCAGCGAGCTTGCAACCTAAATCCACTTTACGGAGCCAAACGCTCCACCACCCAATCATCGCCATCTAAGCGATAGCGAATGCGGTCATGTAGGCGAGATGGGCGACCTTGCCAAAACTCAATGGCGTCCGCTCGCACCAGATAGCCGCCCCAATGTGGTGGGCGTGGCACATTTAAGGGGTGCTTGATGCCGAACATGGCAGCTCGCTTGACGATGACGGATTTGTCAGTGATGACTTGGCTCTGCTCGCTTGCCCAAGCCCCGATACGACTGGTGTAGGGACGGCTGTCAAAGTATTCGTCAGATGAGTGTTCATCTAATTTTTCTACCACGCCTTCGATGCGTACTTGGCGTTCTAATTCCGCCCAAAAAAAGGTGATGCTGATGTAGGGGCTATGTGCCAGAGCCTTTCCCTTGCGGCTGTGATAATTACTAAAAAACACAAAGCCGTCATCATTGACTTCTTTTAGTAGCACCATGCGACTGCTGGGGCGACCATTTTCGTCGATGGTGGCGATGTTCATGGCGGTGGGTTCATTGACCTTGGCACTCATGGCTTCATCCAGCCACAGCTTGAACTGCTCGATGGGGTTGGCATGACAGTGCGACTTGTCCAGCTCTTGCTTGCTGTATTCTTCTCGGATGTCGTGTAAATTCATGATGTTGCTCGCTTATTTAAACTTCACCACACTCACGCCATCTTGACCGTAGCCGTCTTGTTCACGCATGGCGGCGGTCTCATCGATGGTGGGGCGGCTTTCCTTATGGTCGCAGGCGGTGCATTCGATCCATTCATCAAAGGCGGGCTCAAAGATTTGAATCTGTACCACCGCATCCATCGTGCGGCATTTTGGGCAGGCGACGCCAGCTAAAAACTGGCGTTTTGGGCGGTTTGATTGATAACGCATAATTCTATACCTTATGCCGCATCAGCAAAGCCACTATGACGCAGCAGGGCATCAATCTGTGCTTCACGCCCAGCAAAGGCGGCAAAGTTCTCTTTGGCGGTGCGTGAGCCACCCATCGCCAGAATGTTGTCATAAAATGCCTGACCGATGGCAGGATTTAGCACGCCCACACCATCAGCATTGGCTTCAAACACGCCAAAGGCATCTGCTGACAAAAGCTCTGCCCATTTATAAGAATAATAGCCTGACGCATAGCCACCAGCAAAGATGTGCGAGAAGCTGTTGGCAAAGCGGTTATTGGCAGGCGGCATGATGACTGCGACTTGTTGGCGGACTTGGTGTAGGGTGTCTAGGATTTGGGTGTAGTTGTCCAGATTGGCACTGTGAATACGCAAATCAAACAGGGCAAATTCAATCTGACGCAAGGTCTGCAAGCCTGACTGGAAGTTTTTGGCGGCAAGCATGGCAGATAGCATCTCCTCAGACAGCATCTCGCCCGTCTCGACATGGCGGCTTAGCTTGGCGATGCCTGCCTTATCCCAAGCGAAATTTTCCATGAACTGACTGGGCAGCTCGACCGCATCCCACTCCACACCGCTGATGCCAGAGACATCGGCGATATTGACACGGGTGAGCAGATGATGCAGGGCATGACCGAACTCATGGAACAAGGTCAGCACTTCATCATGCGTCAGTAGGCTTGGCTTGCCGTCTGTCGCAGGCGAGAAATTACCCACGATAAAGCACACAGGCAAGGTCTCATCGCCTGTCAAGGTGGTGTGCTTGCTTTGAAAATCCGACAGCCACGCACCGCCTGACTTACCAGAGCGGGCATATAGGTCGATGTATGCACCGCCGATTAAGCCGTCTTTGCCATGCACTTCATAAAACTGCACATCATCATGCCAAACAGGGGCATCCTTGGCAACAAAACGCACGCCAAACAGCGTATCGATGATGTCAAACAGCCCATCTAGCACCACAGGCACAGGGAAATAGGGACGAATCGCTTCGCTGTCTAGGCTGTATTTGGCGTTTTGGAGTTTTTCGCTGATAAAAGGAATGTCCCACGGTTTGACTTCATCGATGCCAAGGTTCTTGGCAAAGTCTTTAATCTCTGTCAAATCCGCTTCGGCATAAGGGCGGGCTTTGTCAGATAGGTTTAATAAAAACGCTTCAATCTCATCATGTGTGTCTGCCATCTTGGTGGCGAGCGATA
Source organism: Moraxella sp. (assembly GCA_030525825.1). Classification (GTDB taxonomy): domain Bacteria; phylum Pseudomonadota; class Gammaproteobacteria; order Pseudomonadales; family Moraxellaceae; genus Moraxella. The sequence continues at coordinate 46,614 of JAUNDZ010000006.1, forward strand.
CTTGGGTGTAGTTGTCAAAGCCAAGCAGAGCGGACTTTTGTGTACGCAAAGCTAGAATGCGTGTCATGATGTCGCTGTTGTCAAAGGTGGTGGCTTGACCGTCTTTTTCGCCTGCAAAAGTCGATTCGCCAGATGCACGAGTGTTGTAGGCGTGGTACAGCATCTCACGCAGCTTGCGGTCGGTGGCGTACTGCATTACCGCCAGATACATCGGCACATCCAGCGTGGCGACATAGTCGGTGGGTAGAGTGGCATCAGGGTGCTTGGCTTTGTAGTTGTCTCCAGCAGCTTTTAATAAGGCAAGACCGCTTGGGGTGATGCCGTCCAGCTGCTCTTGGCTAAGCGGTAGAGCAAATGCAGCGGTGGCGTCTAACACATTGTCCGAAAACTTAGCGGACAGTAGCGACAGCTCGCTTTGAATGGTGGCGAATTTGTCTTTTTTGTCGTCAGGCAGACTCACTCCTGATAAATCAAAGCCTTGTAGGGCAAGTTTGATTGCACGCACACGAGCGATGTCGCTGCTGCCAGACAGCTCCTTTTCTACTACTTTGTACAGCTCGTATAGGGCTTTTGATTGACCAACACGCACACCAAATTCGCTTAATTTTGGCAAAATCTCATGATGAGCGTGGCGAATCTCATCATTATTCATCACGCTATTTAGGTGCGACAGCACGCCAAAGGGGCGATGAATGGCGTGGCTTAGGCGGTCAAACTCATCGATGATGGCAAGTGGTGTGCCGTCTACCACGCCTTGTTCTATCTTGTCCAAAAACGCATGGGCAACACTAAGTGCGTGCGTGGTATCGTCTGTGAGCTGTTGTGGGGTGATCTTGTTAAAATCGACCAAGTGCAGGCGTGAATCAAAATCGCTGTGGTGAAAATCAATGCTCATGGTATGTCCAATCTTTGCTGAATTTATAAAATGATGAATGTATAAAAATTAATAAGGGCGAGTGGGGTAATTTGCAATGATGATGGGTGTTTTTTGGTGTTATTTTAGGCTTGGGGGTGGTTGGATTGGGTGGGTTTTCAAGGCTTTGGCTGCTTGATGATAATTATGCCAAAACACAGCAAAAACTGTGCTACAATGCGTTATTTATCATAAGCCTACACCCATGAATCCCATCACCGTTACCAGTTATAATATCCACAAAGGCATGTCGCCATTAAACCGCTTCGTTAAGCTAGACGGCATGGCATCAGCGATTAAATCCATCGCCCCTGATGTCTTGTGCTTGCAAGAAGTGCAAGGACAGAACCTAAAACGAGCGGTCGCCTTTAATGAATATCCCGACCAGTCGCAGCACGAGTGGTTTGGCGAGTATTTGGCGTATGCCGACAGCTACGGCAAAAATGTGCAATATGAGCATGGTCATCATGGCAATGCCGTGCTGTCTCGCCACCCCTTAGACCCTAAGCATAATGTCAATATCACCGTAACTCGCCTAGAAAAACGGGGTGTGCTGCATTGTGAGATACACCCTGACGGCTGGGGGGTGCCTGTGGTGGTCTTGTGTGCCCATCTGAACTTGTTGCACATGGACAGAGTCAAGCAGTATCAAGCCATCATTGACTATATCGATGGCAATATCGACAAGGACACGCCGCTCATCTTGGCGGGGGACTTTAATGACTGGACAAAAAAATCGACCCAGATTTTGGAGTCTTTGGGTATGACAGAAGCCTTTCATCACATTCATGGAGCGTACCCTGCCACTTATCCTGCCAAGATGCCTGTACTGAGCCTTGACCGCATCTATGTACGCAATCTAAAAGTGCATCACGCCACCGTCCATGCTGGCATTCCGTGGTCAAACCTTTCTGACCATCTGCCGATTAGTGCGGTGGTGGGGCTTGGGTAATGCCGTAAGTTTGTGGAGTTTGGCGATTTTTGTTGATGATGTTTAGGATTTTTTGATGGCGAATGCCTTGATTGTAATCTGGATTGTCATCATCAATGCGATTGCCCTGCTTGTCGATTTTTAGCCACTCGCCATCTAGCTTGGCATCAGCGATGTTATCTTTAAAATGTCCGATAAAGTCATAAATCATAGGGATAACCAGCTCGCCTTGTGGGTTGATTGCACCCCATGTATCGCCCATTCTCACGCCAGCCAAGCCACCAAAGAACTTATGGGCTTCATCGTACTGGGTTTTGATGACGATTTTGCCAGTTTTGTCAATAAATCCCCATTTGCCATCAATCACCACCACCGCCAGATTTTCACGAAATTCAGACGCATTGTCATAGCTGGGCTTGATGGCGACACTGCCTGTCTTGTCCATGAAGCCGATTTTGCCGTTTTGTTTGATGACAAGCAGACCTTCTTTAAAATCGCTTAGGACTTGGATGTCGTTGGACAGGGTGAATACGGTTTGTCCTTGATGGTCGATAAAGGCAGTCTGATTATCTAACTCAACCTCTGCCAATCCTTCACTAAATGAGCTGGCATCATCATAAATGATGGGAATGATGATGTTGCCTGCTAAGTCCACAAAGCCTACTTTGCCCCTTTTTTCTACTTTTGATAGTCCTTCATAGGGGCAGGCGATATGGCTCAATCGGTGTTTGTTGATAGGGCGTTGGCAAGTGTTGGCAAGGCTGGTATAGGAGTGTGTCATAATCAGAGGTATAAATACGCAATAAACAGCGTGTTTTAATGATAATTTCATCATAGTTTCCACCATGTTTTTTGTCATACAAAATAACAAAGGGCGAAATCTCTCCATAGTTTTTCGCCCTTTGTGCTGTATGTCATCAGCTAGACATCATTCTACTGTTACCGATTTTGCCAAGTTTCTTGGCTTATCGACATCGGTGCCACGCACCAAGGCAACATGGTAGGACAGTAGCTGCACTGCGATGGTATGGACAATCGGCGATAGCACACCGACATGGCGTGGGGTGCGAATCACATGTACGCCTTGGGTCTCGGTATAGTCGCTATCAAGGTCGGTCAGCACGAACAGCTCGCCACCCCTTGCACCGACTTCTTGCATATTTGCCTTGACCTTATCTAGTAGCTTATCATTTGGGGCGATGACCACCACAGGCATATTTTCATCAACGAGTGCTAATGGACCGTGTTTTAGCTCACCTGCTGGATAGGCTTCGGCGTGGATGTAGGTCAGCTCTTTTAGTTTTAAGGCACCTTCTAGGGCGATGGGGTAGTGGATGCCACGACCCAAGAATAGAGCTGATGGCTTGGTGGCGAACTTTTGAGCCCAAGTGGCAAGCTGTGGTTCTAGGTTGATGGCGTGCTGAATGCTGCCAGGTAGTAGGCGTAGCTCTTCGCCATATTGGGCGACTTGCTCATCGCTGATGTGTTCACGCAGCTTGCCCAATGTTACTGCCAAGCCGAATAAAATCACTAGCTGTGTGGTAAAGGCTTTGGTACTCGCCACGCCAATCTCCGCCCCAGCACGGGTGTAGATGGCAAGGGTGCTGTTTCTGGGTAGGGCAGATTCCATGACATTGCAGATGGATAGGCTGTACTCATGACCTTCGCTCATGGCGTATTTTAAGGCTTCCATCGTGTCTAGCGTCTCGCCTGACTGACTGATGGTGATGATCAGTTCATTCGGGTCGGCGATGACATCACGGTAGCGGTATTCGCTGGCAATCTCAACATCACAGCGAATCTTGGCAATCGATTCTAGCCAATATTTGCCTGTCAAAGCGGCATAGTATGAAGTACCGCAAGCCAAAATCTTGATGCTGTTAATCTTGGCAAACACTTCTGGAGCATTCTCGCCAAAGTTCTCGGCAATAAAACCACCATCCAAGAAAATCTCTGCCGTATCAGCGACGGCTTTTGGTTGTTCATTGATTTCTTTTTGCATAAAGTGGCTGTATGGACCAAGCTCAAGACTTGCCAAAGACAGCTGAGAAGTTTTGATTTGACGTTGTGGGGCGTTGCCATCTTTATCCAATAAAGTCTCAATGCCATCTGCGGTCAAGAGGGCGATGTCACCATCTTCTAGGTAGGTAACTTGACGGGTGAATGACACCACGGCTGAGACATCAGATGCGATGAACACTTCACCTTCGCCAAAGCCGATGAGTAGCGGACAACCCATGCGGGCAACGACCATCTTGGTTGGGTCGTCTGGCGTGATGACAGCAATGGCATATGCCCCATGAAAGCGAGAGCAAGCGGTCTGTACGGCACGGTAGAGATGACCGCCATTTTGGGTGTATTCGTGGTGAATGCTGTGGGCGATGACTTCGGTGTCGGTCTGTGATTCAAAGACGAATCCAAGTGCTTCTAGGCGAATGCGTTCGGCTTCGAAGTTCTCGATGATGCCGTTATGTACCACCGCAATCGTACCGCCTGAGATGTGCGGGTGAGCGTTCGGCTCGGTAACGCCGCCATGCGTCGCCCAGCGAGTGTGTCCGATGCCGATATTACCGAACAGACCTTTTGCTTTAGCAGCTTCTTCCATGAGTGCCACACGACCGACACGACGCACTCGTTTGATTTTATTTTCTTCTTGGCTATATACAGCGATGCCAGATGAGTCATAGCCACGATATTCTAGGCGTTTTAGACCATCGGTCAAAAAATCAACAACATTAGCTTGGCTACGAATAGCCCCAACGATACCGCACATAAGCGTTCCTTAGTATCAAAAAATTAACAAATAGTAAGCGACCATCTTTATCGCTCCGTCATGACCAATATCACAGATGCTTTTTATTGGCGTGATTATTATAGTGGATTTTGTTGGAATGTTGGGGCAAATTGGTCAGTATTTACAAAAATTAAACACCCCATTGTCTGTGGGGTGTTTGATGAGTGTTGTGATTATAACAAATCCCAATTATCTCTGGCAGGATAGACGACTTTGGGCGTGCTTGGTCGCTCGGTGTCTTGAAGTGTGGCTTGAAGTTGTTTGCTGCGGTTCACCAAAAAGTCAAGCAAGTGGTTGCGAATGCGGTAGTAGCCTTGGTCATGATGTATATGCTCACGAGTGCGTGGGTGGGGCAGGGTGTTTACCACGATTTCTGCCAGCACGGCTTGGGGTCCATTACTCATCAAAAAAATGCGATCTGCCAATAAAATCGCCTCGTCGATGTCGTGGGTAATCATAAAGACGGTTTGCTGAGTTTTTTCAATGATGCTCACCAGCTCATCTTGAATGTTGCCACGAGTCAAAGCATCCAACGCCCCAAACGGCTCATCCATCAGCAACATCTTAGGTTCGGTGGCGAAGGCACGAGCGATACCGACTCGCTGCTTCATACCGCCAGACAGCTCGGACGGCATTTTGTTTTTGGCGTGTTCAAGACCGACCAAAGAAAGATAATGATGGATTTTTTGTTCTTTTTCGGCTTTTAAGATGCCTTTAAAACGAGCATCGATGGCAAAGCCGATGTTGTCCGCCACGCTCAGCCAAGGCAGCAAGGCGTGCGATTGAAATACCACCCCACGCTCAAGACTTGGGGCGACCACTTCCACCCCTTCCATTAAAATTTGTCCGCCTGTTTGTTTTTCAAGACCTGCTAGGGCATTTAAAATGGTGGATTTACCACAGCCAGAGTGTCCGATAAGACAGATAAATTCGTTCTTTTTGATGTCAAAATTGACATTTTCAAAGACATTGGGAGCATCTTTGGCATAGCGTTTTGACAGATTTTTGACGCTGATTAGTACGGTGTCATCGCTGGTGTTATTTGTATGATTATTCAACATAGCTTACCTTCTTTTGTAATAATGCAAACAGCCAGTCCAAAATCATGCCAACCACACCAATCAGCAATACCGCAAAGATGACATTGACGATGGATAGGTTGTTCCACTGATTCCACACAAAATAGCCAATCCCTGTGCCACCAACCAACATCTCGGCAGCAACGATGACCAGCCATGCAATGCCCATGGAGATTCTCATGCCTGTAACGATGGTGGGAGCGGCGGCAGGCAGAACGATTTTTTTGGCGGTGGTCAGTGCATCGACTTCCAAAGTTTTGGCGACATTTTTCCATTCACGGCGAACCGATGCCACACCAAATGCGGTGTTTGTGAGCATTGGCCAAATCGAGCAGATAAAGATGACAAAAATGCTCGATAGGTTGGAGTCCTTGATGGTATAAAGAGCGATGGGCATCCATGCCAGAGGCGAGATGGGTTTGAGCAGTTGCACAAAGGGTGAGATTGCCTTATTGAGCACCTGACTCATGCCGAGTATATAGCCTAAGGGAATGGCAACCAATGCCGCCAACAAAAATCCAAGCAAGACACGCGCGATGGAATACCCAAGCTGAATGCCGATGCCTTTATCGTTAAGACCTTTATCATAAAAAGGGTCGGACAAGTGTTCGACAGCCGTTGTAGCAAACCGTTTTGGACTTGAAAAATCCGTCTCTTGGCTGGCAATGACCGCCCCTGCTGGTGTATGTTCTGGGATATTGCCCATCAAAACTTCGTATTCTAAGGCGATGGGGTCGGTGGGTGCAACAACTTGCTTAGGCAAGGTAGCAATTTGCCACACACCGAGTGTGGTCAGCACCAGCAAGGCGGTGATGAGATATGCTTTAAATTGCGTTTTATTTTTTGACATAACAAGAACCTATAAAGTGGACATCACACCGGCATTCATGCCTTATGCCCAATCGCAAATGAATTGACATACTCATCAGGTCGGCTGGCATCAAAAGGTTTGCCCATGACGATGATGGATTTTTCGTCAGCAAATTCATAGCCCATTTGTTGCATTTGTGTTTTGGCATCGGTCAATAAAAAGACCTCTTGAGCCAATTTTTGATAATCCACTTCGCCTGTCAAATAGCCCCAACGCTTCATCTGTGTGAGCATCCACACCGCCAAAGATTCCCATGGCATCGCATCAAAGCCTGTGCGGTCTGGCACATCTTGCACTTTACCCACCCCATCGGCAAAGCGTCCTGTTAGGCTTTGGCGAATGACCAGCTCGGGCTGGTTTAGGTAGTTGGCAGGCGATAGGATTTTGGACAGCTCTTTTTTGGTGCTGGGGTCGTTTGCCATCACATTTGCCTTTAAAATGGCTCGATACATGGCAAGAAAGGACTGGGGATTTTCGCTGATAAAACTCTGTGAAGTCCCAAAACTACAACATGGATGACCATTCCAAATATCACGGCTTAGCGTATGAATGTAGCCTGCTTTATCCCAGACGGCACGCTGATTGAAGGGTTCAGGACCAAAGAAACCATCGATGTTACCTGCTTTTAGGTTGGCAATCATGTCGGGTGGGGTGGTGAGTCGCAGTTTGACATCTTTGTCAGGGTCTAGCCCATGCTCTGCCAAGAAGTAACGAAGCAGATAGTTGTGAATGGAATGCTCAAATGGTATGGCGAAAGTCATGCCACGCCAATTTCTTGGGTCTTGATTGTCTTTGTGCTTTAAGGACATGACGAGTGCTTGACCATTGACATTTTGGATGCAGGCGACTTTCATGTCTTGCTTGGCAGAGCCTAGACCCAGACTGATGGCAAGTGGCATGGGAGCCAAGAAGTGTGTTGCATCCAACTCACGATTCATCATCTGGTCTCGCACCAATGCCCAGCCTGCTCGCTTGACCAGCTTGGCATGAATGCCTTGTTCAGCATATAGCCCCAAGGGGTCTGCCATGATGAGTGGTGTGGAGCAGATGATGGGAATAAAGCCGATGGTTAGCTCTTTTTTCTCAGGTCTTAGCTTGTCGGCAGCAGCAGCTTCTTGTAGGGCGGATAATGGCAACAAGCTACTGATGACCGCCATAGCAGCACTTGCCCCAACGGTCTTTAAAAAGGCTCGGCGAGTCGGCTCATGAGGAAATAAAGCACGCATGGCTGCAGCTTCGATGGCATCGCTTGCCACTTGCTCTGTCTGCGAATCGATGCCGACTTTGGTGTTGAGTGCGGCAAAATGCTCATCACAGGCGGTCTGACTGTGGTGCTTGCCACAGGTGCAACCAAGCTGTGAGTTTGGGTCGTAGGGGCTAAATATATTTGTCATAATACAGTCGCATAACAAGACAATACGCAGCGGCGGTGTTGATTGTCATTGAGGTGATTTTAATAGAGCTTTGGCGATGATTTGATTGTCGCTGTGTAGTTCTAGCGACAGCTCATCCGTTTCATCTTTGATGATACGCCAGTCGCCATCTGCTCGTGGATTGCCATTGGCAGTAACATTGATGCTCTTGTTTTTTAGGCGAATCATGGGCGGCTTATGCTCATAGCCTGCATGGGACAGACCCAAGATTTCGTGAGCGATGGCGGTCGCTTGGGCTCGGTGTGGGGCGACATAGCGACAGGGTGTGCCATCGATGCTGATGCAGTCGCCCAATGCATAGATGTGAGGCACGCTCGTTTGCAAGGTTTTTGGGTGTACAGCGATGCCTTGTCTTGGGTCAAATGCCACGCCCGCTCGGGTGGGTAGGCGACCTTCTATAATGAGACCTGTCGCCACGATGATTTCATCAGCGTGTAGCGTGCTTTGGCTGTTGTCGGTGCAGTCTAATAAAGCGATGTCATAGCCTACACCTGTTTGACTGCGATGAACTTCTTTAACCATGCTCATACCAAGCCAATTTACCCCCTTGTTTTTGATGGCACGCACAATGCGTTCGCCAGCAATTTTTGGTAAAAATGCCGACAATGGACGAGGGCTGACATCAATCAAACTAACCTGATGACCTGCATTGATGAGGTCTTCAGCAAGCTCAGTACCTACCATGCCTGCCCCAACGATGACCAGATGTTTTGGGGTGTCTAGGCGAGCTTGCAAACCGCTGAATCGTTCAAGATTATTGACATGCCACGCCATCGATTTGTCAATGGTCGGCGGATAGGCAGGGGTTGCACCGATGGCAAGCACCAAATCGTCATAATCAACATTGCCACGAGTGGTATGCACTCTTTGGGCGGTGGTGTCAATGTGTGTTACAAAGGTGTGCGATAGCAGTCGAATGTGTGCGTCTGTCGCTGACTGAGTCGCCAAGGTGCGAATAAGGTCTTGGGTGGTCTTGCCTTGGGAGATGGCGACAGATAGCATGGGTTTGTGATAGCGGTCGCCTGAGTCTGAGCAGATGAGCGTGATGGGCAAGTCCTTATCCAATGCACGCAAGGCATCCACCATGCTCCAACCTGCCAAACCTGCACCGATGACGACCACGCCTTTTTTGTGGCTATCGAAGATGGGCGATACGATGGCGTGCTCGTCTGGCGTTTCGTAATAAGGCTCAAAGTCGCTTTTTTTGACGCCGCACAGAGGGCATTGCCAATCATCAGGAATGTCTTCAAAGCGTGTACCAGCAGGTAAACCATCTTCTGGGTCGCCAAATTCTTCATCATAAATATAACCGCAAGCTAGGCAGATAAATTTTCGCCATTCGCCTTTTCCATCGGTGGGCATTGTCATAATGATACCTAAATTTGAGTGTAAAAAGTAAAATGCCCAAGCCGACAGTTTTTATATGCCATGCTTTTTGGGCGTGGTTGTTTTAACGAACGGTAGGCTCACTCATCAGTTGGTGTGAAAGATAGCGTAGATGTTTAATCGCAGGAGTAACGATGGCGACAAACTGTGCCTCACGCAGGCGACGCTGCGGTGCTGATGTCATCAAGTAGCCTTTGGCACCTTGGTGGAGCATGGCAGCTTGAGTGGCTTTTAGGCTAAGCAGTCCGCCTTGTGTTCGCACATCAAGCACATCCAAGAAAAAGTCCTGATGCGTCTCAAAAGGGGTCTTGGCAAGTTCAAGTGTGCGTGCTATCAAGTGGTCAAGCTCTTGGCTTAATGTCGCTGCTCGGTCTTCTAAAAAAGCGTTGCTTACTGCTGTGCCTTCTTTGATGTCATCAATCGCCCCCATGATGATGCCTGCACCGATGCCCATCTGCATGAGTACGAATGCACCACGAATGCGTTTGATGAACTCTTTGCACGGCATGGCGATGATGTCATCTGCACTGATGGGATAGTCATTCAGCTCAATTCGCCATGTGCTAGAGCCTTCCATGCCAGAGAAAGTTGGGCAGGCGTGCAGCTGCCATTTGCCAGCACGCTGGGTGTCAAATCTTAATAAAAAGAACAGCTCATCATCACTGCCATCGATTTTGGCAACCGCACCGCAGTATTGATTTGCAGCGATGTGGCTAATCCAAGGCAAGATGCCTGAGATGGTGTAGCCTTGCCCGTCTTTTTTGGCGACAAGACGCATGGTTTCGATGTTTGCCCATGTCTTCATGGGGTTGGATAGGGCAGTGCCACCAAAGGTGTTGGCGATGATGTGTTCAGGTAGGACGCTGTTTTTGAGTGTGTCATTGTCCGACTGGTCAAGATACAGCCCCATGACCTGATGACACCAAGTCAAAAATGAAGTCGTGCCGCACACATGACCAACCTGAGCATTAGCCAATATCGCCAAATCCAGTCGGTTGCCATAGGCATTGAGATGGGGGGCGAATAGACCTGCCTTGCCCAACGCCGACATCTCGGCTAGTGGATAATAGCCTTTATCGATGTCTAGCACTTTTGGGCTAAGTTCTGTGTCGGCAAGGGTTTTGATGTTGGTTAAGAAAGACGCTTGGTCGCAAAAATCAAACTTCATAATAAACTCTTGGTGTGATATGTTCAATCCAAAATTTGGAGTTAAAAAATGGCGTTTTGTAAAAATGCTTAAAATCATCTCATCTGGTTCAAACCCTGATGGATAATAAGTCTGTCAGGTTTTTTAACACAGGTAATTTTTTTTATGTCGCCTTGTCAATATAAAAAGCAGGCACGCCCAATCAATAAAAATTTTGGCGTTATTCTAAAAAATACTAAAAAAATGCCAATATATTATAATTGTGATGAGATGAATGTACATTATTCTATTTTGGAATATTTAATAATTTTTTTTGCATATAGGGTGTTGCATGAGTGTCGATTTGCAATTTTCCAACTCGTCCCCATTTAGCCATCATCCATTTATCCTAAAAAGAAGCAATCTTATGACCGACAAAACCCAAACCATCGACCAATACCGCCAGCGGTTTTTTATTGAGCAGTCGCCTGTGCGTGGCGATGTGGTACGCTTAACGGACGCCTATCAGACCGTCATCGCCAAGAAAAATTATCCGACTGCCATCAAGGCACTCTTGGGCGAGATGTTGGTTGCCGCAAGTCTGCTGATTGGCACTCTAAAAATTAACGGCAGACTGTCTGTGCAGCTACAATCATCAGACGAGAGCAGTCCCTTATCATGGGCGATGGCAGAGTGCGACCACACAGGGTGCGTGCGTGCACTGGCAGGCTTTAAAGATGATGAAGTATGGCAAGGCATCAGCACCAGCCGTCAAGCGTTCGGTAAGCTGGGTCAAGGCGTGCTGTTCATCAGCATCCACCCAGAGCGTGGCGAAGCGTATCAAGGCATCGTGGAGCGTGTGAGTGATGATTTGGCGGAGTGTTTGGCACACTATCAAAAACAATCCGCCCAGATTCCCACCTTGCTAAAACTTGCCACCAGCGAGACGGCAGCAGGCGGGATTTTGGTGCAGCTGTTGCCACAGACGGACGAAGACCGTGAAAATGACCCAGACCTATGGGAGCGTATGAGTGCCCTGACTTCGACCGTCAAGGCAGATGAGCTGACCGAGCTTGGTGCCGATGAGATTTTGTACCGCTTATATCACGAAGAAGAAGTGGTGATTCCTGATGCCAATCCGCTTAGCTTTGGTTGTACTTGCTCAGCTGAAAAAAGCGAAGGGGCGATATTGCAATTAGGACATGAAGAAGCCCTGCACGCCCTAGACGCACACGGTGGCGTGCTTGCTCTTGATTGTGGTTTTTGTGGGCAGTCGTATCAGTTCGACGAACGCAAAATCAATGAGTTGTTTGTGTAAATTTAAAGTAGGGGTGAAAGATTGTTCGCCCCTTGCGATTTTCCTTAGAGTTAAAAAAATTTGGTGGCATGACACCAATAAAAAAAGAGCGACTTGAAACGCTCTTTTTTTGTGTGAAATTGTCGATATGGCACGCTAGGCGGTCGGTGGCACATAGCGTTTGTGCTTATTGATGTGGTTTTCAAAGAGTCTAAACCCAATCATCAAAATCCACGCAAGCAGCAGATAAATGATGCCAGCGGCGGTGTACATCTCGATGTGCATGTAGTTCTTGGCGGCAAGATTTTTGGCGGTATAAGTCAGCTCCGCCAGCGTGAGAGACGCTGCCAAGGCACTGCCTTTTAGGATAAAGATGACTTCGTTGCTGTACGCAGGAATCATGATGCCAAAGGCACGGGGCAGCACGATGCGGCGTACTTTTTGGGCGTTGGACATACCGATGGCATCAGCCGCTTCCAGCTCGCCCTTAGGAATGGCAGTGATAGAACCCCTGACAATCTCAGCGATATAAGCGGCGGTATTTAGGGTAAAGGCGATGATGGCACACCAGTAGGCTTTGGAGAACACAGGACCCCAAAGAAAACTTTCTTTGATAAAATCAAACTGCCCAAGCCCCTGATAAATCAAGAAAATCTGAATCAGTAGCGGTGTACCACGAAAAAAGAAAATATAGGCAAAGGGCAAAGCCTTGACCCACAGATGGCTAGATGAACGCAGCAGCCCCAAAACCACACCTAAAATAAGCCCAAAAAAACACGACAATACCACCAGCTCAATGGTCAGCACCGATGCTTGTAGCATGGTGGGCAGTTGGTCGGCGACAGCACCCCAGTTTAGACTCATGCTTGCCCCCCTTTGTGTTTAATCAGCGATTTGGCGTAGCGAGCAGCAGGGTTAGCACGCCATTCAAAATGGGTCAATAGCAAAGTAACAACGGTGGTCAATGCCAGATAGATGAGTGCTGCAACGATATAAAAAGTAAATGGCTTTTGGGTGGTTTGGGCGGCACGAGTGGCATAATACATCAAGTCTTGTAACCCAATCAAAGAAACCAAGGCGGTGTCTTTTAATAGTACCAGCGTCAGATTGCCAAGACCAGGCAGGGCAACCAACCACATCTGTGGCAAGATGATGCGTCTGACGGTCTGGGCAGGTTTCATGCCAAGACTTTGGGCGGCTTCCCATTGACCTTTTGGGATGTCTTGGATTGCCATACGAAATACTTCGGTCGCATAAGCACCAAACATCAAGGACAATGCCGCCACACCTGCCCAAAATTTGCTCAAATCGGTACGACCTGTATACCCCATCTGAGTGGCGATGAGCTGTAAGATGGCTTCGCCCCCAAAGTACACAAAAAACACCATGAGCAGCTCAGGCACGCCACGCACCACCGTCGTATAGATGTCAGCGATACGCTGCAAAATCCAGATGCCAGACAGCTTAGCACCTGCACCCATCAGACCAAAGAGCAAACCAAACACCAAGCTGGTCGCCCCCAGCTGAATGGTCAGCCATGTACCTTTTAATAAAATCGGACCGTAGCCGTGTAAATCAAACACAAAAATGCCTTACTAAAAAAGACCAAAAAACCAATGATAAAACAATCGGAATAAAAAACGGCTTGGGCGTTAATTGAGCAATTAACAAGCCTAAACCGTCTATTTTAACAAAATTTTGGGTTTCGTGAAATGCTTATTTTAAGATTTGTGCAACAATGCAAGACGCCACCAAGCGACAAGCAAGGCTTCATCGTGCGTCTTGATTGGTTTATTGGTTTATTGCGGCAGCATTTCTTTACCAAAGTGCTTGATGACAATCTCATCATAAGTGCCATCTGCTTTGATGTCGGCTAAGGCTTTGTTGAATTTGTCCGTAAGCTCGGTATTGCCTTTGTTGATGGCGATGGCGAATTTGTCATTGATGTCAATTTCGCTGCCTTTGATTTCAAAGTTTTTGCCGATGTCGCTTTTTAGCCAAGTTAGGGCGGGCAGCTTGTCTGACACCATGACATCAACACGACCATTGTTCAAGTCCAAAAACGCACCATCTAGCGTGCTGTGCAACTGTGGTTTGACACTTGGGTGGGTGCTGCTTAGCCATTGACTGGCGATGGTTGAGCCTTGTGCGGTGATTTTGGCGGCTTCAATCTCGCTGGCGTTGGTAGGGTCAAATGCCTTGTCTTTATTGGCGATGAATACCAAAGTATTGGCAAAATAAGGCTCGGTGAAGTCCACCTGTTCTTGGCGTTCTGGCGTTACCGACATGGATGAGACGATGGCGTCATATTTGCCTGCTTTTAGGGCAGGAATGATGCCTTCCCAGTCTTGTGGGCTGATGGTGCATTCGGCTGCCATCTTGGCACATAGGGCATTGGCGATGTCCACATCAAAGCCGCCAAGCGTGCCATCGCTGTTGGTGTGGTTAAATGGGGCGTACGCACCTTCGGTGGCGATGCGAATGGTATCGGTTTGGGCTTTGTCGTCTGTTTTGGCGTCATTGCCACAACCTGCAAGACCAAGCAGGGCAAGGCTTGCACCCATGGCAAGTGCGATGCGTTTGATGTTCATGATAAATCCTTTAAAAAAGTGTGGGTACACCCAATCGGCATGCCCACCAAAGACTTATTTTACGATGTTTGCGTCAAAATATTTGCCCACAAGCTCGTCATATTTGCCATTTTCTTTGAGTTTGGCAAGAGCAGCGTTAAATTCGCCTTTTAATGGGTCGTCTTTGCGTAGAGCGATGGCGACGCTGTCGTTGATGTCAATTGGCTCGCCTTTGACTTCAAAGCCAGCCCCTTGCTCGGTTTTTAGCCAGTCTAGGGCAGGCACTAGGTCAGACAGCATGCCATCGACACGACCAGCAGACAGGTCAAGATAAGCGTTGTCTTGGGTGGCGTAGGCTTTGACCACAGCGTTTGGCTGATTGGCGGTTAGGTAGTCGGCTGAAACGGTGGCTTGCTGTACACCGATGTTTTTGCCGTCAAGGGCAGCATCAGACAGTTCAACGCCTTTTTTGCCAAGCAGTACTAAGGTGTTGTTAAAGTATGAATCGCTAAAATCCACCACTTTGGCACGCTCTTCGGTTGCTGACATACCTGCCATCACAGCATCAAACTTTTTGGCATTCAAGCCAGGGATTAGGCTGTCCCAATCTTGGCTTTGGATGTCGCACTTGGCTTTCATCTCTTGGCATAGGGCGTTGGCAAGGTCAATCTCAAAGCCGACCAAGTTGCCGCTGGCATCTAGGTAGCTAAATGGCTTAAAGCTAGATTCGGTGGCGATGCGGATTTGTTTTTCACCAGCAGGGGCGGCTGCGTCTGCTTTGGTTTCGGCAGGTTTGTCATTGCCGCAGGCAGCGATAAGAGCACTGACTGCCAATACGCTAAGTAGTTTTAGTTTCATAATGACTCCTTAGGTCAAACATCAGCATGAGCCAAGCCATGCTGATGACGGGTGGGTTATTTAAAGTTGACGGCTTCAAGCTCGGCTAATTTGCCTGACTCTTTTAGTTTGGCAAGGGCTTGGTTAAAGTCGTCTTTTAGCGTGTCGCCTTTACGCACAGCGATGCCTAGGTTGTCGTTGTTGTCAATCTCATCGCCAACCAGACCAAAGCCTTCTTGCCCTTGTTTTAGCCATTCGGCAGCAGAGACTTTCTCTGCCATGACGGCAGCGTTACGACCTGCTTTTAGGTCAAGATATGAATTTAGGTAGGTGTCGTACAGCTTGACGGTATTGCCATCTTTGCCGTCATATTTTTCGGTAATGTAGGCAGCACCTGTGGTCGAACGCTGTGAGCCTAGAATTTGGTTAGTGATGTTATTTGGGTCAAAGCTGCCATCGGTTTTTGATAGCCAAACGATGGTATTAGAAAAATACGGCTCGGTAAAGTCCACTTGTTCTAGGCGTTCTGGAGTGATGGACATACCTGCGATGATGGCGTCGTATTTTTTGGCGTTCAAACCAGGGATAAGACCTTCCCAATCTTGGGCGACGATTTCGCATTTGGCGTTAATCTCGGCACACACAGCGTTAATCACATCAACATCAAAGCCAATAATCTTGCCGTCTGGGGCGGTGTCGTTGAATGGGGGGTATGCCGCTTCGGTGGCGATGGTCAGCTGACGCTGCTCGGC
Source organism: Moraxella sp. (assembly GCA_030525825.1). Taxonomy (GTDB): domain Bacteria; phylum Pseudomonadota; class Gammaproteobacteria; order Pseudomonadales; family Moraxellaceae; genus Moraxella. Next base: position 62,603 of record JAUNDZ010000006.1, read on the forward strand.
TGGGGCGGCTGCGTCTGCTTTGGTCTCGGTTTGGGCAGGCTTGTCTTGATTGCAAGCAGTCAGGGCAAGGGCGATGGCGGCAATGCCAGCAACTTTATAAAACATAAGATGTCCTTAAAAAAGTGAAATAAAGTGAAATTAAGAACGGTGCGATGCCATGAATTCACGCACGCGTTCGGATTTTGGGTTGTCAAAGACTTCATCAGGCGTGCCAATCTCTTCGATGCGTCCTTGATGCAAAAACACGATTTTATCCGACACTTCACGGGCAAAACGCATCTCGTGGGTAACAATCAGCATGGTACGACCTTCAGCAGCCAGCTCACGCATCACCGCAAGCACCTCATTGACCAGCTCGGGGTCTAGGGCGGAAGTCGGCTCATCGAACAGCAGTACTTGTGGCTTCATCGCCAAGGCACGAGCAATCGCCACACGCTGACGCTGACCGCCTGATAAGTTGTCTGGGTAGGCGTTTTTTTTGTCAAGTAAGCCTACCTTATCAAGCAGGCGTTCGGCTTCGGCGATGGCGTCGCTCTTAGATTGTTTTAGCACTTGGGTTGGACCTTCGATGATGTTGTCCAAGATGGTCTTGTGCGGCCATAGGTTGAAGTTTTGGAATACAAAGCCGATTTTTGAGCGTAGGCTTTCTAGCTGTCTTGGGTTTTTGGCGACCAACTCGCCTTTTTTCTCGGTCAAGACCAGCTCTTCGTTGCCAATGGTGATGCTGCCTTTGGTGGGTTTTTCTAGTAGGTTGATGCAGCGTAGCAGGGTGGATTTGCCAGAGCCTGATGAGCCTAGAATGCTGATGACATCGCCATCATAAGCGGTCAAAGAGACGCCTTTTAGTACGGAAAGTGAGCCGTAGTTTTTGTGAATGTCTTGTAGGTCTAAGGCGATGGAGCGAGTGTCGGTCATGATGGATACTTAATGAAACGATGTGATTGAAATGATGACGAAACTTTTTTGTGTTCGTTGGCAAAATATAACAAGTTGAATGGGATATTTTCGCCAAAACCGTGAAAAAAGGCAAATGTTTTTGGTGCTTTTGGGTGAAAATTTTTGTATCTTGATGGGATTTTGGATAAAATTTGCACAGTTTTGATGAATTTATCAAAAAATTTAGCAATTTATGGGGATTTATGAATAATTGGCATGGAAAAATTAACGGCTGATTGCTATGATAGGACAAATTGACCGATAGGGAGTTTTTATGAGCATCGAACAGTACATGAATGAAGTGGGCGAGCGTGCCAAGCGAGCATCTCGTCAGCTGGCGGCAGCGGACACTGCCACCAAGAATACCGCCCTTGCTGCCATCAAAGCAGCGATGGTGGCGGGTAAAGACACCATTTTGATCGAAAACGCCAAAGATGTGGCAAACGGCAAGGCAGGCAGGCTAGACAGTGCCTTGCTTGATCGCCTTGTCATCAATGAAAGCCGCTTTGATGGGATGCTGGCGTCGCTTGATGATGTGATTGGGCTGCCTGACCCGATTGGCGAGATGAGCGAGATGACTTATCGTCCTAGTGGCATCCAGCTGGGCAAGATGCGAGTACCGCTTGGCGTGATTGGCATGATTTATGAAAGCCGTCCGAATGTTACGGTGGAAGCGGCAAGCCTTGCCATCAAGTCGGGTAATGCCATCATCTTGCGTGGTGGTTCAGAAGCCTTTTATTCCAACCAAGCCATCGCCGACTGCGTTAAGCAAGGGCTGACGGCAGCAGGACTGCCAAGTGAAGCGGTGCAAGTGTTAGAGACGACAGACCGTGCGGCGGTGGACAGCTTGATTGGCATGACTGAGTATGTCGATGTGGTGATTCCACGGGGCGGCAGGGGGCTGATTGAGCGTATCGCTAAGGGGGCAAGAGTGCCTGTCATCAAGCACCTAGATGGCAACTGCCACACCTATGTCGATGATGTCTGCGATGTGGAGATGGCGATTAAGGTGTGTGTCAATGCCAAGACTTCTCGCTACTCGCCGTGCAATGTGATGGAGAGCTTGCTTATCCATCAAAATATTGCCAAAGATGTACTACCAAAAATCCTAACCGCCATGCACGATGTTGATAGCAATATGGCGTTTTATGTCTGTGAGCAGGCGATGGCTATCCTACAAGGACAACCGTTAAATATAGCCCCTGCCAGTGAAGATGACTGGTATGCCGAATATCTCGCCCCAAAATTGGCGGTAAAAGTCGTCGTAAGTCTGGACGACGCCATCAGCCACATCAACCACTACGGCAGCCATCACACCGATGTCATCATCACAAACAGCTATCCTAATAGCCAAAAGTTCATCCGTGAAGTGGATTCATCCAGCGTGATGGTCAACGCATCTAGCCGCTTTGCTGATGGCTTTGAATATGGACTGGGGGCAGAAATCGGCATTTCAACGGACAAAATCCACGCACGGGGTCCCGTGGGGCTGCACGGCTTAACTTCCCAAAAATGGGTCGTGTTGGGGCATGGGCAGATTCGTGTTTGATTGATGGATTTTGATAATAAAATTTGACAACAACAGATGATAAAAAAGGCGATGTTACTCGCCTTTTTTTGTTGTGCGTAAGATTGCCAGACTTTTAATGCCCTGCATTGCTTAGCTCATCATAGCCATCGCAACCATCTGGATGACCTAGGTCGCACGCCTTAGAAAACCACTGTTTGGCGGTGCGATAGTTTTGACGCACGCCATCGCCATAATAATACAGCGAGCCGATGTTGTACATGGCTTGGCTGTTGTCTTGGGCGGCGGATTTTTGATACCACTTCATCGCTTCTTTATAGCTTTGGGGGACGCCATCGCCCGAATCATACAAAAACCCTAAGTTCAGCTGAGCATCGGCATCGCCTTGCTCGGCAGCTTTTGTGTACCATTCGGCGGCTTTTTTATAATCTTGCTTGACGCCTTGTCCGTCTTCGTACATGGTGGCAAGATTGTATTGAGCGATGGCATAGCCTTGCTCAGCAGATTTGGTGAACCAATGCAGGGCTTGGGCATCGCTTTGACGCACGCCATCGCCAGCATCGTACAGCAGTCCCAGCTCGTTTTGGGCTTCGGCATTGCCTGCTTTGGCGAGTTTTTCAAAGATTTTAAAGGCTTTGGCGTAGCTTTCGTTGTCCAGATGTGTATAAGCTGTTTCAAGCTCGGTCGCTGTATCTGCCATCGCAGGCGTGGCAATGCTTAGGGTGAATGCCAAGATGGCAGCGGATAGAGCGTGTTTGGTTGGTATGGTGTATCCTTTTTTGGCTAATGATTGGCTGTATCATATAGAATAATGATGCTTTTAACAAGATGGCGGGTGCATTTTTTTATATCTTGACTGCATTTTGATGTGTGGGTGTAAATTGTCCATAAAAAAGGACGGATTGTCCGCCCTTTTTATGTGTTTATTGACCAATATCTATCAATCCAAAAACGCAAAATGCTCAATGTCCATCTGTGTCATGACATCGCTTGGTGTGGTCATGGCACTGGCATGGGAGTCGGTGCGTGGTAGGATTTTTTCAAAGTAAAATTGAGCGGTTTGGGTCTTGGCAAGGTAAAATTCATGCGGCTGCTCGCCACCGTTTTTTATCTTGTCATAAGCAACTGCTGCCATTCTTGCCCAGTGATACGCCATCATCACATAGCCTGAGTACATCAGATAGTCGTCAGACGCTGCCGAGACGATGTCGCGGTCTTTGCGAGCGGCAAGCAGCAGGCGAGCGGTCAACATGTTCCACTCGGCACACAGCTTGGTCAATGCCCAGACATATTGACGCATGTCTTTATCTAAGGCGTATTCACCGCACCATTTCATGATGCCTGCGGTGTAGTCTCGCACCACCTTGCCACCACCGTGCAATAGCACCTTGCGACCCAGTAGGTCAAGAGCCTGTACGCCTGTGGTGCCTTCGTACAGCGTGGCGATGCGGGCATCACGAGCGATGAGCTCCATGCCTGTTTCTTTGATGTAGCCGTGTCCGCCGTAGATTTGTTGTCCGTGTTTGGCACACTCAATGCCAAGCTCGGTCAAAAAGCCTTTTAAGATGGGTGTATAAAAGCCTAGCTTGTCGTCCCATTTTTTAATCGCTTCTTCGTCATCTGCCGCCACCGCATTCGCCAGATGGTCAGCATAGCGTGCCGAATGATAAATCATCGAGCGACCGCCTTCGCTGAACGCCTTTTGGATGAGCAGCATACGACGGACATCGGCATGATGGATGATGGCATCGCCTGCTTGGTCAGGTTCTTTGGTGCCTGATAAAGCTCGCATGGAGCGGCGTTCTTTGGCGTAGGGTAGGGCGTTTTGGAAGGCGAGTTCCATGTGGGCTAGACCCTGAATGCCTGTGCCGATGCGTGCGGTGTTCATGTAAGTGAACATCGCTTTTAAGCCCTTGTTCGGCTTGCCAATCAGATAGCCTGTCGCTCCATCGAAGTTTAAGACGCAGGTCGCTGATGATGCGATGCCCATCTTGTGTTCAATAGAGCCGCACGCCACCGCATTACGCTCGCCCAGATTACCATCGGTGTCTGTTAGGAATTTTGGCACGATGAATAAGGAAATCCCCTTAGTGCCTTCTGGTGCGTCAGGCAGACGAGCTAAGACGATGTGAATGATGTTCTCGGTCAGGTCGTGTTCGCCAGCACTGATGAAAATCTTCGTGCCTGTGATGGCGTACGAGCCGTCTTCATTTGGGGTGGCACGAGTTTTCATTTGGTTTAGGTCGGTGCCTGCTTGGGCTTCGGTCAGACACATTGTCCCAGACCACTCACCTGATATGAGCTTGGGTAGGTAGGTGGATTTTTGGGCGTCATCGCCATATTGCAAAATGGTGTTCACCGCACCGATAGACAGCCCTGGATACATTGCCCACGGCCAGTTGGCTGTACCCATCATCTCGGATTTGATGAGATTTAAGGACATGGGCAGATTCATACCGCCAAATTCTTCTGGATAAGAAATGCCCTGCCAGCCCCCTTCAACGAACTGCTGATACGCTTCTTTAAAGCCTTTTGGTGTGGTTACTTCGCCATCTTTAAAATGACAGCCTTCGGCATCGGCATCTTGATAGATGGGAGCAAGTACATCTTGAGCAAAGTCAGCAAAACCCTGCAAAATCATCTCCACCGTCTCGGCATCGGCACCCGCTCCATTAGGCAGGGCTTGATAGTGGGATTGGTAGTCGAATACTTCGTTCATCAAAAACTTGATGTCTCTTAAGGGGGCTTTATAAGTCAGCATAATCAATCCTTTTGCTTTGGCTAAAAATTGTACAGAATCGGTAGCGATGGCAACATCAATCGTCATCGCCATGTATGCACTATACAATAGATTATCCAAAATGGCTTAACTTTTCTGCGATTATTAACTTATTTTCATAATAAATTAAGTTTTTTATAACTTAAAGTTATTAAAAAGCTAAGCCAAATTAACCTTATCTAGGTCAATTTTAACTCCTGTCCACAGCTCAAAGGCAAGTTTGGCTTGGTGGATGAGCATGCCATAGCCGTCTGATGTGCGTACGCCTTGGGCGGCAAAATGTGCCAAAAATGCCGATGGCTTGCCATACATCATGTCGTAGGCGAACTGGGCTGTCAGCTTGTCAGAGAGCGTCAGGGTCTGCCCTGTGGTCGTGGCACTGGTGGCGTTGATGATGACATCAAAGGCAAAATCGCCCACCGCCAACTCATCAAGACTATGCACGCTAATAGCCCTATAAGTAGCGAAGTCGTCTTGTAGGCTTATTGCTTTGGCTAAGGTGCGATTAAAGATGCTAAGCGTCGCCCCTTGCTCCATGAGTGGCAAAATCACGCCACGAGTTGCCCCACCCGCACCGATGATGGCGATGTTCTTTCCTTGTAAATCAATGCCTTGGCTCATCAGGTCTGACACCAGTCCACGCCCATCGGTGTTATCGCCATACAGCTTGCCATCACGCACAGTGAGTGTATTGACGGCTTTAGCGGTGGCAGCATAGTCGCTTAGTATGCCGCCATTGTCAGGGCTACACAGCTCAAAGGCGATTTCTTTAAAGGGCAAGGTAACATTCGCTCCCACACCACCGCCAGCAAAGAACGCTTCAACCACCGCACGAAAGCTGCCTGCATCATCTGGACAAAACTGGCGACGATAGCTGATGGTAAGCCCTTTGCTATTAGCGAACGCATGATGAATCTGTGGGCTTTTTGAGTGGCTGATGGGGTTGCCGATGACGATAAAATGCTGCATAACAATCATCCGTAGGGTGGTTTGGTGAAATTGATGAAAAAATATGCCGTATTTTGTACTGTATTTTTGAAAAAATGGCAAGTTTTTTAAAACTTAGGTACAATACCAGTCATCTTTTATTCATTAAAGCCATCAGTAAAATAAGTCATGAGCCAAATCAGCCCACCTACCGCCAATTCACCCAAAAAATCCAAACTGCCATATTTTTTGGCGGCATTGCTCATCGCGTTGGCGGTGGTGCTGTTTTTGACCTTTCGTCCTGTATCGTCCGATGAACAGCTCGTCCAAGATGATGGCGAGACCAAGCGATATGACCCTGTCGTCTATCAGACAGACACATGGGCAAGACTGCCCAAAGAAAATCTGGATTTTGATGGGATAAAAGCTCGGCTCGGCACGACCGCCACGAGCGAAGATTCCTTAGATTTTTATGGCAATCACGCCACCAAGTATCGTTTTAGTAGCAAAAGCGAGCCACCGTTTTATGTTGTGCAGTCCGATGATGTGCTAGAAGTGGCGTGGTACTATGCCGCCCCAAAGGATAATGATGCCCAAAAGGCAGCGAGTGTCGATTATGCCAAAAAAGTCTATGCAATGATGGGAGCGTATGCTGGCGAAGCAGGCGAGCGTCTGCTGGCAGACATTCTAGATCAGCCCAACAAGCCTTATGCAGGCAAGCTGTCAGGTGTGCTGACCGCTGATTGTATGAACTACCAATGTCGCATCATCTTTGGGCGATAGGTGGGCATGATGGCATACTACGAGCTTTGTGATGGTGTACTGACGAGTGCGACAGGCGTGATGGATAATCGTGCTTTGGCGTATGGCGATGGGTTTTTTAGCACCATTGGTGTGCATGGTGGGCAGATGCTCTTTGCTGATGGGCATAGAGATAGGCTTGTCATGTCGTCTGCTCGCTTTGAGCTGGCTGTCGATGTTGATGGGGTGATGGCGGTCTTGACAGAGTTGGCTGCTCAGATGGGCGAAGGTATTTTAAAAGTCATCATCACAAGGCAAGCACAGAGCGTGCGTGGCTATGGCTACACCGATGGGCGAGCGATGATACTGATAAAGTCTGCACCATCGCCCATCTATGATGGTGTGTCTTTTTATGATGGTATTCCTTATCAGCCATCGGGTGTGGCGGTGTGCCTGTCTGAGCGACTGTCAAAGCGAACGAGCCGATTTGTAGGCTTAAAGCTCATTGGCGGTCATGAGCAGGTGTTCATCCATCGTGAATTATTATGCCATCAGCAGGGCAATGCCGCCATCAGCGAAGGCTTGGTGGCGGATACATCAGGCGAGTGGGTGAGCGGCAGCATGAGCAATGTGCTGTATCGTCTGGATAAGGCATGGTACACACCACCTGTACATCGGTGCGGCGTGGCAGGTGTGATGCGTCGCATAATGATGGAGAGATACGACATCACCGAGCGTGTGCTGACGGATGGGGATTTGATGGGGATTGACGGCTTGGTATTTTGTAATGCGGTGCGTGGCGTAATGCCTATGACGGCACTGGTGATGGATGGCATCACGCACGAGCTTGGGGCGAGTGATTGGCTTTACAAAACTTTGTCATCAAACGCACGCACACAAGACCAATCATGATACAATAGCCAAAACTTCACGCTGTTTTAAGTGTTATTAGCCCTTTTAAGTCCGTAGCCAACTCGTTTGTGAGCCATTGACCGCCATGACAAAACCAGCCAAAACTACCAAAAAAACCACCCCAAAAAGACCCGCTCAACGCCGACAGATCGCCAAGCCTAAAAAGGGCAAATGGCTACCGCTTATTGTCTTGCTCTTATTGGCTCTTTGGGCAGCTATAATGTACGCCAGCATTTTTGCCAAGACCGACAGACAGGCACAGACGCTGGATGTCAAAAAAGGCGACACCTATTACAGCTTGCTTGCCGATGACAAGTGGCAAACTTCGCCCCTAGCGTCTAGTACCGCTGCCAAGCTGTACCTAAAACTTGCCGCACGCACGCCACTTCAAGAAGGCACTTATCAGATTCCTGCCAAGGCAAGCCTAAAACAGGTGCTAAGCATCTTGACACAAGGGGCAAAAGTGCAGATGGTCAAGGTACAAATCATCGAAGGCAAGACCGTCAAAGACCTGTACCACACCTTAAAAAACACCGATGGCATCACGCTTGAAATCCTAACCCCTAAGGCAGATGGCTACTCGTGGGCGGATGTACATCGTGATAATGAAGCGGTATCGCAGGCACTGGGCATCACGACAGTCAATGGTAATTTGGAAGGGTGGTTTGCCCCAAATACTTATCTGTTTGACCAAGGCACGACCGACCGTCAGATTCTCCAAAAACTCTACGACGACCAACAAAAAACCCTGTCGGCAGCGTGGGAGAATCGCCAGCAAAATCTGCCCTATAAGAACAGCTATGAAGCACTCATCATGGCAAGCATCATCGAAAAAGAAACAGGGCTTGCTGACGAGCGGCACAAGGTGGCGGCGGTGTTCATCAACCGTCTGCGTAAAGATATGCGACTACAAACCGACCCAACCATCATCTATGGACTGTTTGACCGCTATGATGGCAAAATCTACCGCTCAAACATCCAAGAAAAAACCGACTACAACACCTATCAAATCGATGGTCTGCCACCGACACCTATCGCCTTGCCGTCTAAGGCTGCCATCGAAGCCGCCATGAATCCTGAAGCGACTGATGTGCTGTTCTTTGTGGCGACTGGTAAAGGCGGTCATAAATTTAGTCGTACGCTCGATGAGCATAATCGTGCCGTTGCCGAATATCGTGCGGTCATGGCACAAAAAGGTCAGTAAAAGCGATAAACTTAAAAAATAATCAGCACCAAAAAAGGATACAGCATGGACAATCTGCCAAAATTCATCAGTTTTGAAGGAACAGAAGGGGTGGGCAAGACCACCGCTATCGATGGATTTTGTCGTCATTTGGATACGCTTGGCATCGAGTATGTGCGTACTCGTGAACCGGGCGGGGCAGATGTGGCGGAGATTATTCGTGGCATACTGCTGGATAAGAACAGCACCCTAAATGACGATACCGAGCTGCTGCTCATGTTCGCCGCCCGAGCCGACCACTTATATAAGACGATACTGCCCGCCCTAGATGCAGGCAAATGGGTGGTGTGTGATAGATTCATTGACAGCACGGTGGCGTATCAGGGCTTTGGGCGTTTTGGGGGTGATGCTAAGGCACTGGCTAAGATTGAGCTTTTGATTGCTCATTTTGTGCCAAGGCTGCCTGATGTTACGCTGTGGCTGGATTTGGATGTGCTGACTGGGATGCAGCGTGCCGCCAAGCGTAGCCAAGCCGACCGCTTTGAGTCCTTGGATACCCAATTTTTTGATAAGGTATATCAAGGGCTTGCCCATCAGCACGCCAAACACCCCCATCGCATTCACCGCATTGACGCTGGTGGCAGCATTGATGAAGTGGGCGAGCGTATTCGTCAGGCGGTTTTTGGCTAACTTGGTCGCCAGTTCTTGTAACTTTGTTACTGGGCTGGCAATTTTTTTACTAATAAGCATTACTTGACTGGTGAGCGGATTTTTAAGATACTATGCGGTTTTGATATTAAGAAAACTTCTCATTTATGTATTGATGTTGTCATCAGATAAGGATTATTCTATGCGTATGTTTGTCAAGTCTGCTCTGGTTGGGGCGGTGCTGTCGTTGATGGCAGCAACCCCTTATGTGCATGTCATACCAACAGCACAAGCGGTGGTTCAGGTGGATTTTGCTGATTTGGTGGAGCGAGTATCAAGCGGTGTGGTGCGTGTCTCTACCACCAAGCCTGTCAGCAAAGATGACTTGACCAGTCCACAGGCTCAGGTTTTGCGAGAGTATTTGGGCGAGCATGGGGCATTGCCGACCATTGAACATGGGTTTGGCACGGGTTTTTTTATCACCACAGACGGCTATATCTTGACCAACCATCATGTCGTCAAAGGAGCAGATGACATCACCGTTACCCTAAACGACCGTACCGAGTTGGATGCGGTGCTTGTCGGTTCTGATGAAGCATCGGACATCGCTGTATTAAAGGTAGCGGGGGAGAATTTTCCTGCCCTGACAGCATCAAAAGATGAAGTGCGTGTGGGCGAGCCTGTGCTTGCCATCGGCTCGCCTTTTGGGTTTGATTATTCGGCGTCAGCAGGCATCGTCTCTGCCAAATCACGCAACATGACCCCTGATGCGACCACGCCCTTTATTCAGTCGGATGTCGCTTTAAATCAAGGCAATTCGGGTGGACCGCTGTTTAATAAAAAAGGCGAAGTCATCGGGGTGAATTCACACATTTTTAGCGACACGGGCGGCTATATGGGGCTGTCATTCTCCATTCCCATTGATGCCGCCTTGTACATCTATGAGCAGTTAAAGACAGATGGCAAGGTACGCCGTGCGGCATTGGGTCTGACGGTGCAGGATGTCGATCGTAATTTGGCTCAGCTGTACGGTCTGGCACGACCACAAGGAGCGTTGCTCACTCGAGTATTGGCAGATTCGCCTGCATCACAAGCAGGGCTTCGGGCAGGGGATTTGGTGCTTACTTTTAATGGCAAACCTATCACGCACGCTGCCGAACTGCTGAACCTATTAAACCGTGCCAAGCCACAAGAGCACTTTAATCTGACCTACCAACGAGACGGACAAAAATTTGTCGCACAGGGTCGATTTGCCGAAGCTCCCAGTGATGTGTCGGCAGGTGGTAAGCACCAAAGTCAAGGGGTAAAACTAGGACTTCGCCTAAAAGAGCTGACTGATGCCGAAGAGCGACTGCTGCATAATTTTGGTGTGGCAGGTGGTGTGATGATTACCGCAGTCAGCCCGATGGGATTGGCATCACGCTCGGGCATACAGGCGGGCGATGTCATTGTCGCCTTGAATAATCTGCCGACCACCAGTGCTGATGAGATGGCGGTCGCTGTGCAGAGCCTGCCAAAGCAGGGGGTTGTGCCTGTGCAGTTCATCAGGCAAGGTACGCCTGCCATCATTGGTATGCGTATCGAATGAGATGAATTTTTGCAAAATAAATCTAAAAAATCCATCAAAAGCTAAAGCAATTATGATACACTAGACTTATTTTAGTAATTATTTTTAATCTTATAATTGGCTTTATTATGACAGACATTTATCAAGACATTAAGTCAAAGTTAAAAGGCTCTATCACAGCACTGGTTACGCCGATGACAGCTGATGGTGCGGTGGATTATGACGCACTTGCCAAGCTCATTGATTGGCAGATTGATGAAGGCACGCACGCACTGGTTGCTGTCGGTACGACGGGCGAATCGGCGACTTTGTCGATGGATGAGCACATCGAAGTGATTCGCTTTTTTGTTGAGCATGTGGCTGGTCGTGTGCCTGTGATTGCAGGCACAGGGGCGAACAACACCCTAGAAGCGATTGAGCTGACCGTTGCCGCCAAAGAGGCAGGTGCAGACTGTGCGTTGCTTGTTGCCCCTTATTATAATAAGCCAACCCAAGAAGGCATCTATCAGCACTACAAAGTCATCAGCGAAGCGGTGGACATTCCGCAGGTGCTGTACAATGTACCAGGGCGTACCATCGTGGACATCAGTCAAGAGACGGTGGAGCGTCTGATGACCTTGCCAAACATCGTCGCCATCAAGGACGCTACAGGCAGCGTGGAGCGTGGTGCGGCACTCATTAAGGCAGTTGGCGAGCATATGGTGGTGCTGTCAGGCGATGACCCAACGGCATTAGAACTCATCAAGCACGGTGCTAAGGGCAATATCTCTGTAACTTCAAACATCGCACCTAAGGCGATGAGTCAAGTATTTGAGCTGGCGTTGGCAGGCGATTTTGAGCAAGCAGCACAGATTCACGACACCGTCAAGCATCTGCACAAAGACCTGTTTTGTGAATCAAGCCCACAGCCTGTGAAGTATGCCTTGCATAAGATGGGTAAGATTGACACAGGCATTCGTTTGCCGCTCGTTTGGTTGTCAGCGGATAATCAGCCTGTTATCGATGACGCATTAACCAAAGCAGGTCTGCTGTAATCAATAGAGCAAGATAGCAAGATAAAGGATAAGTTATGAACATCATCAAAATGACCGCCGTGGCTGCCTTGCTTGGCGTGGTGGCGACCACAGGCTGTACAAGCGTCAAAGGCTTTTTGGGTAAGCGTGATAACGGCAGCCTAGATTATCAGTCTAGCCAAAAACTGCCACCCATCAAGCTGCCAGTACACCAAGAGACCGCTGAATTCGTTCCTCTGTATCCTACCCCAAATCAGCAGGGCGATACAGGCTTTAAAAATGCAGCAGGCAAGCAGTTTGAGTTGCCAAAGCCGCCCACTCAGTCTGCTCAATAATTATTGATTGTTTAAATTTAATTTCACACGAGAATCGTCATGGAAAAACAAGCCCTGTTATACACTGGTAAAGCCAAGTCTGTCTATGAGACTGAGCACGAAGATTATCTGATTTTGCATTTTCGTAATGATGCGTCTGCATTTAATGGCGAAAAAATTGCCCAGCTTGACCGCAAAGGCAAGGTAAACAACCGCTTTAACGCATTCATCATGCAAAAACTTGCTGATGCAGGGATTGAGACGCATTTTGAGCGTCAATTATCAGATGATGAAGTGCTGGTAAAACGCCTAAAAATGATTCCTGTGGAATGCGTGGTGCGTAACTATGCCGCTGGCGGTCTGATGAAGCGTTTGGGGCTAGAAGAGGGCTTGCCACTCATGCCGCCCACCTTTGAGCTGTTCTATAAAGATGACGCACTGGGCGACCCAATGCTGTCAGAATCGACCGCCATCGCCCTAGGCTATGCCACCGCCGATGAGCTTGAACAGATGAAGGCATTGACCTATAAGGTCAATGAAGTGCTAAGCAAAATCTTTGATGATGCAGGGCTGCTGCTCGTGGACTTTAAACTTGAATTTGGTCTGTTCCACGGTCGCATCGTGCTGGGCGATGAGTTCTCGCCAGATGGTTGCCGCTTGTGGGATAAAGAAACCAAGAAAAAACTCGACAAAGACCGCTTCCGTCAAGGGCTTGGCGATGTCGTTGAGGGCTATGAAGAGGTCGCCAGACGCATTGGCGTGCCACTAGAAGGCTAATCTAAGTAAAAACTCAAGCATCGTCTTGGGTTTTTTATTAAAAAAGGAAAAATCCATGCCAAATAACACACTGTATAAATTCATCGGCTACATTCCAGAGAGCGATTTGGAGCGGGTCAAAACTGCCCTATTTAATGCAGGGGCTGGGTGCTTTGATGGATACAGTCATTGCTCATGGCAGGTCTTGGGCGTGGGGCAATTTAAACCCCTAAAAGGGGCAAATCCTACCATCGGTGAGATTGAAAAAATCGAATATGTCAGCGAGTGGCGAGTCGAGACCATCGTCCCTGCCGATAAGCTGACTGCGGTGGTCGCCGCCTACAAGACTGCCCACCCCTACGAAGTCCCTGCCTATGATGTGTATGAGATGGTGAATGTGTGATGAGTTGGGGTCGTTTTGGTGGGGCTTGTAGTTACAGCCCTTAAAGCTGCCATAAATTTGATCCGTTGGCATGCCATCGTAAGCCAATCTACAGATTAGCCACCCTAGACAGCCGAACCAGTCCCACTTGTCGGCATTTAGATGGTCAGTTTATGCCATCAGATAAGGCAATATACCCACCTTATCACTTCAACTGTAGTTCATCCTTTGAGACTGTTTATGATGGCTATACCAAGCCAAACAACAGAGCGAGCGAGTTTGGCGTAACCGAGAATGTCAGTTATTATGAATGGCTAAAAAGGCAAGATAAAGCCTATATCCAAAGTGTGCTTGGCAAAAGAAACACCGAAATATTCCTATCCGATGGCATGAGTGCTGATAAATTTAAGCGGTTAGGCTTTGATAGGGTGTTTATGCCAATGGGGCTTGATGAGTTTGTTGGGGTGGAACGCAACATAAAAACTGTTGATTTTACAGGCTTGACGGTTGATGATAAAGAAGTTAAATGCTTACTTATGGATTTATTGGATAACAAGCCAAAGCTAAGTGAAGCTATGGCTGTTACTGAATATCAAGCCTATTTTGGTGTAAAATTAACACGACCAAAACCTGAGTACGATGAACAAGGTAAGCCAAAAGCAGGATTTGATTATTGGGTTGATGGCAATAAAAAACTTGATTTTATGTACACAATGCACGGTGTTAATGCCTTTAAATTAGAAAAGTTCAATCAGTATTTTGCTCATACTGACGATGCTTGGGGCAATCAAAAAGCAGAAATTATGCGACATCTTGATAAAGCAGATATTATTCCGCTTGATTTACGCTATTTGACCGATGAAAACCGTGTAAAACTCATTGATTTTGTGTTATCATTGACTAAAGAACAACAAAAGCAAATTGTTTTAATTGAAGGTAAAATTGATGGCGAGCGGTAAAGGCAGCTTGTATATCGGTGCAGATATAGAGCCATTGTATATGGCTCATCATTTGACAACATATTTTGAAAGAGTTATCAAACCGCTTGCTGACTTTGTGGGCGGTGATTTTCTTGATGAGCAGGAATATGGCGGCTTATTGTGTGGCTTTTTGTCTTTAAAACAGCTCACTGTAGAACAGTTTAACCGAGCTTATCAATTAACCATAAATGCTTGCCAAAATGATGAAAATTTAAGTCTGTATCAAGCAGATTTTGAAAGACTTTTTAAATCAGACCCACGCTTTCAGGTAAAAGCATTGACGCCGTCCGAGATACGCTCTTTAAGGCAAGACCTTAAAGAGGCTTATGAGTATGGCAAGGGTTATTTTGCCCACCGTGCTAAAAAAATACAAACTGCAGCCAAAACAAAATAAACATTAAATATATCATCAAACCCCGAACCCTTTCGAATTCGAAAGGGTTTTTTTATTGCCCAAAATTTACGGAGTAAACATATAATATTGACAACAAACAGTGCCAGTTTTAAAAACAAGGGTGAAATCATTCGCCCTTGTTTTGATGTTGGCTTGGGCATGAACTAGCTGTCCAAGCTGGTCTGCATCCCTGCCACATTCCAATAACCCTTCGGCAGTCTGGTGCCACGAGCGGCTCGCTTGCCCATGTAGGTGGCGAGGTCGGCAGGCTTGATGGTCAAGGTGCGCTTGCCTGTGGTGATGACTAGGCTGTCTGATGGGCTTAGGCTGACAAGGCTGATGAGCGTCTCGCCGTCTTTGTCTTTAAGATTGATGATTTTATTGCCCTTGCCTTTAGTCAGACTGGGTAGGTCAGACAGCTCAAACACAAGCAGATAGCCTGTGCTGGATAAGGCGGCGACCAGCGTGTCATCCGCCTTGATGGGGCTGATGGGCAGTAGGGCGGCATCGGACAGGTTGATGATGGCTTTGCCTGCTTTTTGATTGGTCTCAAAGTTGGCGAACTGACCGACAAAGCCATAGCCTGCCGAGCTGGATAACAGCACCTTATCGTCCTTATCACCAAACAGCACCTGCTCCATCTTTGCCCCCGCAGGTGGGTTTAGCATACTGGTGATGGGTTCGCCCTGACCACGAGCAGACGGCAGGTTGATGGCGTCTAGGGCGTAGCTACGACCTGTTGAATCGAGCAAGATGAGCTTATCGTTCGATTTACCCTGTGCAGATGCTTGGTATTCATCACCTGAGCGGTAGTTGAGCGTACTGGTATCGATGCCATGCCCCTTTGCCATACGAATCCAACCTGCCTTTGACAGTACGACTGTGATGGCTTCGCTTGGGGTAAGCTCGGTCGCTTTTAGGGCGGTGGCTTCATCTCGCTCGACGACAGGCGACATACGAGCATCGCCATGTTTTTTCATGTCGTCTGTCAGCTCATCGATGAGTAGGGCGGTCAGTCGCTCTGGATTGGCAAGCTGCTCGGCGATGGTGGCTCGCTCGGCTTCTAGGGCGGCTTTTTCGGCATTGAGCTCGATTTCTTCTAGCTTGGCAAGCTGACGCAGCTTGATGTCTAAGATGGCGTCCGCCTGTATGTCGGTCAGTCCAAAGCGGCTCATCAGTTCCAGTTTTGGGTCGTCTTCGGTGCGGATGATGTGGATGACTTCATCGATGTTTAGATAAGCAATGAGCAGACCTGCCAAGATGTGCAGGCGTTTGTCAATCTTGGCTAGGCGATGTTCAAGACGGCGAATCACCACGCTGCGACGGCAGTTGAGCCATTCGCTTAGGATGTCTTTTAGGTTTTTGACCTGTGGTTTGCCATTGACGCCAATCACATTCATGTTCACTCGAAAGCTGGTTTCAAGGTCGGTCATGGCGAACAGATGGTTCATGATTTTGTCAATATCAACCTTGCCCTTTTTAAATTCCAGCACGATGCGACAGGCGTTCTCATGGTCGGACTCGTCATTGATGTCGTTGAGCCAAGGCAGTTTTTTATCCATCATGAGCTTGGCGATTTGTTCGATGACTTTATTGCCCGAGACTTGATAAGGCAAGGCATCGATGACGACGGTGCTTTTTTCTTTTGGGTCGATGTGGTAGGTGGCACGCATCTTGTAGCTGCCACGACCCTGCTCGTACATGCTGATGAGTTCATCTTTTGGGGTGATGATTTCGGCACGAGTAGGCAGGTCGGGGGCGATGAGTGTTTTGCACAGTTCACGCACGGACAGGCTTGGGTTTTTGAGTAGCTTGATACAGGCTTTGACCGTCTCGGTGAGATTGTGCGGTGGGATGTCGGTCGCCATGCCGACAGCGATGCCTGTGGTGCCGTTTAGTAGGATGTTGGGCAAGCGAGCAGGCAGTGTGGCTGGCTCTTTTAGTGTGCCGTCAAAATTATCCACCCAGTCCACCGTGCCTTGGTCAAGCTCGGACAGCAATGTGTTGGCGTAGTCGCTCATCTTCGCTTCGGTGTATCGCATGGCGGCGAAGGATTTTGGGTCGTCGGGACTGCCCCAGTTGCCCTGACCACTAATCAAAGGATAGCGATAGCTGAACGGCTGTGCCATCAGTACCATCGCTTCATAACAGGCGGAGTCGCCATGCGGGTGGTATTTGCCCAGCACATCACCGACGGTGCGAGCACTCTTTTTGGGTTTGGCGGTGTGTTTTAGCCCAAGCTCACTCATGGCATAGACGATGCGTCGTTGCACAGGCTTTAAGCCATCAGCGATGTGCGGCAAGGCACGGTCCATGATGACATACATGGCGTAGTTTAGGTAGGCTGATTCGGTAAACTCGCTGATGGAGCGAGTGTCAAAGGTGGTTTGGGTGTCTGTGGTCATAAAAATGGCGGTTATTTTAAGTCAAAAAATCACCGCCATTTTAACAAATTTTTGCTTATTTTGCTTTAAAATCATCTAAAGTTTACAAGACGACTTTGTCAGAATTTTCGGCATACTGTGGATTTGGCTGCTTCTTAGATGACATCCAGTTCACGCCAACGGGTCTGATGGTAGGCACTTTCCCAAAACAGCCATTCTAATTTGGCAGCGTAGGTATAGGCGGCACGCATCTTATCTAGGGTGTCGGCATCGGCACGGGCAGCGACTTTATCGACCACGGCAATCACTCGTCTGACCGCTTCATGAAACTCTTCGCCAGCGTAGGTGTCAATCCATGCTTGATAGGGGTTATTCGGGGCGGATTTGTCATAGATGTCTTGACCGACCCGAGCATAAATCCAAAAGCACGGCAGCAGACTTGCCAATACCACAGGATAGCTGTCGGCATAGGCACTGGCGATGAGATACGAAGTGTAATGATGACAAGCCAAAGTCAGTGGCGTGTTCAAAAAATCTTCATGACTGATGCCAAAATCCTGCATAAAGCCATCATGCAATGAGCGTTCGACCACGATGGCGACTTTGGCAGCCTCGCTAAACAGTATCACATCGTCCGCATCGTACGCCTTGGCAGCACACACCGCCAAAGCCCGACCGTAGGCAAGCAGATAATGAGCGTCTTGAATCACATAATGGCTAAACGCATCTTTGGACAGCGTGCCTGCCGCCAGCTCTTGATTAAAGGGCAGGTTTAAGGTGGCTTCATACAGGGCTAGGTTCTCTTGCCATAGGGTCTGGCTAAATGATTTCATCATCTCTCCTTGTGGTTGGTTTCATCGCAAATCTAAAAAAGTAGTGTCATTAGATGCCATCAAGCATGGGAAAATTCAGACTACTGCTATGGGGTGAAAAATTTTCGCCCTACCAAGCCAATAAAAATTTAAGTTCGGTAAGCGTCTTTTGTCCATTCGCCCACAACCAAAGGTGCGGGTATGTTAGATGGCAATGACAGATAAATAAAAAGCCAAGACAACTTGGCTTTAAACTGGCATTTAAGCGACAAAGGCAGCTTCTAGGCGTTTGGCAAGCTGTACATCTCGGCTTCTTACCGCACCACGCTCAGGGTTGCCGATACGCACTTTTAAGGTGGTGTAGCAGTTTTCCCATTGCGGGTAGTGTTCTAGCTCTTGGGCATGAAACGAGACCTTGACGATGAATGCGATGACAGCAGCAAAATCATTAAATTCATAGACACGCACCAAGCTATGACCATCGAGCTGCCATGCAGGTAAGCCGTCTAGTTGTAGGGCGACTTGGTCTGGGGTAAGACTACTCATGAGATTCCTTAATCAAAGGTGATAAAAAATATCCGCTAGTTTAGCACATTTCATCACAAATGCGAGCAGATTTTTTTGCTGGAATGTATCCGTAATTATTCGTGATGTACGATAAATCGGTCTTGGACTTGATCATCGGTTAGTCCAATTTGCTTTTTAAATGACAAAACAGCATGGCGGTCATCAAAGCATCGTTGAGCGAATCATGAGCGGGCAAAATTGGAATGCGATAGGCTTGTAGTAGCTCGTTTAGATGGCGTTTATCAATCGGTAAATCGCTGTTTTTGTTGGTTTTTTGGCGAAGTTTTTGGTCAAGCTGACTGACATCGATGAGTGTGTTGGGCGGTTTTTTGCTAAGTCTTGGTTTGACTAAGGCATTTAAAAAGGCGACATCCATGCTGGTACAAAAACCGACAATGGGGCGAGTACCGATAAAGGGCAGTAGTGTGCCTAGCATCTCATCGTAGCTGACACCATTTTCGACATCACAAGGACGCAGGTGATGGATGATGATGCTGCTTGTGCTAGGCATGATGGGCGGACGACAGATGATGGATAGGGCGTTTGCGGTGTCGATGACAAAGCTGTCGCCTGTTTTGTTGATTTTGACCGCACCCACGCTGAGTATATGCTCACTCTTTGGGTCGAGTCCTGTCAGCTCCAAATCTAGACACACCCATTCATCAGCAGGTGAACTGGCGGTCAGGTGAGCTGACAGGTGGGCGTATTTGGGGTCGGTGGGCGGCAGCGATTGACCGCTAAATAGGTTTTTTAAAAAATCAAACATATAAGCCCCTTAGCCGACAAAGACATCCAGTCGATAATGACGAGTGATGAAGCCTTTAAAGTACTTGACCACCGACAGGCTTTCTTTGAGCAGGTCTCGCTCTAATGACGATAGGGCGTTTGGATTGACCTTGCGAGCGGACTTGTCATCGGTGATTAGGGCGACTGCCAGTCGTTTTGATAAGAAAAATTCTAAGGCTTCGATGAGATTTTGAGCGGTTTTGTCATCGATGACCTTTAGGGCAGAGAGTCTTTGTAGGCGTAGGCGAGTGCTGGTCTCGTCGATGCCATATTCTAGGGCGAGCGTGCGTACGCCATGCACGATAGGAAAGATGCCTGCTTTTTTTAGGTCGATGTCGCTGTCGGTACCACCTGTGAATTTTTGCCAAAAAGTTGCCCCATCTGCCATCTGAATGGTCGGTGCGGCAAAGCGGTTGATGAAATTGGCGTGGGCGTGCTTGATGGCGTGCTGCCAGTGCGATTTTAATTCGCTAAATAGCGTCATATCACCACATACAGGGTGGGCATCGATTAAGGTGGCAAGGTTTACCATCGATTCGCCATTGGTGGTGCCAATCCATGCACTTACTTGGTTTTTAAAATCACTCAGCGACTGCCGCCAAGTGGCATTGTTCATCATGATGCCGCCATCACAGTACGGATAACCCAGCTCAAATAGTGCGTCATTAAAGGCTTGGGCATACTGGGGGAGTTTATCGTCAATAAAGCCATCACGCACAATCAGGGCATTATCTTGGTCGGTACGCATCACCTGCTCGCCACGACCTTCTGAACCCATGACAATCATACAGCTGTTCTTGATGACATCAGGCGGAGCGATGAGCTGCCATACTTTTGCAAAGACATGGGCGTTTAGGCTCTGGACGATGCGACCGATGACATGGATTTTCATACCACTTTGGTTTTGATGGCGGATGAATTTGCCAATCATCTCCACGCCGATGGCGACTTCGTGCAAGGTCGTTGCTTGGTCGATACGCTGGGTGATGAGCTGGGATTGATTGGTGAGATAATTGAGCAGCTCAGTCTGACCAATCACGCCCACGATGCTCCCTGCGTCATTGACGATGGGCAGACGGTGGATTCGCTTGCTAATCATGGTGATGAGTGCTTCGCTTAGGTCGTGCGTCTCGTGGATGGTTGTCAGTTTAAACTGGCTATAAGTACGCACAGGCGTGCCACCAAAGTCCGCTTTATCCATGATGGCACGGCAGATATCGGCTTGGGTGAATATCCCTGTGCCATGCTCATCATCGACCAAGATGTGCTTGGCATCGACCGCCATCATGGCACAAGTGGCATCATACAAGCTGGCATCAGCAGCGATGAAGTGCGGCTGTTTGATATGCTCGCCGATACTCATGACGCTGCGATACAGCATCTGCTGATTTTGGTGGTGGGCAAGGCGGGCTTCTTGCTTGGATTTGCGAGCGGATAAGTCATCAAATAGCAGGGTACGCAAATGGTCGTTTTGTTCGCTGATTTTATTGATGCTCGCCCCATCTAGGCGGTACAGTAGGCTTTGCTCTTGGGTGGTTACTTCAAATGATGTCCCATTTTTATCCACAAGACCGAACCAGTCGCCCATGTTCAAGCCTGCTACCAGCTCGCCATCTTGATGTTGAGTGAGCTTGCCTTTGATGACGATGAACAAATCACCACGCCACTCGTCGCTGATGGTGGTGTGTTCGGGCAGATAGACGATTTGACTTTTGGCGGCAAGCGATTTTCGCTCGCTGTCGGTAAGCACATCAAAGGGTGGGGCGAACAGGTGATTTAATGCGTGGTTCATCATGACTTCCTTGTGCTGATGGGCGGTTGAGCTTGATGCAATGGCTTAGTGCAAAAGCGACTGATATTCTGGGTGTTTTTGGATATAGTGAGCCACAAAGCTGCACGCAGGCACGACTTTTTTGCCGTGTGTCTGGGCATGGTCTAGGGCGTGTTTGACCAGCATACTGCCGATGCCACGACCGCCAAGAGCCGCTGGGACGATGGTGTGGTCGTAGATGAGTGTCTCGCCTGTATCGACATAGCTGATGAATGCGGTCGTGCCATCAATGGTGGTCTCAAAGCGGTTTTGGGCAAGGTTGTGTGTGATGTCGGTCATGGGTTATCGGTGTCTTTATTTGCCAAAAGTGGATTTGCTTAGCATAAAGAATTTTTGGCGGATTGTAAATACATTTTTTTGGCATGGATTTGCCTTTGTTGATGTGAGTATCAATGAAAGGCACAAATGCCGCCTTTGGTGCAGATTATCAAGCATTTATCAATCAGCTTAGGCATCCCAATGCTTGGCATAATCCGCTAAGAATTTTTTGAAAGTGATGACCGCAGGGCTGGGCGACCGATGCTTATGCGTATAAAGCAAAAACTTTCGCTCTATCGTTGGATTTTTAATCGGTATCATTATAAGATTGTGTTGTTCCACCCAAGTTTTGGCATAAGTCAAAGCAAGGGTAATACCAAGCCCCATTTTGGTCATTCCAAGGGCGGTGGACAAAAAATTGACTTCATAATCGGCACGAAACAGCCGTTCGGACAAATCAAGCGGTAGGGCGTTTCGAATTTGTTCGGCAAAGGCGGACTGCAAAGTAATCAGCTCGCCTTGTGGAATGTCTTGCCAATTTAGACTGGTGTGGCAGGCGAGTGGGTGGTCAGGACGGACAATCAGATAAAAAGGCGATGCAAACAGCTCACTTGCCACAATATCCGTGCTAAACGGATATTCAGGACCGATGCCAATATCAGCATCCAAAAGTTGTACTCGCTCCATCACTTCGGCAATACCACAATCAATCAAGCTCACCTGTACATCTGGGTGGATTTTTTTAAATTCCTTAATCAGCTCGGGCATAATCGTGGCAGCAAGTTGCTGGCTGGCAGCCACACGCACTTTGCCCTGATGAAAATCCTTCAAATCATAGATTTCATTGCTAAATAATCGCATATCGTCCAAGACTTTTAGGGCATAAGGCAAAAGCCTTGCCCCGCCTTCGGACAAATGGAGCTGACGGGTGGTGCGGTCAAACAGCGTAATATCCAGTTGGCGTTCCATCTCCTTAATCAGACCGCTTAATGACGACTGCGTTAGGTGCAATTCATCGGCGGCTTTGGTAAAACTTTTGTGGCGAGCCACCGCAATAAAGGCGTTGAGCTGGCGAAAGGTAACATTCATTCACTATCCCCTATAAATCGTGAAATCCAATAAATAAAGCAAAAAATCCATTTGTAGATTTGTGGTGCTTATTTTATGATAATCGCACAAGGCTTGCAAGTGATTGCAAGTATTCTTTTAAAAATTTGTGCCAGTTTTTGATTAACAAGCAAGGAGTTACTAATGGCAGATTTATTTGAAAACCCAATGGGACTAAACGGTTTTGAATTTTTGGAATTCTCAAGCCCCAACGAAGGCTTTTTAGAGCCAATCTTTGAAAAAATGGGCTTTACCGAAGTCGCTCGCCACCGCTCAAAAGATGTGTCGCTATACCGTCAAGGTGGCATTAACCTTTTGGTTAACCGCACCAAAAACAGCCAAGCCTACTATTTTGCCCAAGAGCACGGTGCTGGGGCGTGTGCAATGGGCTTTCGTGTCAAGGACGCCAAATTTGCCTACGAGCGTGCCATTGAAATGGGGGCTGAGCCTGTGGAAGTCCCCACCAATCCAATGGAGCTAAGACTGCCTGCCATTAAGGGCATCGGTGGCTCGCTCATCTATTTTATTGACCGCTATGAAGACGGCAACACCATTTATGATGTGGATTTTGAATTTATCGAAGGCGTAGATAGAAACCCTGTTGGCTTTGGCTTTAAGGTCATTGACCACCTAACGCACAACCTGTATCGTGGTCGTATGGACTACTGGTATAATTTTT
>JAUNDZ010000028.1 GCA_030525825.1 Moraxella sp.
GCGACCAATTGATTAAAAGTCAACTGCTCTACCAACTGAGCTAACGACCCTTATCGCTAATGTGGTGCGTATTATACAGGATATTTTTAACTTTGCAAGGGTTTTTTGGCGATTATTTTAAAAATATGCAAAAAATTAGCAAATTATTTAAAAAAACCGCCAAAAAGCCATGATTTTTTTGGTTAATTGTGCGATAGGGCTTCCACAGGATTTAGGCGTGCGGCATTTCTGGCGGGCAAAAATCCAAAGACAATGCCAATCAAAGTTGAGCAGACAAAGGCGGCGATGATGGAAAGTGGCGAATAAATCACCGCCATGTTGGCACTACCAAGACTGTTAATCACTGCCCCAATCCCAAAGGCAAGCAAAATGCCCAAAATACCACCCAATACACAGACCAATATCGCCTCAATCAAAAACTGCTGCATGATGTCCGATTGTCTCGCCCCTACCGCCATGCGTACGCCAATCTCACTCGTGCGTTCGGTAACAGAGACAAGCATGATGTTCATCACGCCAATACCGCCCACGATGAGTGAGATGATGGCAATCGATGAGATGAGCAGGGTCATGGTGCTGGTGGTGGACTGAACCGTCTCTTTGATGCTGTCGGTATTCATAATGTTAAAATCATCGGTGCCATGCCGCTGTTTAATCAAATCGGAGATGGCGGTCTCGGCGATGGCAGAAGGTGTATCGGCATCAATAAGCACCACAAAGCGGTCAATGTGGCTGGTGCCGAGCATGCGGTGCATGACGGTGGTGTAGGGCATGTAGATGTTTGGGGTGTTGCTGCTGCGTCCAAACGATGAGTTTTTTGCGGACAATACGCCGACGATTTGCCCTGGGACATTACCCACCATCAGCGTCTGACCGATGGGGTTGCCTTGCCCATTAAAAAAGGTCTTGTAGGTATTTTGGTCGATGATGATGTCTTGGGCAAGGGTGGCGATACTGCTGTCATCAAAGCCTTGTCCCATGTCGAGTTTTTCGCCTGTTACTTTCAGGTAGTCCTGACCGACGCCATTGATACTGCCTGTGGCTTCGGTGTTTTTGTAGCGGATGGAGACGCTGGTATCCACCTGCGGACTGACAGACTGAGCATAAGGCTGGGCGGCAACCGCATTGGCATCATCAACCGTCAAGTTATCATAACCAAAGCGGCGGCGTGGGTCGCCAAAGGGATAACCATCGATGACGGTGATGGTGTTCGTCCCTAAGGCATTGATGTCATTCAGGATTTTGGCTTGTGAGCCTTGTCCAAGCCCCACGATGGAGACCACCGATGCGATGCCAATGATGATGCCAAGCATGGTCAATAGCGTTCGCATCTTGTGGGCTTTCATGGCGTAGATGGACATCTTAAAGGCTTCTTTTAGCCTGTCTATCATACCAAGCAAGGTATTTTTTGAGCCAAAATTATTTTTACTGATGGCGGTAGCGGTATGTTGGTCGCCCAGATGATGGGTGTGAGCATCTGTATTAAGCTGTGGGGTGGTGATTTGGGTGGTATCTTGGTCGGTATAATAATCGGCGATGATGCGACCGTCTTTTAATTCAATCACTCGCTCAGCCTGACGGGCTAGCGATGGGTCGTGCGTTACCATGATGATGGTATGACCTTGTCGTTTTAGGTCGTGCAAGATATTCATCACTTCTGTGCCTGAGCGACTGTCTAATGCCCCTGTCGGCTCGTCCGCTAGGATAATATCGCCACCATTCATTAAGGCACGAGCGATAGAGACTCGCTGCTGCTGACCGCCTGAGAGCTGATTGGGTCGGTTGGCGGTCTTGTCGCCCAAACCCAGCTGGGTGAGTAGCTCGCCTGCCCGCTGCCGTCTGGTGGTGGTGTCCATGCCTGCATAGACAGCAGGGACGGTAACATTATCGAGAGCATTGATGTCGCCAAGCAGATGATACCGCTGAAAAATAAAACCAAAATGCTCTCGGCGTAGCTGGGCCAGCTCTTCACCGTCCATGTTGTCAACAGATTTGCCAAAGATGGTATAGTTGCCACTGGTCGCCTTATCCAGACAGCCTAAGATGTTCATGAGTGTGGATTTGCCAGAGCCTGATTGACCGATGATGGCGACCATCTCGCCTTGATACAGCGTCAAATCAATGCCGTGCAAAATACGCACATGACCATCGCCCGCCTGAAAATCACGGATAAGATTGTTCACTTCGATGAGTGGGGTTTTTTGGTGTGTCGTCATAGAATGCCGTGTATTTTGTGTTTGGTTGGTTGTGCTGCTCATCTTACATCATTGGTGGTCCATTGGGCTTGTTATTTTGCCCGTCTTTATCTGACTGCTCGCCGATGACGACTTTATCTCCGACTTTTAGACCTGATTTAATCTCGGCATTGACACGGTTATTAAGACCGACCACCACTTCTACAGGCTTGGCATGACCGTCTTCGCCCACCACTCTTACGGTGTGTTTGTCGCCCACAGTTTGTAGGGCAGCAGAAGGCACCATCACGACATCTTTGACTGAATTGATGATGATGTTCACCTGTGCGGTCATGTCGATGCGAAATTTGCGTTCGGTGTTATCCACATCCAGATAACCGATATAATACACGGCAGAATCGGTGCTGCTGCTGGTGCTGATGCTCTCAGGGGCAGGCTCAATGCCAGTCAATACCGCATCAAACTGCTCATCAGGGTTGCCGATGATATTAAAGCGAGCGGGCAGACCTGCCTTGACATTGATGACATCAGCCTCACTAATCTGGGCGTTGATACGCACACGGCTTAGGTCGGCAAGCGTAACAATGGTGGGGGCGGACTGATTGGCATTGACCGTCGTCCCTTCTTTTTGGGTGATGGAGACGACCGTGCCGTCCATCGGTGCGGTGATGGTGGTGTAGCTTAGGTCTTCTTGGGCGGTGGATAGGTCGTTTTGGGCTTTGTTGATGGCGGCTTGCTGACTTTGAATGTTGGCACGAGCGGCAGCGACATCGTTTTTGGCGTTTTGAATGCTAGCACGAGCGGCATCAACATTTGCCTGTGCCACTTCGACCGCGGCTTTGGCATCGTCATAATCTTGACGGCTCACCGCATCAATCGCCACCAAGCCAGATAAGCGTTCAAAGGCTTTTTGGGCTTTGTTAAGCTCGCTTAGGCGTGCATTTAGAGCAGCGGTGTTGCTATTGATGCTGCCTTGGGCGGATTGTAGGGTGCTTTGGGCTTGGGCAAGCGATGCGTTGGCTTGTTGTAGGTTGGCTTGGGCGTTGGATACGGTGTTTTTTTGTTCAACTTGGCTGATTTGGGCGATGATGTCGCCTTGTTTGACTTCATCACCAACTTCAACATACAGCTTGACGATTCTGCCTGATACCTGAGCCCCGACATCAACGCTTTTAATCGGCTTGACCTTAGCTGACGACATGACGACGCTTTCGATATTACCTGTGGTTGCTTCGGCAGTCAGGTAATTGGGAGCGGTGTCTTTGGGCTTAAAAAAATGATACAGTAGGGCGGACAATAACAAAACCGCTGCGGCAAGAATTAGCCATTTGATCATGGGTGGCAGCTTGCGTGATTTGGCGAGTGTGGTGGACATGGTGTGATTTTCCGATGTGTCTGCAAATAATATAGTGGATAAATGTGTTGGCGAAATGCCGATTTAAAGATGAATTGCTTTGATTTATTGGTTTATTTGAAATATCAAAGCGTCTTGGCATAAAATGATTTATTATAAAACACCCAGTTTAAGCGATGATAAGAGCTGGGGTGTTTTTGATGAATTTTTTGGGTAAATGCGTAAAGTTATGTAACTATTTTATCGGTTGTGGCATGGTTTTGATAGATGGCATCTGACCTAAGCCGCTAGGACTGGGCTATCGAAATGGACCTACCATGCTTTTTGGTTGGCTTGGCTAAGATGAAAACCGTGTCCTTGTCGGTTGGTGCATCTCATGCCTGTCTTTTGGCTGGTGCATTGCCAGCCGTCGCCTTTGATGGTTTTGCCATAGCCGAGCTTGGGAGAGTCTGGCTTCCAAAAAACATCGCCATGACAAAATCCTGTATATTCGC
This sequence comes from Moraxella sp., assembly GCA_030525825.1. Taxonomy (GTDB): domain Bacteria; phylum Pseudomonadota; class Gammaproteobacteria; order Pseudomonadales; family Moraxellaceae; genus Moraxella. The sequence continues at coordinate 4,044 of JAUNDZ010000028.1, forward strand.
CACGCCCCTTATTCATGACAGCATAGCTTGGTATCCAATCTAGCGGGCAATCTTGGGCGTCTTTGGTATATCTTGGGGTGTCTTTGTGCTTAAAGATAAAACAGCGTACGCCTTGCTTTGGATAATCTTCGTCGGTAATGCCATCGCCTTGGCAGACGATGTTACCACTGGGGGATATGAAGTTTTTGGCATAGTAGGCATCAGCGTAGTCGCTGGCGGCAGCGTTCATGCTCGCTGTCAGACTGCACAGGCTAATACAAAAGGCGGTGGTTAAGATGGCTTGTAAACGCATGAATGCTCCAAAAAATAATAAGGCGAAAGGGATAAAATAAACCAGTACAAACTAGGACGACACTCGGCACATGGATAAGCACAGCTGTCGTATCTTTAACCAAGCATCTGCATCAATCACGCCTTTGATGGCACAATCAATCTCATAAATCTGACCGAGCCAATCAGCAGTGTTGCCGTATGTGTGGCGAGCGGCTTGGGTGTAGAGCTGGATTTTGTTTCGCCAAATGCCAAGCTCGTCTGGCTGCTTACCTGCTTGTAGCTGCAAGATGAGTCTTGCGTCTTTATTTAATGCCCAAAGCACGATGCTGGGGGCGGTGTCGGTGTCTTGTAGGTGCTGTACGATGTGTAGGGCTTTGGCGGCATTGCCTAATAATAGCTGCTCGGACAAATCAAACACGCTAAACTCCACCCCACCTACCAAGCAGGCATTAAGCGTGGGTGTATCGATGGGCTGCGGGCTGTTTGGGTGCAATAAAGATAACCGCCACAGGTTTTGATGGGCGGTGAGTAGGTTATTTTCGGTGTGTGCCAGTAGGTACTGCCACGCATCAGCTGTCAGCTTGATGCCCAGCTGCTCAGCTTGCACCTTTAACACATCATGCCGCATCCGCTCGTCATAGATATTAGCATCGATGATAAGACCGTGTGTGTCAAACAGTTTGATGGCTTTGGTGGCAAGTGATTTTTTGTCCTGCTTAGGTAGGCACCAAATCAGATGATGGGGTGTGTCTTGGGCGATGCGTTGAAGGGCTGCCATGATATCGGTGGGGCTGTCTTTGTCGGTCTTTGGTTTGTGGCTGCCATTGACAATAATCGCACTGGTATCGCCAAATAAACTTAAACTGTCAAGCTCGGCGATGACCTCTGCCCATGATTTTGGACTGGTCAGCTCAATGCGTTTGATGGTTTGTCCACCTGCACGCCAAAGGGGACGGCACGCATCAATGAGCCATGAAATCATGAGTGGTTCGTCAGAATGCACCAGCCAAAAACCCGTCATTGGTGGTGCATTGTGTGCGGTTAATAACTGCCTAAATAGCGGTAAAAAACGCTGCTGCATGGATGGCTGTCTTATTTTGACTTGGCGTAATACTGCTCAGCGATACGCTGTGCCAGATGTTCGTATAGCCATTGCTTGGTTTTTTCGCCTTGTTGGTCTAGCGTGATGACGCTCGCTTCATTATATTGATAGCTTTGTTCGACTTGAATGAGGTGCTTGTGTGTTTGATTGCTAATCACATAGCTGACATCTGCCATAAGTACCAAACGCACTTCGGTCAGTGTACCGACCAGCTCATAACGGCGAAAACGCAGGTTATCCACCTTGATGCTGTTGGCAGCGGTGTCCTGACTGGTGATGCCTAAGAGTTGTAGCTGTTTGGTTAGTGGCTGTTTTAGTGCCAAGGCTTCTTGATTGTCCGCCAGTTTGATGCTCGTGGTGGCGTGCATGGGGCTGGCTGATACGCTATTTTGCGTGCCACGCAGGGCAAAGCCACAAGCACTAAGACTTGTTGCTGTTGCCATGACGAAGGCGAGTGCTAGGGCTTGTTTCATAAAGATTTCCTAAGCAAAAGACTGTTTGGTCTATTATCCTGCAACGACAAAGCTGACCAATTTATTTGGCACAACGATGGCTTTTTTGATGTCACCTGTGATGAACTTGTCCACGCCTTCGGCTGTTTTGGCAAGCTCAATTAAGCTGTCATTGTCCAGACCTGTGGCAACTTCAATCTTACCACGCACCTTACCGTTCACCTGTACCACCATCGTGATGCTGTCCGCCACCAAAGCAGATTCATCAAGCACAGGGAAGATAAGCGTACGGCTGTCATAGCCAAAGGCTTCAAGCAGATATTCGCCCACATGCGGTGCGTATAGAGCCAGTAGGGTCAATAGAGCGATGAGCGATTCATGACGAGCTGCCAAATCGCCACCATCTTTAATCTCAAACGAACCGATGTCGTTGGCAAGCTCCATGAGCGATGATACAGGGGTGTTAAGTGCCAAATGCTCACCCAATGCCGCATCGATACGAGCGATGGTCTCGTGCGTCTTGCGGCGTAGGTCTTTGGCTGCCTTTGATAGGGTTGCCTTGTCAATAACCAAAGCGGATTTATCCAAATCTTTGATGGCATTTAGATGCTCATCGGCGATACGCCAGACTTTTTTGACAAAGTTATACGGACCTTTTAGGGCAGAATCTGACCATTCTAAGGTCTGGTCGGCAGGGGCGGTAAACATGGTGTATAGACGCACCGTATCCGCTCCGTACTCATTCATGATGGTCTGTGGGTCCACGCCGTTGTTTTTAGATTTTGACATTTTTTCGGTTTTGCCAATCACCACAGGCTGCCCATCAGCAAGTAAAATCGCTTCATTGCCACGCACTTCGACTTCGTGTGGGAAGTAGTAAGTTTTTGAGCCGTCGTCATTTTCACGGTAGAAAGTGCCAGCCAAGACCATGCCCTGTGCCAGTAGGTTTTCAAAGGGTTCTGCCCCCTTGATAAGCCCTTCATCACGCATGACCTTATGGAAAAAGCGAGCATAAAGCAGGTGCAAGATGGCGTGTTCGATACCGCCCACATATTGATTGACAGACAGCCATTTGTCCGCCCCTTCACGACCGACCATGCGTGTGTCATCGTGTGGCGTGGTAAAACGCTGGGCGTACCAGCTAGACTCCACAAAGGTATCAAAGGTATCGGTCTCTCGCTCGGCAGCTTGACCGCATTTAGGGCAGGTGCAGCTGACAAACTCTGGCATATTTCTTAGCGGATTGCCACGCCCATCAGGGACGACATCGGTCGGTAGCACCACAGGCAAATCACTCTCAGGCACAGGCACGGTGCCGCAGTATTCGCAGTTAATCATCGGAATCGGACAGCCCCAGTAGCGTTGGCGAGATACGCCCCAATCACGCAGGCGATATTGAATGGTGGTTTTGGCTTTTTCGCCCACCACTTCTAGGATTTTGGCACTCGCTTCGTCTTTGGTCAGTCCGTCTAGTATGCCTGAATTGACACACACGCCATCTTTGTCGGAATACCACTCTTGCCATGCGTCGGTGCTGTATGGCTTGTCTTTAAATTCAATGACCTGCTTGATGGGTAGGTCATATTTTTTGGCAAATTCAAAATCACGCTCATCGTGAGCAGGCACACCCATCACTGCCCCAGAACCATAGCTCATCAGCACATAGTTGGCAACCCAAATCGCCACATTTTCACCCGTTACAGGGTGTTTGGCATATAGCCCTGTATCCATGCCTACTTTTTCGGTTTTGGCAAGCTCAGCTTCTGCCACCGAGCCTTGTTTGCATTCGTTAATGAAGGCTTGTAGAGCAGGGTTGTTTTGACTGGCATGGATGGCAAGCGGATGTTCGGCAGCCACTGCCAGATAGCTTACGCCCATCACGGTGTCAGGGCGAGTGGTGAATACAGTAAGTTTGTCTTGTTGTCCGTCTATGTCATATTCAAAGTCCAGTTCCATGCCATAGCTTTTGCCAATCCAGTTTTGTTGCATGGTTAAGACTTGTTTTGGCCATTTGCCTTCAAGTTGTTTTAGGTCGTCTAGCAGCTCATCGGCGTAGTCGGTGATTTTAAAGTAATACATGGGAATATCACGCTTCTCAACGACCGCCCCAGAACGCCAGCCACGACCGTCAATGACTTGTTCGTTGGCAAGGACGGTGTTATCCACAGGGTCCCAGTTGACGGTGGCAAGTTTCTTATACACCAAGCCTTTTTTATAAAGCTGCAAAAATAGCCACTGCTCCCACTTATAATAATCAGGTGTACAAGTGGCGAACTCACGAGACCAGTCAATCGACAAGCCTAGCGATTTTAGCTGTCCACGCATATGCTCAATATTAGACATCGTCCATGCGTGGGGGGCGACTTGATTGGCGATGGCGGCATTTTCGGCAGGCAGACCAAAAGCGTCCCAGCCCATCGGCTGCATGACATCATAACCCTTTTGGCGATAGTAGCGAGACAGTACATCAGTGATGGCATAGTTTCGTACATGACCCATGTGCAGCTTACCGCTTGGGTAAGGGAACATCGAGAGCATATAGCGGGTGGGCTTACCATTGTCGTTATTGTCTGTTACATAGCGGTTGTCGGCTTGCCATTTGGCTTGTTGGGCTTGCTCAATCTCTTGAAAGTTGTATTCGTTTAGGCTCATGATTGTCTCAATGTGAATTAAAATTTTAAAAATAACAGGCTATTATAGCGTAATTTTGCTATAATTTGCCAATATTTTTATACACAGGAGTAAGCCATGATTACCATCTACGGCATCAAAAACTGCAACACCATGAAAAAGGCGTTTGATTTTTTAAACGACAAAGGCATCGCCTATGAATTTTTTGATTATAAAAAGTCGGTGCTAAGCCAAGATGAATTTGAAATATTCGTGGCGAGCTTTGGCGATAAAGTCATCAACAAACAAGGCACGACCTACCGTAAATTTGACGATGAGACAAAGGCGATTTTGGCAGGTGATGATGTCTCTGCCATTTATCATATCATCAAAGATAATCAAAGCGTGCTAAAACGCCCAATGGTGATGGGCGATGGTGTGGCACTGATTGGCTTTGATGAGGGGGTATGGGTGGAAAAATTAGCTTAACTGATGAGTGTAAATAAATCCATAATACATCTAGCAATTACCCATCTAAAATACTATAATGGGTTTGTATCAATAGCACACAAGGAGAACGATTTATGAACCTAAAAAACACACTATTCGCCATTGCTTTAGTGTCTGGTCTTGGCATAGCAACATCAGCATTGGCAAATGATTTTGATACAGCAAAATCTCATTATGACAACAAAAACTATTCTCAAGCTTTCTCCATCTTTAAAATGTTGGCGGAACAAGGCAATAAGGATGCTCAAGCGGAATTGGGTGTTATGTATTTTTTTGGTATCGGTGTTCAGCAGGATGTTCAGCAAGCCACCAACTGGTATCGTAAAGCTGCCCATCAGGGCAATGCTAAGGCTCAAGTACGATTAGCTCAACTCTATATGATGGACAAAGACTTTACACAGGCCGCCAACTGGTATCGTAAAGCCGCTGAGCAGGGTGATGTTCACGCTCAAGTTGCTTTGGCTACCATGTATGTCAACGGTGAAGGCATGCCAGAAAACCTGACACAAGCCGCCAACTGGTATCGTAAAGCCGCTGAACAGGGTCATACCGACGCTCAAGTTATTTTGGCTGACATGTATCAGAAAGGTGAAGGCGTGCCAAAAGACCTGACGCAAGCCGCCAACTGGTATCGTAAAGCCGCTGAACAGGGTAATTCTACCTCTCAATTTAATTTAGCTTCCATGTATGAAAAAGGTGAAGGCGTGCCAAAAGACCTGACACAAGCCGCCAACTGGTATCGTAAAGCCGCTGAACAGGGTAATTCAGCTGCCCAAGTAAACTTAGGTTTTATGTACTACAAAGGTGAAGGCGTGCCAAAAGACTTTACACAAGCCGCCAACTGGTATCAAAAAGCTGAATCTGCTGTACAGAAAGACGTGTTAACTAGGAAAGAGTCGTTAATTAAATCTCTAGTGAGTAGAGGGTATTTTCTGTTGGGTCTTGATTATCAGCGTGGGGCGGGTGTCAAGAAAAATACAAAAACTGCCAATGAGTGGTTTAATAAGGCTTGTGACTTAGGGCATCAAAAGAGCTGTAATCAGCTGGGTCGGATTGTGATTTCTGAGATTATCTATGAGGACTGAACCAAACACGCTGCTAAGGCGACGGTTTAAAGGGTTGCTATATCAACTAAGGTGGGCTCTCCCACCTTTTTGTTGGAAAGCTCTGATGTTTTGAGAAAAAGAGCTTTAGTTCTGTGTTCTTATTTACAAATCACATATCCCTTAAAATCTGCGTTCCCACCCCTTCATCGGTAAAGATTTCAAGCAAACAAGCGTGTGGCACTCGTCCGTCCACGATGGTGGCACTTCTTAGCCCTGCTTTGACTGCGTCCAACGCCCCTGCGATTTTTGGTATCATACCTCCGCTAATCGTGCCATCAGCAATCAGATTATCCACATCGGTGGGGGAGAGCGAAGTCAGCACATTGCCTGATTTATCCAGCACGCCTTTGATGTTAGTGAGTAGTAGCAGGCGTTCGGCATTTAAAAACTCCGCCACTTTACTTGCCACAAGGTCAGCATTAATGTTATAAGTCTCGCCATGCTCGTCCACGCCCAAAGGAGCGATGACAGGGATAAAGTCGCTATGAATCAGCATATTGATGACATCGGTATTCACGCTCTCCACTTCGCCGACAAAGCCCAAATCGATGGTGTTACCCTCTTTGTCCGTCATGGCAAGTTTGCTGGCACGGATAAGGCTTGCGTCTTTACCTGTCAGTCCGATGGCTTGTCCGCCGTGCTTGTTGATGAGATTGACGATGGATTTGTTCACGCTACCGCCCAGTACCATCTCCACGACATTCATGGTGTCCTTGTCGGTAACTCTCATGCCATCGATGCGGTCAGATTCTTGACCGAGTTTACCAAGTAGCTCGTCCACTTGTGGTCCACCGCCATGCACGACCACAGGGTGAATGCCAACGGTCTTTAATAGCACAATATCACGAGCAAAGGAGCTTTCTAATACAGGGTCAGTCATGGCATTGCCACCGTATTTGATGACAATAAGCTTATCCTTATAACGCTGAATGTAGGGCAGAGCAGTCGTAATGACTTCGCTGGTGTGTTTGGCTTCGTCTAATGTTAGGGATTTGTGTTGCATATTTTTTCCTTAAAATTTTGGCATTGCTTCATGACCAAACCTTAAAATTGCGACAAATTTGATTTTGGGCGGTAGGGGCGAAATATTTTTCGCCTAATAGGGGCTTTGTAACATTTTAAAATCAACAATTTACTTCACCCCAGAACTCCCAAACCCACCTGCACCACGCTCGCTAATATCGCTAAACTCGTCCACCACTTCAAAGGCAGGACGCACCACAGGCACGATAACATACTGAGCCATGCGTTCGGCAGGATTTAGGGTAAAGTCGCTATCGCTTCTGTTCCACACCGATACCATAAGCTCGCCCTGATAATCAGCGTCAATCAGACCCACCAGATTGCCAAGCACGATGCCATGCTTATGCCCAAGCCCTGAACGGGGCAGGATAAGCCCTGCAAAATTGGGGTCGGCGATATAGATGGCAAGCCCTGTACCGATGAGCTTGGTCTCGCCAGCTTTGATGACCACAGGCTCATCAATACACGCCCTTAGGTCAATGCCTGCCGAGCCGTCTGTGGCACGAGTGGGCAAGGGGAAGGCGGGGTTGGTGCCAATTTTAGGGTTTAGGATTTTGACTTGGGCGGTGTTCATACTTGCTCTATTATGTATTTAAGTGGGATAAAATGACTAACAATGATGGGTGATTTGACCGAAATCAGTCTTGCCAAACATACTCAAAGGTCTCGCCTGCCATGCGGTCAAGATGGCTGGTAATGACTGATTTTAGCTTGTCTTCGTCATAGGGGCGTTCAGGGCTGTCGGTGCTCTGGTTACGAACATAGTTAATGTGTAGTTCATTGGGTGTGGGGGTGAGCTTGATGTCCGCCCCCGGCATATTGATGAGATAGCCGTTGTCTAGTTCAGCGACTTGGACTTTGTGGCGAAAGTGATTGATGAGTCGTTTGGCGATGCGGTCGCCTTGTTCGGTGGTGATGATGGCTTTTGACATGCCGACTTACTCCATAATAAAAAGATGAGTTGATGATACGAGTGATGAATGGCAAAATCAAGTAAAAAACACGAAAAATTGTAAAAAAGTCTCACAATATTTGGCGAAATCTTGCCTTTGCGATACAATGAGGCGTTTTTGTTGTGGGGTGGTGTGATGCTACTAAAAGCGTTGTTGATTATTTTTGCTTGTCTTTTTGTGGGTCAGCTGATAGTTGTGGGGCTTGATTTGCCCCTGCCTGCCAGCGTGATTGGGCTGCTGCTGTTATTTATCTGTTTGCAGACTGGGCTGGTTAAGCTATCTGCGGTAGAAAAACTTGCCAAAATCATGCTGGATCATCTGGTGCTGCTTGTCATACCTGCGTGTATCTCCATCATGCAGTATCTTGATGTCATTGCTGATGATGCGTGGATATTGATTGTAGCGACGGTGGTCAGTACCTTTTTAGTGCTTGTGGTTACTGGTACAAGCTATGAATGGCTAAGACGATTACAAAAAGGGTCAAAGGGTGGAAAGAATGGCTGAATGGTTGGTATCAGGGCAGTTTGCCGAACTAAAAAACAGCCCATTTTTGCTCATCTTTGTGATGGTGGGTGCATTTGAATTAAGTATCTGGCTAAGACAAACCCTAAAACAGCCGCTCATCAATCCCACACTCATCACAACCGTAGTAGTCATTGCGTTTTTAAAGGTCTTTGGCATCTCATGGGAGAGCTTTGAGCAAGCGAGCGGTCATCTGAGTTTTTGGCTACAGCCTGTGGTGGTGTGTATGGCGGTGCCTTTGTATGTGCAATGGCAAAAAATCCGTGTCCAATGGCTACCCATCATCGTTTCGCAGTTCATCGGCTCGGTGGTGGGGATTGTAACGGGGGTGGTTTTGGTGCGACTGCTGGGCGGTAGTGCTGATAGTATCATCGCTATCGCTGCCAAGTCTGTTACCATGCCGATTGCCATTGAAGTTACCGAAGTGTTGGGCGGTGTGGTCGGCATCAGTGCAGCGACAGTATTGATTGCGGGTGTGGCAGGGCAGGTGGTGGGTGTGTATGTGCTACATCAAGCACGCATCAGGCGAGCGATGGCACAAGGGCTGTCGCTTGGGACGGCATCACACGCTCTAGGCACGGTGCGAGCCATGCAGATGGGTTCTCGTCATGTGGCGTATGCGACGGTGGGGCTGATTTTAAATGGGGTATTGACCGCATTCATCGCCCCTGTGATTGTACCTTGGTTGGTGTAGGTATTATGAAAAAGATACTGCTACTTGATATTGAAAATATTGCTGTTAAGGCTGATGAGATTTTTGCATTTTGCAAGAAATATGACAGGGTTTATATCGGATTTGCCAAAAGCCCTGCGATTTTTGCTTTGCAGGATATTGCCCCTTTGACAAAACTGCTCCATAAAAAGCTGTTTTTGATTGAAATGAAGCCGAACAAAAAAAGCGATGGGGCGGATTTTGGCTTGGCATTTTATGCAGGGATGCTAAGCCAAGAGTTCAAACCAACCAAGGTTAAGTTTCATATCATGTCAAGTGATAGGGATTTTGAGCATATTGCCAAATTACTGACTAACAAAGGTTTTGGGGTGAAGCAGATTGGTCAGGATGCTTATCGTCTTGATAAAAGCATGAATGATGGCACGATGCCGAGTTTGGAAAAATTTCGAGAGAATATTTATCTGCATGACATTAAGAGTCTGTGTGATGAGTGGTTTAAAACTTGGAATAAACCAAATCGCCCTGCAAAGGTTAAGACCCTAAAAAGTGTCATCTATCAAAAACTTCGCTTAACCGATGAGAGTATTGATGTCATTTTTGAGTTGTTAAAACAATATAAAATCATCAGTGTTAAGACCACGAAAATCACCTACCATCATCAATATGTAAAAAACTGGACAATGCTTAGGGTTGATGGTCATACTCCAAAAAAATCACAGTTAAAATCTCGCCAAGAAGAGCTGTCTATACCACCCAAAACAGAGCATATTATTGCCAGTTTTGAGCTAAAAAGACTCAAAAATATCTGTGAGCTATTATTTGTAATGGCGGAAAGTAAACCAAGAGACTTGCCGTCATTTAAAGAGTGGCTTGGTGATGAATTGGCTATCACGAATGAATTTAGTGTGCAAAATGTCGTTGATACCATGACGGAATATCGGCTAATAAAGCAGGTAAATGGTCGCTTGGTATTTCATGACACAGCCATTGAGCGTTGGGCAAATGTTCAGTTAAATTCTGCTCATGATAATTTTGTCCGTATTGATGGCAGGCTGATGACAAAAGGCAATGTGGCAGAACTCAAAGATAGGCTGGTTCAATTTGTCCAATCTGAGCAAAAAAAATGGACAGGTGGTTAATGAATCTGATTATTTGACTTTGGCGAAAATGGTTTTTCCTGCTGATGATGAGATGACGCTCATGAAACTTGCCATCAATCAACAATGGGTGCAACTGATTGATGGTAAGGTGGTTTATGCTGATATTGCCTAATATGGGCAAAAAAACACCGTCAATCTGACGGTGTTTTTTATGAGTTAAGCAAAGTCTGTGATTAGTTCGGCAGCTTTTGTAGTGATGCAATGCGGTCATCCAGCGTTGGGTGGCTGCGGAACAGGCTGGCGATGCTAAAACCTTGTGATTGACCGCTTGAGATAGCAAAGGCTTTCATGCTCTCTGGCATCTGGTCGGGACGGGCTTCGCTTGGGCGAAGGGCGTTTAGTGCTGCAATCATGTTATCACGACCTGCTAGGCGAGCCCCCATCTCATCGGCACGGTATTCACGCAGGCGTGAGAACCACATGACGATTGCACTTGCCAAAATGCCAAGCAAAATGTCCATGACAATGCTAGTAACAAAGTAAGCGATACCAGGAGAGTCGCCTTCGTTTTTAAAGATAACTCTATCGACAAAGTTGCCGATGATGCGAGCAAAGAACATCACAAAGGCATTCACGACACCTTGAATCAGTGCTAGCGTTACCATGTCGCCATTTGCCACATGACCGATTTCGTGAGCCAGCACCGCTTCGACTTCTTCAGCTGTCATGGTGTGTAGTAGTCCTGTTGAGACAGCGACTAGGGCGTTGTTTTTGTTCCAACCTGTGGCAAAGGCGTTTGGCTGTGGGTTGTCAAAGATACCCACTTCGGGCATGCCGATACCAACGGCTTTGGCTTGCTTGGCGACGGTATCAACCAACCATTGCTCTGTACCATTTCTTGGGGTCTCGATGACGACCGTGCCTGTGGATTTTTTTGCCATCCATTTTGACAAAAATAGCGAAATGATAGAACCTACCATGCCATACACAAGACACATCACGGCTAGGCTTGCATAATTTAGCCCATTTGAGCCATGCACGCTGCCCAGACCAAAGACGCTAGACAAAATGCCAAAAACAATGCTAAATACAATCAGAACCGCTATGTTGGTTAATAAAAACAAACCAATTCGCATCATGGCTAAACTTTCCTTTTTAAAAAAATCGAAAATCGTGTGATAAAATCACCAAATTAATCATCAGATAATTATTAAAAAATCTGATTGATGCTATTATAAGGCTAAATCCAAAAATTAAAAGACCTTTGCCACCCAGTGCACAAAAAATAACAAAACCGCCAAGTAAGCACAATCAACATAGGCTGTGCGGTGGTAAATAGGGTGGTTTTGTATCAGCTGATGTCAATGCTGGTTGATTAGGCTAGTTGTTATACTTGGAGTTGATGTATATCTTGCCTGATGCCTGTGATAAAGTTGGCATCTCTGGGGTGGATGAATCCGCTTTTTTGATGGTGGTGGTCTTGATAGTCGTATCGGTATTCATCGCCAGCTGATAGCCGCCTTGATTCAGATTGGTATCATGAACATATAGATTTTGATAGCGGCTATTGACCTTGCGTACATAGTTGCGTGTTTCTTTAAATGGTGGGATACCGCCATAGCGTCTGACATTGGCATGACCTGCATTGTAGGCAGCGATGATGTGGTCTTGGTTGCTAAATCGTTTGCTTAGCCATGCGATGTACTTAACACCACCTTCGATGTTGTCGGCAGGGTCCCAAACATTCATCACGCCCATATCACGAGCAGTACCTGGCATGAGCTGCATAAGTCCTTGAGCACCGACAGGCGACTGAGCGTATGGGTTGAATGATGATTCGGTGTGCATGATTGCCTTAACCAGAGCAGGATTGACGCCATGACGAGCGGCAGACTCTCTGATGAGAGCGTCATAAGTGTTGTTATTACCGATGCCACCGATGTTTTGGCTGTATTGGCTGCTGTATTGAGTGGCTTGGGCAGGTTGTTTGATGCCGTAATGGATGTCAGAGTCATAATGACCGCTATTGACATGAGTAAATTTGCTTGTGCCGCTGCTGCTTGGCTGAATGGTGGTCAGCAGTCTGTCATCAATCTGTGCACAAGCAGAGGTGGCAGATGCACCCAATAGACTGATAAGAATAAAAGGAGTAGCTTTTTGCATGATATTTTCTTGGTCAAAAAATTGCACGCATTATAGCACAGACTTGGTGAATACGCTCGACTTTCTTTTGTGTGCTTTGGTAACCAAAATGGGCAATTCTTACGCTCATCTTGATGGCATGATGCAGGTTCTGTGCAGATTGCTTGATTTTGATAAGCCGTCCCATCGTTTTGAAAATGAGTAGGTATCATCATCTGGATGCTTGGAGTTGATTGATGGTTGATTCGGTGGTTTTATAAAAGGTAAAGATTTAGTTAAAAAAAGGCATCATCAGACGCCTTTTTTAATATGGGTAATTTTAATATTACCAATGTAAAAATCGCCAAATAAACCGACCATCATTCAAAAATCTTAATATAAGCAGCAGCTTTCATCTCTTGAATCCAGTCTTCTTGGGCTTGTGGGGCAAGACGCTCAAAGATAATCTCACGAGCGGCATTTTTGCGAGCTTGTAGGGTAACATCACGCTCTCGCACATTATCCACTTTTAGAATGTGCCAGCCAAATTGTGAGCGAAAAGGTGTTGAGTAGTCACCTTTTTCGGTGTTTTTCATCATCGCTTCAAATTCAGGCACCATTTGGTCTTCACCAACCCAGCCTAGACTGCCACGCTGCTGTGCCGAGCCTGAGTCGTCAGAGTAGGTGGCGGCCAGTTGAGCAAAATCTGCCCCTTTTTGTAGCTCGTTGTACAGTGCGTTGATTTTTTGTTCGGCAAGGGCGGCATTTTGGGTGTCGTCAATGCGTGCTAGAATGTGGCTGGTCTGCCATTCTGGGATGATGACTTTTGAGCCGTCAGATTTTTTGATGAGCTTGACCACATCAATGCCTGCCGCACTGGCGATGGGGGCAGTTACCCCACCTGCTGACAAAGCGGTGATTTGTGATGCTAGATGGCGTGGCAAGGCACTTTGGTTAAGCAGTCCTGTATCTGCCCCTTGTAGCTGTGGTTCATAGCCTTTGAACTGGGCAAGCACCGCATCCAGCGATTCGCCATTTTGTAGGGCGGTGGCGACTCGTTGGGCGACTTTTTGGGCTTCTGCCTTGTCTTTATCTTTGGCATTTTCTTTATAAGGGATACGAACATGCACCAGATGGTACTGTGGCTGTGCGATGCTGACAGCTTCTGGTGAGTTTAAAAAGGCTTCGATTTCTTGGTCGCTGATATTAATGCGGCTAGATACTTGGTGCTGCCATAAAGCGGCGATTGCTCCGTCTTCGATGAGCTGATTGCGTAGGGCGGCATAGCTGCCTTGTTGCTTGGCGTCTAGGGTGCTTTGTAGCTCGGTTAGGGATTTTAGTCCTTGTGCCTGAGCGATTTCGAGCAGCTGACGGTTGATGACGGTCTCATTAGGTACCACACCAGCACGATTGATGATACCCATTTGTAATTTACGAGTGATGAGACTGTCTAGGGCGACTTGTTGGAGTTGGGCGGGTGTGGCGTTGATGCCGCTGGCTTGATATTGGGCATTTAAAGCAGCGATGGCAGCGACCAATTCGCTCTTTAAGATGATTTCGTCATTCACCACAGCGATGATGCCGTCGGTACTGGCAGAAGTGCTGATGTTGGCGACTGCCATTGGGGCGATGCCAAGTGTTGTTGTGGCAAGCATACCCACCAATAAAGAGCGAATCAAAAATTTGCCTTGCATGAAAAGTTCCTTTAACTCTTTTAAGAAGTTGTTCAAATAAGTTGTTAATAAAAAATCTCATTAAGTGTAGCATTTGCCACGCTCATCGTCAAACCCATGCGATAAAATTTACCAAAGTGTCTGAATTGGTAACGATTGGGCAAGATAAGTAGGCTGCCACCGATGATTAATAAGCCTTTTGCCACGCTGATTGTGTGCTGTCATAGCCGATGACCTTATCACTCATCAGGCGGTTTAGTCGTCCGCCACTGGTGATGCCATTTAGGCGAATTTCTGCCATGATGGCGTTGTTCGCTTTGGCTTCTGGGTTTAGGCTGTTGCGGTAGCGGCGTGCATAGACTGACAATCCATAGCAGCAGTCTTCATAGTTGACGCCCACCAGTGCATCAAGCAAGCGGTCGTTACGATAGTCGTACTGGGCTTGGCTTAGCACACGCCAGTGGTTGTTGATGGGGAATACAGCGGCAGCGGTATAAGCGTGCAATGGCAACTGACCAAATGCAGGGTTTTCTTTGCGGCTGATGGCACCGATGCTGTATAGACTGTTTTCGGTGGGCTGATAGCGTAGCTGTGCGTTGATGTGGTTGATGTCATAATCAGGCTTAAATGAGCCGTCCGCTTCTACCCATAGCTTGTTTACAGGCTGAGTGCTGACTTGCCAAGCCAGTCCTGAGCTGCCATCACGCTCGATTGGGGTATTTTCTAAGCCGACTTGCAAATCTTCTAGATAGAATTGCTGTGCGATACCACCATCAAAGCGAGTGTTGCCGTCTTTGTCGATGTAGCGATAGCCAAGAGCAGGCGTGATGGCGTGCAAATCTTGAATGCGGTCATGACCTAAGAACCATGTATCGGACAAAAGCTGGTTGTAGCTGATGGCAGCATAGGCGGTCTCAAAGTTTGGAATGTTGCTCTGGTCTTTGTAGGGGGTGTAGTTGTATTTTAGGCGTGGCGATAACACCTGATAGCCGCCCAAGCTGTCATCAAACCAGCCAAAAGGCGAGCCTGATTTTTCAAAGAAAGTCGCTGCATCTAGGCTAAGCTGTGGTGCAAAGACCGAATAAGAACCTGTCTTCTCCGTCAAATTCTGTGCCGCCAAACTGTCTTCATCATAGGATGTGTACAGATGATTTAGACTGAGCTTTGGGGTCAGATAGCCCCACGAACGCAGCATTGGATAGCTGGCTGAGAGCTGGTTGTACATACGCACGCCACTTTTTTCGCTCTCTGAGTTGTCATCGATGGACTTTTTAAAATAAGCGGTGTTGTGCGTGCCTGTGATGTCAAGGCGGTCTAGCGAGCTTGGCACACGCAGCTTTTGCCCTGCATCATCACCAGACTTAGGCAGCGTATAATTCACTGATAGCTGTGGCAGGCGTGAATAGGGTTTGTCTTTGTCGGTGATGGGCGTGCCATCGTGGTTGATGCCGCCAAGCGTCTGGAAAGTCTCTGCACGCAAATCAGCGTTGAGATGCTCATTATAATAATTCACCCCGATGCGGCGTGGCAGATTTAAGGGGTTATTTTCAAGCCCTAAGGTGTCAAAATCGTTCAAATAATCGGCATCTGACACATGACGATAAGTGGCGTAGGCGGATAAATTGTCGATGTTTTTGGCACGCCATTTATGGTCAAAGAACGCATGATAACGGTCTTCGTCATTATGCTTACGGTCGCTAGGCAGATAGGCGGCATCAAAAATACCTGAGCCGTATTTTTCGGTCAAATAGCGAAACTCAGCACCAAGCATGGGATTTTTATTGCTAAAAATGGTCGGCGTGAGCGTCGCATCAAAATTCGGTGCCAAGTTGAGATAATAGGGCGTGCTGACCTGCACACCATCGCTGGAATTAAAGCCTGCATTGGGCAATAAAAAACCGCTGCTACGGCGTGCATCGATGGGGAAATTAAAGTAGGGCAGATAAAATACTGGCACATCTTTGATTTTTAGAGTGCTGTTTTTGGCGATGCCACGACCTGTATCCGTGTCAATCTCGATGCTGTCTGCATCTAAGTGCCACTTGCGTTCGGTGGGCGGACAAGTGGTGAACATCACTTCGTCCATCTCGTATTTATTGTCATTGACCTTTTTTAATTCTTTGGCATGACCATGAGCTCCGATGGTGGTGCTGGCAAAGGCGACATCTTGGGCTTTGGCGGTCTTGTCTTGGGCGTTGTATTGTAATTCGCCTGCCACGCCGATGATGCCTGCATTGCCTTTGTCAAGCTCGCTGATTTTTTGATGGTTTGCTTTATCGGTCGGTGTGCGAGCAGGGCTGTCGCCAAAGACGACTTGACCTGTGGCGTTTGATTCACCTGTTTTTGGATTAAAGGTGATTTTATCAGCAAAGACCTGCTGACCGTTTTGCTCTAAGATGACATTGCCTGACAGTTCGGCATATTCGTCATTATCATAATAGCCGTAGTCTGCTTGGGCATAATAAGTGCCATCGGTGGTATCTACTTTGGCGATCTTTGCGTCGGCTTGCTCTGATGAGTTGTCTGTATCCTGTGCCTGTGGTGCATCAGCGACTGTTTCATCGGCAGGCTGCTCTTGTTCGAGTTCTTGACCAAGCTCTTGGGCGAGTGATGTTTTGTTTTGGTTTTGGCTGGGGTGAACCCACACGCCTTGGCAGCGTGCTTCATCGCTTGGCTTGGCGTGATAGTAGTCGGACAGTCGTTCTAGACTGCTGGTTTTTTGGGCGGATTTATCCGATGCTTGGTCAGCCAAAGCGTTGGCTGGGGTCAATGCACCAAACAGTGCCACATGAATGCTGACAGCCAAGCACAATTTGGCATGCTTGGTTTGAAATGGGGTCGGTTTGGATTTCACAGTCAAAAACCTTTTGTTTATCTTTTGATGATAAAATATTGTGATGATTGTTGGCTATTTTACACTATTTTTTGTGAAAGTTTGTAGGATTTTAAGTATCAAATGTACGCATTTTCGCAGAAAATTACAGCACGAGTACTAAGAAACATGGTAAAATCTGCCCCATCTTTTATCAATTTTTTATGAACTTGGGGTTTATTATGACGACACGCCACGATGAGATGATGGCTTTTTTAAATGCCAATCTTGCCACAGGATTTGAAGTGGAAAGTCTGGCGGGCGATGCCAGTTTTCGCCGTTATCATCGCATTTATCTACCTAATGTTGATGAAAATGGCGTGCCAGTTACTTATCTGCTCATGGACGCACCACCTGATAAAGAAAGCGTGGTAGAGTTTGTCAATGTCGCTGACATCATGGCAGGCACGGTGAATGTGCCACAAATTATCGTTCGTGATGTTGAGCGTGGTTTTTTGTTGCTTCAAGACTTCGGTACGGTGGAGTTTGCCCATCTTATCCGTGATGACAAGGCGAATGTTGATGCTTATTATACTAAGGCGTTGCAGACATTGATTGAGCTTCAGAGCCTGCCGATTGAAGTGGATTTGCCTGCATACAGCCAACAAAAACTGTCGGATGAGATGGCGTTGTTCACAGAGTGGTTTTTGCCTTATGTTGGCGTGCAGATAAACGATGACGCTCGTGCGATTTGGCAGGATTTCACCACTTATTTGCTGGATAATATCGTCATACAGCCAAAAGTGGTCGTACATCGAGATTATCACAGCCGTAACCTGATGGCGGATAAGGGCAGCGATGCGTTGGGTGTGATTGACTTTCAAGATGCGGTCATCGGGGCTTATACCTATGATTTGGTGAGCTTGGTGCGTGATGCCTATGTCGATTTTGATGAATCGTGGGTGAATGCTAAGATTGATGAATTTTATCAATTAAAACAGCCAGATGGCAGCCTTGATGACTTTACCAAAGAAGTCAATATTATGGGTGTACAGCGTCATTTAAAGGTGCTAGGCATCTTTGTGCGTCTGTGCCAGCGAGATGGCAAAGCTCGCTACCTTGCTGACATTCCAAAGGTCATGAAAGACCTGATAAGTGAGCTAGACTGGCTGGCTGCACATGGCGAGATTGCAGTCATGCCGTTCAATGATTGGCTACATGAAGTGGTGCTGCCTGCTTATCGTGCCAAATTTACCTAATTGGTCAAAAAATAAAGTCCGATTGGGCTTTATTTTGTTATCAGCCCAATCAAAACAACAACTTAATTCCAAACCCATTAAAAAAGAGCAACCATGAGCATTACGCAAGCGATGATTTTGGCAGCGGGTAAGGGTACTCGTATGCGTCCTTTAACACTAACCACACCCAAGCCGCTCGTTCCTGTGGCGGATAAGGCACTGATTTTATGGCACATTGAGCGACTGCGTAGTGTGGGCGTTCGTGATGTGGTCATCAATGTGGGCTATCTGGGACGACAAATCATCGATACGCTGTCAAAAATGGATTTGGGGGTGAATCTGCACATCTCTGATGAAAGCGTGCTGGATGAACCACTTGAAACCGCAGGGGGGATTAAGTACGCTTTGGCAAACGGTCTGCTACAAGACGAACCGTTCATCTTGATCAATGGCGATGTGTGGACGGAGTATGATTTTTCTGCTTTGATAGACCATGATTTGTCCAATCATCTGGCACATTTGGTGCTGGTTGAGAATCCAGAGCATAACTTGGCAGGTGATTTTGTTTTGGACGGCAGTCTGGCGCAGCCAAAAACTGATGGTATGCCCAGCCATACTTTTGCAGGCATCAGTGTGCTGTCGCCTAGGCTGGTCGATGAAGTGGCAGCAGGCGAGATTGCACCGCTTGCCCCATTTTTAAAATCAGCCATGACAAATAATTCGGTAACAGGTGAGCTGATGACCCAAAAATGGGTGGATGTTGGTACTTTGGAGCGACTGGCTCATGTCGATGAGTACGCCAGAAAAATGAAAATAGATAATTAAATTATGATTAAAATCATAAACTTACAAACTATTTTAAATTTTTTATAAAAAACTCGTTGACAC
>JAUNDZ010000029.1 GCA_030525825.1 Moraxella sp.
CCGGCCTGTCACGCCGGGGGTCGCGGGTTCGAGTCCCGTCCGCTGCGCCACTTTTTAAGAAACTCCAAATCTGATGATTTGGGGTTTTTTGTTGGTATATTATTTGTTTGACATATGATTTACCCTGCTCATGGTCGATGCAATATACTTTTTAACCGCTTAGTACTAAGGCGATGTTTGCCGTTGCTTTTAGCGAACCAAACAAGATTATGCTATAATACCCACATCACCCCACCCTTTTAGCCATCTTTTTGATAGCCATTATTGAGAAAAAATAAGACAACCATGACCGTTCAGACTTTCAACCCCAATCAACCAAGCCCCACCGAGACAGGCTACCACCATAAAGCCAACCACAACCAAAACCGCAGCATCAGCGAAAGCCAGCAGTTTGCTCATGATGGCGGTACAAATGCCCCAAAAATCGGCTTTGTTTCTTTGGGCTGCCCTAAGGCATTGGTCGATAGCGAACGCATCATTACTGAGCTTAGCCGTGAAGGTTATCGGATCGCCAAAGACTATGACGGTGCCGACCTAGTGGTGGTGAATACTTGTGGTTTTATCGAATCTGCTGTTCAAGAAAGCCTTGATGCCATCGGCGAAGCCATCACCCAAAACGGTAAGGTCATCGTTACAGGCTGCCTTGGCAAAGATGCCGAAAAAATCCGCACCATGCATCCTGCCGTGCTTGCCGTAACGGGAGCTCACGCCTATCAAGAAGTCGTGCAAGCGGTAACACATCATGTGCCAAAACCTGTCAGATCCAAGACCTACGACCCAAAAATCGACCTAATCAACGAAGCTGGCATCAAGCT
This sequence comes from Moraxella sp., assembly GCA_030525825.1. Classification (GTDB taxonomy): domain Bacteria; phylum Pseudomonadota; class Gammaproteobacteria; order Pseudomonadales; family Moraxellaceae; genus Moraxella. The sequence goes on from JAUNDZ010000029.1 coordinate 816, forward strand.
CACCCCTGCTCATTATGCGTATTTAAAGATCAGCGAGGGCTGTAATCATCGCTGCACTTTTTGTATCATTCCGTCCCTGCGTGGAGATTTGGTCTCTCGTACGATAGACGATGTCCTAAAAGAAGCACACGCCCTAAAAAATGCAGGCGTCAAAGAGCTACTCATCATCAGCCAAGATACTTCGGCTTATGGCGTGGATTTAAAATACAAGATGAGTTTTTGGCAAGGCGAGCCGATTCGCAGTAAGTTCTTTGATATGTGCCAAGCCTTAGCCAAACTTGGCATTTGGGTGCGTTTGCATTATGTGTATCCTTATCCGCATGTTGATGATGTGGTACAAATCATGGCAGACAGCATGGCGGCAAGCGATGGCATGGGTGGTCTACTACCTTACCTAGACATCCCATTTCAGCACGCTTCGCCATCGGTCTTAAAGGCGATGAAACGCCCTGCCCACAGCGAAAATGTGCTAGAACGCATTACCAAATGGCGAGAGATTTGCCCTGATATTAGCATTCGTTCAAGTTTTGTGGTAGGCTTCCCCGGTGAGACCGAAGAAGACTTTGAATATCTGCTTGATTGGCTCAAAAAAGCCCGCCTTGACCGTGTTGGCTGCTTTACTTACTCAGAGATTGACGGTGCGGTTGCCAATGACCTGCCCAATCCTGTGCCAGAACACATCAAACAAGACCGCTATGAACGACTCATGGCGATCGCCCAGACCATCAGTGCCGAAAAACTGCAAGAAAAAGTCGGCAAAAGCATGGTCGTCTTGGTCGATGACATCGATACCGAAGAAAACATCGCCATCTGCCGCAGCCACGCTGACGCACCAGAGATTGATGGTCATGTCTATGTGGACAACATCGATGGCAGCGTAAAAATCGGTCAGCTGCTGCGTGTCGTCATCGATGAAGCCAGTGAATACGACCTATTTGCCAGTTATCGCTAAGCTGCCTTGATGAATAGCCATGATTGATGGCTATTCATCATTGATTGGTTATTCACACCAAAAGAACCACAAAAATGATATAAAATTTGCCATGCACCATAGGGACAAAATATTTTTCGCCCCATGGGACAAATAGGGCAAATAATCATTTGCCCTACAAAACCATCCTAAATCTTGGGTTTGATTGGTATGGCATCTATCAATAAGCACACCGTTAATAATAAAAAACACCCAAACTATTTGGGTGTTTTTTATTGTCTTGGTCAGATGACTGGCAATCAGCCGTTATTTGCCATGACTTCTGCCACACGGATGACCTGAGTGCTATAACCCATCTCGTTGTCATACCATACATAAAGCGTGGCACGGTTGTCGCTGGCGATGGTCGCCTTAGCATCAAAGATGGCAACTTTCTCAGAACCAACAAAGTCGGTAGAAACCGCTTCAGGGCTGTCCGAGTAATCGATTTGTTCTTGCCATTCGATGCTTTGTGATTTTTCTTTAATGAAAGCATTTAACTCATCAGCAGAGCCGACCGCATTTTCAAAGTTTAGGTTCAAAATTGCCAAAGACACATTCGGAGTCGGTACACGGATGGCATTACCAGTCAGCTTGCCTTTGAGTTCTGGGATGGCTTTTGATACGGCAGATGCCGCACCTGTTGAAGTCATCACCATGTTCAGCGGTGCAGCACGACCACGACGGTCAGCCTTGTGGTGGTTATCCACGAGATTTTGGTCATTGGTGAACGCATGCACGGTTTCCATGTGTCCATTGACGATACCATAAGCATCGTGCAGTACTTTTAGGGTTGGGGTGATGGCGTTGGTGGTGCAGCTGGCTGCCGATACAATGGTATCGCCACCGATGGTGTCATGGTTGACGCCATAGACCACATTTTTAATCTCGCCTTTGGCAGGGGCGGTTAATAGGACTTTTTTCACGCCTTTGCTTGCTAGGTGCTTGCCCAGACCTGCTTCATCTTTCCATTTGCCTGTATTGTCGATCACGATGGCGTTGTCGATGCCGTGGGCGGTGTAGTCCACTTCGCTTGGGTCTGACGCATAGATAACCTTGATGAAGCGACCACCTGCGATGATGCCATTATTGGCGGTGTCAATCTCCACCGAACCATCAAACCAACCATGCACACTATCACGCTCTAACAGCGAGCCACGCTTGGCAAGGTCGCCTTCACCAGCAGGACGCACCACGATGGCTTTTAGCTGCAAACCCTTGTCAGACGCAGGACGGCTCATGAGTAGGCGAGCCAGAATGCGACCAATGCGACCAAAGCCATACAGCACCACATCGGTGGCAGGCACTTCTTGACCGCTGGCAAAATCCGCTGCACTCTTACCTGATTTAACAGCCTGTCCTAGGTCGATGGTCGTATTTGCCACATCTAGGCTTTGAGCCAGTGCCAAAGTATCCGCCACATTGAGACCTGCATCGGTGTGCTTGGTCAAGATGTCTGCCACCGACAAAGATAGGCGTTCGCCCAAGAACAGTACGCTGACATTTTGGCTGGTCAGTTTGGCAAGAGCGACAATCAGCTCAACCGCTGATGACTCGTCTGCTTGACGCTTGGCAAGATGGTCTTGATAAATGCTCATGATGATTTCCTTTAATAAACGAATGGAATATGAGTAATAACAAATGCATAGATTTTAAAATAAAATACCCCCATTGTCTAGGATTATTTATTTCAAAAATAAGCATATTTTTTTAAATAAATCCACGAATGCCCGCCACCGCCACCGCACCATAAGCCCACGCATCCATCAAATCATCAGGCGACAGCCCCCCTAAGGCAATCACAGGCACATCAGACAGCTCTGCCAGCTCACCAAACCTCTGCCACCCCAAGGCAGGCTCATCAGGGTGGGTTTGGGTGGGTTTGACAGGCGATAAGAGTACCGCCAACACAGGGTGAGTGCATGCCAATTCGTTCACCTTTTGTAGGCTTGGTTTGTCATGACAGCTGGCGATGATGGGTATGTCTTGTTGCAGCTCTGGCAATGCAGATAAATCCAGCTCCATCAGCTCATCTTGGGTCAGCCGATGTGCCAAAACCGCCGTATCACGCACCCGCTGCGATGTATAAGGCATCACAAAGCGTAAATCCGTCCGCATCGCTTTTAAGGCATTCATCAGCTCATCATCGCTCGATACACCAGATTGACTACGCACCAGCAGCGTGCTGTGCTTTGGCAGACTTTTATAACAATCCAACCAGTCGGTTTTCTTGTTATTCTGAGTGTTGTTATTACCTTGAAAATACGCCAACGCATGACTAATGACCAGCACCTGTGGCACACCAAGCCACATCAAAATCGCCCTGTTGGCATCAGGAAATCGCTCCGCATGAGTAAGTACAACATCTTCATCATAAAACCCAAGCTGCTGCCCATCTCGCCCTATTGTCTGCTGACAAAAATCATCATACTGCCCATCGCTCAATCGCACCAGATACACATGCAGGCACACCGATTTGTCCGCATAATCATGATGAATCCTACCCATCTTGGTGATGACATTGCCCGTGATGTCAAGCCCAATTTCTTCTTGAACTTCACGGATTAACGCTGTCCTCGCCGTCTCGCCTGCTTCTATCTTACCACCGACAAACTCCAATTTTCCGCCTTGATGCTGATGGGCGTGGCGAGTGGCGAGCAGGTATTTTTTTTGTTCGCCCGCATCATATTGCAGGACTGCCACCGCCACTTGGACGATTTTTTTGTCGGCTATGTGTGCAGAGATGGGCTGAATCTGACCGTTTGTCATATTTAATATACCTTTTATCTGAAAATTGATAAAAATTCTTAATTTTTGCAATTAATATTTGCAATCTTGGAAATTTTTGCTATGATAACAACAAATGATAATTATTGTTATTTAAAAACAAATAGCAGTTGTGAGTTAAAACCAACTTATAAAAATTATCATTTTAAACAGCACAAATGATGACGCTGAGTTTTAGCAAAATTTGTGCTTTTTGTCCAAAGTTTAAGCCAAAAGTGGCTCGGGAAAAAACCCGCAACCCACCAACAGAAGGAATATCGCCATGACTATGACAATCGCTCGCTATTTTAGCAACCGTGAAAGCACTCGCCTACCAACCCTACATTCGCAAAACCTGTTTGCACTGACCAAAGAAGTGCGTATTGAACATCAAGGTGAAGAATACCGCCTACGCCTAACTCGCAATAACCGTCTGATTTTAACCAAATAAATCATACCAAGTAGATCATACAGCACATAAATCAGCCAACTAGGCGGCAGAATAACCCAACAATCCACTGTTATTCAACCACCCATCTTGTGATTTATGATTGCTCTGTATTTTAGATTTTCTCCAAACCAATAACACCGCTTGATTAGGCGGTGTTATTGGTTGTTGGGTTCAAATAACAATCTTGATACCAAGACTGTCAAAACACGCCTAAAACTTCCAACGATAAATCACATCGACGGTATTTTCGGCGGCACTGACCGCTTCGATATAAATGCGGCGAGTCAATTGGTATCGCATGGACAGCTCCGACTCGGCATTGAACAAGCCCACACCATAGCGAATGTACAAATCAGGACTTAGGTAGCCTGTTACACTCACGCTGGTGTCGTTTGAGTTACCTGATGCGTCAATGGTTAGGCTTTCAAGTCCGAATGCTTGACCGATTTGGTTGGTGATGTTTCTGGTGCCAGACAATCCTAAGTTTAAACCTGCTGCCGCAAGGCTGTTGGTAACTTGTGAGCGAAAGCCTTGTTCAGAGATTTGGCTGTCTGCCGATTCGGTAATACGCCCTGTTACCAAAGCGTTCATCGCCTGCTGCTCGGTCAAACCCGCATCATTAAATACGGTAATCTCAGGGGCGTTTGCCGTGCCTTTAACACGCACACCCACCGTCTGACCTTCGATTTGTTTTTCGCCTTCGATGGATAGGCGTGGGTTTAGCACATCGCCATTAAAGCGAATCTGAGCATAATTGAGTTCTAGATTCTGCCCAATGCCATCAATCTTGGTACGCTCAGACACCTGAATCACGCCTTTGGCACGCATTCGCCCTTGTCCTGACTGGGTAAGGTGCAACGCCCCTGCCAAAGGTAGTTTTGCCCCCAAGCCACGAAACATCACATCATCACCCAAATCCAAACCAATGTTGGCATTAATATCCCAAGGCTCAACCACCGCCAAGACCTGTTCAATATTGCCTGTGGCACGGCGGTCAAGTACGGTTACATCGCTCGACTCGCTCACAATGTCAGCGGTCGCTTCTGGCGGTCTGATGATGGCAGATGGCACAGATACTACCCCTTGAATATTCACATATCTTTCAAATGGTCGCACGATGACTTCAATGTCTGGCGTGGCTTTGGCGGTCAACAGCGGCGGCTGATTCAATTCAAGCTCTTCGCCCCACACTCGCATTCTTGCTTGCAGCGTCTGCGACCAATCAAGCTCCCCTTCAAGCTCACCTTTGCCCGAACCTGCCATAAAGCCACCCATCAACTGTGCATTCGTACCACGCACCTGCATGGTGGCGTTCATATCCGATAGGTAAAGCGGCACACCGACCAATGCCAAATTCGCCCCAGACAGATGAGCATTACCATAAAATAACGGCTGCTTAAGCGTGCCACCCAGACCACCGCCAATATTGGCAGTGCCTGACAGACGCTGAATGTTTGGAAAAAATGGACGCAATACCGCAAGATTGATGTCATTGATGAGCAACGCCCCAGAGATGGGCTTATCCTTAGCATAAGGGTCAACAATCACATCGGCATAGCCACGAGCCGCTGCACCTGCCACATCGGCACGCAGTTTTAGTCCATCGGCGACACTTTGGGCGATGATAGACACTCGCTCATAAGGCATCTCAACATAAGCACCATCTTGGTCAAGACCCACACGCCCATTGTCCGAATACAGCACCGCATTAACATTTGGTCTGCCGCCTTGCTGCCAGTTCGCTTGTACTTTACCGCTTAATACTGACTGCCAATGGATGTCGCTTGGTAGCACCGCTGAGAATACCGAAGTATCTAGATTTTGTACCACCAAATTGACATTGCCTGCTGTCTTGGTATAGCGAAGGGTGTCTTGTAGGCACAGCGAGCCTTGTTGTTCACGGTTATGCCCCATCGACTGCCAGCAGTGAGCCGCCACCGAGATGCTCTTATCGTTGATGCCGTAGCTGAACTCGGTCGGCTGTCTTTGGGTGAGTAGTCCAAACCTACTGCTCAGCGAGCCGTTACTCAGCACGCCACGATAGCGACCGCTGGTTCTATCTAGACTGCCTTCAATCTTGGCATTGACTTGGTTTTCGGCGGATTGGGTCTGGATGGCGAGCGTGTGATTTTGTTCTTGTCCATAAAAATCAAGGCGAGCCGACTTCACCACACGACCCATCGCAATGATGTCTTTGACATCGATGAGTAGCTGACTGTTGTCATTGCCCAGATTGACAATCTTGCCCAATGCTCGTGCTTCTTGGATGACCACATTTGCCGTACGCACGCCACCTGCCGCCACATCGACATATAAGGTCGGCAAGGAATTGCCATCATCCATTAAAATCACACCGCCTTTAATCACCCCTTGGGCATCTGGCAGAATTTGGTTCAAATCCGTGATGGCGATGGTGGTGGTCAGTTTAGACTTATCGCCATCTAAACGGATGTCATTATCCCCCCAACGCACATTCAGCTCATTGGCGTCTAATCGTCTGATGATTTTTTGTGTCATCTTGGCACGGCTGTCAATCTGCCCCCTAAGTGCTAGGATTTCATCGATGTTCTTGGGGGTTTGGGGTTTTAATTGCCCAAAATATGCCGTCAAATCTTTCGGCAAAGACAGCTCGGCAATCAGCGACCCTGTGGCATTAAAAGGCTGATTTCGCACCGTACCTGTCAAGTTTAACTTGTCGATATGCACGGTCTGCTGATGCTCTTGCCAATCGCCACGCAACGCCACATCGCCTGTCAAATCGCTCGGCACTTCTTTTAAAAATGCCCCAACATTAAAGCGGTTCATGCGTGCCGTCATATCCCACGAATAGCCATGCGTGATGTCCAAATACCCTTTGGCATCAAAGTCGCCAGCCGCCCCATGATAGGCAAGCTGCTTAATGTCATAGCGACGACCGCCACCGACGACATCGACATTAAAGCGACCTTTGGGCAGCTTATCATGACCCACTTCGCCATCAAATCGCACCGATATATCAGACAACTGCTCGTTGCGGTAGCGACCTTGGCTATTTAGCTTGCCTGTCATGACGGCATTTAGATTGGCTTGATTGACAAAGTGGCTCGTATCCAACTCATCTAAGTCCGCCCCAATATCCCAGCTGATGCCATCGGTCAGACCGAGCTTGCCAGACAGGTTCACTTTGCCTGCATTTGAGCTGACATTAAGCCGATGAATGCTCATGGCATCGGCATTGCCAGAAATATGGGCATTTAGCTGTGCTTCTTGGACATTTGGCATCAAGCTCTGAGATACTCTGCCGTCAAAAGATGCATCAAAATGAGCAAGGCTACCGCCAGATATTCGCACATCAGCACGACCTACCCCCACGATGGCGGCAGTCTGATTATCGCTGAGCCGAGCGGTCAAATCAGCATTCTCAATATTGACATCATGGATGCCCAGCCCTTTTATCTTAGGGTCTTGACGCATTCTGCCTGTCGCTTTTAGCGTGCCTGCGATGCTTTGAAATGGCGTTTTGTTCGGTTCATTAAAATACGCATTGGGCATTAGATTGGTGGTCTTGGCATCCAGTTGCCATGACAAGGGCTTTTGAGCGGTGGCAAGCTCAATGCGACCTATTCCCGACAAATCGCCCATCACCCCATCATACACAAAATCACTCAGATGGATACGCTCGCCTTTATCAATCCTTGCTTTGACCACATAATCGCCCATCGGAGCGGCAGACAGCTCATCAATGCGTCCTTTGGCATCGATGAAAGTCTGCCCTTCTTCTAGGCGAATGCTGGCGGTGCCGTGTGGCGAGCGGATATTACCCAGATTTGGCACATCTTGGCGAAGCAGATTTTGCCAGTCGGCATGAATCTGCCAAGGGGCATTGGGGGTGTCTTGGGCTTGGCTGAGCGAAACTTGAATCTGCTCTCCGTCTTTTTGATTCAAATCAAAGTCAAAGCGAGTCTCGTTATCGGCATTTAAATAAAAATAATCAACACGCAAATCCCCCGTCAAGCTCGTCGGCAGATATGCCTGATAATCTTGATATTCGATGGGTAGAACTTCACGAACCTTGTAGCCATTGCCTGTCAAAGTGGCGTGCAGCTCAAATTCATCTTTCCACGACATATCGCCTTTGGCGATCAGCACACCACTTGGTGTATCGGCACGCAAAAACGGAATCTGCATACCGCCATCACGCACCACGCCACGACCACGATACCGACCAGACGGTATGTCTTTGGCTGATAGGTCTGTATTGATTCTAAGCTCAATATCGCTCACCACCCCATCGGCGGTGATGACGCCATCTGTCAGCGTGATGTTTTGCTCGGCAGCATAAGGCAGCACCACTTTATCAAAGCCAATCTTGGCACTAAATGGCGAGTTATCATCCAAGCCCTGTGCAACAAACTCCCCTTGAATGTCATAATCATGATACTTGGAAGTCAAAGTCCCTACGGTTCGTTTGAGCGTGCCTGTGGCTTGGGTATGCAGCACCCCAAAATGGGCTTTTTTGATGGCGTGCACTTCCACATCGGCAGATACATTGAGCGGATAATCGCCCGTCAGCTCAATCCGTCCATCAATCTTGCTTACTGTAACATTATCATCATAACGAATGCTCGCCCCATCAAGCTCAATCTTCGTGCCTGCCCACAGCCCATCTTCAATGTGAATGTCATGCAGATGGACGGGTTTTTGCGTGGCTTGGCGATAGATGATTTGTTTGGCTTGGGTGTTTTCTAGCTTTAGCGTAACAGGCAAATCAATGGTGGCGTAGTCAAACGGCTCGCCTGTTGGTGGTTTTTTGTTGATGATTTGCAGGGTGTCGATTTGGCTGTTCACCAGATGCACTTGGCGTGCCAACACCGCACGAAAGCCAAGCTGTACATAAGCACGATTGGCATAAATCTCTATATCTTCACCACGAGCGATGACGACATCAGACACCCACACGCCTTGTCTTAGGTTGCCTTCGGCGTATTTTAGGCTGGTTCCAGTTTCTAGGGCGATTTTTTCTAATAAAAATTTCGTCCCTGTCTGCGTACCCATCGCATAAAACAGCAGCACCAACATTAGCACCATCGCCACGAGCAGCACAACAATCGTGCGAATCAGATAAACAAGCCACTTAGGTCTGTTGCTTGGCTGCTTATTGGGGTGTTTCGGTGAGTTTTTACCATGAGCATGATGAGCAGACGATGCCGCTGTATTGTCAGGCATCGCTGTATCATTGCTAAGGCAGTGAGAAAGTTTATCAGTCATGGTAAAAAATCAAAAATCCATCAAATATCAAACAAGTGCGGCAAATCACCTAAAACGGCGTACCAATAAAGAAATGCAGTTTAATCGGATTGCCTTCTTCGCCCACGCCAGTCGCCACATCCACACGCACCTGACCCACAGGCGACGCCCAACGCACGCCCACGCCAGCACCAATCTTAGTATCATTACTAAAATGCTTGTCATAGGCATTGCCCACATCGGCAAAGGCGGCAAGTCTAAGACCGTTCAGTACTTCATAATTATACTCGCCGCTTGCCACCGCCAGCACCTGACCGCCTGTCAAATAGCCCTTATCCGAGATGGGCGAGAGACTTTCGTAGTTGTAGCCACGAATGCTGTGGTCACCCCCTGCAAAAAACCGCAGCTTATAAGGCACAGCATCAAAATCATCCGCCCACAGATAGCCAGCATTAAGACTGCCGATGAGCTGATGGGCACGGTCTTTGCCATAGACATTGTCGCCAAAGCTATAAATACCGCCCACGCCTGCCCGCACAATTGCCATGTTCGTATCAGTAACCAGTCCTTTTGCCCCTACTTCTAGTGAGTAATTTTGGCTATAACCACGCATCGGATTGACAGGATTGTCAAAGGTGCTTTTTTTCATCGCATAGCCTGCCAATAGTGCTTCTTGGCTGGGCTTACCATCGATGAATCGCACTGGCAAATCCGCCCACGACTCAATCGGTGCCCCAGTTTCAAGCTCATCTAGGCGATAACGCAGTGAATAGCTCTTATTCCAGCCTGACTCATTGATGATGTTGCGACTGACGCTTTGTTGGAGTGTTTTGGTACGCAAATCAAAAGTACCCAGACTGCCGCCAATCTCTTCATCATCATAGCTTAGTGATGCACGCAGCTTGTCATTGAGTGGGTGGGTGAGTGGCTTGGTAACATATAGCCCCACGCCTTTTTTGTCTTGGGATAGGCGAATGTCCGCCCCTGCTTGATAGCCGTCTTTGTTGATGAGATTATGCTCAAACTTAGTAATCAAGCGAGCACCACTGTCCGACCCCCAGCCCAGACCGATTTGGGCATCACGGGGCTTGTCGCTGTCCACAAAGACATACAGCGGTACTTTTTTGTCGGCATGAACCTCTTGCGGGGTTTTGCGATTGGCAAGCGTTGGGATTTCAAAATCTTGGGAAATGTCTATCTCATCACGGCTCTCATCAGGCAAAATCATCTTCGCCAAGCTACTGACCGCATCACTAATCCGCCCCAAGATACTCTTTGACTGCTTGCGAGTGTCTGTAACCAGCAGTCTGTCATCAGGCATACTGTACAGTCTTTCTGCCTTTTGGGTAACCAATGCCAGCTTGTCTTGAATCACCTGCGAAGTGGTAAACTCAATCGGAGCAACTTCTGCCATCACGCCATCGCCTAAATCCACAATCTCGCTTTCATTCGCCTGACTACTTGTGGCTTCAAAAGCAACATTTTGGTCATCATTGCTGGCGGTAGGATTGGCACTGGGCAACACAAGCTCGGTATTGACCGCATTAAAATAACCCGTCGCCAGCAGATTATTACTCAAATTACGCACCGCAGTACGGTTGTAGGCATCACCCATATTAAAGTTCACCAGTTTTTTGAGCAATTCGGCTTTGACAGGCAGTTTGTTTGGGTCAGTGGTCAGCTGCTTAGTTTCTTCATCAAAGGTGAAAAACACCACTTCATCAAATTCATACTGCTCGCCGCTGTCATAGACCAAGTTCACATCAGCCAAGTTGTCTGGCAAAATCACATCCACAGAGCTGCTGAGCCATTTGCCATCAAAATAACCCTGCTCAGCACTCACTTCGGTGATGGCGTTTTTTGCTGTTTCGTAATTGCCATGATGAAACACATCATCAAAGGACAGATTTGCCTGCTCGGTCGCTTCTTGATAGGCAGGGTTATTCGCCCCTTCGCCACGCACTTCAAGCACCTGCGATGCGATGCGTACAGGCTCGCCAAGCTCATGGACAATCACCGCCACCTTGCCTGCACCTGTCTTGGTGATACCAAAATCCATTTCATAATAACCCACCGCTCGTGCTGCTGCTTGCACTGTCTGTCTTAAGCGTGGCAAAGCACCATTAAAGTCTCTTACGCTCTCGGCGGTGATGTCTTCAAGGGCAGCTTTGATGTTGGCGTATGGCTCTTGTTTGAGTTCGCTTTTTTCAATCTTAATGGGGTCTGGCAGGCTGTGATTTTGACTGTGATAAATGTCCGCTTCAAGGCGTACGACTGCTTCTACACCATCATTGAACAGCCTGCCGTACAGGCGTTTGATGAGATTGGGTTGTTTAATTTCATCTTCTTCGATCACCACTTGCGTGGCATCAAAGCCAGTCTGCTGATACTGCGGAATGTAGGCTTTTGGGTCAATGCCAGCCCGCTGCTCACCTTCTGCCGTTATCCCTAGTGTCTGCAAGGTATCAGGCGTGGGAATCTTGGTGATGCTATCGACATCCAGACCGATGGGCGTCTGCTCGTCATCAAGGCGAGAGATGGGACTGGCATCCGCCTGCATGGTTAATAGCGGATTTTCTTGGGCGGCATTGTCTAGGCGTGCCTGAATCTGTGTGGGCGTGTAGAGCGGTACATCAGCGATGATTTGAGCGGACTGCTCAATCTCTTTATCCAGTAGAGACTTGGTGTCTTTGGCGGTGTCCGCTGTGGTATCGGCATTATCCGCACTTAATGTCTTGATGGACATGGCACCAAGCATGGGCATGGCTTGGCTGTCGTCATTACTGCCATCATTTGCCCATGCTTCATAAGACAAACCAAGCACCGCCAAAGACAAAGCAGTACGCAGCAGCCTACCCTGCCCCTTTTGGGTCGTTTTATCGTCTGCTTGTGATTGTTTATCCATGCCACCGCCCATCAAAAAAAATATCAATTTTCTTAAAAATACAACACAAATTAAACATTAAAGTCAAAATACCTGCTATTATAACAAACCAATTAAGATTAACAATCATTTATTTTCTATGGCATCACAATTTTCCCTATTTAAGCACCGTCGTTTTAGTGCGATGTTTTTTACCCAGTTTTTGGGAGCGTTTAATGATAACATCTTTAAACAAGCACTCATTTTAATCCTAACTTATACCGCTGCCGCCAAGATGGGCATGAAAATCAGCCAGCTGAACAACTTGGCGGCACTGCTGTTCATCTTGCCTTATTTTTTGTTTTCGGCATTGGCAGGACAAATCGCTGATAAATACGAAAAATCCATGCTCACCCAAGGCGTTAAGCTCTTAGAAATCATCATCATGGCGATTGCGGCGATTGGCTTTTGGTTTGAGCTGTATTGGCTGTTGTTTGTGGCGTTATTTTTGATGGGAACGCAGTCTACTTTCTTTGGCCCAATTAAATACGCCTATCTGCCAGAAGCCATGCACAAAGATGAGCTGGTCGGTGCCAATGGGCTATTTCAGACAGGCACCAGCCTTGCCATCTTAATCGGTATGATGGTGGCAGGTGTGCTGACGCAGCTTGATAATGCCAATGTATGGCTGATTGGCGTTACGCTCATCGTCGCCATCTTAGGATACATCGCTGCCAAATACCTACCGTACACGCCTGCTCGTGCCACAGAAATTAGTATTAACTGGAATATTGCCAGTACCAGTTTTTCACTCATCAAGTATCTGTATTCACTGCCGCTGCTATTTTTTGTCATTATTGGTAACAGCTGGTTCTGGTTCTATGGGGCGACTTTTTTGACCCAAATGCCTGAACTTACCAAGGTGATTTTGCACGGCGATGAGTCGGTGGTGATTTTACTACTCATGCTGTTCTCTGTTGGAGTGTCGCTAGGGTCTTTATTATGTAAGAGCTTGACCAAAAACCAAGTCAGCCTAAAACTTCTACCCATCGGCATCGTGGGACTTAGTGTATTTGCCATCGACCTATATTTTTCGCTATCCGCCATTAGCATGACTGGTGATGGTTATCAAGTGCATGACATCAGCTCCATATTTGGCGTACAAGGGGCGTGGCGAGTATTTGTCGATTTATTCTGTTTGGGCTTTTTTGGTGGGGTATACATCGTACCGATGTATGCGTTCATGCAGGCTTACGCCCCCATCAGTCATCGCTCACGCATCGTAGGAGCGAACAACATTTTTAACGCCATCTTTATGGTGGGGTCGGCGATTTTCTCCATCGTTTTGTTATCTCAGCTGGGATTGAGTCTGTCCATGCTGTTTTTAGTCTCTGGGGTGCTAAATGCCTTGTTTGGCATATTCTTGTATAAAAAACTCATGCAATACCGCCACACCATGACCATGAGCGATGATAATATGCTCTGATGCATTTGCTGTTTTGTAGTGCTGATGTTACAACACTGCAACATTTTGCCACCAAATACTCGAAAAATTTATCAACTTATTAAGATAAATCTGCTATCATTGGGAAAATTTTTATTCCATCTATTATTTTAAGGAACTCATCATGAAAAAACTTACCGTATTGGCACTTAGCCTAAGCGTATTGGGTCTAGGCACAGCCGCCCACGCCAACCCAAAAAACACCAAAACAACCACCACTAAGACAGCCACCACTAAGGCAAAAGCAACAACACCTACCAAAGCCCCAGCCAAAGCAAAAGCCCCTGCTAAGGCAGTAAGTCAAGCAGCACCAACCATCGAACAGCTGAACGCAGGGGCAACCACCCCACAAGCACCGCAGATGCGTAGCGAAATCACCACCACCATCATCAATAACAACGCCGCCGACCTACTAACCACACCTGTGTCAGGTCTGCCAACACCAACCGCCAGCGTTACCGACATTCAAAATGTCCCAACCGTACTGACTCCTGCCAATCAGTCAGGCACCGTACTGCTAGACACCACCTTAATGGATGAGTTCATCACGGTCGTCTCGCCCAATGCACGCCACTATCCACCAAGTTTCCCAAACCCAACTGCCGAATACCTAACCACTCAGAATGTCAAACACCTAGCGGATTGGATTGAGCCTTATGCCAATGCCCCAGATGCGTCTTTTGACATCGTGCTGCGTGCCGCCAAGCTAAACGGCATCGCTCGCAACCTAAATGTCGGCACCGACTACTCACTTCGTGCGTCCAACCACATGCAAAAAGCCCTACGCCTAAACCCAGACCACCCAGAAGCCAACTTCCTACTGGGTATGATGATTAGCGAAGCAGGCGGATTTAATGAAGGTAAAAAATACCTAGATAAAGCAGCATCGCTAGGCTACATTGAAGCAGAACAAAGTCTTGCACAAGCAGACCTACTCAATGACAAAAAAGAAGCTGCCCTATCACGCCTACAAGCACTGCAAGCTAAGCACCCTGACAACGCCCAAATCGCCAATCAAATCAAAATCATCGAAGAAGGTGGCTACTATATTTGGCGTTCTGATGACAAGCCGCTGAACATCAAGCCTGTCAAATAATGCGTATTTTGATGCCATCTTATCCGTCATTTTTTTTGACCTTGATAAGAGTTACTATCAGATAATGCTTTACAGACAAATCTGTCTTTGTGCATGATACCAAAGACAGATTTTTTTATTTATAAACTTATTAAACTTGGCTAAACCGCCCATTTGGTGTCTTATGCAGTCTTATCGTTCATCTTATCAGCACTTAGTTAAAACCACGCTTTGTACCGCATTGACCGCCATCATGGCGACAGGCTGTGCCAAGTTCATTCCACCCAAGCAGATGCAGGCTCGTATCATCGAGACCACTCGCAGCAACATCACCACCACCCCAAAAGTCAGCAGTTTTTCACAGGCGGTTTTATTGGCATCTGGTCTAACCCAAGACAGCTGTATGGCGGATTTTGATGCCTGTTTGCATGATTTGCAGGCTGCTTTTTTTGATGACAAGATTGACCGCAGCTCGCTGGTGCTAATGGCAGAACTGCACTACACCCAAGCACTATATTTGGCGGATAAAGACGAATGCAAACCTGTGCTTGCCCGCCCACCCATCAACGAATACTATGCCAATGCCCAACCAGACGACGATACCTTAAAAGCACAAGAAGCTAGCCGACAAGACTGCCTAGATGCCTACCGTGATGCTCTGTATAAGACGGTGGCTTATAGTTATGGCTATCTGTTCTTTGATGATTTAACCCAGCAATCCACACAGCAAGCCATCATCACCGACAATGACATTCGGGCCCAAGACCTGTATCACATCGCCGTCAATGCACTCATTCAAGAGATTTATAAACAAGAGCAAGGGGCTTTTGCTCACGCCACCACCAAGCCAGAAAATCAGCTCAACGAAACACTCGGTCAGCTCAAAATCAGCTCACTGTCCCTAAAAGATAGGCATGGCAAAACCCACACGCTAAATATGCACATCTCAAGCGATGATGAACACCTAAACCACCTGCATGAAGACAAACAAAAAGCACTCTCCGAACTCATCTCCATTTATGATTATCGCTTGGCAGATTTGCAAGTAAATAGCACCCGTTCAGGGCTTGGCGTTGGTTTTGTAGGTTCGCTCAGTAGCCGCCACAGCACCAACAACCAAGATGACAAAAAAGTCATCGAAAATCGCATTCACCCCATTGGACATCTGCTCATGACTGCCATCATCGCCCCGCAAGGCGACACGCTGTCTAAGGTGCTAAACACCACCGAATTTGATGTGTATTTTTTCAATCCTTACGCCACAAGTGAAGTAAGCATTCTAGGTAAACATTATCCGCTGTCCGCCAGTTTTTCATCGACTTATGCCACATGGCTGTCTGAGAACAACCTAAACCTACAACGCATGAGCCTATTAAACATGGTCGCCAAAAAGGACAATGCAACCTTGCCCGAGCTGTTCATGCTCTCGCCTTACAACCCCAGACAAAAAGTCATCGTGATGATTCACGGCTTGGCATCCAGTCCACGCACTTGGGTCAATCTCACCAATAATCTGCTTGCCGACCCGATTTTGCGTGATAATTATCAAGTATGGCAAATTTTCTACGCCACCAATCTGCCCATTCTAGAAAATCGCTATCAGATTCACGAGCTCATCAACCACACTTTTAATATGACCGACCCAAGTGGCACCAACCCATCAAGCCGCAACGCCACTTTGATCGGGCATAGCATGGGTGGCGTGATTTCAAGAATGCTCGTCTCCGATGATGACTTATTGCCTAAACTTACCCATCTACATCACAACACACCCGTAAATGCCGAAGAAGTCATCATCGACACCGTGCAAAGTGCCGCACAGCACGAAGAGAACATCGCACCGCCCAAGCCAGTCTCGACACTTAGCCACGAGCAAAGCCGTGCCGCCACCAAGCTGCTCACCCAAAATTATAGCGAAGAGATGAACAACCGCTTTAAGCTGACCGCCCTACCACAAGTGGATAATGCCATATTCATCTCTGCCCCTTTTCGTGGCACAGACTATGCTGACCGTTGGTTCACTCGTGCTGCCAGACAGGCCATTACTCTACCTGTCAATTTCACAAAAAACCTAAGCAACACCATCACCAACATCGGCAGCAAAGACAACATCGAGAACAACCTACTAAATTCACTATATCTGCAAAATGGTGCTGACCAACTCTCCGACCAATCCGCCTTTATGGCACTTACCGCTGACATCAACATCAAAGACGGTGTACAATACCACACCATCGTTGGCGACCGTCTAGGGTTGGCATCAGACAACGGTGCCGATGTGGTCGCTGATAAACTGTCCGATGGTATTGTACCGTATTCTAGCTCTCATCTGCCAGACGCTCACAGCGAAACCATTATCACAGGCAGACACAATATCCACGAAAACCCAAAAACCATCCTACAACTGCGAAAAATTCTACATGAGCAGCTTGACACCCCACAGCAAGCAGTACATGACTTCATACAACAAGACATCAACTCACCACCAAGCCCTGATGACACCCAACCAATCAAACCCAAATAATCCGCTCATCTTGTAACAAGCATAAAAAAATCCGTCAAAGCCAATGGATTGACGGATTTTGATGGGTTTATATACTTATCAATCATATCATCAAGTCAGTATTACCGCTTTAAATGCTGTTGACGGTGTATTGCGTGATTTTAAAAAGTGATTTAAAAAAACAAAAAAGAGCCCAAACGGACTCTTTTTTAATAACTGTCAAATAATTATTATTCAATAATTATTCGTCATCTTCATCAGCAACTGGTGCGTCTTCAGATAGGATGGTTACCAAGATTTCAGCAGAAATATCGTGGTGAAGTTGGATGGTAACTTTGTATTCGCCTACTTGACGGAATGGACCTTCAGGCAGTTTTACTTCCACACGGTCAACTTCTAGACCTGATTTGGTTAGTGCATCTGCGATATCACGAGTACCGATAGAGCCGAATAGCTTGCCTTCATCACCAGACTTAGCACGCATGATGACATTCACATCAGCCAGAGCATCAGCACGCTTTTGAGCTTCTGCAAGCTCTTTGGCTTCTTGTGCTTCTAGCTCAGCACGACGAGCTTCAAACTTAGCGATGTTCGCTTCGTTGGCTGGCAGTGCCTTGCCTTGTGGGATTAGGTAGTTACGACCGTAACCTGCTTTTACATCAACAGTCTCGCCAAGTTTACCAAGATTAACGACACGCTGTAATAGAATAACTTGCATGATTTTTCTCCGTTAATTACTTGTGGTTGTCGGTATATGGCAATAGAGCCAAGTAGCGAGCTTGTTTGATGGCAACAGCCAACTGGCGTTGATACTTGTTAGAAGTACCAGTGATACGGCTAGGAACGATTTTGCCATTTTCGCTGATGTATTGTTTTAGAAGTTCTACATCTTTATAATCGATGTGAGTGATGCCTTCAGCGGTAAAGCGGCAGAATTTGCGACGACGATAAAAGCGTGCCATGAGTTATCTCCTTAAAATTATTCGCTGTCAGCTTCGCTCTCAACTTCTTGAGTGCGAACATCATTACGGCGGTTGGCTTTGCGAGTGCGTTTGTCTTCAGCTTCTTTTGCCAAAGGAGATTGCTCAGTAATCGCACTTTCACGACGGATAACTAGGCTACGAATGATTGCATCGTTGTAACGGAACAACTCTTCTAGCTGAGCTAGGGTTGTTTCGTTACATTCGATGTTCAAAAGTACATAGTGTGCTTTGTGAATTTTGTTGATTGGGTATGCCAATTGACGGCGACCCCAGTCTTCTAGACGATGGTTAGCACCGCCATTTTCTTCTACGATAGAACGGTATTTAGTTACCATGTCGGCAACTTGGTTGCTTTGGTCTGGGTGTACCAGTAGCACCACTTCATAATGTCTCATAAGGACTCCCTACGGATTAAAACAGCCACCACCCAACGATGGTAGCAAGGAGATGTGAATTTAGATAAAATCACAAGCGGCATATTATACACGAATTTTTTAAAAACTCAAGCAAATTATGACAATAAAATGCGGTAACCACGACCGTATTTTAGATTACCCTGTCAACACAAAATCAGCATTGCTTAGGTTAAATCAAAGGTTGTGATTTTGTAGTTGGCGTTTTTGTTCTTGAATACAAGCCAGCTCTTCTGCCTTAGCGGCATTACCTTCAATCACGCTACGCAGCATTTGCCAAATTGCTCCAATCACCAAAAATGCCGCAAAAGTCGCCAAAATCGGCAAGCAATCACTGACAATACTGGCAAAATCTTTCATAATTAAAGAATGAAACAACCCTACAACAGCGGGAGCAACACCCCCGGAGTCGCCCGCAGCACTACCAGGGGCTAACAATACCGCCGCCACAAATGCCCAGCTAATCCCACGCACCGAGCGGGGCAAAACACGCATGACAACCAACCAAAGCAGCAGCACCAATATGGACGCAACGACATAGACCACGAATGGTAACTGCTGGTCAGGAACGCCAGAGACCAGCTTTGACCACCAAATAATCAAACCTGCCAAGCTCTCGCTGATGGCGTCTAGGGGTAGATTTTTAATCCATTCCATAATGTATCTGATTTCACCAAAATTGATGTATTTTAGCACACATCTGACAAGATTATTAACATTTATTGGGGCAAATTGCTTGGGTTTACAAAAATACCAAAAACCCAAAAACGCTCATCACCAACCTTGTCGCTTTATTATAAGCCTAGCTAATCGTACTTTTTATCCTGCAAGGTTTTGGCTTTTGCCATCGCCTGTGCCGCCAAAATGTCCGCAGGTGGGGCTTGTACATAGTAGCCCTGCTCGGCAAGTTTTGCTTTTACTTCGTGAATGTCCGCCCGTGCCAATTTTTCACGAGCATTCAAATCTAGGTGCATGACGAATGTGCCTAGCCCCAATTTTTGGCGAATCTCGGATGGCAAAACACCAAGCCAGTCTTTGAGATCATTGGTATCATCAGGATAATTTGGGCGAGCGATATAAACATACCAATCTTCGTTTTTTGCAAATTTATACACATCACAATGCATACTGTCTCTCATCAATCATTCAAAATTTCTTAATATTGGCATTTATTTTGCAAAATTTAAAAATTTCGCTTGTAAATTGTAGCATTATTTTTCATAATAGGGGCATGAATTTTTTCAGGAGAGATTGGTTTATTAGGTATTTTTATCGGTATTTTATTTGGATAAAAAATTTAAACCAACACCGAAGGCGTAAACCCACCCTACAATCGCTCAGGTAAAAGGACTGAAAAAATTTAGATAATTCAATAACCTACCTTTATGGCGAATTATCAAACAAATCTGGAGAAGGCAGTGAATGCCTACCGAAGGGAAGAAAGTCGTTATTATTCAAGCATTTAGCGATTGAAAATCTCAGGTAACAGGACAGATGGGGTGCTTAAAAATTGTTAAGTTTTGGTTTAATGGGCGAATTGCAATTTCGCCCCTACACTATCACCAAATTTTAACAAAACGATTTTAATTTATTGTTTTATAAGCACTTTTTAAAGGAAATCCAGATGTCTCTACAACGCACCCCCCTATTTGATGCCCACACCGCCACAGGTGGCAAACTTGTGGATTTTGGTGGTTGGGAACTCCCTGTCAATTACGGCTCACAAATCGCCGAACACGAAGCCGTCCGCACGGACGCAGGTATGTTTGATGTCTCGCATATGCTTGTTACCGATGTAACAGGCGACAATGCAAAAGCCTTTTTTCAAAAGCTGCTCGCCAACGATGTCGCCAAGCTCTCCTTTGTCGGCAAGGCGTTGTACTCAGCAATGCTAAACGACAACGGCGGTGTGATTGATGATTTAATCGTCTATCGTATGAACGAAGATGAGACCGCTTATCGTATCGTCTCAAACGGAGCAACCCGTGAAAAAGACACGGCTCATTTTGCCAAAGTGGGGGCAGAATTTGGCGTAACTTTGACTCCCCGTTACGAGCTTGCAATGCTTGCCGTACAAGGTCCAAAGGCGGTTAAAAAACTTTTGATCGTCAAGCCTGACTGGGCGGAAAAAGTAAACACCCTAAAACCCTTTGTCGGTGTGGACTTAGGGGGCGACTGGTTTGTCGCTCGTACAGGCTACACAGGCGAGGACGGCGTGGAAGTGGTCATGCCAGCAGACCAAGCGGTAGAGTTTTTTAATGAGCTTGCCAAAGCAGGCGTACAGCCGTGTGGACTTGGGGCAAGGGATACTTTGCGTATGGAAGCAGGTATGAACCTGTATGGCAACGATATGACCGATGAAGTTAGCCCCCTTGAAGCAGGTATGGGCTGGACGGTGGATTTAAAGGACGAAGGTCGTGATTTTGTCGGCAAATCCGCCCTACTCGCCCTAAAATCAGCAGGGGTCAAAGTCAAACAAGTGGGGCTGTTATTAGAAAGTAAAGGCGTAATGCGTGCAGGAATGGAAGTGGTTACCGAAAACGGTAACGGCATTACTACCAGTGGCGTATTCTCCCCAAGTCTTAATCAATCCATTGCCATTGCTCGTGTGCCAGCCGACTTTAATGGCGAGCGTGCCAAAGTGATTATGCGTGGCAAAGAAGTGGAAGTGCGTGTGCTTAAATTGCCATTTGTGAGAAATGGTAAAAAGCAGTTTGATTGATTAAATAAATTTTGACTGTTTGGTTTTAATCGTCAATTTAAAAGAAATGTAGGGGCGAATTGCAATTCGCCCATTACAAAAACCAGATTTAAGTTTGATAGTTATCGCAAGGTGTGTATGACGCACCATTAAGAAAATCCGTTCTTAAAATCGGTGCGTGTTACGCACCTTACGAATAAAAAATCAAGCCATTAAATAAATTGGAATTGGTATTTGATTGATAAAATCATTTATCAATGATCTAAAAAGATTAAATTAACCAAAAGAGAAAAATATGAAAAAGCTAATTGCTGGTTCTTTAATTGCTTTAATGGCAATGTCATCAGCCCAAGCCCACGTTACCATTCGTAATTTTGCCAATGGCGTGGACAGTATGTCAGGCAAATCTGACCATTTTCGCTTAAATGTGCCGACCAATCGTCATAAAGCCATTACCGAAATCAAATTTGTCATTGCTGATGGCGTGAAATTATTATTCATTCATCCAATGCCAAATTGGACTTATGAAACCCAAAAAGGCAATGATGGCAATATTAAAACGGTCATTTATAAAGGACGAATGGAAGCTGGCGAATACACCGCCTTTCCTTTTATCGCCCTTAATCCCGCCAAACCTGACACCACAGTAAAATATCAAGTGTATGTGACTTATGAAGATGGTGTGGTAGTACCATTTGACGGCTCGGAAAGTGCCAAAGGGTATCAACCAACCATTTTATTAAAATAACTTTAACCCAACCTAAGCTAGGAGTTTTTTATGAGTAATATCCCAAGCGATCTAAAATATGTCGCCAGCC
>JAUNDZ010000030.1 GCA_030525825.1 Moraxella sp.
AAAGAGATGGTGCTGGGCATTCGGGATTTGACTCGCTATGACCCCGGCATTAGCGTGGTTGAGCAAGGGCGTGGGGCAACTTCAGGCTATGCCATGCGTGGCGTGGACAAAAACCGTGTCGCCATCGTGGTGGACGGTCTGTCTCAAGCCCAGTCCTACCGCTCAATCCGTACAGAGGCAGGCTCTGGAGCGATTAACGAGATTGAGTACGAAAATATCAAAAGCATTGAGCTTAGTAAAGGCTCAAGCTCGGCTGAGTACGGCTCTGGGGCGTTAGGCGGTGCGGTCGGCTTCGTTTCCAAAGATGCCTTTGATGTCATCAAAGACGGCAAAAACTGGGGACTGGACAGTAAAACCGCCTACAGCAGTAAAAATGACCAATGGACACAATCCATCGCTGGGGCGTTTAAGGCGGGTGATTTTGATAACCTGCTCATTTATACCCATAAAGAGGGCAAAGAAACCAAAGGACATAAAGCGATTGATGGTCATCTGCATACCTATCAGCCTCTTGAGGGCTATTTTGACCGCTACGATTTGCGTAGGCCTGATACCTATGGTCGCAGTTATTATCTGGTCAAAGAGGACTGCCCCACGCTTGACTGTACGCCTTTGCCCTTTGCCAGTGTCAATAGCGATGTCATGCCCATTCGCCCCACGCCTGCCTTAAGTGAAAAAGAACAAGCTCAAGCCGATAAAATCCGCTACCCCACACGCACCGCCAGCACCAAAGACTACACAGGCATTGACAGAGTGCATGCCAATCCGATGGATTATCAAAGCCAGTCCCTCTTTTATAAGGCAGGCTATGACATCAATAACGCCCATCGCATTGGGGCAGTGCTTGAGCATACCAAACAGCACTACAATATCCAAGACATGACCTTGCCTGCCTATTATACCAAAGCCGATGTCGGCAAAAACACACTGGCACAAGGTGGGGTCAATGCCGAGACAGGACTTGCTGTCGGTAACTCTGGTATCGCTGATGTGGCGGATAATCCACTGTCAGGGCTTGTGTTTAGTCAAGGTAACAGCGGTCGCTATGGAGCAAGATACAGTCGCACACGCTTTTTTGATGAAGAGCATCTAAAAAAACGCATGGGACTGTCGTATCAGTTTACCAATCCCAATAAACAAGGCTGGATTGATAAAGCCATTGTTAGCTTAGATAACCAAACCATCGGCGTGGACAGTACGGTGTATTTGGAGCGTTGTAGTGATTATCCAAGCATGAGTCGCTGTCAGGCAAGTATTGATAAGCCGTGGTCTTGGTCAGGCAGTGAATTTAATAAATACGAAGAAAAGCTCATACAAGCCACGCTAAACCTACAAAAAAACTTAAGCGTTGGCAAATCTCGCCACCGCATACAAGCACTCATCGGTGCAGGCGATGTCAAATCCACCCTAGAGCGTGGCTCATTGTCCTTTAAATATGCCTCTGGTGGCTATAACAGCCTAGAGGGTAGCGGTACTTATGATAAGCCCTACATCTATGAGCGTGTGCCTGTAACCATGCAATACGGCACAACGTGCAACAACGACAACGCCGACAACAGTAACTGCGAGCCACGCATCATCAAAGGCAAACACAGCTTTTTTGCTCTAAGAGACCACATCGCTTTGGGCGATAGGGTGGATTTGGGGCTTGGGGTGCGTCATGACAGCCATCGCTTTAGTACCGATGATGAATGGACGGCAGTTGATGACTACAAAAACTGGTCATACAACGCTGGGCTGACCGTCCACCCAACGGACAACATCGCTTTGTCTTATCGCTACTCCAATGGCTTTAGAGTGCCTGCGTTTTATGAGATGTATGGCATTCGTGTCGGCTCATCAGGCAAAGATAACGACATTGCTGACAGAGCTTACAAAAACCGCACCGCCCCACGCCCCGAAAAATCCACCAACCACGAGTTTGGCATTGGCGTGCAGGGGCGATTTGGGACACTTGAGACGAGCTATTTTAAAAACCATTATAAAGACCTGATTGCTAGAGGCGACAGACGAGGTCAGCACACCTTAAGCGATTATTATAATATCCAAAACATCACCTTAGACGGCATCAATGTCTTGGGCAAAATTGACTGGAATGGAGTCTATGACAAACTGCCAGACGGTCTGTATTCTAATGTGGCGTATAACCGTGTCAAAGTCAAAGACCGCCACATTCATGACGGCTACACGCTGACCACTGACCCCATCTTGGACGCCATACAGCCTGCTCGTATCGTGGCAGGGATTGGTTATGATGCCCCAAGTGGCAAATGGGGCTTTAACCACAGCCTAACTTATTCTAAAGCCAAAAACCCTGATGAGCTGACAGGGGCGACCTATTACGGTAGCGACATTGCGGTGGCAGTCCCCAGCAAAAGCTCTCGCCACTGGTACACGCACGATTTGACGGGCTACTACATGCCCCACCAAAACATCACCATCAGAGCAGGCGTGTATAATCTGATGGACTATAAATACAGCACATGGGAGAGCGTGCGACAGTCGTCCATCAATGCGGTCAATCAAGACACAGGCACAAGCCACGCTCGCTATGGGGCATCAGGTCGTAACTATACGCTGGCGGTGGAGATGAAGTTTTAGGTATGACTAAAGTGTAGGCTTAATCCATCATATGACTGGGTTAAGCCTTGTTTTATTTGGTGATTTGACAAAACCATGAGAAATTATCATGCATCAAGTTATTATAAAAAATGCGTCCTTATCGCTGCTTGTGGGTGCCATGCTTTTGCCACTCATGCAGGCTCATGCCAATCAGATTGATGAACAAATCCAAGATGACAGAAGGCGACAAGCCGACCAACCTTTTGAAATCCCCAAGCCTGCCGAGCCAGAGCTGCCCATCGATGTCCCACAGGCACAAGCGATAACGGTGGATAAAAAGATGCTGCTGTCTCAGCCAGAGCTTTTGGCACGAGCGATGTTATCGGCATTGGTGTATCATCAGACCGATGGCGTAGAGGCACTGCTGCCCATCTATGAGGCACAGCCACAAGCATTGATAGAAGTACCGATGCTCACTTGGGCAAAAGCGACCATCGCCACCAAGCACCAAGACCACCGCACCGCCGTTGCCTTATATCAAGAGTTGCTTGAAGATTATCCGAATAATCAGTTGTTCAAAGCACGCCTAGCCCAAAGCCTGTTTGCTCATCGTCAGTATAAAGAAGCACACGATCTCATCAAAGACGACCCTGTATTATCTGAGCAGATGACCCCTTATGTCAGAGCGATTGAAAAGCTCGCCAAGACGAACATTCGTATTGGTGGAAATATCATCGCTGATAAAAATATTAACAACGCCCCAAGACAGCGTGATTTGGGTGGTGGTTGGACGGCAAGCGAGCCCATCTCGGCACACGGCTTGGCGACCCATGCCAGCATTTCAAAGCGATTTTTATTTGAGCAAGGTGTATCGGTAACACCAGAATTGGGCATACGCAGTAAGCTGTACCGTGATGCCAAGCAGTATAATGAAGTTACGGCACGCTCATCGCTTGGTGTGGGCATGCGCGATGATAAAGGCGGTCTTAGCATTGCCCCTTTTCATGAAATCACCTATTATGCAGGGGCGAATAGGGACAATCACAAGCTGGCACATTTTTCGGACAGTCTGGGTGTGCGTGTCGGAGCGGACATAAAAACAACCAATGATGGACAGCTTTCAACCCAAGTGGAGATTAGTAAAAACCGCCATCAAACTCGCAAGCACCTCGATGGGCATAGTGTGAGTATCTCGCCCAGTTTTAGTAAGCGATATGATGCTTTGGGTGGAGCGTGGCTGAGTGTGGGGGCGGATTTTAATTATGTAAAAACCCAAGACAAGGACGATTCGTATCGGCGATACGGATTGTCAGGCAGTATCGCTAAGCAGTGGCAGGACTTTGGTGTGAGTGCCAACGCTAGCTATGCCAAAAGACGCTACCTTGCTCCCATGCCGATTTTTGGCAAAACCCAAGTCAATGATGAATACAGTGCAGGGCTAAGCCTATGGCATGATAAATTATCGTACAAAGGTTTTATGCCACGCCTGACATGGCAATACCAAAAAACCGACAGCAGTATCCCTTTATACCGCTATGACAAAAATCGAGTATTTGTCGAGCTGATGGGCAGTTTTTAACATCACTGACCCCAAGCGGTTTATCCTTAAAAAATAAACGCTCACATGGAGCGTTTATTTTTTGATTGGGTGTTATCAAGCTAATCAGCTAACTTGTGATTTTAGGTATTGCATCAGCATTGGCACAGGACGACCTGTTGCCCCTTTATTGCTGCCGCCTAGCCATGCAGTGCCTGCGATATCAAGATGAGCCCATGCTTGACCTTCTTTGATGAAGTGCTTTAAGAAGCACGCTGCGGTGATGGAGCCGCCTTCACGACCACCGATGTTTTGTAGGTCGGCGAAGTTTGATTTAAGTTGAGCGGCATAGGCATCATCCAGCGGCATTTGCCATACCAAGTCGCCTGCGTATTCGCCTGCTGATTCTAGGGCAAACAGCGTGTCTTCGTCATTACTAAACACGCCCGAACGCACGCCACCGAGTGCGATGACACACGCCCCTGTCAAGGTGGCGGCATCAATGATGGTGCGTGGCTCGTAGTTGTCTTGAACATAGCACAGAGCATCGCACAGCACCAGACGACCCTCGGCATCGGTATTTAGGATTTCAACGCTGGTGCCGTTCATCGCTGTTACGATGTCGCCAGGGCGAGTGGCGTTGCCTGATGGCATATTCTCGGCACAGGCAAGCACGGTTACCACATCAAGCTCCAAACCTGCTTCGCATACCGCCTTAGCCGTGCCCAGCATGGCGGCTGCACCACCCATGTCAAATTTCATCTCGTCCATGTTCGCACCAGGTTTTAATGAGATGCCACCAGTATCGAAGGTGATGCCTTTACCCACTAGGGCAACAGGATTGGATAGCTTGGCTTTTTTGGTCTTTTTGGTTTTGCCAAAGTATTCGATGATGACCAATTTGCCTTCTTGCTCGGAGCCTTGTGATACTGCCATAAAGCAGCCCATGCCCAGCTTGGTGATTTCTTTTTCGCCTAAGATGGTAACTTCGACTTTATCGCCGTATTCTTTGGCAAGTTTTTTGGCTTCTTTGGCGATGGCACTTGGGGTTAAGAAGTTCGGTGCTTCGTTTGCCACATCACGAGCAAGGCTTTGACCGATGAAAGTCGCTTGGGCGAAGTCAAGGGCGGCTTTGTAGTCGGCATCAGCGTCTTTGTTGTTGATGAAGTTGATGGCGGTCAGCTGGTCAGCGTCTGATTTTTTGCTAAAATGACGGTCAAAGCGATAACCTGCGTTCAGTACGCTAAGCACGAACTGCGTAAAATGCTTTTGGCAAATCACATCGCCCCAGACGATGGCGGCAGATTTGTGGTTTTTGATGGCTTTATAAGTAGCTTCGCCCACTTTTTGGATGTTGCCTGCCAGTTTGTTAATTTTGCCCACGCCAATCACGCTGACACCTGCACGGCTGTCATCTAGGGCATAGTCGCTAACGGTGTCGCCAAGTCCACCTTTAAAGGCGGATTTTTTGATTAAGGTTTTGGCACGCTCGGCGTGTTCGCTGTCGTGATTACCCAAGACATTGCCTTCGCTGTCAGCGAAAAATACCAGCTGTGGCAGCGGGTTGGCTTTGGTGGGTTTTTTTAGGCTAAGTTCTGGATTGACTTGTAGTGTTAATGACATGATGTATCCTTCTTTGATGTCGTTTGTTACATGGGTTATAAAAGACAGTATTTTAAAAACATACCTGCCTTAGTTTAGCATATTTAGCATACATTATGGAAATGATATTCACAAAATAATCGTCATCAAACCAGACAGGCACAAAATGGCATTTGGCGTGAAATAAATCGTTGCTTTTTTATGGCAAAAAATCACAAAATCACGGCATTATCGCTCATCTTTGGTGTGGTTTTTTGATATAATGATGGGTTAGTTTGCTGATTGGACAATGCTGTGATTCTACGCCACTACATGATACGAGAAGTCGCCACAACCACCGCCCTAGTATTGGGGTTTTTGGTGGTGATGTTGCTTGGTGGGCGATTGATTCGTTATTTTGGCATGGCGGCAGAAGGCGGGTTGGATGTTGGCGTGCTGTTTACCTTGATTGGTTATAATTTGCCGTATTTTTTGGAGCTGATTTTTCCGTTGTCTTTTTTTATTGGGCTGATGCTCGTGTTTGGGCGGCTGTATGCTGACCATGAGATGGCGGTATTAAATGCCAGTGGCATTAGTCGTGGGCAGGTGGCAAGACTGCTTGTGCCTTTGGTGGCGATGGCATTTTTGATTCATGGGGCGATTACCATTTGGGGTAAGCCGTGGGGCGTGGCAAAGGCGACGAACATCTGGCAGGAGCAGTCCGCCTTAGAAGTCTTTGACTTAATCACACCCAAAAAATTCATCAGTAGTGGCGATTACCATCTGTATGTGGGCGATATTGGCGAAAACCGTGAATACCTAAAAGATGTCATCGTCATCCAGATGGCAAAAAACCAAAGCACAGACGCCACCGCATTAAGCGACATCAGTCATCAAGACACAGATGCTGCCGCTAAAGCCGAAGCGGCAGCCAAGCAGATTCCCACCAAACTGCTGAGCGAAAAAGACAGCATCATCTTTGCCAAATCCGCCACACAGGTAGAAAGTGATGATGGCGTGGTGCGACTAGATTTACATCAAGGACGACGCTATGAAGTCGATGCCACCAGCAAAAAATACAGCCAAGTTGGCTTTGAACGCTATCGCATCAGTCTGGTTGCCAGTAAGACAGACGACCTAAAACCCATGAAAATCGAAGGGTGGGGTACGCCAGAGCTGCTAGCCAATCTCAATAAACCAACCCCAAACCCAAGTAGCAGCGAGATTCATGCCGAGCTTGGCTATCGACTAAGCCTGCCGTGGCTTATCATCATTGCTGCCATGCTTGCCCCACCTTTGGCACAGGTGCGACCACGACAAGGGCGATGGCTAAAACTGATTCCTGCGATTTTTATTTTTGTGGCGAATGTGCTGATTTTGATTTCTTTAAAAGAAAGCATCGCCAAAGGCAAGGTGGGCGACTGGGCTTATCCTGCGGTGCTTGTGATGCTGTTTTTGGTGGCTTTGTACATCAATTATCATGAACGTACGATGGCAAGACTGCGTCTAGGACGGGGGGTGCGAACATGAAGTCTCATATCTTAGCACGCTATGTGATTCGTGCTGCCCTGTTTGCGATGATGGGAGCGGTGGTCGGACTGTGGCTGTTGCAGTTGGTGTTTGCCTATTTGGGCGAGCTTGAAAACATCAGCGATACTTATACACTAAAAGACGCATTGACTTTTATTTTGTACCGCTCGCCTTATTTTTTGGTGCAGTTCATCCCCACTGGGGCACTCTTGGGGGCAGTGATTGGGCTTGGGCTGTTGGCGGGTAATAGTGAGCTGGTGAGTATGCAGGCGGCAGGCGTGAGCAAATACCGCATCATCAGCTGGGCAATGCTGCCTGCGAGTATCTTTGTGGTGATTTCTTTGGCGGTCAATCAGTTTGTTCTGCCCATCACCAATCAAAAAGCCGATGCCATAGCCGCCCATGATGCCCAGACCAAGCTGGTCTCGGTCAATGGCTACTGGTCGGTCAATGAACATGACACAGGGCAAGACATCGTTTATATCAGCTATGCCGACAGCGAAGGCAGGCTTGGCGAGACCAAGCGATACACGCTGGATAACAACAGCAATCTGACTGTCGCCATGCGTGCCGCATCAGGCAGCTACGATGGGCGAGCAGATACCCGCTATGCTTGGACGATGCATGATGTCGATGTGGTGGATATTGACCAAAGCGGCGTCAAGCAGCAGCATGATGATAAGCGGCAGCTGACCCTGCCCATCGCTCCGACCGATGTACATCTGCTGACTCGTGAGCCTGAAGACATGTCATTGACCGACCTATATGCACACAGGCAGCTGATGAAGCACCAAGGGGTGTCGTCTGCTCGCCATGAACTTAAATTTTGGCAAAAACTGCTCTCGCCATTTGCGGTATTATCCTTAGTGCTGGTGGCGTCGTCTTTTGTCTTTGGTTCGCTGCGGTCGCAGGGTCTGGGGTTGCGTATCGTGATGGCGTTGTTGACGGGGCTGCTATTTAGCTATCTGACGGATTTGACAGGCTTTGTTGCTTTAGCCGCCAATTTACCACCTTTTATCATGGCACTCTTGCCCATCATCATCAGTGCGGCAGTAGGGGTGTATCTATTGCAAAAACGGCAGTAGGTGCTTTGTATTTACTTTCGGTTGTCAGATAAGGTAGTTAAAATTGTAAGATGATGAGCGGTATCATGCTGACTCCCATGTCTTACAACCGCTCTGTAGTATGTTGGATGGATGCTGTATCAAGTAGCCACAGCTCGCCTATTTGCTCATCAAGCTCGATATTGTTGTGAAAATAAAACTTAAGCTTGGTTAATAGCTTTTTGGATATCGTATTTTTTACGATTGACGGTTGCGATGATGGGCAGGTTTTGTGATTTTGCTAGTTTGACCAGCTGTCTGCCCACCATAAAACCAATTCCCTTGCCCCAAAACTCTGGCAATAAAAAATAGCCAATTTCAATACAAGGTTTGGTAAAAATATCGTCATTTGGAATGATTTTAACATAGCCTGCATAATGGGCATCTACCATGATTTTATAGTATCCAAACAGTTCGCATTGCCTGTTGATAATTCTTACCCGATTATTCCAAGCGTCTTGTATGTCATCTTCACTGATGGCAGAGCCTGTAACATTTGCCATGACCTGTTCATTATTGAGCACTTGGGCGAATAATAAATGGTCGTCATCGCCAAACTTGTGAAGTGTTGGTATTTGTTGAAGTGGATATTTGTCCATAAAATGATAAAAATAGGTTGAAGTAGAACGCAAACCAAGTATATACTTTATGAAAAATAAAAAGCAGGCATCAAAACCTGCTTTTTTGTGATGAATAATTAACCTTCCGCCCCATCTGGCACGAACACATAGCCCACGCCCCAGACGGTCTGAATGTAGCGAGCCTGTGATGGATTGTCTTCAATCAGGCGACGCAAGCGAGACACCTGCACATCGATAGAACGCTCCATCGCACCCCATTCACGACCACGAGCCAGATTCATGAGCTTATCACGCGTCAAAGGCTCTCTTGGGTGCTGAACTAGGGCTTTTAGCACGCTAAATTCGCCTGTGGTTAGGGTTACGACATTGCCGTCTCGTTTTAAGGTGCGGGTCGATAAATCCAGCGTCCAAGGACCGAAATCCACCACTTCCATCTGCTGACTTGGAGCCCCTGGCAGCTCACGGTTTTGACGGCGTAGCACTGCCTTGATGCGAGCCAGTAGCTCTTTTGGGTTAAACGGCTTAGGTAGGTAGTCGTCCGCACCTGCTTCTAGCCCTGCGATGCGGTCGGCATCTGAGCCTTTGGCGGTGAGCATGATGATGGGGATGTCTGAATTTTCGGCACGCAGACGCTTACAGATGCTGATGCCGTCTTCGTCAGGCAGCATCAAATCGAGTACGATGAGCGAGAAAATCTCACGAGAGATGAGCTTATCCATCTGCTTGCCATCATGTGCCACACGCACCACAAAGCCATCATCTTCTAAAAAACGCTGCAACAGCGTGCGTAAGCGAACATCATCATCAACAACCAAGATGCGATGGGCGATGTTTTCGTTCAATTCTGTCATGTCTTATCCTTAGGGCGTGCCAATTTGTGATTATAGTGTTTAGTGTACAACATTGCACAAAAAAATGTAACAAGTTTTTGGCGACTTTGGCAAATTTTTTGGCAAAAACTTGCACTGATGACCTATCATACCACGCCCACGCCACGAATAAAGCAAAATTTGCAAACAATAACAATTTTTCACCCAAATTGGTCAAGATATCACGCCAAGACTGATTTTGCGGTTTTTGGGATGATAAGACAAAGATACTGTGATAAAATGGAGCTATTTTTGGTTTTATTTTAAAGAATTTGCTTATGACAGACCCAATTTCAACCGCCATCAACCATAAAGCCATCTATGACAAACTCGCCAAAGAGCATGGCATCAAGGCGACGCAGGTGGCATCTTTTGCCGAGCTTTTTGATGATGGGGCAAGCGTGCCATTCATCGCTCGTTATCGTAAAGAGCAGACGGGCGGTCTGGATGATGCGGTGCTGCGTCTATTAGAAAAAGGCTTGGTTAGTGAGCGAGATTTGGCGGAGCGACGCCTAAAAATCATGGAGCTTTTGACCGCTCAAAACGCCCTGACTGCCGAGCTGACCGCACGCATCGAAGCGGCTGCCACCAAGCTAGAATTAGAAGAGATTTATCAGCCGTATCGACCACGCCGTCGTTCGGTGGCGGCTCGTGCTAAGTTGGCTGGGCTTGAACCCATTGCACAGGCTGTCTTGGTAGGGGCAAATCCTGCTGACGCATTGGCTGGATTTAGCTGCCCTGACGCCTTGATCGATGAGACGGGCGAGAGCTTTGAAGCGGATTTTGGGGAGCTGGATAAGCAGCTGGCAGGCGTGCAGGCGATTATCTTGGATATTTGGGCACAGGATTTGGATTTGCTTGATGCGGTGCGTGTCGGCTTTAATAAGACCGCTAGCATTCGCTCAGAGCTTATCGGTGAAGAAAAAAGAGAGGCGGGCGAGAAATTCAAAGACTACTTTGAACACAGTGAGCCTTTTGCCAAGCTGTCCAATCATCGCCTACTTGCCATGCTGCGTGGTCGTCAAAAAAATGTATTGGTGCTGCATGTGGACGGCGAAGATGAGCCGTTTATTGAGCAGATTAAGACGCATTTTGGTGTCAATGAGACAGCAGGCAACGGAGCGTTTTTGGCACAGACTGCCGAGAAGCTGTGGCATGCCAAATGGCGAGCTCAGATTGAGCATCGTCTATTGACCGAACGCCGTGTGGCGGCAGAAACGGACGCCATTGATGTGTTTGCCGAGAACCTAAAACACCTGCTCATGACCGCCCCCGCTGGTCGCAAGATCATCTTGGGCGTGGACCCTGGCATTCGTCATGGGGTGAAGATGGCAGTCATTGATGCCACAGGCGATGTGCTGGCGACCGAGACGGTGTATCCGTTTGAGCCTTATCATAAAGTTGATGAAGCCAAAGACAAGATTGCCAAGCTCATACAAAATCATGGTGTGGCATTGGTCGCCATCGGCAATGGCACCGCCAGCCGTGAGAGCGAAACGCTCATTAAAGAAGTGATTGAGCAAAAGCAGCTTGATGCCACCGCAGTGGTCATCTCAGAAGCAGGGGCGTCGGTGTATTCTGCAAGCGAGCTGGCATTTGCCGAGCTGCCTGACCTAGATGTGTCGGTGCGTGGGGCGGTCTCCATTGCCAGACGACTGCAAGACCCCTTGTCAGAGCTGGTCAAGGTAGAGCCAAAAGCCATCGGCGTGGGGCAGTATCAACACGATGTGAACCAAGCCGAGCTTGAATCTAGCCTTGATAAAGTTACCGAAGACTGCGTGAATGCGGTGGGCGTGGATGTCAATACCGCAAGCCCTGCTATCTTGGCACACATCGCAGGTCTTAATAAAAATGTCGCTCAGCAGATTGTCGATTATCGCCGTGCCAATGGTGCCTTTAAGAATCGTGAAGAGCTAAAAGCTGTGCCACGCCTAGGGGTGAAGACCTTTGAGCAGGCGGCAGGATTTTTACGCATCAAAGACGGCAGCGAGCCGCTCGATGCCACAGGCGTACACCCTGAGAGCTATGGGCTGGTGTATGAGATTTTGCGTAAGGCGGATAAATCATTATCAGAAGTGCTGGGTAATGAGACGCTTGCCAAGTCATTAAATGACAGCACGGATAATTTTAGTCAGCTTGCCACGGTGCTTAATGAGCTTGCCAAGCCTGCACACGACCCAAGGGGTGAGTTTAAAACTGCCAAATTCCGTGATGATGTCAATTCTATCAAAGATTTGGCGGTCGGCATGGTGCTAGAAGGGGTGGTTACTAATGTTACCGCCTTTGGCTGCTTTGTCGATGTGGGCGTACATCAAGATGGTCTGGTGCATATCTCTGAGCTGTCTGATGGTTTTGTGGAGAATCCTGCCGATGTCGTCAAACCCCAAGACATCGTGAGTGTGCGAGTCATCTCGGTGGATGAAGCTCGTGGGCGAATTGGTTTTAGCATGAAGTCCGAACAATCAGCCAAGCAGGACAAAGATACAGCAAGTCAAGACAGGCTAAACCAAGATAAGATAAAGCACGAGCGTGCGGATAAGCCAAAGACCGCCCGCAAGACCGCCAAAGATAAACCAGTCAAATCTCAAGATAAGTCCGATAAAATGGGCAGTCTGGGGGCGTTATTAAAGCAGGCGGGTTTATAATCCGATTATCAAAAACAAAAAAAGCCGTCATTGATGGCTTATTTTTATCCAGTATTCAAGGCTTGGTAGTCATACCTGCTAATCAAGCAATAAAAAATCCCCTAAATTTAGGGGATTTTTTATTAAACTCACAATTACTTGCGGTCTTCAACCTTAACAAAGGCACGGTGCGTCTCGCCAGTGTAGCGTTGGCGTGGGCGACCGATTTTGAACGGTTCTGAGTGCATCTCTGTCCAGTGTGCAATCCAACCTGCGGTACGAGCTAGGGCGAAAATCACGGTAAACATTGAAGTTGGGATACCGATGGCTTTTAGGATAATGCCAGAGTAGAAGTCCACATTCGGATACAGCTTACGCTCGATGAAGTATGGGTCAGACAGAGCGATTTTTTCTAGTTCCATCGCCAGTTGTAGCTTCGGGTCATTCACGCCCAAAGCACCCAATACCGCATCACAAGTCTCTTTCATGACTTTGGCTCGTGGGTCAAAGTTCTTATAAACACGGTGACCAAAGCCCATGAGCTTAGCTTCTTTGGTCTTAACCTTTTCCATAAACGGAGCAACATTCTCGATGCTGCCGATTTCATCTAGCATGGTTAATACCGCTTCGTTGGCACCACCGTGTGATGGTCCCCATAGGGCAGCGATGCCTGATGCGATACACGCATAAGGGTTGGCACCTGTTGAGCCTGCCAGACGCACGGTAGAAGTTGAAGCATTTTGCTCGTGGTCAGCGTGCAAGGTGAAAATCTTGTCCATCGCATCAACCAGTACAGGGTTTGGCTGATAGTTCACATCACCAGGGGTGGCAAACATCATGTATAGGAAGTTTTCAGCATAGCTGAAATCTTTGCGTGGATATAGGAATGGTTCGCCGATAGAGTATTTGTAGCTCATCGCTGCCAAAGTTGGTACTTTTGCAATCAAGTCCACCGCTGTCTCATCACGATGCTCAGCATCAGAGATGTCTAGGTGGTTGTGATAGAATGCAGACAAAGCACCGACCACACCAATCATAATCGCCATTGGGTGAGCATCACGGCGGAAGCCTTCAAAGAACTTACGCAGTTGGTCATGTACTGCCATTTTGCTAGAAATGCGTGCGTAGAACTCGTCTTTTTGCTCAGCATTTGGTAGGTCGCCATATAGTAGGGCGTAGCAGACTTCTAGGTAGTCGGCATTGTCCGCCAGCTCGTCAATGGCATAGCCACGGTGCAGCAGCTCGCCTTTGTCGCCATCGATGTAGGTCAGCTTAGATTCAACTGGAGCAGTTGCCATAAAGCCTGGGTCATAAGTCCAAAAACCTGCTTTATTGACCGCACTGATGTCCAATACAGGGCGACCTAGCGTTGAGTCCAATACTGGCATCTCATATTCTGTGCCATCGACGACTAATTTCACTTCTTTTGACATAATAAACCTCTTTGGTTGTTAGCGTCCTAACTTCATCATACCTGATGAGAGCTGACGAGTTGAATCGCATCTTCGTTAACTCGTTTAATCGCAAGATGCGACATCCTTGTTTAACTTTTGTGTGTGTAGATTTTTAAAAACACACGCCCAATCGATGTGATGATGATACAAAAACTTTACACAACTTACAAGACTTAATCGGAAAAATCAAGCAATTTTGTTCAATTTGGCATCGCCATTCGGACGCATTTTGATGATTTTTTGGTGATTTTTGATGATGATTAAAACTTTTGGAACACTTGTACTAAAAAGCACACCTACGATTGTAGGGAGAATTGATGGCTTTGACAAGTGGTTTTATCCTTTCGACATTATTTGTAACAATATTGATGGTCGGTTGCGTGCTTTGATGGCTTAATGATTGTCTGATTTTTCAAAAATTATCGAACCAAGCTGATTTGACAATTTGGGCTTAACAGGCTGTTAATTTAAAGTTAAGATGATAACAATCTTTGATGAGTTTGGCTGCGGTGTTGCGATTGTTTTTTATTAGTTACAAAAAATTGCTACATTTTTGACAAAAATGGCTAAATTTATTTGTAAAATTTTATCAAGCGTTTTATAATTTCAATATTTACCAACCTGCTTTTATAAATGATAATCACTTGCATCGCAAGGCTTTTGGTATCAAGGCTTGTGCCAATCAGATGACCAAATCTCAGATGAATCCATCTTATAAAAGTGTATTTTTTATGGTGTTCGCTGTGTGGCGTTTTGATTTTTAGCCGTGCATCGTTTTGTTTTATTTAGTTTTGTTGAAATTTGCTTGACTTGTCTGGCTCATAACAAAGTTAATCAAAGCAAGGTTAATCAATTTTGTGGGATTAATTTTGTTAAACCAATTTTATTGAACTAAATAATACAAATCTTATGCCCTAAAGATGATGCACCCCGTCAGCCAGCTCTCCTTGCCCATTGCGGCGTAAATTAGATAAGGATGCCCGCTGTGAAAAGCAACCGACCGATTAACTTACCTCTTAGCCAAGTGATTGCGGTGAACTCAAAATCACCGATTGCCATGGCTTCTATTTTGCACCGTGTTTCTGGCATTGTGCTGTTTTTACTTGTTCCTGTGATGCTATGCACCCTACAAACATCATTGTCATCACCTGAAGGTTTTGCTTCGGTGTTTGATAATGTGTTTGTTCGTTTTGTGGCATGGGTTTTTGTCGCAGCGACCGCTTACCACTTTGTGATGGGTGTTAAGCACTTGCTTGCTGACCTTGGCATGAATGAAGAATTTAAGTCTGGGAAGACCGCTGCCATCATCAGTTTTGTGATTGCGGCAATCTTGATTGTGGCTTCGTTTGTATGGGTGATGTTCTAATGGCTAGAAATAATTCAGGTATTAAAAGTGCAACAGGTCTGACTGGTTCAGGTTCTCGTGATTGGATTTTGCAACGCATTAGTGCGGTTGTACTTGCCGTTTATGCTGTGGTGGTTGTGGGATTTTTCCTTTTCAACCAAGTTGATTACACCGCTTGGCATGGTTTTATGACAAGTCTGCCGATGAAGCTGTTTAGCTTGGTGGCGATTTTGTCGCTGGTATTCCACGCATGGGTGGGTATGTGGACGGTATTTACTGACTATGTTAAGTCATCAGGTCTGCGTTTGGTACTACAAGCAGCAGTAATTGTGGCTGTTTTGGTTTACCTGTTCTGGGGCGTGATGATTTTTTGGTAATTTGCCAGTCATCCACTGATACATTGATAACATTTTAGGAATTAACATGGCATCAGCACAAGATAATACAATTAATAACATCCCAACACTCAACTTTGATGCAGTCATCGTTGGTGGTGGTGGTTCTGGTATGCGTGCATCATTGCAGCTGGTTGAAGGCGGCATGAAAGTTGCGGTATTGACCAAAGTTTTCCCAACTCGTTCGCACACCGTTGCTGCACAAGGCGGTATCGGTGCATCTTTGGGTAACATGAGCAACGACAACTGGCACTTTCACTTTTATGACACCGTCAAAGGTTCTGACTGGCTAGGCGACCAAGACGCCATCGAATACATGTGCCGTGAAGCACCAAAAGTCGTCTATGAACTAGAACACATGGGCATGCCTTTTGACCGTAACGCAGACGGTACGATTTATCAGCGTCCCTTTGGTGGACACTCTGCCAACTACGGTGAAAAAGCCGTACCTCGTGCCTGTGCTGCTGCTGACCGTACAGGTCATGCTCTACTGCACACGCTGTACCAAAAGAACTTGGAGAAGGGTACGCAGTTTTTTGTGGAGTGGATTGCTCTTGATTTGATTAAAGATGCAGACGGCAACATCAACGGCGTCATCGCCCTTGACCAAGAAACAGGTAACATCAGCGTCTTTCAAGCTCAAACTACCGTACTAGCGACAGGCGGTGCTGGTCGTATTTTCCGTGCATCAACCAACGCCTACATCAACACAGGCGATGGTTTGGGTATGGCAGTGCGTGCAGGCATTCCACTACAAGACATGGAGTTCTGGCAATTCCACCCAACGGGCGTGGCAGGTGCTGGCGTACTTCTGACCGAAGGCTGTCGTGGTGAAGGTGCTATCCTTCGTAACAAACATGGCGAGCCGTTCATGGAGCGTTATGCCCCAACCCTAAAAGACCTAGCCCCACGAGATTTCGTTTCTCGTTCGATGGACCAAGAAATCAAAGAAGGTCGCGGCTGTGGTCCTAATGGCGACTACATTTTGATGGACATGACGCATTTGGGTCTAGACACCCTGATGAAGCGTTTGCCATCGGTATTTGAGATTAGCCATAACTTTGCTAATGTGGACATCGCCAAAGAAGCCGTGCCTGTTGTACCGACCATTCACTACATGATGGGTGGTATCCCAACCAACATTCATGGTCAGGTTACTGTGCCTGTGTTGGACGGTCATGTGGACGAGCAAGGTCTATACACCGAAGGTCGTGTCATCAAAGGTCTATACGCCATCGGCGAATGTGCGTGTGTGTCTGTACACGGAGCGAACCGCCTAGGCACCAACTCTCTGCTTGACCTTGTGGTATTCGGTCGTGCAGCAGGTCAGCACATCCTAGATGAGTTTGCTAAGTCTGACCGCAGCTACAAGCCACTAGACCCACGAGTGCTAGACTTTACCCAAGCTCGCCTTGATAAGCTACAAAACTCAACCGAAGGCTATAACGCCCAAGAAGTCGCTGACGAAATCCGTAACATCATGCAGTCTCATGCAGGTGTATTCCGTACCCAAGCCCTGATGGACGAAGGTGTTGAGAAGATTTTGGCATTGGCTCCTAAGATTGAGCAAATCCACCTAAAAGACAAATCAGCCGTCTTTAATACCGCTCGTATCGAAGCACTAGAAGTGGCAAACCTATACGAAGTGGCTAAGGCAACCATGCTGTCAGCCGCCCTTCGTCATGAGTGCCGTGGTGCCCACAGCGTACTGGATTATGAGCGTCCTGCTGATGATGATTATGCACCGCTAGGTCGTAACGACCACGAGTGGATGAAGCACACGCTGTGGTATTCAGAAGGCAACCGTGTGGTTTATAAACCAGTTCGCAAAAAGCCACTGACTGTGGACTACTGTGAACCACGCGTTCGTACTTTCTAATTTCGTTTTTTATAGCTTAGATGAGTTGGGATAACAGCCCATAAGCACAACACCGTGCCATTATCCCAACCATCATCAAACATATTTTGTGGAGAAGGACCATGAGTCGAGGCACCCGCATTGTAGAGATTTATCGCTACGACCCAGATAAAGACAATGCCCCTTATATGCAGACATACGAGATTGAGCTGTTGGAATCTGATCGTATGCTTTTAGATGTGCTACTTCGTCTAAAAAAGATGGATGAGACATTGACTTTCCGCCGCAGCTGCCGTGAGGGCATCTGTGGCTCTGATGGCGTCAACATCAATGGCAAAAACGGCTTGGCGTGTTTGATTAACATGAACACCTTGCCCAATAAGATTGTCATACGCCCGTTACCCGGCTTGCCTGTGATTAAAGATTTGGTCGTGGACATGAACCAATTCTACGCCCAGTACGAAAAAGTACACCCATACCTAATCAACAGCCAACCTGCACCACCAAAAGAGCGTTTGCAGTCGCCAGAAGACCGTGAGAAGCTAAATGGTCTGTACGAGTGCATTTTGTGTGCATGCTGTTCTACTTCTTGCCCATCATTCTGGTGGAACCCTGATAAGTTCTTAGGTCCATCAGCACTACTAAACGGCTACCGTTTCATCATCGACAGCCGTGATAGCGACACCCAAGCTCGTTTGGCTCGTCTTGACGACCCGTTCAGCTTGTTCCGTTGCCGTGGCATCATGAACTGCGTTTCGGTATGTCCTAAGGGTCTAAACCCAACCAAAGCCATCGGTCATATCCGCAACATGCTGCTTGATGCGGCAGGCTAATCGCCGATTGGAATGCTTTGAAGGTCTTATCATAAAGATAAGACCTTTTGCTTTGAAAATATGACAAGAGAGCAGGGCGAAATATACGCCTTGGATGAAAAAAGCAGGCAATGTGATAAAATGGGCAACATTCATTATAAAAAGTGAACAAGGTTGGCTATTTATGGTGATTTTTTACGAAAATTTACGGCTATGCACATTTTTAAAAACATTCCAACTTGTTATCTTGTCTTAAATGGCGTACACTATACAATTGATATGCGTCTCATTTGAAAGCATAGGACGCGTAGGTAGATATTTAGGTCAATATTTAGACAATTTGTTCAATTATTGATGATATTTTATCCTAAAATTCACCAAAAAATGGCGAACATTATGACAAACAGTAAAGATACGGTGGCATATCAAAACACCGAATTGGCAGCGGACGGTGCAGCGTATATTGAGGCGTTGTACGAGGATTATTTGACGGATAAAGACAGCGTTGGCGAGGAGTGGCAAGCCTATTTTGCCAACTATCGCAGCGACAGCGACGCTCCGCATAACGCCATCAAAGAGCAGTACCTACTGTTGGCTCGCAACCAAACCAACGCTCGCCCTGTGGCTGCAACACAAGGCTCGGGCGACTGCGACCCAAAACAGATGGCAGTTCAGCAGCTTATCTCTGCGTACCGTCGTCGTGGTCATCGTAAGGCGAATCTTGACCCGCTAAACCTACAAGACCGCCCAGAGATTGAGGATTTGACCTTGGCGTATCATGGTCTTTCCGAGAGCGACTTGGATACGGTATTCCCGACCAATTTGATGAGCATTGGCAAAAATGAAGCCACTTTGCGTGAAATCATCGAGATTTGCGAACGCATCTATTGTGGCAGCATCGGCTATGAGTACATGCATGTCTTTACCGCCACCGAGAAAAAATGGTTTGAAAACTACATCGAGTCCAATCAAGGTCATATCCGCTTTGATAAAGACAAAAAACTCGAAATCTTTGATCGCTTGACCGCCGCCGAGGGTCTTGAAAAATACTTAGCTCGTAAATACACGGGCGTAAAACGCTTTGGTCTAGAAGGGGGCGAGAGCTTCATTCCAGCGGTACACGAGATGATTCAGCGTGTGGGTAGCTATGGTGCCAAAGAAGTGGTCATCGGCATGGCTCACCGTGGTCGCTTGAATCTACTTGTGAACATCATGGGTAAAAACCCATCGGTGCTGTTTGATGAATTTGACGGTAAAGTACAGCCAACCACAGGTTCAGGCGATGTGAAGTATCACAACGGTTTTAGCTCGAATGTCATCACCAAAGGCGGTGAGCTGCACCTTGCCCTAGCGTACAACCCATCGCACCTAGAAATCGTCTCGCCAGTCATGTTAGGCTCGGTGCGTGCAAGACAAGCCCGCCGCTCTGAGAAATACGGCTATGAGATTGACAATAAGACCGTACTGCCGATTGTGGTGCATGGCGATGCTGCCTTTGCAGGTCAAGGCGTGAACCAAGAAACTTTCCAGATGTCGCAAACCCGTGCCTATAAGACAGGCGGTACTTTGCACATCGTGATTAACAACCAAGTTGGCTTTACCACATCTCGCCCAGAAGATGCCCGCTCAACCGAGTATTGTACTGATGTGGCGAAGATGGTTCATGCCCCAATCCTACATGTCAATGGCGACGACCCAGAGGCGGTGGTGTTTGCATCTCAGCTACTGGTGGATTATCGTAATGAGTTTGGTCGTGATATCGTACTTGACATCGTCTGCTACCGCCGTAATGGTCATAACGAGTCGGATGAGCCGTCAGCAACCCAACCACTCATGTATCAAATCATCAAAAAACTGCCAACCACTCGCACGCAGTATGCAGATAAATTGGTACAAGAAGGTGTCATCACCAAAGACGAAAGCACCCAAATCGAAGATAACTACCGTGTGGCACTAGACAACGGTCAAGATGTGGCACAAGGTCTTGCCAAAGAGCCAGACACCAGCCTGTTCGTCGATTGGTCGCCTTATGTCGGTCATAAGCTAGAAGACGACTGGGAGACGGGCGTTGATATCGAAAAATTAAAGTCTTACGGTCGTGCGATGGCAAAAGTGCCAGAGGGCTTTGAATTACAACGCCAAGTTGCCAAAGTCATCGAGCAACGCCTAGCCATGCAGACAGGCGAAGAGCCACTTAACTGGGGTGCGGCAGAGACCTTGGCATATGCGTCATTGGTTGATGAGGGTCTGCTTGTGCGTATCACAGGTGAGGATGTGGGTCGTGGTACTTTCTCACACCGTCATAGCGAGCTTTATAACCAAAAAGACG
>JAUNDZ010000007.1 GCA_030525825.1 Moraxella sp.
AAGATTTGGCGGACGCACAGGCGGTGGCGGACAAATTGGGTATAAAATTGCACACTGCCAATTTTAGTGCCGAATATTGGGACAATGTTTTTGAGCATTTTTTGGACGAATACCGTGCAGGACGCACGCCCAATCCTGACATTTTGTGCAACAAAGAAGTCAAATTCAAAGCCTTTTTGGACTATGCTACAAGCCCCCAATTTGGCTTGGGAGCGGATTTTATCGCCACAGGGCATTATGTACGGCGTGGGAAAAATATTGACGGCAAA
The DNA here is from genome assembly GCA_030525825.1 of Moraxella sp. Taxonomy (GTDB): domain Bacteria; phylum Pseudomonadota; class Gammaproteobacteria; order Pseudomonadales; family Moraxellaceae; genus Moraxella. Next base: position 270 of record JAUNDZ010000007.1, read on the forward strand.
GCGAGGCTGCTGCGTGGGCTTGATGATAACAAAGACCAAAGCTACTTTCTCTATGCCGTTGGGGGCGACAAAATCGCCAAAACCTTATTTCCAGTGGGCGAGCTTGAAAAACCTGCTGTGAGAGCCATTGCCGAGAAATATGGCTTAGCAACCGCCAAGAAAAAGGACTCAACAGGCATTTGTTTTATTGGCGAGCGAAAGTTTAAGGACTTTTTACAGACCTATCTGCCCGCCCAAAAGGGGGATATTTATAGTGATGACGGGGTCAAACTTGGCACACACGATGGTTTGATGTATTACACGATTGGGCAACGGGGCGGGATTGGCATTGGTGGGGTCAAAAACCGCCCTGATGAGCCGTGGTTTGTCTTGCACAAAGATTTAACCAATAATCGTCTCATTGTCGGGCAAGGACACAATCACCCTTATTTGATGAGCAATGAACTTACCGCCTATAAATTGGACTGGGTAACCGCTCCGCCCCAAAACGGTCAAAAACTTGTTGCCAAAACCCGCTACCGCCAGCCCGACCAAGCCTGTACCGTGTTTGTGGAAAATGATAAAATCCGTGTGGTCTTTGACGAGCCACAACGGGCGGTAACGCTTGGACAATCGGTGGTGCTGTATGATGGCGAGACTTGTCTGGGTGGCGGTGTGATTGATTGGTGTGATGCTAACCTAGGGAATGACTGACATGAAAACACCATTGACTTTTCCAAAAAAAATCATACTCAGTCTAAAATCCGCTCTATTTGATAATTTTTATAATTATGAAAATAGAGCAAGCCGACTGGAGTTTTTTAGCTTTTTGATTTTTTATTGGGCGTTGTTCATTGGCGTGGTTTTTATCTTGGAATATTTGCAATTAGATATTATCTTAAATGATGTGATACTGCTTGCCTTATTAACACTTCTAACCTTAGCCAAATTATCGGTTAGTAGTCGCAGATTACACGACAGTGATTTATCGGATTATTGGTTTGCACTGAATTTTATTCCCGTTGTTGGTTCGTTGATATTTTTAGGGTTGATGTTTAGGCAAGGAAATAAAGGCATAAATCGGTTTGGCATTGCCCCAGCTTTTTAACCCCTTTTAAGACATTGCCTTTGACTTAAAATTCACTCAACTTAACCCAATCAAGGCAAATTAACCCACCTAAAACTGCCTATTCATTCGCTCCTTAACCACGCGATAAATAACAACCGCCTTATCATCACCGATTTGACGAATTGGAATGATGGCGTACCAACCACCCATTTGCATACTCAAAAAATCTTTGGACAGATTGAGCTTGGCGATTTTTGACCACGCCCAATGACGAGTTTTGCCATTGGTGGTATCGCTTATGCCCTTATCATCAATGACAAGCACGGACGGACGACACCAAAATGACAATATCGCCAACAGTCCGCCATAGACAATTATCCCCACCAGAGCAATCACAAGCCAAGTACTCATAAAGCCGCTTGCACCGCCTGCCATACTGCCACCAATCAAGCCACAAAACACAATCAGCCACCACGATTTATTGGTGGTCATAAAGCGATGTAAATCCTTGATGTTAGTGTGGTATTCTACCCTAATCGGTAGGCGATAATCGGCAAAAGGGTCGGTAGGCAGCGTACGGTCAAATGGCGTGGTTTGGACTGGATTTGTCATTATTTTTCCTTTTTATTTTTAAGATAATAATAATCTAGCACAGTCATCTTGCGTGATTGTTGCCATTTATGGGATTTGTTTTAAATTGGGTGGCTTATAATTTTATGGCAAATTCACTCCAAAACCAAACAGTTAGCGTGTAAGGCGAATGGTAATTCGCCCACAGCCAATTTTTCCAAAGGGTGTATTGCCATCGCCCTACAAAAGTTGTTGGAGTTTGAATTAAATGAAGTATATATAAAAAAAATTTATACGGGCAAATATTATTCTCCCCTACGAGTGGCAAAATTGTGTATTATTTTAAAGTTTTATAACAAGCGTAAGATGCGTACAACGCACCGTTTTGGACTTAAGTTTTTGAATGGTGCGTATGACGCACCTTACTTCTAAAACCAATTTTTAAAAGCAATTTTGTGATAATTTTAAAGTTGTTTGGCATAATTATGCCAGAGAACTGCAAAATTGGTACAGATCAGCCATTGTATCGTCGGGGCAAATTTTTTCGCCCAATAGAAATAGGGCAAATCGCCATTTGCCCCACTAATCAAGTATCGTATTTTGAACTTGGTTGGTATAGACCGCCTAAAACCCCATTTGTCTTAGCCCACCTGTTATCACAATGGCGACCAATACGGTGGGCAGTAGCGAGAATTTTAGCATCACAAGGCAGGTAATGCCCACTGCCACCATATTGGCGATACTGCCAGAGACGATGACGGGAGCGATGACCGCAATCAGCACACAACCAGGTACTGCTTGCATTACCCGTGTGGCATAGGGACTAAGCTGTCTGTTACTAAACGCCAAATAACCGACAATGCGTGTCATATAAGTACTAAACGCCAACGCCACAATCGTCAAAAATACCTGTAATTCCATCACACTCTCCCGCCTAGCCACGCTCGGTGATGAACGCACACAGCACACCTGCCAATGTGCCGCCCGCCACATACCACGCACCGCCTACGGTGTGATACAAAACCCCTGCCACAAACAGGCTCACCACCCAAGGAATCGCACGGCGGGCAGAGCTCCACATTCCCTTTAACAGCACCAAAAACACCGCTGTAAACGCCATATCCAGCCCATACGCTTTCAAATCGCCAATCATCGGTCCAAGATACGCCCCCAAAGTCGTAAACACCGCCCAAGTGCTGCACAAAATAAGAGCCACACCCAGATAATAAGGGACATTAAGACGAGTGCGATTGTGTTTTTTGGCGTCGCTGACCGCCATTGCCCAAGTCTCATCGACCATTACATAAAGCAGTGCCAATGCCTTTTTGCGTGGCATATCCTTTAATAATAAAGAAAAATTCGCCCCCATAATGATATGACGACTGTTCACCAAAGTCGCCATTAAGACAATCAGCCCAATATTCAAAGGGTTATCCCATAAGCTGACCACCGTAAACTCCGAGCCGCCCGCCAGATTGGTGGTGGTCAATAGTCCCAGCTCATACCATTTAAAGCCTGCTTCCACCGCAGACGCTCCCAAAACCATCGCAAAGGGGATAAAGCCAAGCATCACAGGCAGAGCTTCTTTAACGCCACGATAAAACTCGGCTTTTTCATCACAGATGACAGCAAAGTCGGTATAGGCAGGGCTGTTTAATGGGCTATTCATTGGCAAATCTCATCAAATCTTGTCAAATGGGTGGTTTGGCGACTGATTAAACCACACTATCCTTAAAAATTGATGAAAATTTTATCCTAAAAATCACGCCATTAAATTGCTTTTTTTGGGTGATTTGTGTTATATTTTGGCAGAAAATTTTATTATTATTAAATTTTTTAGCAGAAAATTTCAAGGAATTACCAATGCCTAGCACATCTTACACTTTAACCCTTGACCAGACCGACAGGCGGATTTTGGACATCTTACAGCACGACAGCAGCATCAGTAACAACGAACTTGCCGAGCAGGTCAAACTCTCCCCCTCCCCTTGCCTAAGGCGGGTCAAGCTTTTAGAAGAACACGGCTACATCACAGGCTACTCTGCCAAACTGTCTGCCGAAAAATTAGACTGCGGACTGACTTTATTTGTGCGAGTGTGGTTAAAAACCCAGACTGAAGATGCGGTTAATCACTTTGCCGAAAGCATTCGACTGGTGGACGAAGTACAAGAATGCTATTTGATGGTGGGGGATTGTGATTTTGTCTTAAAGGTGGTGGTCAAAGATTTAGAATCTTATCGTCAGTTTCAGGTTCGCCATCTGACGCACATCAAAGATGTCCTAAACATCAAAACCGAAGTGCCTGTACAGACAATCAAGCGAAGTCATTTGTTACCGATTTAGACTGATTAAAAAGCTGGGTAGTTTTTATTAAAATACCACACAGAATTTGGTATAATAGCCATTTTACCCCACCCAAATCAAGGAAATCTTATGAATACTCTCACCGCCCTCTCCCCCCTTGACGGTCGCTACGCTTCTAAATGCGATGCCTTGCGTCCTTATCTGTCCGAGTTTGGCTTAATGCACGCCCGTGTTACCGTGGAAATTCGCTGGCTACAAGCCCTAGCAAACCACCCACAGATTAGCGAAATCGCCCCATTTTCTGCTGACACCAATGCTCGCCTAAACGCCATCATTGACAATTTTTCCTTAGAAAATGCCGAGCGTATCAAAGAGATTGAACGCACCACCAACCACGATGTCAAAGCGGTGGAATATTTTTTAAAAGAACAAACCCAAGACATTGACGAATTAAAAAACGCAGGCGAATTTATTCATTTTGCTTGCACATCAGAAGACATTAACAATTTATCGCACGCCTTAATGTTAAAATCTGGACGAGATATTTTAATTAAATCAATGCAAGCCATTATTGACAATATTGCAAACCTTGCCGACAAATACGCCGATGTGCCAATGCTCTCTCGCACACACGGACAAACTGCCAGCCCCACCACATTGGGTAAAGAAATGGCAAATGTCGCTTATCGTCTGCACCGTCAAATCAAACAGTTCAAACAGGTTGAGCTTTTGGGTAAGATTAACGGGGCGGTGGGTAATTATAATGCCCATTTATCCGCTTATCCGAATGTTGATTGGGCAAAACATTCACAAAGTTTTGTAGAAAGTTTGGGCTTAACTTTTAACCCTTATACCACGCAAATTGAACCGCACGATTATATGGCGGAACTCTTTGACAGCTTACGCCGTTATAATACCATTTTGATTGATTTTAACCGTGATGTTTGGGGTTATATTTCGCTTGGTTATTTTAAACAAAAATTAAAAGAAGGCGAAGTCGGTAGCTCCACAATGCCTCATAAAGTCAATCCGATTGATTTTGAAAATAGTGAGGGTAATTTAGGTATTGCCAATGCCGTCCTTGCTCATTTAGGCGAGAAATTGCCAATTAGCCGTTGGCAACGAGATTTGACCGACAGTACTGTGCTTCGTAATATGGGCGTGGGTTTTGCTCAAAGTTTGATTGCTTTTGAAGCCTGTTTAAAAGGTATTGGTAAATTAGAACTTAATGAACAGCGTCTAGCCGAAGATTTGGACAATGCCCAAGAAGTCTTGGCAGAGCCTATCCAAACGGTAATGCGTCGCTACAATGTTGAAAAGCCTTATGAAAAATTAAAGGCTCTCACTCGTGGTCAAGCAATGACCCGTGAAATGATGGTAAACTTTGTCAATGGTGATGAGCTTGCCCAAGTGCCAGAGGGCGACCGTCAGCGTTTGGCAGAACTCACACCAGCAACTTATATTGGCAATGCCGATGAGCAGGCGAAGAAATTGAAGGATTATTTGAAGTAATTCTTGGGTACCAAAAACAAAAAAGGCAGTCTTTGAGCTGCCTTTTTTATTGATTTGAATGTTACCGTGATTGGGTAGGTGTTATTTATTTCAGCACCTATTGACTGACTTATCCACAACACTTAGTCAATCCAAAACCAGTCATAAAACCACACAGATGACAGCCTATATAAACTATATAAAAGCTGCCATCAGAGCCTATCATTTTAGACCATCATCGATAATCGTGGATAATCATGGATATTTGCTCAAACTTAGTTCGGCGTACGATTTGGACCGCCAGTCAAGGCACTAATCTTTTTGGTAACGACCACCGCCACAGGCAGGCTAATAAGTGCACCCACGACAATCGCACCCAAGATATAAGGCATACTGTCAAAACCTGTAACAAAAGCAACAATCATCAAAACCCCCACCGCAACGGTGAAAGCAATAGAAAACATGGCTGTGAGCAATGGAATGTTCATGGCATACCCCCAAATAAATTATGGAATAAAGTTCATGTGTTATTTATACAACTTTTTTGCACAAATGTTAAGTATTTTTTCAAAAAAATCCATAATTTTTTTATGAGTTTTTATTTTTTATGGGATTTGTATAAAAGTCGTGCAATTTTTCATGAAAATCTGCTTTTATTTGGCGTGGTTTGTGCTAAAATTAACTGTTTGATTATCCAGCTCATATCAGCATGAGCCAAAGTTTTTTTAAGTTCGCCTGCCAATACTTAATCAGCAGCCTTGTGATTGGATTGGTCATTGCGTCAAGGAATTTTTATGAGTCATCTGAACAAAACTCTACAACTGCATGAAGTTCGCCAAGCCTTTATTGATTTTTTTGCCAGCAAAAATCACACCCCTGTCCCATCATCCAGCCTAATCCCCCACAATGACCCCACCCTGCTATTCACCAACGCAGGCATGAACCAGTTCAAAGACACTTTTTTGGGACTTGAAAAACGAGACTATAACCGTGCGGTCAGCTCACAAAAATGCGTGCGTGCAGGTGGTAAGCACAATGACCTAGACAATGTCGGCTACACCGCTCGTCATCATACTTTCTTTGAGATGTTGGGCAATTTTAGCTTTGGCGACTATTTCAAAAAAGATGCCATCAAATTCGCTTGGGAATTTTTGACAGACGAAAAATGGCTCGCCCTGCCCAAAGACCGCCTGTATGTTACTATATATCACACCGATGACGAAGCCTTTGACATCTGGCATCAGGAAGTTGGACTTGCCCCCGAACGCATCATTCGCATCGGCGATAAAGGCAAACAGTACGAATCAGACAACTTTTGGGCAATGGGCGATACAGGTCCTTGCGGTCCTTGCTCAGAGATTTTTTATGATTATGGCGACCACATCGAAGGCGGTCTGCCAGGCACACCAGACGAAGATGGCGACCGCTATGTCGAAGTGTGGAACTGCGTATTTATGCAGTTTAACCGCCAAAAAGACGGCACGCTAGAACCGCTACCAAAACCATCGGTCGATACAGGCATGGGGCTTGAACGCATCAGCTCAGTCATGCAGGGCAAATATGGCAACTACGAAGTTGATTTGTTCGTCAATCTGATGGATGCTGCAGCTGCCGTCATCGGTGTGGACAGCACTTATGAGCCATCATTTAAAGTCATCGCTGACCACATTCGTGCTGTATCATTCTTGATTGCTGATGGCGTACGCCCAAGCAATGAAGGTCGTGGTTATGTGCTACGCCGCATCATTCGCCGTGCGGTGCGTCATGGCAACAAGCTGGGGGCAACGGGCAATTTCTTTTATCAGCTCGTCCCTGCACTCATCAAAGAGATGGGCGATGCCTATCCACAGCTCATCGAAAAACAAGCCGAGATTGAAGCGGTCATCTTAAAAGAAGAAGAGCAGTTCGCCAAGACACTTGCCCAAGGTTTACGCCTGCTGTCTGGCGAGCTAGAAAACCTAAATGCTGGTGATACGCTGACTGGCGAGACTGTATTTAAGCTGTATGATACCTACGGTTTCCCAACCGACCTAACTGCTGACATCGCACGAGAGCGTGGCATTCATATCGATGAAGACGGCTTTGAGACACACATGCAAGAGCAGCGTGCCCGTGCCCGTGATGCAGGCAAATTTGATGTCGATTATACTGCCACCATCAAGGTGGACAGCCCAACCGACTTCGTGGGTTACACTTTGGCAGAGCATGACAGTCAAATCACAGGACTGTATCAAGATGGCAAAGAGACCGCCGAGCTGCACGAAGGTGATGAAGGTGTGGTCGTGCTATCAGCCACGCCATTTTATGCCGAAGGTGGTGGTCAAGTGGGCGAACTTGGCGAAATCAGCACCGAATCTGGCGTCTTTGAAGTACAAAACACCAAAAAATCAGGCACCGCCATCATTCATTATGGTACGGTCAAAATGGGCAGCATCAAAACCGCCCAAAACGCTCACGCCCAAGTCATCGAAGACATTCGTCGTGCATCTGCCAAGAACCATTCAGCCACCCATCTACTACACGCTGCCCTACGCACCGTACTGGGTACTGGCGTCGCCCAAAAAGGCTCTTTGGTATCGTCAGAAGTGCTGCGTTTTGACTTCTCGCATGACGAGCCCATCAGCCAAGACGACCTATTGACCATCGAGAGCATGGTTAATGAACAAATCCAAAAGAACAGCCCTGTTCAAATCGAACATCTACCCATCGATGAAGCCCTAAAAAAAGGAGCGATGGCACTGTTTGGCGAAAAATATGGTGAGACCGTGCGTGTGCTCACCATGGGCGAAAACAGCGACAAAACGCCATTTTCTATTGAGCTGTGCGGTGGTATCCATGTCGTGCATACAGGCGAGATTGGTCTGTTTAAAATCGTCTCAGAAGGCGGTATTGCCGCTGGCATTCGCCGTATCGAAGCCTTGACTGGCATGGGTGCGGTGCGTCATATGCAACAAGGCGAAAAGACCTTGACTGCTTTAGCAAGCAGCTTTAAAGCCAAGCGTAATGAGATTGGCGTGCGTGTCGGCAGCCTAAGCGAGCGCAACCGTGAACTAGAAAAACAGCTTGAACGCCTAGAACAAAAACTTGCCAGCCTTGAAGCCAAATCCTTGATGGATAAGGTTGAAACCGTAAACAGCACACCTGTCTTGATTGCCAAACTTGACAACCTAGATGCCAAGTCCTTGCGTGGCTTGGCAGATGACATCAAGTCAAAACTACATGATGGCATCGCTGTGCTAGCAAGCATTACCGATGGCAAAGTGGCTTTGACCGCAAGCGTGGCTAAGGATTTGACCGCCAAAGTCAAAGCTGGCGACATCATCAAATCGCTATGCGAAAGCCTTGACGGCAAAGGCGGTGGCAAGCCAGACTTCGCCCAAGGCGGTGCCAGCGATGTCAATGGCGTGGATAATGCCTTGACAACCCTTAAAGCTGTTTTGGCAGAAAAACTGTCATGAGCAATCAAAACTACGACAACGGCATGACCGTTCGCAAGGCAGTCATGGGCGATGCTCATGTGGATAAGGCAATGAGCCAAGTAACGCCCTTTACCGAACCACTACAAGCGTGGATTAACGAACACGCATGGGGTTCTACTTGGCAGCGTGGCGTGCTTGACCGCAAGACTCGCTCACTGGTTACGATGGCATTTTTAATCGCTCAAAAGTCGCCGACCGAGCTTAAAGGGCATATTCGTGGAGCAATCAACAATGGTGCCAGCGTTGAAGAGATTCAAGAAGTGCTGCTGCACAGCTTGCCCTACTGCGGTGCCCCTGCCGCCCAAGAAGCCTATCGTGCTGCGGTGGAGATTTTGAGCGAATTAGAAAAAATTTAGCCGATGATGTTGGCATTTTGACCGCCATATTCCAAATATGGGCTATTTATAGATTTTTATAATCAATTCATCAGTTTATTTTAACAATGAATTGGGGTATAATTTGCACACTTTTATTCACAACCTTTGGGTTTTCTACCATTTTTTGAACAAAAGGTAAACACAATGGCGTTAATCGTACAAAAATACGGCGGCACTTCGATGGGTAATACCAGCCGCATCAAGAATGTCGCAGCACGCGTCAAGCGTTGGCACGACCATGGTCATCAAGTCGTGGTGGTCGTATCAGCCATGAGCGGCGAAACCAACCGTCTCATCGGTTTGGCACGAGAAATCTCGAACGACCCAGACCCACGAGAATACGACCAGATGGTCGCCACAGGTGAGCAGGTCTCCATCGCCCTACTTGCCATGGCACTAAAAGATTTGGGCATTGATGCCAAATCAATGACAGGTCGCCAAGTCGCCATTAAAACCGACGAAACCCACACCAAAGCACGCATTGAGCACATCGATGCCGACAACCTAAAAAAAGAGTTGGCAGAAGGTAGAGTGCTTATCGTCGCAGGTTTTCAGGGTGTGAATAAATACAATGATTTGACCACGCTGGGTCGTGGCGGCTCAGACACCACAGGCGTTGCCATCGCTGCCGCCATCGGTGCTGACGAATGTCAAATCTACACCGATGTCGATGGCGTCTACACCACCGACCCACGAGTTACTTCAAAAGCCAAAAAACTGGGCAAAATCACCTTTGAAGAGATGCTAGAAATGGCATCACTTGGCTCAAAAGTACTTCAAATCCGCTCGGTGGAATTTGCAGGCAAATACAAAGTACCACTGCGTGTACTGTCTAGTTTTGATGAAGGCACTGATGGTGCTTTTGATGAAGAATTTAAACAAAATGTCGGTACTTTGATTACCGTTGATGAAGGAGATGATATGGAACGCGCTGTAATTTCAGGTATTGCCTTTAACCGTGATGAAGCCAAAATTGCCCTACTTGGCGTACCTGACCGCCCAGGCATCGCTTCTGCCATTTTGAGCCCAATCGGTGCTGCAAACATCGAAGTGGACATGATTATCCAGAACATCGCAGAAAATGGCGTTACCGATTTTAGTTTTACTGTACCGCGTGGCGACTACGACAAAGCCATAAAAATCCTAGAAGAAAAAGTCAAAGACGACATCGGTGCCACCCAAATCGTCGGCGACAACAATGTCGTTAAAGTCTCTATCGTAGGTGTGGGTATGCGTTCTCACGCAGGTGTGGCAAGCAAGATGTTTGAAACCCTAGCGTCAGAAAACATCAACCTACAAATGATTTCAACTTCTGAAATCAAAGTGTCTGTACTTATCCAAGAGCAGCACCTAGAAAAAGCGGTAAAATCTCTGCACACCGCTTTTGGTCTTGACCGTGAAGATGGCGAAAGTAAGGTTGCTGGCTTATAATTAAGCAGTCAAGCTACTTAGACAGCGATTTTGCCGCCATTTGACAGGCATGATTTTAAATTTCTGATAAGAATATTTACATAACTTATCGCAAAATCAGCTGACAAAATACCCAAGCCGTTTTATAATAGCGACTTGGGTATTTTTATACTTTGTATTTTTTTATTTTTAGTGTGTTTTGACTTATTTTAACTTTTTTTCGTGCAAGGAGCGATATTATGTTAATCCTAACTCGTCGTGTCGGCGAAACTTTGATGATTGGCGATGAAGTCAGCGTAACCGTGCTGGGCGTTAAAGGCAACCAAGTTCGTCTGGGTGTCAATGCTCCAAAAGACATTGCGGTACACCGTGAAGAGATTTACCAACGCATTCAACATGAGCGTTCTATGCAGGCACACATGAGCCACCTAGAACAAGGCAACTTTGCTCCGCCATCGTTTGACGATGACGACTATTTTAACCGTTAATCGTACCCACATTGGTCGGTAACCAGCAATTTTTTCTATTCATAAAGAGACATTATGAGCAACATCTCATCTTTATTAAACAGCATCGAAACGGGCGAATTTAAATTCGCTGATGTACTGCACTTTATCGAGACCCACTACCACTACACCCCTGTTGAGTTTCGTAATGGCGAAGTGGTCAACGCTGCTGGCACCAACGAAGGTTCCGCCAAAGTATTTAGCCTAGCCAAGCTACACGGCTTAAATCAGCTTGACACCCTAAAACTGTTCGCTGAACATTATGAATCCGTGCTTGCCACCCCAGATGGCAGCGACCATGCCAATATTCGCAACTTCATGCACTACGGCTGGCAAGGCATCGGACTAGAAAAAAACGCCCTATCTCCACGCTAATCATGGGATAACTGGCGGCCATTCATACAAAACCATCCAAAATTTTTAGGAATTTACTTGAAATACGAGTGAATTTTCTGTATAATTTTGGCTTTAATTTTCTGCCATTTCTTGATTGTTGTCGCCTTTAACAACAAAAAAGAATGGTGTAACTTTATAAGTTTGGTCAAATCTGTGCTATGTCCATACCATTTATAAGGCACCTTGTCCAAACGGCACACCCGATACCGCTCAATATCCGTGCCACACAACATTAGGAGTTCACCATGTCTCGAGTATGTCAAGTGACTGGAAAGCGCCCACTAGTGGGTAACAATGTATCACACGCAAATAACAAAACCCGTCGTCGCTTTCTACCAAACCTACACAATCATCGTTTTTGGGTAGAGTCTGAAAATCGTTTCGTACGCCTTCGTGTATCATCTAAAGGTATGCGTATCATTGACAAGCACGGCATCGACAAAGTGCTTGCTGACCTACGTGCCCAAGGTCAAAAAATCTAATTTTAGATTTTTTCATTTAGATTAATTTAAGGATACGAACATGAGAGATAAAATTAAACTAGTTTCTACTGCTGGTACTGGTTATTTCTACACCACTACCAAGAACAAGCGTACCATGCCTGGCAAAATGGAAATCAAAAAATTTGATCCAAAAATCCGCCAACATGTACTGTTCAAAGAAGCTAAAATCAAATAATGATTCGCTTTTAAGTATTAAAAAAGACCGCCACATTGGTGGTCTTTTCTCATCTTTTTATGACACTTTTGACATTAGCCCTACCAACATGACACACCCCCTACTCACCCCTTTAACCATTGGCAATCAAACCATTCATAATCGGCTAATTGTAGCACCTATGGCGGGTGTTACCGACAACCCATTTAGACGACTGTGCAAATCCTTTGGGGCAGGTCATGCAGTGAGCGAGATGATCATCGCTGATACAGCACTTTATGCCCGCAAAAAATCACTGTACCGTGCCAATTTTGATGGTGAAATCGCCCCCATCTCGGCACAAATTGCAGGGGCAGAACCTGACAAACTTGCCGAAGCCGCTCGCTTTCAGGTGGCAAACGGTGCACAAATCGTGGACATTAACATGGGCTGTCCTGCCAAAAAGGTCTGCAAAAAACTGGCAGGTTCTGCCCTACTCCAAGACGAAAATTTGGTCAAAGCCTTGCTTGAAAGTGCGGTTGATGCGGTAGATGTACCTGTTACCCTAAAAACACGGCTTGGCTTTGCCAATGGTCAAGAAAATATTCTAAGAGTGGCTAAGATTGCTGAGCAAGCTGGAGTTGCTGCCATTGCCATTCATGGTCGCACCAGAGAAGATTTTTATACAGGGCAGGCTCGCTACGAGCTAATCAAGCAAGTCAAAGAGAATCTAAGTATCCCTGTCATCGTCAATGGCGACATCGACAGCCCCCAAAAAGCCAAAGCCGTCCATGAGATGACAGGGGCAGATGCGGTGATGATAGGACGAGCCGCCCAAGGCAATCCTTGGATATTTCGAGACATTCATCACTATCTTGACATAGGCGAGCTTTTGCCCAAGCCTGACATGGACGAATTACGAAACATCGTTCTTAGCCACTTAGAAGAGCTGTATCAATTCTATGGCGAATATTCTGGCTGTCGCATTGCTCGTAAGCACATCGCTTGGTACACAGGCGGCATACCCAACTCCAACGCCTTTCGTGAAGCCATGTATCAAGAAGACACCACCAAAGGGCAATTCGCCGCCGTCAAAAAATTCTTGCAATCACAATAAACCAAGCCCTGTGGTGCGTACGGTTGGTGTACTGACCGCCAGCTGCAAGGTCTGCTCTGTGGTGTAGATACTGACTGATTTTTTGGCACGAGTGATGGCGGTATAAATCAGCTCTTTGGACAGTAGGCGAGCATTGTCATCATCAAAGACCACCGCCACTTGCTCAAACTCAGAACCCTGCGATTTATGCACCGTCATGGCATAGGCTGACCTGACTGTCTCACCGCCCAGCATCCCAATGGAGACTTTTTTTAGGATTTCACCATCAAAATACACCGCCATCTCAGTGCCATCATACAGACAAATCCCAACATCGCCATTAAACAACCCCAAATCATAACGGTTGGTCTGCACCATCACCACACGACCATGATACCACGGCGACGCACTGGGTCTGGTATTTAGCCATTCACGGTGTTTTTTTGATAAAAATTCATTAATTTTATCATCGCCTGCATCGCCAATGTGAGATGCACACAGGACTCGGTATTGATTTAGAGTATTAAATAATCGCTGTACTTTTTGATATTTGACAGTTTCATCATCATGACGAAGCTCGGCAAGTAGGGTTTTGGTCGCTTCAAAATATTCTTGATAACCCAAAGCCAGCCGCTCATAATAATGTGCTTGCTTATCGATATCGACAAAAGACAGCTCATCGCTCACCTGCATGAGCGTGATGACTTCACTGCCTTTATGCGTGGTATCGGGGGTGTCGTTGATAAAGTTGGCAAGCCTGCCCACATCGGAGTCTGAATGAAAGCGTTTTGACTCCACCAGATGAACACGATGGCTTTGCAAAGTATCGACACGGCACAAATCTGCCAGCACTGCCCCTGCTTCGACCGCCGCCAACTGATGAGCATCGCCAAGCAGAATCAATCTCGCCCCTGTCTTGACCGCCGCCAAAAGATGACAAGACAGCTCCGCCCCCAGCATTGACGCTTCATCGACGATGATGATGTCGTACGGCATGGCGTTTCTATCGTGGTATCTGGGCGTGCCATGCCGACCGATACCAAGCAGGCGATGAATGGTCTTAGGCTCAGGCAGATTGATTTGTATGTCAGCACCCATCAAAGATGCTTTGAGTGATTCGCTCATACGCTGTGCCGCCTTGCCTGTCGGTGCCGCCAAAGCAAGGTCGGTATCGGGATTTTGCTTTAAAAGTGCCAGTACAATCTGTGCCACCGTAAAGGTCTTGCCCGTCCCTGGTCCACCTGTGATGATGGTGAATGCCTGACGACTGACTGTTTCTACCGCCAATCTTTGTTCATCATTGAGCGTGGCTGGCAGATTTGACACATCAAAAGGCATCATCTCGCCCATGCAGATTCGCCAAATGTGCTGCATCGCCATGCGTTCGGCACGCCATGCTCGATTTGACCACAGATAGAATGCTTGTGGCGTGTCTTTGATGATGAGTGGTCTGCCAGACTGCTCCGCCTGATAATCATCCACAAAAGGCGTATCGTGCATGACAGACATCAGTCGCTCCATATCGTCATGCAGAATAAATTTCATCAGATAATACACCTTTAACAGGCCTAAAAATATGCCATCAAGACCGCCTTTAATATCCATCGTCTTTGCCGCCCAAGCCTTGCTGTTTGGGCTGATGGACTGATGAAAGGTGCGGCAATAGCCATCGACCAACTCTTTTAGACTTGCCTTGTCCTGATGTCGGTCAATCTGCCCAAGTATCTCATCAAAATCCACCAAAAACCGCTCATCTTTGACTTGCGATGACAGATAATCAATGACAGGCTCAAACAGATTTTGTAAGCCGCCCTGCTGCTTTGGCACCATTAGCACCGTATGCCCTTCTGACAAAGACAGTATACTGGCAAAGCTCAACACATAAAACAGCTGGGCTTTGATGTCATCGAGTGTATAACTCACCTTTAACATCGGTTTATGATGACCATACCACTCGGCATTCTCAGCGATGCGTGTGGTCAAATATCGGTCAATGGCGGTCGTGTTCATGTTGTTTTCTCAAAAAAATCAATGTTTTTATGTTGATGGTGTCATGCTATGTATAAGGCGACAAATCATTAACGAAACAGCTCATCCAAGCGATACACCAGCCCTATTGGCACCTGCCACACCATGCGGCCCAGCGACACATCATCCGCCACCCCACGCAAAAACAGATACTCCACCGCTCCCAAATAGCGATGCTCATTGCCCACATAGTCTTTGATACGCATTTTTAGTAGGCGGTGCAACGCCACTTGATAAATCGCCGCTTGTAGCCAGTAGCCCGCCTTATCCATCGTCTCCATCAATGCCTGTTCATGATAAGCGTGAATGTCATTGCCCAAAAAGTTGGACTTATAATCCACCACAAAAAACCGCCCATCATGCTCATACACAAGGTCAATCTCGCCTTTTAGGTAGCGATATAGGGGCTGGTGCGTGCCGTCTTTGGTCAGTGTGAGCGGTCGGTCGCCATACATCTTAAAGGCGTCATTTAGCTCATCAATACCAAAACCGTCCTTCAATCCAAGCAAAAACCCCATCTCCCTGACGCTAGATGTCGCACTCATAGACGCCAGATTCGCCCCAGAAGCGGCAAAGGGGGCATGAATGACATCGTTTAGCCACAGCACGAGCTGCCGATGCAAGGTATGCTTGTCATCGCTGGTGGGCAGACCCATCGCCTGCTGAGCGTCTTGACTCATGTAGTCAAACACCCCCAGATACCTTGCCACTTCATTCACCGTACGACTGATGTTGTAGAGCTGCTCTCGCCCATCGCCCTTGGTATCCACCTTTTGTAAGACTTGATGCAAAAAATCCCCTGCCAAGACACCACGCATAAAAGTAGCACGGATGTCATCATGTGTTGGGATGTCGTCTGCTGCCACCTGCAAATCGGTCAATGCCACCAGCTCGTCATAATCTGGCTTGGTCGCAAGCAGCTCTTTGGTCTGCTTATCCAGCTGACTGATGAGTGCGGTAAAACTCGTCTGCACCGCCCCATAAAACATCGTCTCACGCATCACCTTATCCCACGGCTGATAGTCGATGGGGATAAGCTCCATCTGATTGGACTGATACGACTCTTTAATATAATCATCCGCCGCCAAATTCAGCCAGTCCATCTTGCCTTGCATTCGAGATGGCATGGCAAGCGTCGCACTGTCGGCACAATCGCACCACAAAAACAGCGGTCGCTGGTGTGTGTTTCGCCGACTTGATAGGTCTTTTGCCACCACATACATCTGCTCGGACGCTCGTGTCAATGCCACATAGCCCAGCCGTTTGCGTTCGTCGATGCTCTCTTGTAGGTCGAGCTGCTGATAATCGGTGCCATCTTGACCGATAGGCATGGGGGATAGACGGCGATTAAAACGCTCATCGGTATAAGGATAAAACAGCGTCCTGTTGCCAGACACCGCTTCATCTAGTCCAATCACATAGACGATGGGAAACTCCAAGCCTTTGGATTTGTGAATGGTCATCATCTGCACGCCCGACTCACTCGGTAGTGGCAGTCGCTTATGAGCATCAGGCACATCACTGCCGTTCATCTGTATCCGATACCACTCAACCACCGCCAATGCCTGCAAATGCTCTTGACCGCCAACAAGCTCCACAATCTGCCACACATCCGCCAAATACCGCTCGCCAAATACCGCCACAGAGAGCCACAGAGAGCCATCATTCACAAATGGGTGTGTTGCCAATGCAAAATTCAACGCTGCTGCCACACCATGCCGCTGCCATCGCTCAAATACTTGGCTAAGATAAATGAACAGCTGTGATTTTAACCGACTGTCCGACTCATCACCAACGCCAAGCAGTGCCATCGCTTCATCCAGACTCATGCCAAAAAATGACGATGTCAGCAGCCTGCTAAGTTTCTCCACGCTGCCCATCTCCACACACACACTTAATAGAGCGTACAAATCATGTCCCGCCTGCGTATCAAAGACATTCATCTCTTGGGCGGCGATGGCAGGGATATTTAGGGCATCTAGCTCGTCTTTGACCGCCAAAAGCGGCTTGGTCTTATAGCTTAATACAGCAATGTCGGCAGGACAAATGGCACGCCTGCCCGTCTGCGTGTCGATGGTGTGTCCGCCTTGTAGTAGGCTATTGATGTGCCATGCCAACAGCTGACTTATGGGTGTCTTGGCATCAGCGTTGATGTGTAGCATGGCAAAAGGGTGCGTACCTAAGTGGCTGGGCAGATTATCCTTTAAGCCTGACTGCCAAGACAATCTTTGGTGTTCATTATGGGCGGTGATGGTCTGATAATGAATGTCATCGCCAAGATTGCCATGCTCATCGCTGCCATCATCAAACCACGCATTAAGCGACTCAATCAACGCCCTGTTCGAGCGGCGATTGACGGACAAAGACAACTGCTGATTGATGATGGATGTTCGGCTGTCTGTCTTGCCTATGTTTTTCATGCGGTTGTAGTTGGCGACATCGCCCCCACGAAAGCGATAAATCGCCTGCTTAGGGTCGCCCACGAGCAACAAAAACCCACGAGATGGCTTGTCTTTATTGAGCTGCTGTATCAGATAAGACAAATAAACCTGCTCAACAAGCTCAACCTGAGCTCCATTGACATCTTGGGACTCGTCAATCAAAATCACAGGATAATGATGGCGAATGTGTCTGGCAAGGCTTGGATTGCCAGCTAGGGCTTGATTGAGCCTGTGCATCTGAATGGTGAAAGTGGTTTTGCCTTGATTTTCAAGCCAAAGCGGCGTCTTATTGCGAACTTCTAAAGCCAGCGTCTTGTACAGATGGGCACGGTACTGCGTGGGTATCTGGCTAATACTCTCATAAATCGCCACCAAGCGGGTCAGCCATGTTTTGATAAAATCCATGAGCAGTTGCTTGGCGGTCTCATCATGATTTTTATTAAAGGCATTATCCTTATCCAGCGTCTGCCGAACAGACGAAATCCATGTAATATGAGACTTATCCAGATGATGAATGAATGCTATGCCGTGCTGCATCGTCTGTACAATCTGGGGCAGATAATGCCAGTTTTTTAATAGCGTATTTCTGCCGTTCACACCCACAGACTTACGATAATCTTCATTGGCAAACTGCTCCACCGATGACACATCGACCTGTGCAAAGTCTGCCACCGCTTGTGTTAGGCTGTCTATATACGACTCATCAATCTGCACCGCCTCATCATTAAACGGCACATTAAAAAAATTCATGGCAAGTTTGACCGACTCATACGCCTGCTCGATGTCGTCAAATATGTTCTCATGGCGAATCATCTCATACAGCCTAGGGCTTTGGCTCATCATGTGTGCGTGTGCCTGACGCAGTCCGTCATGAATGATGGCGATGCTGATGTCGGTGCTGTCATACAGAATGTCTGCTTTGGGCTGATGCCCGATTTCGGCGGAGAACTCTTTGAGCCATTTTTGAGCAAGGCTATCTAGCGTCCCCACAAACAGCTTATCCAAAGTCGCCAAAAGCAGACCCACACGGCGAATCGCATCATCAAAGGCAAGCACATCATCAGCCAAAAGATGCCCGATCAGATGCACATTGATGGGGTCGTCCGCCCCTGTGATGTTTGCCATTAAGGCAGCATCGACCAACTCGTCCACTCGCTCATTGATGGGTGTGGCGACATCAAACCAAGCTGCGTGCGTCTGCTGACGAGACTTTAACCACAAAAGATAGCGATAAAACACCGTCAGCCGCTCCAAGATACGCTCTTGCATCTCGGCAGCAGCAGCACGAGTAAAAGTCGTAGCAATCATACGCTCGGGCGTGTATTTTTCTTCGATGAGCAGTCTTAGGATAATCCCTGTCAGCGTCCAAGTCTTGCCTGTACCTGCCGATGCTTCTATCAGATACGCTCCTTTTAGGGTGCAGGCGATGGCAGGTGGGATGTCCTGAGTGTTTGTGGTAGCTTGTATCGCCATTTCATTGATTACTTGCTTATTATCCATCTTATCGCTCATCTTGGTTGAATGCTTGGATATTGTTCAGCAGCTCATCATACAGCGGCATGATGAGCTGCCCTGCTGCTGCCAGTGCTTGCTGCGGACTACTTATACCAATGATGAGTGCATACACCCCATCTACCCAGTCATCAGAGATGTCTGCCACATCTTGCCCCTTTGCCATCAGTAGGGCATTCATCGGGGTGAGCGTGATGGGCAGCTTTGAACCGAGTAGCATAAAGATGATAAAGTTTTGGAGCAGTTTTGCTGCTTTATCAGCTTGCACAGGCTGTAGCTCATAGGTGGATTGCTCTGCCAGACCTATTGGTTTTAGCTGATTAGACGCTTCTTTAAACCGCCAGATACTCTTGCCACGCCCTTGTTGCTCATCGATTTGGCTGGTCTGTCGATGCACTTGCCATAGCAGATGATGCAGCCAAAAATCTATCAGACGCTCGGCTGACGCTCGGCTGACTGACAGGTTTCGCCACACAGTCTCGTCCGCTTGGGGTAAGTCTGCCAGTAGTTTTAGACGATGTGAACCAAGCGTCATCGGCACCGCTTGCTCACACAGTTTACTAAGCATCCTTGAGTACTGCTCTTTATCACAGGGCAAGGTGTCGCTTGATGCACCGCCAAGCTCGCCCACAAGCTCATCAAACTGACCTGCCACAAACCTAAGCCCATCTTGTAGCACACTCATACGCACCACGCCTGCTGGCAGCAGTGCATCATGCCGCAAAGCGTGCAACTGGGTCAGCTCATCGTACCGCTGATGATTCATCGCATCGAATAACGCATTTAGGTTGATGTCCTGTATCGGCACGCCATCAAACACCCCTAATCGAAACACCTGCAATATCATCTGATTGAGCTGCCAGTTGCCCAGATTATCCAGCGACAAAGGCTCATTCGCTTCATCATCTGCCATCTCATCATCTAAGGCAAGTTTGCCTTGCAGGTAGGCTCTGGCAGGGGATTTGATGACATACAAAATCCTTTTGATGTCGATATAGTTTGGCACTTCGATGCGATACTCATTAAGCAACTCATCGATGGCAAAGTCCGTGCCTACCTGCCCATTTGGCACATTAGCCATCAGCACATTCGCAATATGGCGTAGCTCATCGGCTGTCGGCAGAGTAATCATTGGCTTATCTAAGGCTAGGGTGGTATCTGGTGCATCAATCATATGGCGTACCTGTTGCCAAATCGGTGCAGGTGGCAGCTGTCGCCTTTGTTCGTGCTTGTTGGCATCAATCAGCCCATACAGATACGAGCCAAAGCTCTCATCAGAAGTATCCGCCTGTTTTGACTTATAAAACACCCCCTGCTCAAAGCTGGTGGCGTGATGATAAGTCATCAAATGCTTGGCAATCAGCTCAGGCAGCATACCGCCAAGCGTCGCCAACGCTTCATCTTGGGCATTCTCCACCTGCCAATCTACTTCGGATTTTAAAAACTCAATCAGCTCCCCCACAGGCGATGCAGGCAATAGTATCGTGCCACCATCAAGGCTGATACCTTGATAAAAAATCGCACAGGCATCTTTGGTACAAAGCAGTGCATCCAAAAACGCCCCATTATCATCGTCTTCATTCGTGCGGTCGCCACGGCGTTTTAGCCCTGCTTTCATCAAATCCAGCCGAGCGTTCCTATCTTGTCTTGGAAAGGCGGACAAATCCATGCCCAGCATGATGGTCAGCCCAAATGGAATGCTGCGAAGCGTCCCAAATCTTGCCACCGTAATCACCCCTGATGGCTCGGCTGAGATTGCCTGCATGCCCACCGCTGTACTCAGACTGTCTAGCACAAATTCAAGGCTCAATCGGATGTCATCTTGCAAGGCATAAGCCCCTTGATGATGGGTGCGTTTGTGGTAGTTGGTGTTCGCCCTTAGGCTGGATAACATGGCGTTTTTTGCTTCAAAAATGGCTCGCATCTGCGTGCTTTGCTTGACGGCATAAAAATAAGTATCAATGACTTCACTTTCTATCTTATGCAGCCATGTTTGGGCGGTATCCACTTTTTGATAATCACTACCAAACCGCCCCAACGCTTCATACATCAGGCACAATGCCGAGACGATGGGTTCGTCATTAAGACTGATGCCCCCCAGTGGCAAGGTCGCTTCTGATGCGTGGATATTTTGCCAGACAAAGGGGTATAACACATCGCTTGGCTGCTTGGCATCTGGGGCGATAAATCCCATGACAATGCGGTCAAGGGCATAACTAAAAGTATAGCGATAATCGGTGTCGGTGTCGTGCAGGGTGCTGCTTAGATGCTGGGCGTTAAACCCCCGTTTAAAGCCTGCTTGCATCAAAAGCTCTCTGGCTCGGTAAGCATCATCAAAACTTAGATGAAAATTCTCATACACGGCAGGATTCATCAGCCATTCATAAAATTCGTCCGCATAAAAACGAGCGTCTTTTGCCCCAAGCAGCCGATAAAAACCGATAATCGCCGCCATCAGCTCATCGATACTGCGGTCAGTGATGCCTGTAATCTTGACAGGCAGTCTTAGCCCATCCGCCCCCACCCCATCAACAAACACCGAGCGAATGACACTTTGAGCAGCATCGACATCAGGCAATAAAATCACCACATCCGACAGCTGTCTTTTGCCATCGGCATATTCGGTGTTAAGATACTTGGCAATCATCGTGCGTGCCACTTCAAGCTGTCTTTTTAGGCTGTGGCAGGCATGAATGCTAAGCTCAGGCAGGGCATCGGTCTGCTTGTCCGTTAGGGTTATGATGGGTTTTTGGTGGGTTTTGTTGCCCAAGACAGCCAGCATCTCGCCCATCGCCACGCCATCATCGCTCTCGCCAAGCATCAAGATGTCTTGTTTTAATCTGCTTAAAATGCCATCGCCCACATTTGGGACAAATTTATCCTGCCAATCCGCCCAAAACGCATCGTTTTGATGGCTTGTCTGCTGTGATAGATTGACAGGCGTCGCCCCATCTTGACCATCATGAACGCCTTGATAATAAAACTCGCCCCCAGACATATCCGCCAACATGGCAAAGGTCTCACGAGATTCTTTACCAAGTCTTGACAGCAGCCCATGCCCATAGTCCTTTAAATAGACGGTGTGCGGCTTGATGATGCGTTGGGTTGTAAGCCAGTTTTTATCCACGATGTCCGCCCAGAACATTCGTGATGGGTTAAAGTGTAGCAGTCGCACATTGATGATGCGTGATAATCGCTTTAAAAATAAAAGCTCCACCTGCGGTATCTGCTGCACCGTAAACAGATACAAATCCTTGGGCAGCTCATCAATCGCCTGCTGCCTGACCGTCTCGCCACGCCTGCTTTCAAGCACCGCCCAGAACCGCTCTTCTAGCTGCTCACGGTATTCATACACTTCATAAAACAGCGTCTGCCACAGATAGCGAAGCAGCCTCTCAAGCGATTCATAATGCTCAAACAGCCAAGGCGGCGTCTCATCGCCCTGCCCAAACTCATCGCCAAATTTATCTTTTTGGCGTATCATCTCTTCAACCGATACAGGCAATGGCAAACCCACTGACCAAGCGTGCAGCCACTCAGGGCGATGCGTTAGGTAACGGACATAGACTTTGGCGAGCTCATCGCACGCCTGCCATAGACGCTGCGGCTCTATGGCATAGCCACCTTGTGCCGTCTTGTCTGACAGCGGCTTGAATAAAAAATGCAGCACATGACCATCATCATCGATGATTTGGGTAAGCATCTGCCCTGCCATCTCATTTAAAAAACCAAACAGTCGCCAACGCATGACCGAGCCAGACAGCACCGCCACTTCAGGGACTGCCAGTGCGTCATGCTCGCTATGCTTTGCATCAACATTCAGCACCTTGCCAATCATCTGCCATTGATACTGCCCCCAAAACTGTGCCGTCAAAAGCGTGCTAATCCCTGCTCGCATGGCGACTTCCTTGTTTAGCCAATCGCCCAGCACCATCGATGGCACGATGACGGTAAAAGGACTAAAAATCGCCTCGGACAAGCTGCCATACCGCTCGTTTTGTTCATAAAACTCGATGAG
The DNA here is from genome assembly GCA_030525825.1 of Moraxella sp. Lineage (GTDB taxonomy): Bacteria > Pseudomonadota > Gammaproteobacteria > Pseudomonadales > Moraxellaceae > Moraxella. Next base: position 23,582 of record JAUNDZ010000007.1, read on the forward strand.
CTGACCGACTAGCGTGTCCGTGTCGTTGGATTGGATGATTTGAAACATGGTTTTTGATGGCGAATCTAAAAAATAAGCTAGATTGTACCTTGATTTGGGGGATTTCGCCATTAAAATAATAGCCTAAAAGCACCCAGATGAATACCGAAGTCATGAGCAAACCATAAAACACCCAAACATTCACACCACTCAAACCCACATTGACGCCCATTGGCAGTTTTGCCAAAAACAGACACATCAAAAAAACTAGCCCAAAAAAAGATATTTCAACCAACCCTTAAAAAAACCGCCAATCAATGCTATAATTTATCTTTTTTATGCTTAACATTTAGCAAAATCAAAGGACATTCATGGCATTTGTGCATTTGGGCGTACACAGCGAGTTCGCCATCGTTGATTCCATCGTGCGTATCAAAGAGCTGGTCAAAGCCGCCAAAGCAGACGGTCAGACCGCATTGGGCTTGGCAGACTTAAACAATATGTTCGCTGTGGTCAAGTTCTACAAGGCATGTACCGCTGCTGGCATCAAGCCCATCATCGGACTAGAAGCCACCATTGGCGATGCCATCGACCATCAAGCCCAAGAAAATGCCCACACCGTCATGCTCTATGCCATGAATAATGACGGCTACAAAAACCTACTTCGCCTACTGTCAGATGCCTACACCAGCCGCCCCATGCACGATAATGGCACGGTAGCCATTGCCACCCCCATCATCACCAAAGACGCCCTATTTGAACGAAATAGCGGCATCATCGCCATCTTGACCGACCGCTCCGAGACCGCCATCGCCCTAAAAAGCACGCACCCAGAGTCATTCGCTACTGCTGTCAAGCCATGGCAAGATGTCTTTGGCGACCGCCTATATCTAGGCATCAAACGCACTCATAGCACGGACAACGACTACAATCGCCAAGCCATCATACATGGCTCAAAAGCAGGGATTGCCATCATCGCTCATAATGATGTGCGATTTTTAAACCCTGTGCCAGAAGGTGCAAATCTGGGCAAAGACGACGAGATTAGTAGCGACTTTGATGCCCACGAAGCCCGAGTCTGTATTGCCACAGGCTACACCCTAGACGACCCAAATCGACCCAGAAACTACACCCAAGAGCAGTATTTTCGCACACAAGATGAAATGGCAGCACTATTTGCTGACATTCCGCAGGTCATCGAAAACACAAGCCTACTTGCTTCTCGCTGTAATGTCAGCCTAACGCTTGGCATCAATGTTCTGCCCGATTTCCCCATTCCAGATGGCGAGACGATTGAGAGCTTTTTTAGAAAGGTGAGTGCCGAAGGTCTGGATCAGCGACTGGCTAAGCTCTACCCCATTGACAGCAGAGATGACTCATGGGACGAGATTTTTAAGAGCTATCAAGACCGCCTAAATTATGAGTTGGACATCATCTTAAAGATGGGGTTTCCAGGGTATTTTCTCATCGTCATGGACTTTATCCGCTGGGCAAAGGCAAACGGCGTGCCTGTCGGACCAGGGCGTGGCTCAGGGGCGGGCTCACTTGTGGCGTACAGCCTAAACATCACCGACCTTGACCCGCTAGAATACGACTTGCTGTTTGAACGCTTCTTAAACCCTGAGCGAGTGTCGATGCCCGACTTTGATATCGACTTTTGTATCGAAGGGCGAGACCGTGTCATCGACTATGTAGGTCGCACCTACGGTCGTCAGGCGGTCTCACAAATCATCACCTTTGGTACGATGGCGGCTCGTGCGGTGGTGCGTGATGTGGCTCGTGTGCAGGGCAAGCCTTTGGGTCTGGCTGACAAGATGTCAAAACTCATCCCAAAGACCCCTGGCATCTCACTGGCTGATGCCATCAAAGAAGAGCAGCAGCTCCAAGAACTCCTAAAAGACGGCTCCACCCACCCAGACCATGATGCCGCCAAAGAAATTTGGGACATGGCAGAGAAGCTCGAAGGCTTGACCCGAAATGTCGGCAAGCACGCAGGTGGCGTACTCATCGCCCCCAATCGCATCAGTGATTTTAGTGCGGTGTACTGTGATGACGAAGGACACCCTGTCAGTCAGTTTGATAAAGACGATGTCGAAGCGGTCGGCTTGGTAAAGTTTGACTTCTTGGGACTGCGTAACCTAACGGTCATTCAAGCAGCGGTGGACAACATCAACATCACTCGTGCCAAGCTCGGTCAAGAGCCCATTGACCTAGAAAAACTCCCCTTAGACGACAAAGATGTCTATGAGTCCGTACTGCAATCTGGTAATACCACCGCTGTATTCCAGCTTGAAAGTTCAGGCATGAAAAAATACCTAAAACAGCTCAAACCCTCCAACATCGAAGATGTGATTGCGATGTGTGCCTTATACCGTCCAGGTCCGCTAGAATCAGGCATGGTAACCGACTTCATCGACCGCAAGCACGGCATCCAAGAGCCTGCCTACCCACACCCAGACTTTCAGCACGAGTGGTTAGAACCCCCACTCAAAGCCACCTACGGCGTCATCGTCTATCAAGAACAAGTCATGCAAATCGCTCAGGTACTCTCAGGCTATACACTAGGCGGTGCTGATATGCTACGCCGTGCCATGGGTAAGAAAAAACCTGAAGAGATGGCAAAACAGCGAAGTATCTTTGTTGATGGTGCCATCGGTCAAGGCGTGTCAGGCGAGCTGGCAGGTCAGATATTTGACTTGGTGGAGAAGTTTGCAGGTTATGGCTTTAACAAATCACACTCCGCCGCTTATGGCGTGCTTGCCTATCAGACCGCCTATTTAAAATACTACTACCCTGCCGAATTCATGGCAGCCGTCTTGACATCGGAGATGGACGACACCGACACCATCGTCTTTTTGATTGCTGATTGTAAAGACAACTTTGGTTTGTCTGTTATCCCACCCAGTGTAAACCACAGCGACTGGCGATTTGTGGTAAAAGACGATAAGACCATCATTTATGGTCTTGGTGCTGTCAAGGGCGTGGGCGAAGATGCCGTTGCTAGCATTGTCAAGGCACGAAAAGACGGTTCATTTAAAGACCTTTATGATTTTTGTAATCGTGTGGACATCAAAAAAGTCGGCAAACGAGCCTTAGAAGCCCTAATCTGTGCAGGCTGTTTTGATGACTTAGCCCCACACATCAAGCCAAATTTTGCCGCCCAAGAGCAACGCCATCACATCCGTGGCGGACTGTGGGAGCAGTTGCCTGCCGCCATGCAGGTCGCTGAGCAAAACCGCCAAAACGAGCTGGCTGGTACTTTTGATTTATTCGGTGAAGTCGATGACGGCTTGTCTGTCGCACCAGAGTTGCCCGATGTCATCTGGGGCGACCAAACTCGTCTAAAAGGCGAAAAAGACACGCTGGGGCTTTATTTGACAGGACATCCGCTGGATAAATACCGAGACGAACTCAAAAAATACACCAATATTAGCCATCTGTCCGAGCTGTCAGACACAGGCTACAATAAATACATACGAGTGGCAGGTTTGGTCATCGATGTCGCCAACTTCGGCAACCGAGTCGCCATCACACTAGATGATGGCAGCTGCCGTGTGGAGGTTAGTTGCTTCACCGATAAATTCAACCAACTAAAATCCGTACTTGAAGCCAAAACCCCAAACGCCACCGAACTCAAAAAAATCGCCAAAGAAGACTGGGAGATGCTGCCTGACCTAAATGGCGTTGTCATCATTGCTAAATTAAGCGTGCGTGAGTCTGATGGGCGTATCTTTGCCAGAATGCAGGATGCCATGACGCTTACCCAAGCACGCTTAAAGCACTTAAAATCAGTAAATATCAAGCTGCACGCCCACGACACCAAGACACTATCAGGCATCATCTCACTACTCAAAGAAAACAGTCCGCCTGATGATGCTCTCATCAACTTTGGAGTCCAAGAAGACATCGAAGACGCCATCGCTTATGACGAAGAAGGCAACGAGCTTATCGCATCGACCCCCACATTCATCAAAGATGGCTGCCTGCCTGTGTCGCTGTTTTTGTACGATGAATGCAGCATCTCTCGACTGCTCGTGAATGAGCGGTTCCGACTACATCCCAGCGATAAGATCATCAGTGGCTTGCAGGCACTATTGCCACCTGAGAATATATTACTAAAATGATGAATACAGGCAACCACCAAGACAACCAGAAACCATTTTAACACAGTGATGACTTCATGAACCGCTTAGCATACTTGCCCCACATTCGCATCATCATGGTCGGCACCACCTTACCTGCCAACATCGGCTCGGCTGCTCGTGCCATGCACACGATGGGATTGTCCGATTTGGTGGTGGTCAGCCCCCGCCTACCTGTTGATGAGAGCAGCCATGCCAATGCCGCAGGAGCAACCCAACTACTAGATGAGATGCGTATCACCGACAGTATCGATGAAGCGGTGGCGGACTGCTCGCTGATTTTGGCGGCATCGGCTCGCACACGCCATCTGCCCAAACCTGTCATCACACCCAGCCAAGCTGCCCAGATTTTGGCGAATTTCTTTGATGCTCATCATAACACGCACAACAATACAGACAATCAAGCAGACAATCAACACGCCACCATCGGCATACTCTTTGGGAGAGAAGACAGAGGACTGACCAATGATGAACTGGCTTTGGCGGATTATCACATTCAAATTCCTGCCAATCCCGACTACCCTGTACTCAATGTCGCATCCGCCATACAAGTCATCGCATCGTTCATCTATCATCATTTCGCCCAAGACGGCGATGATACGCACGGCTTAACCGATGATGGCTTTTATATGACCGTCCGCCAAGACTGGGACGAGCCTGCCATCAATCACACCCAAAAAACCAAGCTCAACGACCGCATCATCCGCCTGATGTGCCAGCTTGATTTGGCAAAAGATGACGACCTAAAAAATCTGCCTAGCCGCCTATCTCGTCTCAGCAGCCGAATGCAGCTTGACCAAAAAGAATACGCCCTACTAAGCTCTTTGCTCGCCAAAATCGAACAAAAACTGCCCTAAACTCACAAAAAGCACCGCAAAAACCCCTATGGCGGTTGGCAAAGATAGGGTAATGCTTTAAAATATGGTGATTGAATTTGGCTTTATGTTTTGACTGATTATGACGATGTCAGTCGATTTATTTTTAAAAATTTTTAACAGCAAGACACCCGATATAAGGATAACACCGTGTCCATCATTCAAAAAATCAAAGCACTGGGCGATGCCATCAATGACGATTTGGACGCTGTGCTAAAAAAAGACCCTGCTGCACGCACCAAACTTGAAGTCTGCGTTGCTTATCCGGGTATTCACGCACGCACCTTGCACCGTGCTGCTCACGCCCTGTGGACGCATGAGCATAAGTTTGCCGCACGCACCTTGTCGCATGTCAGCCGTGTACTGACAGGCATCGAGATTCACCCTGCCGCCAAAATCGGCAAGCGACTGTTCATCGATCATGGCATGGGCGTGGTGATTGGCGAGACAGCAGAGATTGGCGATGATGTTACGCTATATCATGGCGTAACCTTAGGCGGTGTGTCGTGGGAGAAGGGAGCAAAGCGACACCCCACTTTGGGTAATAATGTCGTAGTAGGTGCTGGGGCAAAAATCTTGGGCGGCTTTACGGTTGGCGATAACGCCAAAATCGGCTCAAATGCCGTCGTCGTCAAGCCTGTCCCTGATAACGCCACGATGGTCGGTTCAGCCGCTCGCATGATAGACCGCAGCGACAAAAAACCTGCCCCAAAGGTCAGCCAAGAGCAAAGCCAAGCCGCCGATGAATTGTTTAATGCCTACGGTCTAAAGCCAGACACCCAAGACCCAGTAGCGACTAGCATCGCCGCCTTGCTCGCCCACATCCAAAATCAAGACAAACGCATCGATGAGCTACAATCTGCCATCTGCAAACTTGACCCCAATTTTTGCAAACAAACGCACGACCCCATTTGCAAAGATGATTTGGATGTCCTAAAATCCTAAATTTTACTGACCAGCACAATTCATTCAATAAGATTTAACAAATAAATTAACAAGGATAACGCATGAGCGACAATACACAAACTAAACGAGTACTGACAGGCATCACCACTACTGGCATTCCCCATCTGGGCAACTATGTCGGTTCAATCCGCCCTGCTATTGCTGCCGCTAATGAAGCGATTGCCAAAGGCGAAGGCGATGCCTTTTTCTTTTTAGCAGATTTTCACGCACTCATCAAATGCTTTGACCCTGACGAGATTCACCGCTCCACTCGAGCCATTGCCGCCACTTGGCTGGCGTGCGGTCTTGACCCAGAGCGAGTTACCTTTTATCGTCAGTCAGACATTGCCGAGATTCCAGAGTTGGCTTGGGTGCTTAACTGCTCGTGTGCCAAGGGACTGATGAACCGAGCTCACGCCTATAAAGCCGCTGTTGACATGAATACCGCCAAAGAAGACACCGACCCTGATTTTGGCATCACGATGGGGCTGTTTAGCTATCCTGTGCTGATGGCGGCAGACATTTTGATGTTCAACGCCACCCATGTGCCTGTCGGCAAAGACCAAGTACAGCACATTGAGATGGCACGAGACATCGCAGGAACTTTTAATTTTAAATACAAGCCGCTGTTTGTACAGCCCAATGCCGTCGTCGATGAAGACACGCCGCTATTAACAGGGCTAGACGGTCGCAAGATGAGCAAATCCTATGGCAACACCATTCCGCTGTTTGGCGATGGCAACCCACAAATCGACCCAGAAAAAGCCCTAAAAAAAGCCATCTCACAAATCGTAACCAACTCACAAGCACCAGAAGAGCCAAAAAACCCTGATGAATGCACGATTTTTGAGATTTATCGTGCCTTTGCCACCGCCGATGAGATTGAAGCATTAGCAGCTCATTATCGTCGTGGCATTGGCTGGGGCGAAGCCAAAGAGATTTTGTTTAATAAAATCAATGACGAAATCGCCCCAATGCGTGCCCGCTACTTTGAACTGATGAACAACCCCAAAGAGCTAGAAGAAATCCTACAAATGGGAGCGGCTAAGGCTCGCCGTGTGGCTCACAAACAGCTCGACAAGACTCGTCGTGCCATCGGCATCAAACCCCTTGCCAAGCTCAAATAACATCGGCAAACAACATGGCAAATAGCAGCGACACCACCTTTCATCACGCCAATCAAGATACAAGCACGATTCGCATCTTTGATACGCCTGTCGAGAGCCTGCCCGAAGACTTGTACATTCCGCCGCAGGCTTTTGCCATTTGGCTAGAACAGTTTGCAGGTCCGCTTGATTTTTTGCTTTATTTGGTTAAAAAGAACAACTTTGATTTAACCGAAACCGCCATATTGCCCATCACAGAGCAATACCTGAGCTATATCAAAGACTTAGATGAAGAGTACTTTGAGCTGGCAGGCGATTATCTGCTGATGGCAAGCACGCTCATCGCCATCAAAAGCGAGCTGCTACTGCCACAGCCTGCCATCAGTGATGACGAGCTTAGCCCCAAAGCAAGGCTGATTAGAAAGCTCGAAGAATACGCCCAAATCAAAGAAGCCGCCAAACGACTGGACGGCTTGATTCGTCTTGAACGAGATGTGTTCTTGGCATGGACAAGCCTACCCAGCACACAGGCGATGCGTGCTGAGCTGCCAAAATACTCGCCTAGTATTTTGGTAAATAGTCTCATTGCCATGCAAATCAAGCCTGATTATCAGATGCACACGGTCGCCACCGACCCTGTGCCTTTGCCTGAGCGTATCGCTGCCATCACCCAAGCCATCAGTAAACAAGGTAAAGCCACCTTTAAAGAGCTGCTCGACCCCAATCAGGGCAAACTGGGCGTGGTGGTGAGCTTTGTGGCGGTATTAGAGCTCATCAAACGGGGCTTGGTCGGCTTTGGCGAGATGGCGTCTTGTGATGTGCGGACAGATGATTTGTTCAATGACAGTGATGCACCCAATAAACAAAACCCATCACCCAAAAACAAATCCACCCACCAAGAAGACATCAACATCGAAGCGGTCAGATACGCCATTGATGAACAGACCTTATATTGGCTAAGCTAAGCCATCAGCCTAACATAACCAGCCACCAAACTCAACACAAAAAACCAAAACACATGGAACACTCAATCACCCCCCTACCCCTAGACATCGCAGATGGCGAGATGACAGATGAACGCCAAGCCCTGCTTGAAGAGCATGCCACCGCCGAAGCCCTAAGCCGCTACATCGAAGTGCTGCTACACGCCAGCGAAACCCCATTGACCGACAGCGACCTAAAAAAACACCTGTCCATGAGCAGCGATGAATTACAAATGGCACTCATCATCCTAAGAGAGCGACTCTCAGGCAGCGTACTGACATTAGGCAAGACCGCCAGCGGTTATCGCTTACAGATTAAGGACAGTTATGCACGGCTCATTCAGCAGATTTTCCCCGAGCGACTCGAAACGCTCAGCCAAGCCCTGCTTGAAACGCTCAGCGTCATCGCTTATAAGCAGCCTGTAACTCGTGGCGACATCGAGCAGGTGCGTGGCGTTACTGTATCGAGCAACATTTTAAGACAGCTGTTCGATAAAGGTTGGATTATGGAAAAAGGACATAAAGACACGCTGGGCAAACCTGCCCTGCTGCATACCACGCCTGCTTTTTTGGACGCATTTGGTCTAAATAGCCTTGATGAGCTGCCACCATTGCCCGAACTGCCCAATCTAAAACCAATCGATGCCAGCTCATAACATCTAAGGGCATCATCTTATCAAATCACAAACCGTGCAAGACAACTTGTATGAGCAAAGCTGTATTTTTAACTTGCCAAATCCACCCAAACCCTTTATCATAAAACTTTTTAACATTGTGAAATGTTATCGTCCAACCACAGGAACATCATCATGAACGACATGACCGGCATCACAAGCACCCCAGAATCCACAGCCATCCGCCCCGAAGGCGAAAAACTCCAAAAACTGCTCGCTCGCATGGGTCTAGGCTCACGCCGTGGGCTAGAAGACATCATCAAGGCAGGTCGTGTCTCTATTAATGGAAAAATCGCCACCTTAGGCGACCGTGCCAATACCACCGACGAGATTCGTGTCGATGGGCGACTGGTTCGCATCAAGGCAGAGCGAGAAAAGCGTCGCCGTGTCATCGCCTACTACAAACCAGAAGGCGAAATCTCATCTGCATCCGACCCAGAAGGTCGCCCCACCGTCTTTGACCGACTGCCCAAGCTGACGGGCGACAGATGGGTGATGGTGGGTCGCTTAGACATCAACTCATCAGGTCTTTTGTTATTTACCAATGATGGCGAGCTGGCACATCGTCTCATGCACCCATTAAGTGAAGTAACTCGTGAATATGCGGTGCGTGTGCTGGGCGAAGTAACTCCAGAGATTGCCCAGAATCTGACTCGTGGTGTCGAGCTAGAAGATGGCATGGCAAAGTTTGACGACATCAAAGAAGGTGGCGGCAGCGGTGTCAATAAATGGTATCATGTCAAAATCAAAGAAGGTCGCAAGCGTGAAGTGCGTCGCATGTTCGAATCTCAAGAGCTCAAAGTATCACGCCTGATTCGTACTCGCTATGGCACGGTCATTCTGCCAAAAGAGCTGCGTACAGGGCGATTCATCGAGCTGGATGCTAAGGAAATCGGCAAGCTCATCGAGACTGTCGGACTTCGCCCACGCATCGGCACAGGTCTTAATACCGCCGCCAAAGAAAAACAAGCCCGCATCCACAAAAAACCGCTCAAATCTCGTGAAATTCGTCGCCAAAAACACGAACGACATGAGCGTGAAGAAGAGCGACGCAATCGCATGGGCAAATCTTATGACAAAAAAGGCAAAAATCAGGACAGATCGACTCGCCAAGACCATCAAAAGTCATCACCCAACCTAAAAAACGCCAAATTTTATCAAGTTTAGGGGTGTTCATGTATCCGTTTTTACGATTAACCAAAACCATCGTCAAAAGCTCACTTGACCTAAAAGATGGCAATACACTTAGCCTAATCGACACGGCTGAATATCACTTTACCGCCAGCGTCAATGACATTGATAACTTTCTTGAGATGAACAATGGGCGGATTTTTACGCTGTTTGACTTAGGTCGTACTGACTTTGCCATTCGCTCGGGTCTGGGCAAAAAGCTCATCAAAAACCGCTGGGGGCTGGTCGTGGCAGGCAGTACCATTCAGTATCGCAAGCGTATTCGTGCTTTTGATAAAGTTACGATGAAAACTCGCATCTGTGCCGTTGATGAACGCTGGTTTTATATCGAACAGACGATGTGGGTAAAAGGCAAATGCACCTGCCACGCTCTTTTGCGTACAGCGGTTACCAACTTTAAATCTGGCAAAGCCCTACCCACCCAAGAAGTCTTGGCAAGTCTTGACTACGCTGACATCAGCCTACCCCCTGATGAGTGGGTGCAGGCGTGGATTGATGCAGATAAAATGCGTCCTTATCCGAATGAGTGAAAGATTTAAAGATTTAAAGATTTAGGGACAATATCAATATTTATTTAAAATAAATTTCAAAAATACAACCATTTATTTAATGAATATTTATTATCAATTGTATCAAAATATGTTTTAATACGCAGTCAAATGCAAAGACTTGGTGTATCCACGCCCTTTGTACAACATAAAGACTGACAAGTACCGTACTGACAGCTCTTTGGTATTATCACTTGATGAGTGATAATGATACTATTTTTTAAACCTGTCTTAGATGGGTTTAGCTTTTATTTTTTATAATTGAGATAATCGCATGACTATCACTGTTACCGCACCAGATTTTGTCCGTCATCAAGCCCTAGTGAACTGGGTTGCTGAAATCGCAAGTCTTACCAAGCCTGCTCGCATCGAATGGTGCGACGGCTCACAAGAAGAGTATGACCGCCTAATCAATCTTATGATTGACAACGGCACGATGGTGAAACTGAATCAAGAAAAACATCCAAATTCCTATTTGGCTTTCTCTGACCCATCAGATGTGGCACGCGTAGAAGATCGCACTTTCATCTGCTCAGAGCAAGAAATCGACGCTGGTGCGACCAACAACTGGCAGCACCCAGACGAGATGCGTGCCAAGTTGGCAGGCTTGTTTGATGGTTGCATGGCAGGACGCACCATGTATGTCGTGCCTTTTAGCATGGGCCCTTTGGGCAGTCATATTGCTCATATCGGCGTCGAGCTGACCGACAGCCCTTATGTGGTCGTGAGCATGCGTAAGATGGCTCGCATGGGCAAAGCAGTTTATGATGTATTGGGTGCCGATGGCGAGTTTGTACCTTGTGTGCATTCTGTGGGTGCTCCACTGGCAGAAGGTCAAAAAGATGTCGCTTGGCCATGCAATGATGACAAATACATCGTTCACTTCCCAGAAACTCGTGAAATCTGGTCATACGGTTCAGGCTATGGTGGCAACGCCCTACTTGGCAAAAAATGCTTAGCTTTGCGCATTGCTTCTGTTATGGGTCGTGAGCAAGGTTGGTTGGCTGAACACATGCTTATCCTAGGCGTAACCAACCCGCAAGGCAAAAAACACTACATCGCTGCGGCATTCCCATCAGCGTGCGGTAAGACCAACTTCGCCATGCTGATCCCACCAGCAGGTTATGAAGGTTGGAAAGTTGAGACCGTAGGTGATGACATTGCTTGGATTAAGCCATCTGCCGATGGTCGTCTGTACGCCATCAACCCAGAAGCTGGCTTCTTTGGTGTTGCCCCTGGTACAAACACCAAAACCAACTCTAATTGCATGAGTACACTACATTCTGATGTTATCTACACCAATATCGCCATGACCGAAGACGGCGAAGCATGGTGGGAAGGCAAAACCAAAGAAACTCCAGAAAATCTCATCAACTGGAAACGAGAAAAACACGACGGCAGCGAAAAAGCATCGCACGCCAACGCTCGCTTTACCGTATCAGCAGCCCAATGCCCTTCTATTGACCCACAATGGGAAAACCCAGAAGGCGTGCCAATCTCTGCATTCATCTTTGGTGGTCGTCGTGCCGATACTGTGCCACTCGTATCAGAAGCCTTTGACTGGGTAGATGGCGTGTACAAAGCTGCGACCATGGGCTCTGAAACCACCGCTGCTGCCACAGGGGCACAAGGTGTCGTACGCCGCGACCCATTTGCGATGCTGCCATTTGCAGGCTACAACATGGCAGACTACTTCACCAACTGGCTAGAAATGGGTGAAAAACTAGAACAGCTTACCCAAGCTCACGGCACTCAAATGCCTAAGATGTTCAAGGTAAACTGGTTCCGTCGTGATGCTGATGGCAACTTCGTATGGCCTGGTTTCGGTCAGAACATGCGTGTACTTGAATGGATCATCAACCGCTGCGAAGGTACTGCCAATGCCGTGCATACCCCAATCGGTCTTGTACCGACCTATAACGACATCAACTGGGCAAAGTCTGACTTTAGCGAACAAGAGTTCAATCTAGTAACCAGCCAAGACAAAGACGCTTGGGTGAAAGAACTGGACGACCACAAAGCCTTGTTTGAAAAATTGGGTGAGCGTATGCCACAAGCCCTAATCGACCATCAAGCCAAGTTGGTTAATGACATTCAAGCTCTATAAGCTGCATTGTCCATTTAACCATCTGGATTTTATTAAAATATCCCAATTTAAAAGATTGGGATATTTTTCTGTTTAGTTTTTGCTCAACCACTTGAAATATGAGTGGCGACATGGCACAACAACACTTTTTTGTCAGCATGATTAATTTGTAATTCAACCATCCACTAACCATAAAAAAAAGACAGTCTACACTGTCTTTTTTTGCTTATCAAACTTAATTGTTCTAAGAGTTTTAGGACAAATGACAATTTATCTTGTTGGTTGAAAAATGCTTCGCCCCTACTGACTACCCACATATGATTCATTGTCATTTCAAAGTTTGCTTGGTAAAGACAAGATTAACCAAAAAACGACTCATCAAATACCATGATACTATCAGAGCCTGCTTGTGCTATTTGGGCGTGAGCATACAGCTTAGGCAGGATGCGTGATACAAAATAATCTGCAAGTTTCATTCGCTCATCATAAAAATCCCCATCCTTGCCTTCGCTGGCATTGACGATGAGAAGATACATATAGGCATAGCACAGATAGCCCACCGCATGCAGATAGTCCACGGCACAGGCATTGATGGCATGAGCATCTGTCTTAGCGGCATTCACCAGCTCTTTTGTCAGCTGCTCGATACATTCTGCCGCTTTTAGTAGTGCCGCCTTAATGGCATGCTTGGTTTGGCTGTCTTGGCAGGCGGTGCGGATTTCATCAACAAATGCCAACATCGTCTTGGCGTCATTTTTGACGACCTTACGCCCCAACAGATCAAGCGACTGAATGCCGTTCGTCCCTTCATAAATCTGGCTGATGCGAGTATCACGGACAATCTGCTCCATGCCCCATTCACGAATATAGCCATGCCCGCCAAAAACCTGCTGACAGTCAATGGTTGCGTTAAACGCCATGTCAGTCAAAAATGCCTTTACCACAGGTGTGAGTAAAGCAACTTTCGCATTGGCATGGGCTTTTTGGGTGTCGTCATCGCTAAATTTCGCCACATCAAGGGCTTTTGCCACATACATGGCAAAGGTGCGAGAAGCGACACTATTGGCTTTGGCGTTTAGCAGCATACGGCGTACATCACCAAAACCAATGATGGGATCGGCTGCCTTATCGGTGTTTTTGATCCCATCATCATGACGACCTTGCAGGCGGTCTTTGGCGTAGTTGCAGGCATTTTGATAGGCAAGCACGCTCGCCCCCAAGCCTTGCAGTCCCATCGTTACACGCTCATAGTTCATCATGATGAACATGGTGGCAAGCCCCGTATTCTCCGCCCCTACCATGTAGCCTTTGGCATTATCAAAATTCATCACGCAAGTCGCCGATGCCTTGATGCCCATCTTATGTTCGATAGAACCTGCCACCACATGATTTCGCTCGCCCAAACTACCATCATCATTAACCAAGAATTTTGGTACGATAAATAGCGATATGCCTTTTGAGCCAGCAGGGGCGTCAGGCGTCTTGGCAAGCACCAGATGAATGATGTTCTCCGCCAAATCATGCTCGCCACCTGTGATGAAAATCTTCGTCCCTGTGATGTTATAAGAGCCATCAGCATTCGGTACAGCTCGGGTCTTAATGATGCCCAAATCCGTCCCTGCGTGTGCTTCTGTCAGGCACATCGTCCCTGACCATTCGCCTGTATAGAGCTTGGGCAGGTAGGTTTGTTTTTGTTTTTCGCTGCCGCCAGCCAATAGGCACAAGCTGGCACCGACGGTTAAGTTTGGGTACAGGGCAAAAGACTGGTTCGCTGAAAACATCATCTCTTCGGTGAGCATACTCACCATCTTTGGCATGCCCTGCCCGCCAAACTCAGGCGAACCACCCAAGCCAATCCAGCCCATCTCACTATATGCAGCAAAGGCTTCTTTAAAGCCTGTTGGCGTTGCCACCTTGCCATCGCCCAAGTATTTGGCACCTTCTTCATCGCCTGATTGATTGAGCGGCAGCAGCACATCACGGCTAAATTTCGCCATCTCTTCTAAAATCATATCCACCGTCTCGCCATCCATGTGCGACAGTGCAGGCGTATTTTGCCAAAAATTTGGAGCGTCAAAGACTTCGTTCAGCGTAAAACGCATTTCGTCAAGCGGTGCGGTATAAGTTAAAGTCATCGCCAATTCCTTTTATTCCTTGATAAAAACCAACTTTATCAAAACACATTTTTATCATCAGGTCAAGATAAAGATACCATCCGACCAATGATTTATAACATTGGTCTTACAATTACAATCTTAAATATCCAAGCATTAAAAAGCAAACTGCTCAATATCCATCGCCATCAAAGTTTCATGGCTGCTGTTAATGCGTGCGACATGCACGGTGGTGCGTGGCATGAGTTTGGCAAAATAAAATTCTGCTGTTTTTACCTTAGCATCATAAAAACCATACTCACCATCAAGCGACTTGTTAGTGTCTAAGCTGGCATTCATCTCGTCAAGTTTGGCATAAGCGACGACTGCCATTTTTGCCCACAGATAGCCAAGCGTAACATAGCCGCTAAAAAACAGATAATCCACCGCTGCCGCACCCACAGCATCTAGGTTCTGCGTACCTTGCATACCAATGCGTGCGGTGATGTCGCTCCACTGCTTATTTGATTTGGCAAGCTGACTTATCATCTGCCCCATGCGGTCATCGTCTTGATTGTCTTTGCAGAACTGATGAATAATCTTGGTAAAATTCGCAAGCAATCTGCCCTGCGAGCCCAATACCTTGCGTGCCAACAAGTCAAGCGACTGAATCTCAGTCGTCCCTTCGTACAGGCACGAAATGCGAGTATCACGCAGGTTTTGCTCCATGCCCCATTCGCTGATGTAGCCGTGTCCGCCATAGACCTGTACGCCCAAGTTTGCCGATTCAAGCCCCGTTTCGGTCAAAAATGCCTTAGCAATCGGTGTCAATAGCGACAGCATTTCATCGGCAAATTTCGCTTCTACTCCACTGCCCTTTGCCACAATGTCGGCAAACTGCGACAGATAATACACCAACGCACGACCGCCTTCGCTAAATGCCTTTTGAGTCAGTAGCATATTTCGCACCGCAGGGTGATGAATGATGCTGTCGGCAGGCTTATTTGGCTCTTTGATGCCAGAGATAGAACGCATGGCGGTGCGGTCTTTGGCGTATTTTAATGAGCCTTGAAAGGCAAATTCGGACGCTGCCAAACCCTGAATTGCCGTGCCAATGCGTGCGACATTCATGAAGGTAAACATACAATTTAGACCACGGTTTTTTGGTCCAATCAGATAGCCTGTCGCCCCATCAAAATTCATCACACAAGTCGCCGATGCTTTGATGCCCATCTTATGCTCAATCGAACCGCACGCCACACCATTACGCTCGCCGATGCCACCATCAGCATTGACCAAATATTTTGGCACGATAAAGAGCGAAATCCCCTTTGTGCCAGCAGGGGAATCAGGCAGACGAGCCAGCACGATATGAATGATGTTCTCGGTCAAATCATGCTCGCCTGCACTGATAAAGATTTTTTGACCTGTGATGCTGTATGTGCCATCAGCATTTGGCACAGCACGAGTCTTGATGATGCCTAGGTCAGAGCCTGCGTGTGCTTCGGTCAGGCACATCGTTCCCGACCAGATACCCGTATTCATCTTTTCAAGATAGGTCGCCTTTTGTTCGTCTGTACCGTGATGCTCGATGGTCTGTATCGCCCCATGTGATAAGCCTGGATACATCGCAAACGACCAGTTCGCTGTACCCATCATCTCGCTCACTGCACTTGACAGCGAAGTTGGCAAGCCCAAACCACCAAAATCAGGGTCAGCATTTAACGCGGCAAAGCCCAGCTCGCAATACTGCTCATAAGCTGCCTTAAAGCCAGTTGGTGTTGTTACCACACCATCTTTAAAGCCACAACCTTCGATGTCGCCCGTGCGGTTTAAGGGTGATAACACCGATTGGGCAAAGTCCGCTGCCGCATCCAAATAGCTGTTAATCGTATCGGTATCCAGCTCACGGTATTCATCCATCTTGGCATAGTGTGTCTTAGCGTCTAGCAGCTCGTGCATGACGAACTGCATATCACGAATCGGGGCGGTGTATTGCATGATGTCTCTCCAAATGATTATTTATATCGTCATGTCGCTAACTGTAAAATAAAGCGACTGTTCACGCAATATTTTCAATAAAACTAAGCAGTCATTTTAAATGCTTGCCATTATTTCATAATTGACTTAACTGCACGATTGACCAAGCTCCATTGCCAAATCCATTTGAGAAAATCTGCAAATCATGCTTTAATAATGCCAATTCATTGATAAAAACAGTCCATTTTCCATGTCAGCACACACCCAGCCCACCACCGCCCTTTTAAAGCATAAGCCTACCGATTTTATCGTAACCGAGCAGCTTGATTTAGCCCTTGATGGTGCAGGCGAGCATTTGTGGCTGTATGTCGAAAAGGTCAATCTAAATACCGCCTTTGTTGCACGCTTATTGGCAAATTGGGCAAACATCCCCAGTCGTGATGTCGGCTATTCTGGGTTAAAAGACCGTCATGCCCAGACTTATCAATGGTTTAGCTTGCGTCTGCCCACCAAAACAGAATCCAGCACGCCATTTGGCGACTTCATCGCAGATAAACTACAATCTGGCGAAGCCGTACGCATCATCAAGCAGTCTTGGCATGGTCGCAAGCTCAATCGTGGCACACATAAGAATAATCATTTTTGTATTACTTTAAGAGACATTCAAGGCAATCAAGACACCATCAACACACGCCTTGAATACATCAGACAGCATGGCGTGCCAAACTACTTTGGCGAGCAGCGATTCGGTCAAGGCGGTGGCAATATCGCTAAGGCAACGGCTTTTTTTGAGCAGATTTTGGCAAGTAACAAACCCTACAAACCCCACAAAAAAGACCTAGAACGCCACAGCCTACTCATCTCAGCCGCTCGTAGCCATCTGTTTAATGAAATTTTGGCGGCTCGTGTGGCAGATGGCAGCTGGAATCAGGCATTGACTGGCGAAGTGTTTAACCTTGATGGCACAGGCTCGCTGTTTGTTGCTGACATTGATGAGAGTATCATCGCACGCTTGGACACTCATGACATTCACCCCACCATCGCCCTATACGGCACAGGTGAGAACAAAGCGACACAGGACGCACTTATCATTGAACATCGCATTTTTAATGATAATAACCACCGCACACTCATCAAAGGCTTAGAAAAAGTGGGCGTCAAGATGGCTCGTCGTGCCACTCGTCTCATCGTGCAAGAACTGACATGGCAATGGCAAGATGAAGCCACCTTGACCGTGCAATTTACCCTACCCAAAGGCACCTTTGCTACCGTCGTGCTGTCCGCCTTTATTGACCAACTGCACGAGCCACACCGAGAGCGTAGTGCTTAACAAGATGGCTTGTTTTAAGACTTTACTCACATTTTATTACCAAACTTACATGGAACACACAGATTAAATCCGTATAATACACCCATCATAATCATATATTATTGCAAGCCATGTTTATCAGACCAACTTTTCGACCATCGCAACTTTCTTTGGCGATTTTAGCGACGCTTGTGCTAACCACGCACGCACAAGCTCTTGAAATCACAGACGGCAAAGCCAAGCAGCTCCAAAACAGCTTGGTACAGCCACAAGATGACGAGCCTACATCAGACGATTTAGAACATTCCTTACAAAACAATACTGCCGACATCCTGACCAATCCCATACCTGGTGCATTTGTTGATGAAAAAGAGGATGAACCAAATCAGTCCAAGTCATCGGATAGCAGCACCGATAAGGGCAACAGCAAAACTGCCACGAATGACAGTACAACTGACACCAAACCCATCTGCTCGCCAGACGCCCTAGAAGTCGGCATTGAGCATTTTTCTTATGATGAAGTCATCGCTGAACACCTGGTGTGGAGCGGCTATGGCGACAAACAACACGAAAACAAACTCATCCATAAAGACGCCAAAGAACCACTACAAACACTGGTCAAAGCCGCTGCCAAAGACAAAGTCGCCCTATACCCAAGCTCTATTTTTCGCTCCGTAAGAGCCCAAGATGCCATCGTAAAACGCAAAATCCGCCAAAAACAACCTGCCAAGACCATCTATCACACTTCATCACCTGCGGGCTATTCTGAGCATCATACAGGCTATGCGGTGGATTTTGCTCCGATTGATGACAAATTCGCCAAGACCAAAGGCTATCAATGGCTGCTGGATAATGCCCACAAATACGGCTGGGAGCAGACATTCACCAAAGATTATGCCGAAAAAAGTGGCGTATCCGAAGAGTCATGGCATTGGCGATATGTTGGCGATGAGCATGGGCAGGCTTTATTTGCAGCCAGAGCGTGCCAGCCTTATGAACGCCCAGCCGAGCCTACCCCTGACGACAAGGCGGATAAGTCAGACAAGGTAAATGCAGCACCATCAAAAGATGACGCCAATGCCAATAAAACGGACAAAAAATCCGATAAGCAGACGACCGCCAAGCCAAAACAAACCAAGCCTGCCAAGCCTGTCAAGCAAACACCCACCAAAAAACCTGCCGCCAACAAGGGCAAATAACCATCGGCATTGCTTTGATATTAGGCAAGAGTTTACCCACCCATATAAAAAACAGCCCGAATCTGGGGCTGTTTTTTAATTTTTCTTCAATCACGCTTAGTCATCATAATCAATGCGACTTTGTAGAATCTGACCGCTATTGGCGTCGATGTGAATCTCATAAGGATGCTCTGCCATCACTTTTGCTTCATAATAAGTGCGACCCAGTTCACGCTCAAGGCTGATGTCATACAGCACACCGCTGCCTTGTGCGATTTTGGCAGCATCTGCTAGGCTTAGTTTAACACTCGGCATGACATTGACATCATATTCTTTGGTGCTAGACAGTAGCTCGCCTGTGCGTGTATCAATCTGTACTTGATGCTCGTGCGTCTTGGTGATGGTCTCAATCTCATAGACCGCTCCTTGACCACGCACATCAAGGCTAACCGCCACGCCACCAGTTTTCGCTTCGGCGATGCTGATTGCCTGTGCGATACTTACGGCAGCAGTAGTAGCAGCTTTGGTATTGACGATGGGCGTTGTTTGAGCCGCTGTGGGGACTTGGGTGTTGGTTGATGAACAGCCTGCCAATACAGCAGCCGACACCGCCAAAACCAGCAATGATGACAATTTCATAAAAAACTCCAAATAAAAACTCAAAATACAGCTGCGACATTATGACACAGTTGCCAGTATCAGCAAAATAGATAATCTTAATCGTTGATATTAAAAAAAACCACCCCTAATGGAGCGGTTTATTAGCCGTATCTGCCAGCATTTGACCGACAAAGTGGTCTATATCAATCTTAACTTAGCGAATGCCTGCTTCTTTTTCGGCAGCTTCTACGGTTTGACGAATCAGGGTATTAATCGTCATCGGACCTACCCCGCCTGGCACAGGGGTATAGGCTGCTGCCACCGCTTCGATACCACCAAGCTCAATATCACCACAGCCACCATCTGGCGTTGGGTGGAAGCCTGCATCCACAACGATGGCACCACCTTTAATCCAGTCTTTTTTGATGAGTTCTGGCACACCCACCGCACCGACGACGATGTCAGCACGGCTGATATGCTCAGCTAGGTTCTGGGTGCGTGAATGGCAGATGGTAACGGTGCAGTTGGCGTTTAGTAGCATGGCTGCCATCGGCTTACCCAAAATCGCACTGCGACCGACAACCACCGCATGTTTGCCCGACAGCTCGATGTTATAGTGATTGAGCAGGTGCATGATGCCTTGTGGGGTGCAAGAGCCATAGGCAGGCTCGCCCATGCTCATGCGTCCATAACCCAGACAAGTAACCCCATCCACATCCTTATCAAGACTAATGCGGTCAAAGCACGCACGCTCATCAATCTGTGCTGGCACAGGGTGCTGCAACAAGATGCCATGAACATCAGGGTTGGCGTTTAGCTCATCAATCTTAGCAAGCAGCTCTTCGGTGGTGGTCGTCTCAGGCATCTCCACACGAATGCTGTCCATACCGACACGCTTACAGGCATTGCCTTTCATACGCACATAAGTCGCTGACGCTGGGTCATCACCGACCAAGATGGTCGCCAAAATAGGCGTACGACCTGTTTTTTCTTTAAGAGCTGCCACTCGTGCTGACAGTTCATTTTCAACCGACGCTGCCAACACCTTACCATCTAAAATCTGTGCCATAAAAGCCTTCCTTCATGAAATAAAAATAAATAAACATCGTACCACCAACCGCCTATACAGGCAGCTCTTGATGAGTAGATTGTACCACATCAAAGCGTAATTTTTCTAGCGGTGTGCCATCAGCTTTATCCGCTGTTTCGGTGGTTTCTAGGGAGATTTGAACCGTACCACCTTGACTTAACTCACCGAATAAAATCATCTCCGCCAGCACTTTTTTGATTTCGTTTTGAATCAGTCTTGCCATTGGGCGAGCCCCCATAAGCTTATCATGTCCTTTTTTGGCAAGATATTGGCGTGCTGCATCATCCACTTCTAGCACGACTTGCTTGTCATCAAGCTGTGCTTGTAGCTCCACGATGAATTTATCCACCACAGAGATGATGACCGACTCATCCAGCGGTGCAAAATTGACAATGGCGTCCAAGCGATTGCGAAACTCAGGCGTAAAGGCTCGTTTTAAGGCATCGCTGTTGTCGCTGGTGTGGTCTTGATGAGTAAAGCCCATCGACGCACGGCTGATGCTGTCCGCCCCGACATTGGTCGTCATGACCAAAATCACCTGCTTAAACGACACCGCACGACCATTATTATCCGTCAGCGTGCCGTGGTCCATGACCTGTAATAGCAGGTTGAACACATCAGGGTGTGCCTTTTCAATCTCATCAAGCAACAAAAGCGAATGGGGGTGCTTATGAATCTTTTCGGTCAATAACCCACCTTGGTCAAAGCCCACATAGCCAGGGGGCGAACCGATGAGCCGAGATGCGGTGTGCGACTCCATGTACTCACTCATGTCAAAGCGGACAAATTCCACACCCAAAGCAAACGCAAGCTGCTTACAGACTTCGGTTTTGCCCACGCCTGTCGGTCCTGCGAACATGAACGCACCGATGGGTTTGTCGGCAGGTTTCAACCCTGCTCGTGATAGCTTGATGGCATCCACCAGCCCATCAATGGCTTCGTCTTGCCCAAAGATGACATGTTTTAGGTTGCGAGATAAGTGTCTTAGGGTCTCTTTGTCGTCTTTTGAGACGGTTTTTGGTGGTATGCGAGCGATTTTGGATACCACTTCTTCGACCATCGCCACATCGATGGTGGTAGGAC
Organism: Moraxella sp.; assembly: GCA_030525825.1. Lineage (GTDB taxonomy): Bacteria > Pseudomonadota > Gammaproteobacteria > Pseudomonadales > Moraxellaceae > Moraxella. The sequence goes on from JAUNDZ010000007.1 coordinate 45,444, forward strand.
TGTCGCCACACTCACCATCTTGGGCAATTAGGCGAGTGCGTGCCCCAACTTCATCCATCACATCAATCGCCTTGTCAGGCAAAAATCTGTCTTGAATATAGCGTGCCGACAGCGACACCGCCGCTTCAATCGCATCATCGGTGTAGCGAACATGGTGATGCGACTCATATTTGTCTTTTAAGCCTTTTAAGATGCCAATCGCATCGGCTTGGCTAGGCTCTAAGATGTCAATTCGCTGAAATCTGCGAGATAAGGCATGGTCTTTTTCAAAGATTTGACGGTATTCATTAAAAGTCGTCGAGCCAATGCAGCGAAGCTCGCCATTAGACAAGGCAGGCTTGATGAGATTGGACATATCCATCGTGCTGCTCATGGTCGAACCTGCCCCAATCATGGTATGAATCTCATCGACGAACAGCACCGCATTCGGCTCGTTTTTTAGGGCGTGCAAGATGGCTTTTAAGCGGTTTTCAAAGTCGCCACGAAATTTCGTCCCTGCCACCAAAGAACCAATGTCCAAAGCATAGATGACGGTATCTTGTAGTGGCTTGGGTGCTTTGCCATGCACAATCAGCCACGCCAAGCCTTCTGCAATGGCGGTCTTACCCACGCCTGCTTCTCCAACAAGCAGCGGATTATTTTTACGGCGGCGGCACAGCACTTGGGCGGCACGCTCAATCTCCATCTCACGACCGATGAGTGGGTCAATTTGCCCTGCTTTGGCTTTTTCATTCAGATTGGTGGTGAACTCTTGTAGGGAATTTTTGGTTTTGGTGGTTGCCTGCTTGCTCTCATCACCAGCGGACTCTGTCTCATCGGACTGGCTGCTGTGCGAGATGTAGCGAAGCACTCGCAATTTACTGACATCGTGTGTTTTTAGTAGGTATAGGGCTTGGGTTTCTTTTTCGCCAAAAATCGCCACCAACACATCCATACAGTCAATCAGCCGCTCACTACCGCTGGACTGCTGATGCCAGATGGCTCGTTGCAAGACTCGCTCACAGCTTTTGGTGGGCTTGGCAGTCAGTCTGTCATCAGCTGTCTTTGGGATATAATCTGCCAAATAAATCTTTAAAGCATCGCTTAATTTGTCAATCTCCACCCCAAAATCACCAAACATCTCTTGGATACTGGGGCTGCTTAATAGACCCAGCAGCAGATGCTCCACCGTGATGAACTCATGGCGATGGTTTTTGGTGTATCGTTCAATCTCTTGACGCACCAATTCAAAATCAGCACTAAACATGGCATTACTCGTTATTTTATTTTCGTGATTTTTAAGCCCAAATCACTCATCAAAGACACTTATAAAGACGCTCATACAGACGCTTGGATACCAACTCTACCAAAAAAAGTAGCTTTAAAGGTGGCTTTGGCGATGGTTTTTTGGGTGCTTTGTCTTATGTATTATTCTTTGGGGTATTTTTCAAGTCTTGGGGGCAGATGGTTTTGGTCGCTTAGTTTTTTTCAAGCGTGATGAGTAGCGGATATTCCATCTCTTCGGCAAGCTCATTGACCTGAGCGACTCGCATTTCGGCGATTTGATATGGCAAAATCGCCACCACCGCACAACCCGTCTCATGCACCGCATACATCAGCTCCACCGCCTTATCCAGCGTATGCCCAAAGACATTCACCAGCACATACACCACAAAATCCATCGTTGTGTAATCATCGTTGTGCATGACCACCGAATACAAGGGTGGCTCTGCCTGCTCAATCTCCTCTTCTATCATCTCATCGACAGCGACATCAGACGCTGTATCATGACTGGCGTCTGACAGCTTGACTGAATGAATGTGATGAGTTTGATAAACTTGATGAAAAAACATACTTAATCTAGGCTCAGAAAATAACAGATAATTAAACCAACAAAATAGCAGCACTTAACAAAAAGCCGAGCTTACGCCCGACCTTTGCCTAGTTGCTTTGAATGGGTCTGTTATCCGTGCCGCCCACTTCTGACAATGAAGTCGGTGCATCACTGATGATTTTGCCCACTTGCCAGTTATACAGCTGCTGGACTTTTTGCTCGCCAGCGATGAGCTCAAGCTTCATTTGGCGTGGCACAAAACCCTCTGGCATCACAAAGCGACCACGAATGTTCGCCACCCCATCAATCTGGTAGCTCGACGGCTCTAAGGGAATCTCCACCATACTTGTGGCGTTCAGTAGCGTTAGGCGTGGTATCATGCTTACCGCCTTGCCAGACACATCAATCATCGCCACATCAAAGCGATACTCAAAGGTGTTTTCAGGCAGCGAACCAATCTCAGACGCAATCACTTTTAACGCCACACCGCCCTGCTCTGCCACAGATGATTTTAGTAGGTCATTGACTTGGGTGAGTTGTAGATTTTTGGTTTCTAGGTTTTGTTGTTCTTCTTTTAGGCGTTCGACATTGGAAAGGCTGATGTCTCGCTCTTTGATGATGGCGTCCACCTGCTGTTTTAGGCGGGTGTTTTCAGCGGTTAATACGCTTGCATCTGCCGATGCCCCTGCTTCGATGGCAGCATCTTTGGCAGTGTGCATTCCTTGACGATGACCGAATTGATAGCCAATGAATGCCACGACCAGCGATGTGAACACCAATGCCGCCAAAAAAAGTGCCAAAATTTGGGCGGTTGTGCCTGCTTGGTGCTTTGAATGAATGAAATTGTGTTGTGATTGTAATGTTTTTGACATAGTCTTAAAAAGTAGCCAGACGAAATTCGATTATTATAACAAATATCCCAGCAAGATTTTTGATAATTTTGTCAAAAAATGGCGAAAAATTTACCAAAAATCCACAAAGTATCACTTTACCATACCATTTAAGCCGAGCCATTTTAGGTTTTGTTTAAACTTAGCCGTTTTAATCGCAGTGCATTGGCAATCACCGAAATGGAGCTGGCTGCCATCGCTGCTGCTGCAATGATGGGATTTAACAGCCCCACGCCTGCCAGTACGATGCCGATGATGTTATAAATAAAAGCAAAAAACAAGTTTTGCTTGATGATGGCAAGCGTAGCTTTGGCGATGATGATGGCGTGATGGGCGTGTACCACCGAATCACCAACAAGCTCGGCGGTGGCGGTGTGCTTGGCGATACTGGCGGCATCATGCACCGAAAAGCTCGCCTGTGCAGCCGCCATTGCTGGTGCGTCATTAACCCCATCGCCCACCATCGCTACTTGTTTGCCTTGTTGTCCAAGTTTGACAATCTCATCTGCCTTATCTCTGGGCGACAGGCTGCCATAATGACGGCTGATGCCAAGCTCGCCTGCGATGTGTGCCACCACGCCATCATGGTCGCCACTCATCATGACGACATCGATGCCGTCTTGGTGTAGCTGTCTGATGGCAGCTTTGGCACTGTCTTTGGGTTTATCCATCAAGGCAAACACCGCCAACAGCTGCCCATCGACCGACACAGCGACCTGTGTGGCAATCTGCCAAATGTCATCAGGCAGCTTATTGTCAGCATCTCCCAACTCAACAAAATGCGTTAAACCCGCCTGACGCAGCTCATCAATATCTCCATCAAAACCCACAAAATCAAGCGTCCCCACCTTAATCACACCCACATCTACCATCTCGCCTGTCATACCCTGACCGACGATGGCGGTGGGGTTATCCACGGTTTGTAGATTCAGATTGTCCTGCAAGGCGGTCTTGACTAGGGCATTTGCCAGCGGATGATTGGCGTATTGTTCAAGACTGGCGGCAATCATCAATGCCCGATGATAATCCACACCATCAGACAGATACGCCGCCACAATATGCGGCATACCCATCGTCAGCGTACCTGTCTTATCAAAGACCACCGTATCCACTACCCCTGCAGTTTCAAGGGCGGTAGCGTCCTTAAACCGCACCCCGTGCCGTGCCGCCACGCCCATGCCTGCCATGATGGCAGCAGGTGTGGCAAGCCCCAACGCACACGGACAAGCAATCACCAGCACCGCCACCGCTCGCATGAGTGCTTCATCAAACACCCCAAGCACCAGCCAATTTAGCCCAAAAACAAGCACAGAGATACCCACCACCACAGGCACAAATATCGCCGTTACTTTATCGGTCATTCTGGCGATGTTCGCCTTTGTGCCTTGTGCTTCGTCTAATGCCAAAATGGTATCGCCCAAAGCGGTTTGCTCACCCAGCTTTAATGCTCGATATTCAAAACTGCCATCCAACACAATGCTCCCCGCCAGCACCGTATCGCCCACCGCCTTATGGATGGACTGGCTCTCGCCTGTCAGATGTGCCACATCCACCAAGCCATCGCCCAGCACCACCACACCATCAGCAGCGATGCGATCGCCCATGCGTGCCAGTAGCACATCATCTGTTTTGATGAACTCAGTCTTTGTTACAATCCAGTCTTTGCCACGCTTAATAGACACAACACTTGGCACCAGATTCATCAGCATGGCGATGCTATCTAGGCTCTGCTGTTTGGTGCGTAACTCCAAATATTTACCCAAGCTGACAAACGCCATCACCATCACCGACGCTTCAAAATACACCTGATGATGAGCAAGCTGCCCCATGCTTAGCCACAGATAAGTCGAGTACGCCCAAATCGCCGTCGTCCCAAGTGCCACCAGCGTATCCATGTTCGCCAGACCCCCACGCACCGACGCCCACGCCCCTGCATAAAACCGCCAACCAAAACCAAACTGCACCACGCTCGCCAGCACGAACTGCATCCATACAGGCATCATGAGCGAATGACTGCCCACCATCATACCCACCATCCCCACCCAAAACGGCAAGGATAAGCCCCATAAGGATATCAGCCCCCAAGGCACGCTCTGATCATCACTCTTAATGGCTGCTCGTCCACGCTCATCATCAATCAGCTTGCCAACAAAACCTACTTTTTTAATCCAAGACAGCACTTCTTGCTCATCTGCCTGATGGCTGATGGCAAGCGTCTCGGTGGCAAAATTCACCTGTACTGACACTACGGCAGGGTTTTTATTCAGCACCTTTTCTAGACGATTGGCACAGGCTTGGCAGGTCATGCCTGTGATGGCGTATCGTTGTTTGATAAACTCTTGGTTGGGTGCGGTCATGGCTCATCTCCATTACTACTTTTATCTTTATCATGGGCATCAATCAGCAGTATTCAATACTTGCCGCCATGATATTTCCCAGTCATTTTTACATTCAAAAAACTCCATACACACCCTTTGGTGAACACCACCCAAAATACGCTCAATAAAAAACCGAAAAAAAAATCGCCCTTTTCTCGGTTTTTTTTATTTTTTATGTTGATTAAGTGTTATGCTAATTAGGTTGTGCTAAACCCTGCATCCTCAACGGCTTCAATGATTTGAATTTTATCAAGCACTTCATCATCATAAGTAACGACCGCCTGTTCAAGTGGTAGGCTCACTGCCACCGCCTGTACACCTGATAGCTCACCCAAGGCATTTTTTACCGATGTCTCACAGCCACCACAAGTCATGCCAAAGACTTTTAAGGTTAAAGTTTCAATACTCATTTTTCTCTCCGTTTTTTTGCCAATCACTTAATTTAAGGCACCACAGGCACCACTTCCAGCCCCAGTTTTTCATCCAGTCCAAACATGATGTTCATGTTCTGCACTGCTTGCCCTGCTGCACCTTTGACCAGATTATCCTGCACCGCCATGATGGTTAGGGCATCGCCGTCTTGATGAATGCCGATTTTTAGAAAATTGGACGCACGAGCATAGCGAGTCTGTGGCAGCACATCTTTTGGCAGCACATCAATAAAGAACTCATCTTTAAAACGCTCTTCAAACACCGCCTGCCAATCCACCTGCTGCCCCTTATCGGTTAGGGTAAGATGAATGGTGCTAAACATACCACGAATCATCGGCACTAGGTGCGGTACGAAGCGGATTTTGTGGGCAAACTTCGAACCAAGCAGCTCATGCACCCCCTGCTCAATCTCTGGCAGATGGCGATGACCTGCCACCCCATAAGCACTAAAATTATCCGAAGTCTCGCTAAATATCAAATTCAGCTTAGCACTGCGACCTGCCCCTGAAATACCAGACTTAGCATCGATGATGATTCGCTCGTCGATGAGCGGTTCGCCTTGGCGGTTTTGCTCATCAATGACGGCCGACAGACCCAAAATGGCGGTCGTCGGATAACAGCCAGGGTTGCCGATGACCTTAGCATCCTTAATCCGATGGCGGTTAATCTCGGGCAGTCCGTACACCGCATCTTTTAAAATCTCGGTGCATTCATGCTCCATGCCATACCATTTTTCAAAAGCCACCAAATCTTGTAAGCGAAAATCCGCTGCCAAATCAATGACTTTCACCCCACGACTGGTTAAAAGCGGTGCTGATTTCATGGCGACCCCATGCGGCGTGGCAAAAAACACCACATCGCACTCGGTCAGCTTTTCATCATCAGTATCACTAAATACAATGTCAGCAATGCCACGCAAATTGGCAAATAATTCGCTCGCTTTCTTGCCTGATTCTGTGCGAGAAGTCAACATGACAATCTGTGCTTGCGGATGGTTTGACAGCAGGCGAATCAGCTCCACGCCTGTATAACCTGTACCACCGACAATGCCCACTTTAATTGGTGATTTTTGCTCCACCATAAACACCCCACGCCTTTTTAGTCATTAACATTAATCATGAAAAATCACATAAAATTTTCGTTAATTGTACCACCATTTATCATGACTGTGCCAACAATTCTCACAAAAAACAGCCAACACTTCATAAAAAACCACCAAAAAATACAGCATTACCAACCATTACCAAGTTTAGCCACGCTTTGTTGTATTAAGTTTGGCAATGACCATCGCTTGTGATTTGATGGTTTTTGATTAAAATGATGGTAATTTTTGGAAAATTTTACTGTTTTTTGACATTTTGACTTGATAAAATCTGATTTTAAGTTAAGCTATACTGCTGATAATTTTTATTGATACATTACCCATCATGTCAAATTCCGATACCATCAATTTTACCCCCGATTATGAACACATCGCCAGCCACTATGCCGACATCATCAAAAGCAGCGGCGAAGATTTGAGCCGTGAAGGTCTGCTAGATACGCCCATGCGTGCGGCTAAGGCATTTGGCTATCTTACTCGTGGCTATCATCAGTCGCTTGAAGTTGTCGCTAATGATGCCATTTTTCCATCGGACAACCCTGAGCTGGTGTTGGTGCAGAACATTGAGTTTTATTCGCTGTGTGAGCATCATCTACTGCCGTTTTATGGGGTGGCTCATGTTGGCTATCTGCCTGATGGCAAGGTTTTGGGTCTGTCCAAAGTGGCACGCATCGTGGATATGTATGCTCGCCGCCTACAAATCCAAGAAAATCTCACCAAACAAGTCGCCACCGCCATCGAAGAGCTGACGGGCTGTCGTGGCGTGGCGGTCGTGATGGACGCCAGCCACATGTGCATGATGATGCGTGGCGTGGGCAAACAGCAATCCACCACCCGCACGGTGAGTATGCTTGGCGAATTTACTACCAACAACCAAGCTCGTGGCGAGTTTTTGGACGCCATTCCCAGACGCAGCCCTGCTTTTGGCTAAACTTATTGCCATTTATGATAATCCACAAGATGTCTCTTGTGGATTTTTTTATATGAATTTTTATCCAATAAATCAATCACTTAACCATCAAAGTATTGAAAACCAGCTTGAAAATTAAGCAAAAGATGCTATAATAGCCCCACTGAAGTGTTCGCCAGCAAAGCGTATTCCTGAGCCGATAATCTTACTTTAGGAACGCATTCCTACTATTTTGTTGAGCAGGCCTGCATCCTTGTGATGTATCAGGAAGCCGTAATAAATAGTGATGCCTTCCGCCTTGAACTTCACGGTTCATGGTAACCCCTTTGCAGCGGCACTTTGGTTTTTTTTATGTTTATTAAAAACCAAAATTAAAAAATCAAATTTTTTTTAAAATTTTTGTTGACACGCATAAAAAACCTGCTATAATACGCACCATCTTAAGCGACTTGCTAGATATTCCCCAATAGCTCAGTCGGTAGAGCATCGGACTGTTAATCCGTGTGTCCCTGGTTCGAGCCCAGGTTGGGGAGCCATATTATGCTAGAGATAGCATAAAAAAAGCCTTTCATATCGAAAGGCTTTTTTGTTTTTACACCTTAATAATTGCGTCTTGAAAATTTCAACAAAAATCCTTATTATAAGCACAGATGGCTTGTCATCACTCTTTTTATCATATCATTAAGGAAAAATTCTTGAGCATTACCCGTACGCTTACCCTAGCACTAGACACCCACGAGCTACGCAATTTAGCTGGCGAATACAACAAACACCTAAAATACCTACAAGAACGCCTAGAAATCCAAATCGTACAACGACAAAACAGCTTTATCCTAACTGGCGACATCACCTCTGTTGAGCGTGGTGAGTTCATCATTAACAAACTTGTCGAGATTGCCAGTGATGACATTGACAGCGAAGAGTTGCATCTCATCATCCAATCCAGTCTGGCACGAGATGCTGCCAAACCCACCACCCCCAACAAAAAAAGCACCTATGCCGACATCAGCCTACGCACTCGTAAAGGCAAAATTACCCCACGGGGCTACAATCAACAAGAATATGTCAAAAAAATCCTTGTTTCTGATGTCTCATTTGGTGTCGGTCCTGCTGGTACAGGCAAGACTTATCTGGCGGTGGCGTGTGCGGTGGACATGCTTGAACGGGGTGAGATTGAACGCATCTTGCTTGTGCGTCCTGCGGTCGAAGCAGGCGAGAAATTGGGCTTTTTGCCAGGGGATTTGACCCAAAAAATCGATCCCTATCTGCGTCCGCTTTATGATGCTTTGTATGAGATGCTCGGCTTTGAGAAAGTGGGCAAACTCTTAGAACGCCAAGTCATCGAAGTTGCCCCACTCGCCTACATGCGTGGGCGTACGCTCAATAACAGCTTTGTGATTCTCGATGAAGCCCAAAACACCACGCCAGAACAGATGAAAATGTTTCTGACCCGATTAGGCTTTGGCTCTCGTGCGGTCATCACAGGCGACATGACGCAGGTGGACTTGCCCCGTGGGCATAAGTCGGGTCTGTCACAGGCGTTGGATATCCTGTCTAAGATTAATGAGATTCACATCACTCGCTTTGACAGCAAAGATGTGGTGCGTCATCACTTGGTACAAAAAATCGTTCAGGCTTATGATGCCTTTGATGATGAACAAGAAAAACTAAAAGCCGAGCGTAAGGCAGCACGACTTGCCGAAGAGCTTGCCAAAACCCAAGAGCTAAAAGCCCAAGAAGCTGAGCGTGTTCGCATGGAGCCAGACAATGGCTAAAACCACGCTATATATCGACTACCACGATGAGATTGACAGCACACACTACGATGAGCGGTATCTTAATCAGGTCATTGAGCATACGCTGTCTGTCATGAGCAGTAAACTTAATGCTGGTGTCAGCTTTGCGTATTTTGACAATGCTGCAGAATATTGGCACCAGTCCAAGACGCTAGACATCTACATCACCGATACCAATGAAGGCAGACAGCTGAATCTGGATGCTCGTGGCAAAGACTATGCCACGAATATCCTATCCTACCCTAGCGAGCTGCCGCCTGATGTCCTTGAGATGATGGGTGAGCTGCCATTGGGTGAACTCATCATCTGTCATGATGTTGTGGTGCGTGAAGCTGCCGAACAAAACAAAACTTTTAAACACCATCTGACGCATCTCGTCGTACATGGTATCTTGCACCTGCTCGGCTTTGACCACGAAATCAGTGATGCCGATGCTAATGAGATGGAGGGTTTTGAGATTGAAATTTTGGCAGGCTTAGGGATTAACAATCCTTATCAAGTGTGAATTTAAAGCCCGCCTTTTTGCAGTTTTAGGTGCAGTGTGGGCTTTGCTCACCATTTATAAATCATAATATTTAGATGGCAGGCATGGTTAAATTTTGGAAACAAACCAAACAACGCCGACAACCAAACTAATAAGCAATATCGCCAAATGCCAATAAAATGCAAAAAAATATTTGCGTGTTATTAAAGCACTCCAACCAACAAGAACAAATAAAGCAGACAAAATCCAAACAAACGATAAGGCATACACGATAAATAACTCAGCCATTCCATTAGTATCATGAAACACAGATAGAACAAAATCGCTAAAAAAAACACCAAATTTAAAATAAAAAGTATGCAAGAATAACCATGAATAGCGAGCAGTATGTAGATTGCCATTCTTAATTCGAGCGATATTTGTTCACCCAATAGCGATACAGAAATATCAATACAATCAACAGGGATAAACGCTGGATAATAAAAAATCCAACCATTATTGATACCAGCATCAAGGTAAATTCAGAATAATACTCATTCATTATCTTATCCCGACCCCTTTTTTGAGCTTTTACATCAACCACAGCAGGTTGGGTTAAAACTTAAAAGATTAACAAATTCAATGAGTTGTGAAATAATGCTTAGGTTACGCTGTCGCTAACCTAAGCCTACAAGCTCTACCATGCTGCATGCTCGAGATTTATCACAATTTGATCCCCTTTGTTTTGAATAATCATTCTGCCTTCGCCCATACTTAATGCCAGCCCTGCCCGAATGAATTTTTCATTTACAACGACATGCATATCATTAATATGTGATAATTTTTTAAACCCAAAAAATTAGATATATCTTTTATTTTTATCATGCCATGATCCCCCATGTCAATTTCTTACAAGAGATTGCCTTTATTTATATCTAAGGTCTCCCCATCTTCATTGCAAGATATCGTTATGCTAATATCATCAATTAAAAGACAAATATCCATAACATCTTCCATAAAAATCTCTTTCTGTTGAATATTTGCAAAATAAACACTTGCTGTTACGCCATTTAGGATTTTTCCGATAATTTGTTTTATATCAATCATAATTATTTTCCTAAAGCTGTTTTTGCTAATGCATTATTAATACCCTCTTTTAAAATGGCAATAAAAAGCCCATAGGTTGGGGCAGAACGATAGCTATGTCCAACAAATTCAATGAGTTGCATCTGAAATGTTAGGTTTCATATTCGTTCAACTTAGTCTACCGTGCTTACACCCCGTTTTAGTACGATACGCCACTGCCTTTCAACCCACCAAAATCGCACGATTTATATTATTTCAGACCAAATGAATCATAAACTTATTTTACCTACTTCCCCCAATCTAAGCAAGCAAACCCAAATCAGCCAACAAAAACCCTGCGAACATCTCACAGAGTCTTTTAATCAAACAATCCACCAAATCAGCAAAAAATCAAATCTGCGATAGAATCAATTTGAGTTTGTCGGTTGGATTTGGGGCGGTGGTGATAGATCGCCCAATCACCAGATAATCCGAGCCATTTGCCAGAGCGTCTTTTGGTGTGCAGATACGCTGCTGGTCGTCCGCATTGTCGTCCGCCAGACGGATACCAGGGGTGATGAGTTTAAAGTCCTGCCCTAATTTGGATTTGAGTGTACTTGCCTCTTGAGCAGAACACACCACGCCATCCAGTCCCGCATCTTTGGTCAGACTTGCCAGATGCACCACCTGCTCAGCAGCGGTGCGGTTAATGCCCAACTCTCGCAAATTGGCATCAGTCATTGAAGTCAGCACCGTTACAGCGATCAGTAGCGTATCATAACCACCAGCCGTCAAGCGTTCCTTGCACAGACGCATCGCCTCCGAGCCGACACTTGCGTGGATATTCGTCATCCATACGCCCATATCAGCAGCCGACAGCACAGCTTGGGCGGTGGTGTTAGGAATGTCATGAAATTTTAAATCCAAAAAGACTTCGAAACCACGCTCATGAAACGCCTTAACGACCTGTGTCCCACAGACGGTAAATAGTTCTTTACCTACTTTTAGGCGGCATAGCGTCGGGTCTAGAGCATCAGCCAATGCCAACGCCCCAGACAAATCATGCTTATCAACAGCGACAATAACAGGAGATTGAACCATGAGTTTTACTTATAGATTTGGGTATTGATTAGTGGTGTTTGGTGCCGCATTTTCGACAATCACGGTATCCACAGGGCGAGTTTCAGCTTGCTGGGCGAGCTTGATGTTCGCTTCGGTCAACTGCGACTGAGTTAGTTTCAATTCTTTTTTCAGGCGGCTGATTTCCCATTTGTTTTGAAGTACACGGAAAACAAGCAAGGCAAGCAGCATGCCCAAAATAATACCAAGAGCAATCGTGATGACAAGCAGTAAGCCAAGATTCATCGTCGGTACATGCGAGAACATCAAATTTACCGCAACTTCGCTGTTATTCATTAGTACCAAGCCAATGGCATAAGCACAAACGGCGACCAAAAGAACAATCAAAATAATATGCATGAGATTTCTCTATTTAAACTAAAAAGATACGCATGGTATCAGTCATTAATCGCATCCACCGCTTCTCGCAGTGCTTTACCCGGCTTAAAATGCGGTACGGCTTTCGCCTTGACAGCGACCGTCTCGCCCGTACGGGGATTACGAGCATTGCGAGCATCACGATGATGCAAACAAAAACTGCCAAAACCACGAACTTCTACACGACCGTCATGCGATAAGCTGTCCACCATGAGACCGATAATTTCACGCACCGCTTCATCGACGACCGACTCTTCGACGCCGTCGCATGCAGATGCCAAATTCGCAATCAGGTCGGATTTATTTATCACTTGCTGAGTTTGTTGCATACATCCTGCCTTTATCGATGGCAACAACCATCAATTTACTTAACAAAAATGCAATCTTTAGTAAGATTTTCGTCAAATACTAATGATAACGGAAAAATCAGCAAATGTGAATGAATTTTTTGTTAATTTTCATTACTTTAGCAGGTATTTTATCACAATCAAAAAACAGTTAATGTCATAAATATGTAATCAATCAGGCAGACAATCAATGATGACTGCAGCATATCAAAAAAATCAATAAGCTCAATAAAAAAAGAGCGACAACTGTCGCCCTTTTTTTATCAGACCAATCAGACTAAAATTAGCCTTTTAGTTGGTCAGCAAAGATGTCGCCTAGAGTTTTAGGTTGGTTCTCTGCTGCGGTGTTTGACAGCTCTTTGATGGCTTGACGCTCATCAGCTTCGTCTTTGGCTTTTACAGATAGAGTGATGGCACGAGATTTGCGGTCAACACGGACGATTTTTGCTTCTACTTCGTCGCCAACGCTTAGTACTTTTGAAGCGTCTTCGGTACGCTCACGAGCAATGTCAGCAGCAGCTAGGTAGCCTTCTACTTCGTCAGCTAGGGTGATTACCGCACCTTTAGCGTCCACTTCTTTTACTGAACCTTTAACGATGGCACCACGGTCGTTCGCCAGTAGGTACTCGTTGAATGGGTCAGAGTTAAGTTGCTTGATACCTAGGCTGATGCGGTTGGCTTCTGCATCTACTTGTAGAACAACAGCTTCTACAGTGTCGCCTTTGGTGTAGTTGCGGATTGCTTCTTCACCAGATTCAGTCCAAGAGATGTCTGATAGATGAACCAGACCATCGATGCCACCTTCTAGACCAATGAATAGACCAAAGTCAGTGATAGACTTGATGGTGCCAGAGATTTTGTCGCCTTTAGCATGGTTTTTGTCAAACTCTGCCCATGGGTTTGGCATGGTTTGCTTGATGCCTAGGCTGATGCGACGACGCTCGCCATCGATTTCAAGAACCATTACATCAACTTCGTCGCCCACTTGAACAACTTTTGATGGGTGGATGTTCTTGTTGGTGTGGTCCATTTCAGACACATGCACCAAACCTTCGATGCCTTCTGCAATTTCAGCGAAGCAACCGTAGTCAGTTAGGTTAGTTACACGAGCCTTAGTGATGGTGCCTACTGGGTAAGTTTGCTCAACTTCGCCCCATGGATCAGAACCAAGCTGTTTTAGACCTAGAGATACACGGTTACGCTCACGGTCAAACTTCAATACTTTAACTTTAAGGTCTTGACCAACTTCTACCGCTTCTGATGGGTGCTTGATACGCTTCCACGCCATGTCAGTGATGTGTAGCAGACCATCGATGCCACCCAGATCAACGAATGCACCGTAGTCAGTTAGGTTCTTAACGATACCTTGAACTTCCATGCCTTCTTCTAGCTTGGCAAGTAGCTCATCACGCTCAGCACTGTTCTCAGCTTCCATCACAGCACGGCGAGATACCACGATGTTGTTGCGTTGCTTGTCAATCTTGATGACTTTGAATTCTAGCTCTTTACCTTCTAGGTGAGTGGTTTCACGAACAGGACGAACATCTACCAATGAACCTGGTAGGAACGCACGCACAGAACCAATCTCAACAGTAAAGCCGCCTTTAACTTTAGAAGAGATAAGACCAGTAACGATTTCGTCATTTTCATGAAGCTGCTCAAGAGCACGCCAACTTTCTTCACGCTTCGCTTTTTCACGAGAAAGAACGGTTTCACCCATGCCGTTGTCAACTTTTTCAACAACAACATCAACTTTATCGCCGATGGCAACTTCTAGTTCGCCAGCTTCGTTCAAGAATTCTGAACGAGCGATAAAGCCTTCTGATTTAAGACCGGTGTCAACAGTGATACGCTCGTTGTCGATGGCAACAACAGTACCAGAAATTACAGCACCAATCTCAACTTTGATTTCGTTGGCGTTGCTTTGTTCAAACAGTTCAGCAAATGATAAACTCATTAGTAATACCTTAAAATTAGCCGTAGCCTGTCCAGCACAGTACGGTTCAAGTGATGTGTGTTATTAAGGAATGCTGGTTTTAGACTTAATAACAACACAAAATATGTTAAACTTGCCAATTATAACAGACTATTGGCAAAATAGATAGCAAATTTATCGCACTCTTAGAAATAATTTAACGGCTGTCTGATGGTTGGTATTAGCATTATCAGCTTAACACCTACCATCATTATCTGGTCAAATGTCGCCAATAATCACAGATTGACTGCCGCCATTTTATCATTGGCAAAGCTCAGCACAGTCTCAAACACTTCATCGGCCGACTTATCCGAGCTGTCAATGACTAGGGCGTCGTCGGCAGGTCGGCTCGGGGCGGTCGTGCGATTCTCATCTCGCTCATCACGAGCGATAATCTCCGCCAAAATGGTGTCATAATCCGCCGCCTGACCTGCATTGGTCAGCTGTAATACTCGTCTTTCGGCACGAGCCTTAGCACTGGCGGTCAAAAACACCTTAACAGGTGCATCAGGGAAAATCACCGTTCCCATGTCTCGACCATCTGCCACAAGCCCTGCCTTGCCATGGGTGATGTTTCGTTGTAGGTCAAGCAGTGCGGTGCGTACCTTGGGAAATACCGCCACTTTGGACGCATAGCCACCCACCGTTTCGGTGCGAATGTCATCTGCCAAAGGCTTGTCATCGACTAGGATTTCCACCGTCTTGGTGGCAAGATTAGGGCGAAATGATAAGTTTAGTGATGCCGTCAAATCCGCCACTTGCTGCTCATTGATGTCCGCCCCATCAAGCAAGCCCTGTTTAAAGGCAAGCAACCCCACAATGCGATACAACGCACCGCTGTCAAGCAGCTCAAAGCCAAAATGCTCCGCAAGGCGATATGCCACCGTGCCTTTGCCTGCCCCCGATGGACCATCAATAGTAATAATGACTGGATTTTTCATTGCACTCTCTAAGATAAAATTGATTAAAACAACAATCATCAAAGGAATTGTTTCTTTTTGACTTCTCGCCGATGTTTAAAAAATTCTTGTAAAATCGCCTTTGACTGCTTGGCAAATAATCCGCCTTCTATGGTCAAATAATGATTAAAATAAGATTTATTGGCAAAGTTTTCTTGGCTGACAATCACGCCTGATTTAGGTTCGGTCGTGGCAAACACCACTCGCTCAATACGGCTATGGATAATCGCCCCTAAGCACATCGTACAAGGTTCAAGCGTAACATACAGCGTACAGCCCTTTGGCAGACGGTAATTATCCAAATGCTCACAAGCCTTTTGGATGACCAGCATCTCAGCATGAGCGGTAGCGTTTTTACTACTGATGGGGCAGTTGTAGCCTTGTGTAATCACTTGATTATCATAAACAATCACCGCCCCCACAGGCACTTCGCCAAGCATTGCTCCCTGCCTTGCCAAATCAAGGGCAATATTCATAAAATATTTATCATCATCACTAAAATCATCATCAGATTTTAGTGATACTTGACTGGTGGATTTTAAAAAATTATTCTTAGCATTCGGCTGATTATCTGCTGACAACTGCTCATCTGAACGCTCGGCTGGCTTAGGCTTGGACAATTCAAAAGTCTGCACAGGCGATGCCACCCGTCTGGGCGGATATTCAATGATTTCGCCATGCGTCTGGCTTGGACAACCACAAAGTTCACACATCAGACAATCCCTACTGCGGCAACGCCCAATCAATCACCCCCTTGCCATGTCTTATCAAATACTCATTGGTTTGAGAAAACGGACGAGAGCCAAAAAATCCGCCACGATTGGCTGATAAGGGCGATGGGTGATTGGCGGTTAATATCAGATGGCGAGTGGTATCAATAAACCGCCCTTTTTTCTTGGCATAACTGCCCCATAGAATAAATACCGTGCGGTCGGTTTGTCTATTAATAACATCGATGATGGCATCGGTAAACTCTTCCCAGCCCCTGCCCTGATGAGAACCCGCTTGCCCATTTTCCACCGTGAGCGTGGCATTAAGCAGTAGCACGCCTTGCTTTGCCCAATGCGTCAAATCGCCATGAGCTGACATAGGAATGTTCAAATCCATCGCCAGCTCTTTTAGGATGTTTTGTAGGCTGGGCGGTTTGGGAATGATTTTTGGCACAGAGAACGACAGCCCCATCGCTTGCCCCGCCCCATGATAAGGGTCTTGCCCGAGTATCACGACTTTGACATCCGATAAAGGCGTAGTATTTAAGGCGTTAAAAATCAATGATTTAGGTGGATAAATGGTCTTATTCTGGGCGTATTCTGATTGCAAAAACGCCCGCAAATTATCCATCGTCTCGGACAACAAAAACGGAGCAAGGGCGACTTTCCAGTCATCAGGGAGCTGGACTTTATTTAGTTTGGCAAGTTGGTCTGGGGTGTATTGGCTGTTCATGATGGTTGTCAGTATTGGGCGGTTGTCTTGACCGCCCAAATCCTAGATGTTGTTTTGTGGTTTGGTTTTGTCAAGCTGACTGGCGTGTGCTTTGACGACGATGGTTTTTGCCAGTCTGTCATGCCAGCCTTGTTTTTTATCGCTTTTGGCTGCCAAAAAATAATTCACCGCAACCAACACCAATGCCAAATTAAACGGCAAAGTCATCGCAAGCCAATAAATCACAAATAGCAGAATCGTACGAGCCCCCACCAACGCACCGAATGACGGCAGCTTGCCTGTTTTTTCATCGACCGCACGAATGCCTGTAACGAGCTTGCCAAATGACTGCCCACGCATAACGATGAGCAAAAATTGAATCAGAAAAAAACCACCAAGCATGAGCAGCGTCATCGTCGCCACCTGACTTGGAATCTGCTCAGCCAGCGTCTGAGCATACGCCATGCGAGCTTCAAGACTGCCTGTGGTCATTTTTTGTTGGTCGGGATTGAGCTTGACCAGACTTGAAATGAATGGCAAAAACGCCACGATGAACAAGGTCAAATTCACCGCCAACGCCAAACAGCGGCTGCCAAGCGTAGCATAAGTCAGCTCGGCTTCTTTGGCGGTATTGGCTGTGATGTGATGAAGTGGTGCTTGTGGTGTGAGTGTTTCGGTTTTTTTGCCGTATAATTCAGCGACGCTCACACGCTGTGGCGATGACTGACGCAACTCCACATTATCGCCAAAACCGTGCGTTGGCGGTGTATTCATCGGCTGATTGGTGGGATTGTAGTGATACTGACCGCCTGTCAAATCGCCCAAACGCTGCCACTGACTCATGCCTGAATGCCACGCCAAATCATCAAGGACGACCGCCCCTGATGCCAACATGGCATTGACTTCTTCTAATGTATATGGACCTGCTTGGACATTATTTCTGGCTAGATATATTTTCATCGCTGTGCTGTTATTTGGTTATCATAAACTAGCTATTGTAACCCAAAAGGCTTTTTTAATACAAGATGGATTTGTAAGCTAATTGGGCAATCTGGTTGAATAATTTGACTGGCTGAGCGAATTACTCGTGCTGCCTGCGAGCTGATAACACCTTCAAACAGACAAATACCCCCATATGCACCACCGCCAATATCGCACAGTATAGGCAGATTTGAGCATAATCACGGCTGTTTTTTGGCACCACCCACAAGCTGGTTATCAACGAGCCTACCGCATCGCCTGCCAAAAATGCCGTCTGCGTCAAGCCCAGTGCCGTTGCCAAAGATGCCTTATCAAACAGCTCGTATTCCAGCACTTCTTCAAAAGACACCGCCAAGCCCGAAAAAGCACTTCGAGCCAGCACCGCCAGCACCAACACCCAAAGCCCAAGCCCATAAAACAAACCAGCTGCCATCACCACAAAACAAGCGACATAGCCAGCCATTGCCAAAAAATAGCCGATAAAAGGAATGTTTTTAACACTTCGATGATACTTTAATAAAAGTGCATTCACCACGATGGTCATGAATGTCGTCAACAAAAAAATAAAGACCGACTTGGATTCAGACACACCATAATCGATGAACATCAAAATCAAATAAGGCTTAAACAGCCCAACATACACCCCCATCACAAAATTTGCCAGCACAAACAGTCCAACAAACACCGTCAGCGTCTGTCTAAAAGTCCGTTTTGGCTGATTGGGCTTTTGGACAAGGCGTATGTTATTATCTTGGCTAAGATTCTGCCGAGCAAAAACAGCAGAAATCATCACCAAAGCCCCTGCCGACAGTAGCAGCCAAAAATACACCGAGCCAAACACAAACACCGCCAGCGACACAAGAGCCGTACCTACCAGCGTGCTTGTATTCATCAGCACAGAACGCATGGCGGTGATTTTTGTGGTGTTGTGGGTGCTGCTTTGGGATATTTGTAATATCCAAGAGCGGTTGGCAAGAATGGCAACAGACGCCCCAATCCCTGCCATGATGGCAGTCATCACCGCCATCATCGGATGGGTAAATATTCGCATGGATAAGGCAATGGCATACAAAAGCACCCCAAACATCAAGGCTTTGGCAAAACCAATCCTGTCAATAAACACACCATAAATAAAAGAAAATGCCCCAGTAATCGCCATCACCGAATACGCCATACCATAGGCAGAAATGGCATCTTCTTGCTTAAAATAAATGGGCATCGCCGCCAATGATACCGCCATACCCATCTGAAATAAGAGTGTAAATAGCGTATAGCAGCTAATGTTAGGCGTGGCAAAAAAATTTTTGAGCATTAATGAACATCCTTGCTGTTATAATGTTATAATTAGTTGTTCGGCACATCAAAAACAAACCCCAAATCCCAACCCTTATTCATAAAATTTAGGATGGTATTTGGGGTCTGCAATGTTTTATGATAAAGCCAATGGCAAATTATTCACCCGCCAAGAACAACCAAGTATCCAGCACCGTATCGGGATTTAGCGATACTGAGCTGATGCCCTGCTCCATGAGCCAGCGGGCAAGGTCTGGGTGGTCTGATGGACCTTGACCACAGATGCCGACATATTTGCCTTGTTTGCGACAGGCATCAATCGCCATACCAAGTAGTTTTTTGACCGCAGGATCTCGCTCATCAAACAGGTGCGAGACGATGCCACTATCACGGTCAAGCCCCAGCGTGAGCTGAGTTAGGTCATTTGAGCCGATAGAGAAGCCGTCAAAGTAATTCAAGAACTTATCAGCCAAGAGAGCATTGGTCGGCAGCTCACACATCATGATGATTTCAAGCCCGTTATCGCCACGCTTTAAGCCATTTTTTTCAAGCAGCTTGATGACTTGTTCTGCCTCGCCTGTGGTACGCACAAACGGAATCATAATCTTGACATTGGTCAGACCCATCTCATCACGCACATATTTTAAGGCACGGCATTCAAGCTCAAAGCAATCACGGAAATTCTCCGAGATATAGCGGCTCGCCCCACGAAAACCGAGCATTGGGTTTTCTTCGTGTGGCTCATAGAGCTTGCCACCGATTAGGTTGGCGTATTCGTTAGACTTAAAGTCGCTCATACGCACGATGACAGGCTTGTCATTAAACGCCACCGCCAGCGTACTGATACCCTCGATGAGCTTATTGATATAAAATTCCACAGGCGAATTATAGCCCGCCATGCGTTCAAAGACTTGTAGCTGTGTCTCTTGGGGCAGACTATCGACATTCAGCAGGGCTTTTGGGTGTACGCCAATCATGCGGTTAATGATGAATTCAAGGCGAGCCAAGCCCACACCCTCGTTAGGAATCTGAGCAAAGTCAAAGGCACGGTCAGGGTTACCGACATTCATCATCACTTTAAAGGCAAGCTCTGGCATGGTGGCGATGGAGTTTTTTTGTACTTCAAAATCCAGCTCGCCCTCATAGATAAAGCCTGTATCACCCTCAGCACACGAAACAGTAACGGCTTGACCGTCAGTCAAAAGCTCGGTGGCATTACCACAGCCGACGATGGCAGGCACGCCAAGCTCACGAGCGATGATGGCAGCATGGCAGGTACGACCACCACGGTTGGTGATGATGGCGGACGCTCGTTTCATCACAGGCTCCCAGTCTGGGTCGGTCATGTCAGACACCAGCACATCGCCTTCTTCCACCTTACTCATCTCGTTGAGATTGCTGACGATACGCACCTTACCCGAGCCGATACGCTGACCGATGGAGCGACCCTCGCACAGCACTTTTGCCCCTTTGGAGTTGATGATATAACGCTCCATGCTTGATTTGTCTTGGCGAGATTTGACCGTCTCAGGGCGAGCTTGGACGATGAACAGCTCACCTGTATCGCCATCTTTTGCCCACTCGATGTCCATCGGACAACCATAGTGCTGCTCGATGATGAGAGCTTGCTTGGCAAGGGCGGTCAGCTCATCGGTGGTCAGAGCGAACTGCTGACGGTCTGCTTTTTCGACATCAACAATCTTGGTCGAACGCTTAGTGCTGCCTTCATCGCCATAGACCATCTTGATGTGTTTTGAGCCAAGATTACGACGAACCACCGCAGGACGGTTTTGGGCAAGTAGTGCCTTAGACAGATAAAACTCATCAGGGTTTACCGCCCCTTGTACCACCATCTCGCCCAAGCCATAGCTTGCGGTGATGAACACCACTTCATTAAAGCCACTTTCGGTATCTAGCGTAAACATCACACCAGATGTTCCAGTCTCTGAGCGTACCATTCGCTGCACGCCTGCTGAGAGTGCCACGCCTGCGTGTTCAAAGCCCTTATGCACACGATAGGCGATGGCTCGGTCATTATACAGACTGGCAAAGACTTCTTTGATGGCAATCAGCACATTGTCAATACCACGAATATTAAGGAAAGTCTCTTGCTGACCTGCAAATGACGCATCGGGCAAGTCTTCGGCTGTCGCTGATGAACGCACCGCCACCGCCACATCTTGACCGCCTGTGAGCGTCTCAAAGGCGGCTCGGATTTCGTTTTCTAAGTCTTTGGGCAGCTCTTGGGCGATGACCCAACCACGCACCTTTGCACCGACTTCGGCAAGTTTTTCGACATCATCGACATCCAAGCCTTTTAGCTCGGCATTGATTTTGTCAAGCAGACCTGTCTCATTTAAAAAACGGTTAAAGGCTTCGGCAGTGGTGGCAAAGCCATTTGGCACAGACACGCCCACATTGGCAAGATTACTAATCATCTCGCCCAGCGATGCGTTCTTACCACCGACAATCTCAACATCATCTTTGCCCAGCTGGCTAAATGGGATAACTTGTGCCATAAAACACCTTTTATTCTTTGAAAATTTATCAAATTATAACGATAAATCCGATAATACTCAATAAAAAATACATGATATTTTATAAAAAAATAAGCCCATTTATTTTAAAAATGAAACAGCAAAAACAGCACCCATCTCATGGCAAGCTTGGATCGGTCATTGACCAAGCTAACATTCGATTTGACATTACTTCCACCCTACTTTATCCCATAAATTTATCCCTACAAAAGCCCCTGTTTTTGTGTTATACTCTCAAACGATTATCTGTGGCACGACAAAGGACAGCCATGTACATTCATACCCCCACCCCCAGTCAACAAGACCAACAGGTCAAAGAGACCAAAGTCCCAACACCGCTTCGTAGTGCGTTTTTTATCTCCGATGGGACTGCCATCACCGCTGAGACGCTTGGGCGTTCTTTATTAAGTCAGTTTGGCAATGTCAAATTTGACATCAAAATCATCCCTTATGTGGACAGTACCGAGCTTGCTCATCAGGCGGTCGAACGCATTAACGAAGCCTATCGCCTATCAGGACTAAAACCACTCGTCTTTGACACCATCGTCAGTAACGAGATTCGCACCATCATCAACGGTGCTGATGCCACCAACCTAGACATCTATGAAGGGCTGATTACTCGCATTGCTAATGAAATCGGCGAGAATCCCGACCCCCATGCAGGCATTGCTCACGGGCAAGTGGACAGCGAAGATTATAAGGCTCGTATTGATGCGGTGCATTTTGCCCTAGATAATGACGATGGTGCCAGAACCAACCACTATGATGGTGCAGACATCATCTTGGTAGGACTGTCTCGCTCGGGCAAGACGCCAACAAGCCTGTATCTTGCCTTACAGTTTGGTATCCGTGCCGCCAACTATCCTTTGACCGAAGACGACCTAGATACCAGCAGCCTACCCAAAGCCTTACAGCCCTACCGCCATAAGCTCTTTGGCTTAACCATCGACACCGAGCGGCTCGTGCGTATCCGCCAAGAGCGAAAGGCAGGCTCTCGCTATGCATCACTCGCCCAATGCCAAGAAGAGCAGCGAGCCATCCAAGCCATCTACACCGCCCAAAAAATCCCCAATCTTAATGTTTCTGAGATGAGCGTTGAAGAGATTGCCACACGGATTTTACAGATGACAGGTTTGTCAAGACGCATTGGCTGATTTTTAATACTGATTACTGATTTAATAAAAGACAAAACCAACCGATTAAAACCAACTTAGGAAATCCCATGAGCAAAAAAACCCAAAGCGATACACCAGCTGATGTCAGCATAGAACATGAGATTAAGCCAGAAGAGATCGCCACACAAATTTATGAGCAGACCGATGTCGATCTCATTCATCAGGCACTCATCAGCCCCCTAGACGGACAACGCATTGAGCTGCGTCAAGAAAAAAATGCCAAAGAACGCAAAAAACACGACTATGAATACGATGCCATCGTACTGGGTGCAGGTCCTGCGGGCGAAGCGGCGGCGATGAAACTTGCCAAATCAGGCTTAAAAGTCGCTGTCATCGACCCCCGTGAGCAGGTGGGTGGTAACTGTGCTCATGTCGGCACCATTCCAAGTAAGGCACTGCGTCAGTCGGTGTTTAACATCATCGCCATGCGACGAGACCCGATTTTTAGCTCGTTTACCGACAACTTTCAAGTACCGCTCAATAAGGTGCTTAGCAAAGCCCGCCGTGTGATTTTAAGCCAAGTAAATACCCACCGCCTGTTTTATGAACGCAATCGCATTGAAGTCATTCAAGGCTGGGGGAGCTTTTTAGACCCACACACCTTACAGATTGAAGATACCGAAGACGGCACCAAAAAAATGCTGACCTTTAATCAAGCGGTGATTGCGGTCGGCTCTCGTCCTTATCGTCCTGACTTTTTGGACTTTGACCACCCCCGTGTCTTTGATTCGGATAAGATTTTGCAGATGGATTATGTCGCTCGCAAAATCATCATCTACGGAGCAGGTGTCATCGGCTGTGAGTACGCTTCTATCTTTACAGGGCTTGGCTATGTGGTTGATTTGATTAATAATAAAGACCAGTTACTGAGCTATCTTGATAATGAAATCTCGGACGCCCTAAGCCACGACTTTCGTCAATTTGGCGTACGCATTCGTAATAACGAAGAGATTGACCACTTAGAGACGCACGATGACTGCGTGGTGCTGCACCTAAAAAGCGGTAAAAAAATCAAATCCGATGCGATTTTGTGGTGTAATGGTCGCTCGGGCAACACCGACAGCCTAAACCTAGAAGCGGTGGGACTGTCCGCCAACAATCGTGGTCAGTTGGAAGTCGATAAGACCTATCGCACCAGCGTGCCGCACATCTATGCGGTGGGTGATGTCATCGGCTGGCCATCTTTGGCATCCGCTGCCTATGACCAAGGGCGTAATGCGGCAGGCTTTATGGTGGGCGACAAATATGCCGAATTCATCGATAGCGTGCCAACAGGCATTTATACCATTCCTGAGATTTCAAGCATTGGGGCGACCGAAGAAGATCTGACCCGAGACCAAGTGCCGTACGAAGTCGGTCAAGCCTTCTTTAAACATCTGGCTCGTGCCCAAATCATCGGCGAACGCTCAGGCGTCCTAAAAATCCTATTCCACCGTGAGACCTTGGAGATTCTGGGCATTCACTGTTATGGCAACCATGCCTCTGAGATTATCCACATCGGACAGGCGGTGATGAAGTGCGGGCACACCCTAGAATACTTCATCAGCACCACCTTTAACTACCCAACGATGGCAGAAGCCTACCGTGTGGCGGCGTTAAACGGCATGAATCGGATTTTTTAATCCACAAAAAATCACCCCAAATGATGCGTTTGGGGTGATTCTTTATATTTTTCATCAGCAGTCTTATTTTGTCCTGATGAATCAACTTATTTATTTACTTATCATGTTTGATGCCATCAGCATTCCCATCTTTATCTTTGAGCAGCTCTGACAACCCCTCCAACCCCTCAATATTCACCGTACGATGTGGGAACGGAATGTCCACACCCTCGCCATCAAAGGCGTATTTAATCTCTTCTAATAAATCACACTGCACACCAAACCAATCACCATTCTCCGTCCAAGCATACAAGGTCAAATCCACCGAGCTTTCAGACAGTGCCGTAACACGCACCAAAGGTTCTGGGTATTTTAACACCAGTTCATGCTTGGATGCCGCCAACAGCATCAGCTCTTTGGCTTTTTTGATGTCGCTTTGATAGCCAATACCCACCAACACTTCGATACGGCGAGTGGGCAGCGATGAATAGTTGGTGCTTGAAGTGGTCATGATGTCGCCATTTGGGATGATAATCTCATGATTGGCAGCTGTTCTAATGCGAGTATTCACCAGCGTAATATCAATCACCGTACCTGTCTTACCACCGACTTCGACGACATCACCACGCCCAAAGGGACGAAAAATCACAATCATCACGCCAGCCGCCAAGTTGGACAACTGGTCTTTTAATGACATACCAATCGCCACCGCTGCCGCACCAAGCACCGCCACGAATGAGTTGGTATTAACCCCCAGCTTATTGAGTGCAGCGAGCATGACCATCACAATCATCACGCCATACAGCACATTATTTAAAAAATTGAGTACCGTTTGGTCAAGGTGCGTCCGCCCCAAAAGACGGCTAATGATTGCCAAGATACGCTTGCCAACCCACTTACCCACAAAGAATATCAAAAGTGCCAAGATAAGATTGATGCCCAAATCAATGCTGTTGTGTAGCAAAGTATTCACATCAATTGGCACACCCAAAAATTCTAGTGCGTGATTGGTGCCATCTTCTAGCCCTTTGGCGGTAACTGTCGTTACTTCTTTGGCAACTTCTTTGGTCGTCTCGGCAGCATGCTTGATTTCTTCGGCAGCCTGTACTACCACTTCGGGGGCATTTTTTTCGTTAATGATGTCTGTCATATCTTTACAATTTTGTTATCAAATACTCTATTTTAGCCCAATTTTTATAAAAAATCATCTAAATCATCTTACAAACCACTAAAAACAGCCAACACCATAAAATCAACCACAAAAAAAGCGTGGCAGCATTCATGCTAGCCACGCCCATCACAGCCATCTACACATCAATCAGGCTGATACAAATCCACCACACGCCCAACGATGATGATGGCAGGGGCAGTCAGTCCTGTCTGTCTGTTCTTCTCGGCAATATCATCCAGCGTGCCAATCAGCACCTGCTGTGTGGGCAGACTGGCGTTTGAGATGATGGCGATGGGCGTATCTGACGCCACGCCAGACGCACCAAGCCCAGCAACAATCTTATCCAGTGCGTGTAGCCCCATATAAAATACCAGCGTTTCGTCTGCTTGATATAGGCTTTTTAGACCATCAAAATGCTCATCCGTCTGATAGCACCCAGTCAAAAACCGCACCGAAGTCGCCACACCACGATGAGTCAAAGGAATGCCTGCATAACTACTGGCAGCCAATGCCGCTGTGATGCCACTCACCACCTGACAAGGTACGCCTGCCGCCTGACAAGCCAGCATCTCTTCACCACCACGACCAAAGACAAAAGGGTCGCCACCTTTTAGGCGTAGCACTCGCTTGCCTTGCTTGGCGTGATGTACGAGCAGCTCATTGATTTCGTCTTGGGTTTTGGCGTGGTTTTGGCGTTTTTTTCCGACAAAAATCTTGTCGCTGTCTCTGCGACACAAATCCAAAATCTCATCGGACACCAACGCATCATACAGCACCACATCTGCCTGCTGCATGAGACGAAGTGCCTTAAAAGTCAATAAGTCTGGGTCGCCAGCCCCTGCACCCACAATATATACTTCGCCTGACTTTTGTTTTTGATTAACAAAATCATCAAGCTCACAAGACAGCTCGCCAACCGCCCTATCTGCCAAAGCACGACCAAACACCCCCTCCCAAAAATAACGGCGTTCGGTGATGGTAGGCAGTTTTTCTTTCACCGTTTGGCGAAACTCGCCTGCCAATTTTGCCAGCTTACCAATGTTGGATGGCAGCTGACTTTCAATCTTAGCTCGAATCAGTCGTGCCAACACAGGGGCTTTGCCATTGCTCGACACACCCACCACAATCGGACTTCTATCGACAATGGCAGGGAAAATAAAATCACACAATGACGGACAATCCACCACATTGATGGCGATGCGCAGACTTTTGGCATCACGATGTACCGTGCGGTTCAGCACATCATCATCGGTCGCACAGATGATGAATGCAGGTCTTGGCAAAAGATGCAAATCATCGCTTTCATAGCTTTTATGAATGATGGTGTGCTGATGCATCTTTAAAAATGCCAAAAACGACTCATCAAAATTCTTTGACAACACGGTGAGACTCGCCCCTGCCTTGTGCAGCAAATCCGCCTTACGCTTGGCAACATCGCCACCACCGATAATCAGCACGCTTTGATGAGTTAGATTAAAAAATAAAGGCAAAGTATTCATCATGCAATCATCACATTATCATCTTGCCAAGCCTTATCGGTCAATCTATGGCAAGATGATGGTTAAAAAAGTCTTAATAAAGGGCAGTTAAATCCAATCTGGATATTTGCTTGAATATCCGCTGGGCAAAAATTAAACAAAAACAAACCCAAGCCAAGATAAAGCCACAAAAATATCAGTCATCATCTTAGGCTTGGGCTTATCAATCAGCGGTCATCTTGTTAATTTTATCAACAAGTCAGCCATTAACGAAACATTGGTAACGCACTTGCAGAAGTGCCAGCGTGTGCCGTTTTTAGGTCGTCTAGGGTGTTTTTTAGGGTATCGACACGCTCAGGTGCGACCGCAAAAGCATTGGCGCCCGACT
This sequence comes from Moraxella sp., assembly GCA_030525825.1. Classification (GTDB taxonomy): domain Bacteria; phylum Pseudomonadota; class Gammaproteobacteria; order Pseudomonadales; family Moraxellaceae; genus Moraxella. Next base: position 73,117 of record JAUNDZ010000007.1, read on the forward strand.
TATGAAAATACGCCGCTTGGTCAAGACCAAACTCGCCTGCGATGACAATCTCCGCCTGCTCGCTCAGCTGTCTTAGCTGACGCACCAGACTAAATACACGACCATCTTTAAAGTCAGACACATGCACAACGAATAAGTTGATGAGTGCTTCATCAAGTACATCCTTGATTTCATCAATGGTATTGTCCGCTGTCAGTAGCAGTCCACGAGTGCCGTGAAAGTCGCTGGGCGTGCTTAGTAGTGTGCTGCTGCCATGAGCTCGCTCTTTGATGACACCAATATCAAAGCTAGCATAACTGGGGGCTTCGTCAGCCGATGAAATCAAGAAAAACTCACCCACGCTTTCATGAGTGTTCGCTTCACTGTCTAGGCTAATGATTTGTACAGTCATAACAATCTCCTTATCCACAACTTATGCGTAAACCGCTGCCTTAAATGGTGCGATGCCAACACGCTCAACCACTTGAGCAAAGCTCTCGACATGCTCATCGGTGGCAATTCTCTCGTTTTGATAGACTTTGGCGATGGTGTCGATGGTCTGAGCCACTTCATCGGCTGCCACAGCACGACCCAGAATCTGACCCAAGCGAGCATTTTCGCTAGAGCTGCCACCTAGGCTGATTTGATACCAATGCTCGCCTTTTTTGTCCACGCCCAGAATACCAATATCGCCCACATGGTGATGAGCACAGGCATTCATACAGCCTGACATATTCAGACGAATATCGCCTAGATCATATAGATAGTCTAGGTCTTGGAATTTTTCTTCGATGCTGGCAGCGATGTTGTGCGTGGTGGCGTTCGCCAAAGCACAATAATCAAAGCCAGGACATACCGTCATGTCAGTCAGCGTACCGATGTTGGCACGAGCCAAATTCAATGCTGATAGTTTTTGCCACAAGGCGTACAGGTCGGTGATTTTGACATCGCCAAGCACTAGGTTTTGATGATGCGTTGCACGAATTTCACCCAAGCTATATTCATCTGCCAAATCCGCCAATGCAAACATTTGGCTGTCCGTCATATCGCCTGACGGGATGTATTTGCCATCCACGATGCCTGCTTTTAGTGAGATGACCACCGCACGATAGCCTGCAACCTTATGAGCAACCGTGTTATGCTCGTACCACTTATTAAAGTCATCATCCGCCAAATATTCTTGTAGCTTAGCTTGGGCTGCCAGAGCATCAATTTGTTCATATTCTGGCGTGGTAAAGTAGCTTTCTGCCTTAGCAAAATGAGCATCTGTTAGGGTCAAATCACCATCTTTTAGGTGCTGCCATTCTTCTTCAACCTTTTGGGCAAAGACTTCTTTACCTAGGCTCTCAACCAAGATTTTGATACGAGCTTTATACTTATTATCACGGCGACCTTCTAGGTTATACACCCTTAAAATCGCATCAAGGTAGCTCAATAGATGCTCACGCGGCAAAAATTCGTTAATCACTTTACCGATAATCGGTGTACGACCCAAGCCACCACCGACGATGACTTCAAAGCCAATCTGACCATCTTTTTTAACTACATGCAGACCGATGTCATGCACTTGCGTGGCGGCACGGTCGGTCTTAGTACCAATCACTGCAATCTTAAATTTGCGTGGCAGATAAGCAAATTCGGGATGGAATGTACTCCACTGACGGATAATCTCACAATACGGGCGTGGGTCAACCACTTCTTCGCTGTGAATGCCTGCATAAGGGTCGGTCGTGGTATTACGGATACAGTTGCCCGATGTCTGAATGGCGTGCATCTGATGGCTTGCTAATTTTGCCAAGATGTCTGGCACTTCTTCTAGTTTTACCCAGTTAAGCTGCAAATTGGTGCGGGTCGTGAAGTGGGCATAACCCTTATCATAATCACGAGCAATCTCCGCCAGTACACGCAGCTGATGACTTGCCATCAAACCATAAGGAATGGCGATACGCAGCATCGGTGCATGACGCTGGATGTACAGTCCGTTTTGTAGGCGAAGTGGCAAAAATTGCTCTTCTGGCAGCTCCCCCGCTAAAAAACGCTGCGTTTGGTCGCGAAACTGCTCCACTCGTTCATCAACGATTTTTTGGTCAGTATAAGAATATTGATACATGAACTTCTTTCCTTTGGCGATGGCTTGAAAGTTGTTTGATAACTATGGGTTGATATGGGTTAAAATGGTTAAAATATCACTTAAATCGTCGCTAATTTTAGGTTTGCCATATTAAGCATTTTATGACAAAAATTAAAATTCAAAAATGGCATATAGATAGCGTTTTTAAGCATAATTAGACATGGCTAATAATGATGCCTAGCGTCATCATGTAGCTGTCATCTGATGAATTTTTGTTTGCTTATTTTACCCTAAAAACCAACAAAAGCCCACATCGTTGCAGGCTTTTTGGGATTTTTTATCATCAGCTATCCATCAGACAATCACTGATTAAGCACGATATTCATGCGTCATTCTGTGCCAAATTCTTTACGCTTATTGGCAAAAAATCTGTCCAGTCTGTCCATCGCATCTTCTAGGTCAATCAAGTTTGGCAAGAACACCACACGGAAATGGTCGGGCTTATCCCAGTTAAAGCCCGTGCCTTGCACCATCAGTACCTTTTCTTGAATGAGCAAATCCATCATAAATTTCATGTCATTGTCAATCGGATACACTTCACGATCAATCTTAGCAAAGCAATAAAACGCCCCTTGCGGCATGGTGCAGCTGATGCCTTTGATGGCGTTTAGTCTATCGACCGCAAGCTGTCTTTGCTTGTACAGTCTGCCAGATGGGGCGGTCAAAGCCTGCATGGACTGATAGCCACCCATCGCTGTCTGTATGGCGTATTGTGCTGGCACATTGGCACACAGTCGCATACTCGCAAGCATGGTCAAGCCTTCAATAAAGTCGGTGGCGTGGTCTTTTTTGCCCGAAATCATCACCCATCCTGAGCGATAGCCTGCGATGCGGTGCGACTTAGACAGTCCATTAAAGGTCAATACCAACGCCTTATCCGTGATGGTACACATTGGCGTATGCACCGCATCATCATACAAGATGCGGTCATAAATCTCATCCGCCATCAGCACCAAGCCGTATTTCACCGCCAAGTCCGCAATGCCTTTTAAGACTTCATCAGAATACAACGCCCCCGTGGGGTTATTGGGGTTGATGATCACGATGCCTTTGGTTTTTGGAGTGATTTTACTCTCGATGTCCGCCAAATCAGGCTGCCAGTTGTCTTCTTCGACGCAGCGATAATGCACCGCCTTACCCCCTGCCAGATTTGCTGCCGCCGTCCACAGCGGATAATCAGGCATCGGAATCAGCACTTCATCGCCATCATCCAGCAGTGCCTGCATCACCATCACAATCAGCTCACTCACCCCATTACCAATGAACACATCATTGACATCGGTGGCGGACAAAAGCCCTTTACCCTGATAATACTGCAAAATCGCCTTGCGTGCCGCAAAAATCCCCCGAGAATCAGAATATCCAGACGCATTTTGTAGGTTCATCGCCACATCTTGCACAATCTCTTCAGGTGGCAACAGACCAAACGGTTCAGGGTTGCCGATGTTTAGCTTGATGATGCGATGCCCTTCTGCTTCCATGCGGTTGGCAGTTTGTAGCAGCTCGCCACGGATGTCATAGCACACATTGGCAAGTTTGGTGGATTTTTTTAGTGGTATATTAGTTTGGCTCATGGTCATCACCTGTGATGAAAAATGTGGATGATGGGGTTGGGTAGCATCAGGCTGGGCGTATTCGTCCGTCTGCGTGCGACCTGTCAATAGATAGCTTTCTGTGGTGTTTAAGATGTCAGCTAGGGCGGCAAGTTTGCTACTGGCGATGCCGTTTTTACCACATTCCCAATTAGCAATCGCCCCACGACTGACCTGCGTGCCACGCTCGCTCAGTTTGTGGGCGAGTTTTTGAGCAGACAAGCCCATTTGCTTGCGAAGCCGCTTTAACCGCTCGCCTTGCATTTTTTGTTGGTCTTGAATGGAGTTTTGGGTTGTCATGGTGTGCTAACTTGCAATTTTTTTAATAAATACCGAATGAATGCGGCACAATGAGAAAATTTCCTGCTATTTAAAGTCATTTTGATAATTTTTGCAAGTGATTTTTGCTGTTTGAAGCAATTTTTTATAAAATTTATAAAAGCACCGTTAAACTATCTTAAAAAATTGCAAGAAATACTTGCAAAAAAAAGCAAAACACCAACCACTTGTAATTTATATCTGCCACACCCATCTATATCACACAACCCTTTAATATAGACATTCCTTAACACAAGTACCAATGGAGCCATCATGACCAAACAGCTGCCCCAAGAAACCATCCGCCAGATGAGCGAGCAAGACTGGCAAGAACGCCTAAGTCCAGAAGCCTACTATGTGCTGCGACAAAAAGGCACCGAGCGTCCGTTTACAGGCATCTACACCGACCTAGAAGACAGCGGTACTTATCATTGTCAAGGCTGTCATGCCAAGCTGTTTAGCAGCGAGCATAAATTCCACTCAGGCTGCGGCTGGCCAAGTTTTGACAGAACCATCAGCGATGATGCCTTAGATGAGACGCTGGATTTGTCGCATGGCATGAGACGCATTGAAGTTACCTGCCATCATTGTGGTGGCCATTTAGGTCATGTTTTTCCAGATGGTCCACAGGACACGACGGGTCTTAGATACTGCATCAACTCACTGGCACTACACTTTGAAAAAGACGAATAAGCAAACACGCTCAATCATAAGCAAATCCCAAGCCAATCATAAAAGGACAATCCTATGACCACCATCTACAATCATCAAGCCCAAAGCCTGACAGGCACACCCATTGATTTTCATGACTTTCAAGGCAAAGTGCTTTTGATTGTCAATACCACCAGCCAATGCGGATTCACCCCACAGCTGCAAGAACTCCAAGAGCTGCATGAGCAGTATCATGAACAAGGCTTGGTGGTGATTGGCTTTCCGTGCAATCAGTTCGGGTCTCAAGAGCCGCTTGATGGCGATGAGCTTGGCGAGTTTTGTCAAAAAAATTATGGTGTGGATTTTTTGATGATGGAAAAAATCGATGTCAATGGCGACAACACCCACCCCATCTTTAATTTCTTAAAAACCGAGCAAGGCGGCATCTTGGGCGATGCCATTAAATGGAACTTTACCAAATTTTTGGTCAATCGTCATGGCAAGGTCATCAACCGCTATGCCCCCATCACCAAACCCAAAGACCTACAAAAAGACATTGTTGACGCCCTAAACAACCACTGACACACCCAATGGGTAAAAAAGGATAGTATCCAAGCCAATCGCTATGATAACTTTAATAATATCAAAACGATTGGCTTAATTTTTTTCATCATTTTTTTATCAATAAAATCATAAACTTACAAACTATTTTAAATTTTTTATAAAAAACTCGTTGACAC
>JAUNDZ010000008.1 GCA_030525825.1 Moraxella sp.
CAAGAAGTTCAAAATTTCTCCCGTAGCCAAATTTTGCACCATGATGGTAACATCGCACCTGCCACACCTGCCATCATACCAAACAGCGAGCCAAACACCGCAGACAGTGCAGCCCATCGAGAGCAGCCGCCCATATCAGCCAGTCCAGCTAAGATGGAGCAGGGCAATCTGCCTGCCAACAAAGCCGCTCTTATCCAAAAACTGCACGCCCCACAGATTGAGCTGACAGGCGAATGGGATGCTCAAAAATGGGATTATTGGCTATTTTTGGCACGCCAAGAAGGCATTTTTGATAATGATGAGCTGGCTTTATTGCATCACAGCCGCATGATGGGCAGTATTGACGGTGTGAGTACATTATATGTTCCTAGTAATAACGCACAAGTCGATGTCAGTTTTGCCACCGCCAAAGACAAAATCACTCAACATTTCCCAAACATACAGCTAAACAATGAGCTGCCCCCATTGAGCGATGATGACAAATCAAGCACACCACACATCTTACAAAAAGAACGAGAAGCCGATGTACTCATCGATGCTCAAAATCAGCTCATCCAAAGCCCAGTCGTACAGCAGCTGTGGCAGGGCGGCTTTATTCAAAATGACGGCAGCCCCATCATCACAAGCACCAAGCTAACTTTGGATAACCCCACCTAGTACATGAGAAATTTAGCAATCAAATTGGCATTTTATGGCGGTTTTTTGTTATAATGTATTCTCATCGGTTAAAGTTTTATTTTAATGCGTAGGCACAATGTTGCCCATATGACTTGCCAATATTGATGACAAAAAAAGGGTGGTTATGTTAGATAATTTGCGTGGTATGGCGATTTTTGCCAGTGTGGTTCGTCATGGCTCGTTCAGCGGTGCTGCCAAAGAGCTGGGCATCACCACCAGTGCGGTCAGCCAACAGATTCGCACGCTTGAAATGGATTTGGGCGTTACGCTCATGCACCGCTCCACTCGCAAACTTAGCCTAAGCGAAGCAGGGGAGAGCCTGTATCATGCCGCCTTGCAGATGATGAAAGCCGCCGAGCAAGGTAAAGAGAATGTGCTACATCTAAAAGACGAAATCTCAGGCAGCCTGCGTATCGCCACATCGCCTGACATCGCCAGTAATTATCTGATCCCTGCTCTCAACTCATGGCTAAGAACACACGAAAATTTGGCACTCAACATCATCTGTCGTGGCGATGAGCTGGACATGATTGAAGACCGCATTGACTTTGCCTTATTGCTCGAAGAAAACCCACAAGGCATCAGCTTAACCAAAGTCAAGCAGCTGCTACTTGCATCGCCAAGCTACCTAGAAAAACACCCAACCATCAGCGTACCAAAAGACCTATCGACGCACGCTTTCATCGCCAATGACGAAAGACCCCAAGACAACCTTGAATTTCAAAAAGCTCATGATAAATTCAGCATCAAGGTTGCTTCACGCCTGATTAGCAATGACCAGACCATCGCTTTGGAGCTGGCATCGTCAGGCTATGGCATTGTCAAGGCAAGCGAGTTGGATGCCAAACCCTTTATTCTATCAGGAAAACTCACGCCTGTGCTGACCGAATACACGCTGCCCATGCTGACTTTAAGTGCGGTGGTCGTCTCCAAAGAGCAGCTGCCCATCAAAGCCAAACGATGCCTTGAAATTTTACTCGATTATTTTGGCAAATGATGGATGGCATCTGATGCGATGAGCCATCAGCAGATGAGTGATGAGCCTTGTGAATAGCAAGGCTTATTTTTTATGGTTTTTTCACAAAAAATTCATCAAATACACCAAAATAAGTCGCCCAGTGAGCAATTTTTTTAGTATAATGAATCTCATCATCAGTTTAGGAATAAGGATTATCAATGAAACAGCCCGCCTTAAAACTTAGTGCCGCACTTATCAGTGCCACCATGCTAAGTGCCTGCCAAAGCACTCCAAGTACCCAATACGACAGCCTAGCCAAAGCGAATTTGGCATACAGTCATACTCATGGCACCGCCCAAGAGCTGTTCAGCGATAACGCTCAATCGTCCGCCACCATCAATAAAAACACACTCATCAACGCCCTAACCAAGCACCTACAATCCGAGCGTTATTCTTTGACCACCACACAGTCCAAGACCATGCCAGCGGTCGCCAAAGACAGCATCAATCACGGTGCCGACCCACTATTGACCAGCATCATCAAGACCTACGAATACCAAAACCAAGACAAGAGTCCGCCTGCCTATCGCTCATACGATGAGTATTTTGCAGAAGATGAGTTGCACCTACCGCTTTTGCGTTATGACGATGAGCTGTCAGGGCGTACCCCTGCTGGTGTCAGCACTCGGGGCGACACCCTTTATCCTGCCGAAGGTGATTTGCCTACCATGGGATACGACAGTCCAGATAGGGAGATGATTTATGAGCTGCACTTAGGCATCGTTGGCGTCTCTTTATCTATAGATAGTCTGGTTAAGAATAATCCTACCATCACCACTCGTGATGCCAAAGTCAAAGAGCTGATTAAAGAGCTAGACACCATCATCAAAAATTTTGACACCCAAAGTCAACCGCTGTTTGCCAAAGGTGGCTATATTGCCGAAGATTTGGCACACGCCAAAAGCTGTGCGATGATTTATAATACCACCATCAGACAGGCTCTGGCACCCAACCGCCAAATCAAATCTTATGCTGATGAGCAGTATGATTATTATGATTTGGTTTATACGAATTATAGCGACTGTCGCATGATAAGCACGATTAACAACGAGCTGTCGCCCAGCTATTATATTGCATTAGAAAGCAGCAAAGAAGAGCTTGATTTTGTGGTGCAAAAAAAGCAGTGCTACTTAAACCAATACCACGCCATACAGTCGCTACTTGCAAGCGGCAAGGGTTATCATACCGATGCACAGGCATTTGCACAGCCCTACATTGACACCATCAACTGCATCGATGCCACCTTGCATGACCGATACAACGACTACACGCCCACACAGGTCAGCACGCTACCAGATGCGATGAAGCATAGTCTTTATCAATCTTACAATCCAGAGCCTACGACTGAACACGGTCCATTTCATCGCATTAAGACAGCGTTTGACGATTTTAAACGCATGAAACAAGAAAGCCAATCTCAGCCCAGCCAGAACATCGGCAGCCATCTACCGACGGACAATCTACCGCCCATGTTTGCAGGTATGCTTAGTGCATTTCTTGACAATATCAAACAAACCGATGGACAGATAGCCGCACAGAATCTGTATATCCACAGCAATAATGTCATCACCACGCTCAGCCATCATCAGCCACAATTACGCCAAATCACGACGCTAGGCTCGCTTGACTTTTATTCACCGACGATGGAGCATTCATTGCAACTGCCCATGCAGCTTGATTTTAATCAATCCAAGCTAAAAGCCGATGTATCTGCCATCTTGCCATTCATCGCCATTAGTATGCCAAAGCACGCACCACTACCCAGCGAGCTGCCTGCACAAGAGATGACTTTTACGCTGCCCAACAACCTGCACCAGCATCTGCCCATGTCGGTCATTTATGATGCCATCAATCAAGGCGTGGTCGATGCCATCAAAGAGCTGGACGGTGAGAGCTTTACCGCAGTTGACATCTCCAATGACAAATTCGCCAAAAAACTAGGGGCAACTTCCGCCATCAAGGTGCATTATGACATGCACGGATTGGGCAATGTTTCAGGCGTCATCATCAAGCACATCGGTCAAGCCCTAAAAGCTCATGTTGATGCCAATCCTGATGACTATGCTGATGGCAAAGCCGCCAACATCAAACAGGCGATTGACGATTTGGCACTCATTAATGATGGCTATCACAGCCAAGATTTGGGCAATTTGATGCAGTTGATTGAGAGCGTATTTCCGATGAGCCTTAACCACACCCATTATTTTTATCTAGACCGTCAAGGCAACATCATCGGCACACAACTTGTTCAATCAATGAATGAAACCTTGCAGAATTTACGCACAGAGTCCATCTCACAGACGCAATTTTCTAATAAGCCGTTTGCACATCCTTTGCAAGATAAATTTGCAAACAGTTTTAGTACCAATCAAGAGTTTGACGGCACAAGCTGGCTGATGAATGCCATTGAAGATGGCAAACTACAAAAACAAGCCGAAGAAGCACGCCAATCGTACGCATACGGTCAAGATGACGAGTATGAAACAGCAGTTGAAGCGGCAGAAGCAGCGGCAGCAACAGGCGAGTTTGATGAACAAAACCCAGCTTATTAAGCAATGATACTAATGCACATTTAAGGACAACTTATGAAAAAAAACAACTTACTTCAATCAACTAAGCTCACACCCCTAGTGCTTGCACTGGGCGTGTTATTGACAGGTTGTGCCACCACACAGCACGCCACAAGCCCTCAACACATCAGCGACCCAAAACAAACCCTGTCTGATGCTGTACAATCCCAGCTAAAATCATCCTTTGGCTATCAGACCACCGTCAGCGTATCTGTTCCAAAGAGTGATGATGTCGCCACAGACGCCACCCCAAGCTGCGAGCAAGAGCATGACGTCGCCTATATCGAACTGCTCAAATCCGCCAAAGATGACTACGCACGCATCGCAAGCGACAGCATCACCATCAAAGAAGCCTATCTGGCGTGCGTGAATGACAAAATGAGTGTCAATCAATACAAGCCGTTTGATTTTGAGAAATTTTATCAAGAGAATCGCTCCCTTGAATCAAGCGAACTTGAACAAAAATTCATCGATGAGCTGCACCAGCACGCCCTTAGCCAAAATGACGCACTCTCAATGAGTACGCCACAGCATGACCCACAAGCCGCCAAAAAAGCCAAACTGCTTGATGAATATCTCATCAAACCCGCTAAGATTACCGTCAAAGGCAACTATCAGCCCTTGGCAGGGGTCATCACCGCCATACCAGAAGCTCGTTATACCGCCAAAAATCTCAACTCCGCCATCAATCAGCCAATTTATATCGATCTAAAAAGCGGGGTCATGTATCTATGGGCGGACAACATCGGCTTGTTTCAAGGCATTGTATTAGATAAGGAGCTTGGCGACAAGTGGAAGGACAAATGGCTTGCCTTTTCTTTAAATGATGGCAGCCTACCCCCAGAATTTGCCAAAGACTTCATCAAATCGTATCTCAAAGCCAAAAAAGAGAGTTTTTTGGCTCTTGATGGTACGCACATGCGACAGGTGGACGCCCAAAGCGTGCTTGATTTGCCAAATTTTGCCAAAAATCTGGACGATAACACCCAGCAAATCATCACAAACAGCCAAACCATCATTCAAAACACCCCTGACAACAAGAGTCTGGCATACAGTCGCTATGTCTTTGCCGATACGCTGTACAATGATCTGACCACCAAATATCCACAGCTTGCCGATGGCGAGATTTATCGTGAATATGACATCATCGATGGTGAAAGCCATGTCAATGTCAGCACGCCCATTCGTCAGACAGCAGAGCCATCAGACGATGCCGACACACCAACAACACCGCAAATAAACAGCCAAAAGTTCATCACGCTGATTTTAAATGTCCTAAAATCACAGGTCAATCAGTACTATCATGTCAAACTGCCCAATCAGGATGAATACACCAAAGAACCACCTGTATGGCACTATGGCATCAATAATGGCAAAATCAGCTGGCTACATCATCGCACACGGTTCCAAATGGTTAATCAAATCAAGCATCTGACCGCTAATAGCTCTAACGACCCCATCTATATAGATACGCTGACACTCATCGAGCCACGCACCAAACATGAGCTTGACCGCTTGCCGAGCCATGTACGCACGCCAAATGCTGCCAATAGCATTGATGCTTTCGCTTATGGTAATGAATTTATTAAAAAATTTACGAACAACAATCCTTATCTACCCATCTCACCCAATGTCTTGTTAGGAACTCCTACAACTTTTAATGATTTGGACGGTGTTGATGACTTAGGTGATGAGTATGATTTAGACTTGGATAACTTGGATGAGAAAGACAGCCTAGATGAAGTACAATAATAGATGATGAAACAACGCAGATTCAAACGCAGGGCTCATCCCGCCAAATTGCGAGCCTATCGCTTGGTGCGTCATGCCACGCACCAAAAAAAGCTGACCGCCAAACGCCGCCGGCTTTGGCGATTTGCCTGCACCAAGCTGGCACGCACATCGCAGGCACAAAAGCTTATGGCAGTGCATGAAAGTGATGGTTTATAAACACAGCCAATAAAAAAGGGTGATGATTCGCCCTTTTTTTTATTTGATTCAGCCCATTGTACAATCCCACAACTTCACATCACTTCGCCTGTTTTGGTGTCAGTAGATGATTTTCTAAGTAGTGGATGTTTTGAGCTTCATTGACGAACGCTTCATCTTGCAAAATCACATCACGGTGCAAAGGAATGTTCGTCTTGATGCCTTCAATCACCAACTCATCGAGTGCGTGCAGCGTCTTGGCGACAGCTTGACGACGAGTCTGAGCATGGCAGATGAGCTTACCAATCAAAGAGTCATAGTAGCTTGGAATGCTGTACCCTTGATACAGATGCGAATCAAAACGCACGCCAGAGCCACTTGGGGTAAACAGATTGTTGATTTTACCAGGGCAGGGCATAAAAGTCTTTGGGTCTTCGGCATTGATACGGCATTCAATGGCATGACCACGAATAGTAATCTCGTCTTGATGATAAGACAGCCCATAACCTGCGGCGATTTTTAATTGTTCAACCACAATGTCAATGCCTGTAATCATCTCTGTAACAGGATGCTCCACCTGCACACGAGTATTCATCTCAATAAAGAAAAACTGACCGTCTTCGTACAGAAATTCAAAAGTACCTGCACCACGATATTTGATTTGCTCGCAAGCACGCACACACGCATCCAAAATCGGCTGTCTGATGTCATCAGGAATGCCTGGGGCAGGGGCTTCTTCTAGCACCTTTTGATGGCGGCGTTGTAGTGAGCAATCACGGTCAAACAGATGTAGGGCGTTGCCATTACCATCGCCCAATACCTGCACTTCGACATGGCGTGGGTTCTTTAAGAATCGCTCCATGTACACCGTGTCGTCACCAAAGGCACTTTCTGCTTCGGCTTTGGCGGCTTGAACCTGATTAATGAGTTCTTCAAAGCGTTCTACCACACGCATACCACGACCACCGCCGCCAGCAGCAGCCTTGACGATGAGTGGAAAGCCGATGTTTTTGGCTTGCTCTTCGGCATTGTGCAGGGTGATTGCTCCGACAGAACCTGGCACGGTTGGCACGCCTGCTTTTTTCATGGCGTTAATGGCAGAGACTTTATTACCCATCAGGCGAATGTGGTCAGCGTGCGGACCGACAAAGGTCAAACCAGCTTCTTCGACTTTTTCGGCAAATTCGGCATTCTCGGACAAAAAGCCGTAGCCTGGATGAATGGCATCCGCACCAGTAACTTCGGCAGCCGACAGCAGGGCATTCATGTCCAGATAGCTTTGTGATGATGGGGCATTGCCAATACAGACCGCTTCATCCACAAAACGCAAATGCATCAAATCCTTATCAGCAGTAGAATAAACACCCACGGTTGAGATGCCAAGCTGCTTACACGCTCGCACGATACGCAGGGCAATCTCACCACGGTTTGCAATCAATAATTTTTTAATCATCTCTCACCTACGCTTTATAGCGGATAACAGGCTGACCAAATTGCACCACATCGGCATTATTTACCAAAATCTCTTCGATGATACCGCTTTGGGTGGCTTCTAGTGGGTTCATGATTTTCATGGCTTCGATGATGCCAAGTTGGTCGCCTGCTTGTACTTTTTGACCAACTTTTACAAACGGTGGATCATTTGGGCTTGGTGCGGAGTAGAACACACCGACCATCGGTGAAGTCTCAACCTTGCCGCTTGGCGTTTTTGCTGCCGCAGGGGCTGCTGTGGCAGCAGGGGCAGCGACCGCAGGGGCGGCAGCGATGGTCTGAACGGCTACATTACGCGTTAGATTGACATAATTGTCATCATGACCATACTCAAGATTGACCAAATCTTTTTCTTCCATTAAATCAATAAGTTCACGAATTTTTTTGATGTCCATTGCCATCACCTTAATTTAAAGTTGAGATAGAATAAATAACACCTGTTTATTGTAACAAATTTTTTCAAAAACACCTAGTCAAAAACTTGGGGTGGTGTCATTTAATTTGAATAAATTGCCAAAAATAGGGCAAAATATACGCACAAAACAGATGGTTATAGTGTACATTCGTTTTATTTTATTGCAAGTGTTTTTTGTATATTTTTTGCCAATTCGTCTAAAAATCTGGTAATTTTTAGCAACAAATGGCATTTTTAGCCAGCCTTTTTACCAAGTAGGTACATCTTTTTCATCCTGCCAGCTTGGGCGTACCCACTTTGGCGAGTCTTGAAATTCAAACTTTGCCATCTGTTCAAACAGCTTGGCAGGGTCATCACTGACACAAAGTAGTGATAAATTCTGCTGTGGCATAAATCCTTCGTCGGCACATCGCTGCAAGGTGGTTAAGAATGGATCAAAAAAACCGTTCGTATTAAGCACACCGATTGGCTTGGCGTGTTGTTTTAATTGTAGTAGCGACAGCACTTCGTACAGCTCTTCTAGCGTGCCAATGCCGCCTGCCATCGCAATAAAACCATCAGCAAGCTCAATCATCTTATATTTACGAGTTGCCATGTCTGCTGTTTCAATCAAAGTAGTCAGCCCCAGATGAGCGACTTCTTTTTGTTTTAAAAAGGTGGGGATAACGCCTGTTACTGTACCGCCATTTTCTAGGACGCTATCGGCAATCGTCCCCATCAGTCCGACATTGCCACCGCCATAGACCAGCTGTATGCCGTTCTCGGCAAGCGTCTTGCCCATGAGTTTGGCAGCTTCGTAATATTTGGGCGTATTGCCAAAGTTTGAGCCGCAATACACCGTGATATTTTTTAAAATATTCATTAATACTCCAATAAATCAAAAGTAAACAATATGCCAAAAGGACTTTAAAAAAATGGTATCAGTTTGATTAAAGTGGTAGGGGCAAATTTTTTGCCCCAATAGTTTCATACAAGTTCGTATCAATTATAGGCATGGTTGATAACCATCAACGCCAAGCCCATCGCCACGGCTGTACCGTGCCCAGCCCCATGCCAATCAGTCCAAGCACCATCACAGGGTTTAGTACTTCGTTTAATAGTGGCACAGCAACCAAAGCCGAGATGAACGGGGCAAGCGATGATAATCCACCTGCCGAGAACGCCCCAAGCCTAGCCACCGCCATCGCATAGGTCAAAGTTGCCACAATCATCACAAACACACTATGAAACACCCCTTGAATCGCCAAATGAACCAACGATGCATCAGGCGATGAAAAACCAATGAACAACCCATAAATCGGCAAATACACCACCGCCGACCAAAACACCGTGCTGCACATGGTCTGCCACGGGGTAAAACGCCATTCTTTTAATAAAATACTAAATCCCGCCCAACAAAACGCACAGGCGATAAAAATCACATCACCCACATTAAAATGATACGCCCCTGACAATATCATCGCACTCATTGCAATGAGCGTGGCGATGATGATGGCTAGAGCGATTTTGGTGTTGGTATCAGGTCGTACCCTAAAGCACACCGCCAACAGTAGGGTGGTAGCGACAGGTATCATACCATTTAAAAACACCGCTCCATGCACCACAGGTGCTAGGGTAAATGCTGTATAGACCAGACTGCCGTAACCCACACCGCCCAGCATGGCAAGTACAAAAGCTCGCCAATCAAACAAAAAATGCCAATGCCGACGATACCACACCACTGGCAACAAAATCATACCAGCAAAGGCAAACCGCATGGCAATCACATCCCAGATGGATACTTGCCAATGCACATTCACTCGGGCAAACAAACTAAAACTCCCCCAAACGCACATCGTAAAAAACACAAGCAAATAGCCTTGCGTCTTGATGGGAAGTCGCCCAAAAAAATCTTGAATGCGGGTCATCATATCGTCTTGATTTATTTATCTTAATTTGTCAGCAGGCGGCTATTATATCAAAAAAACAATCCCCAAACTGCTTGGGGATTGTGATTGTCGGTCAGTCTTTGGCGTTTTGAATGTTGGGGTCGGCAAATACGACCACTTCTTCTTCAAACTCAGGCTTAACCTGCACCACAAAGTCTTCACGAGACAGACCCATACGAAGTGGGATGGAGCTTGCGATGTACACCGATGAATAAGTACCTGCAATCGTACCAATGAACTGAGCCAAGGCAAACCAGTACAGACTCTCACCACCTAAGAACAGCAGGGCAAGCACGACCACAAAGACCGTACCTGATGTCATGATGGTTCGTCTGAGCGTCTCTGTCAATGACAAATCAACCACTTGATAAGGTGTCAAGCCACGCACACGGCGGAAATTCTCACGAATACGGTCATACACAACAATCGTATCGTTCACCGAATAACCAATCAAAGCAAGCACCGCCGCCAATACCGTCAAGTCAAACGGCCAGCCAAAGATGGCGAACAAGCCGCACACGACGATGACATCGTGGAATAGAGCAAGTACCGCCCCCACAGCCAATTTGAACTGAAAACGCACCGATACATAAATCATCATCAGTACAAGTGCTAAGCCCAGTGCCAAGATAGAATCCATATAAATTTCATTGCCCACCTGACTGCCAATGATGCTGATGTTATCAACGGTGGCGGCATTTGATGGTAAATCTAAGGCATCGTTGAGTGCTTGGCTTAGACCTTCTGGGTCTTTGGTGTCTTGGGGTGGCAGACGCACAAGCAGCTCATTACGAGTACCCAGATACTGTACCACCGCATCATCAAAGCCTTTTTCTGATAGGGCAGAAATGACCTGTGCTTGTTCGACAGACTGTTCATATTTGACATCTGCCGACACACCACCTGTAAAATCAAGCCCCAAGTTTAGACCTTTTACTGCGATGGCGACGATACTGGCAATCACCAAAAGCACCGAGAATACCATCATCGGCATCTCGATTTTCATAAAAGGAATGATGCGACGGTTGCCAATCAGTTTGGCACCGCCTGCTTTTTCGGCAGCTTCATCGACAGCGATGATGTCTTGGTCAGCAAGTGCCTGTTCATTGGTTCTGGCGTTGCTGCCTTTACCATCACGGCGTGGACCACGACGGCGACGCACAGGCTCGGTGCTTGATGGTTGCTCGATTGGATTATTTTCATTACTCATCATAGACTCCTAACCGATGCTAATTTTTGTTAAGTTCTTGCGATTGCCGTACCACAGCTGCATGATTGCACGAGTAACAGTAATAGCGGTGAACAATGAAGTAATAATACCGATGGCAAGCGTTACCGCAAAGCCTTTAATCGGACCTGTACCAATCGCAAACAAGATGAATGCCACCAGTAGGGTGGTGATTTGTCCATCAAAAATCGAGCTAAACGCACGGTCAAAGCCTGCCACAATCGCTGATTTTGGTTTTGCACCTGCATCAAGCTCTTCACGAATGCGCTCAAAAATCAGCACATTGGCATCGACCGCCATACCCATCGTCAATACCACACCAGCAATACCTGGCAAGGTCAATGATGAGCCAAGAATTGACATCAGTGCAACGAGCATCACGATGTTTAATGCCAAGGCAATATTAGCAATCACACCACAAGCACGATAGAACACAATCATCCACAAGAACACAAGCAGATAACCAATCATCGACGCCATCAAGCCCTTGTCAATGTTGTCCTGACCCAATGACGGACCGATGGTACGCTCTTCAACAAAGTACATCGGTGCTGCCAACGCCCCAGAACGAAGTAGTAGGGCAAGTTCGCTGGCTTCGGCATTCGAGTCGATGCCTGTGATGACGAACGCAGAACCCAGCACATCGTTGATGGTTGCACGGTTGATGACACGCATCTCAGCGTAAGGCGTACGAACTTCTTTGGTCTCGCCTGTCTGTGGGTCGGTCTCGTAGCTGACTCGCTGTTTGTTTTCAATAAACAATACCGCCATTTGTTTGCCGACGCTGGTGCGAGTGGTATTTTGCATCATGCGACCACCTGCGGTATCTAGCCTGATAGATACTTGTGGACGACCATTTTCATCCAAACCCGGCTGGGCATCTTGTACTTTTTCACCCGTAACAATCGCTTGGCGGTTGAGCAGAACAGGCGGACCATTTAAATCGCCAAATGGATAGGCTTCTGTGCCTGCTGGCGGAACACCACCTGTATAGCTGTCCGACTCATCACTGACCATACGAAATTCAAGGTTCGCTGTACGACCAAGCACACGCTTCGCTTCGGCAGTATCTTGTACACCGGGCAGCTCAACTACGATGCGGTTTTCGCCTTGTGATTGCACCAATGCTTCTGCCACGCCCAGCTCGTTAATACGATTACGCAGGGTGGTCAAGTTCTGACCGACCGCATAGTCGTTAATCTCTTTTAGGCGTGTTTCGGTATAAGACATCTGTAATGCCGCACCTTCGGCATCTGCCAATGGACGCAGGGCAAATTCGTTTGCCATGTTGGCTTGTAGTACGCTTTGGGCACGGTCTCGGGTCTCATTGCCATCAAAAATCAGCACCAAGCCATCGTTGGTGGTTCTTAGGCTCTTAATGGCAATCTTATCAGCACGCAGCACACGACGCACATCTTGGCTGGCAGTGGCTAGGCGTTGCTCTAGGGCTTTTGCCATGTCCACTTCAAGCACAAAACGCACACCACCACGCAAGTCCAAGCCAAGTTTCATCGGCTTAGCACCGATGTTACGCAGCCACTCTGGGGTGGTTTGGGCAAGGTTTAATGCCACGACATAGTTTTCGCCAAGCTCACGGCGTAGCACTTCTTGTGCTTTTAGCTGGTCTTCGGCAGTTTTTAAGCGAAGTAGGGCACTGTTATTAGCAAAGCTGCCACCATGATGGCTAAGACCTGCTTTATCCAGTAGCCCTTGAGATTGTGCCAACACATCTTCGGTCAGCTCCACACCAGCAGACGCCCCTGTAATCTGTACCGCAGGTTCATCTGGGTACAGATTGGGCAGGGCGTACAGACCAGAGATGGTCAGCACCACAGCGATGAGTATGTATTTCCAAACAGGGTAATGCATAAGTATTTCTTATGGTTAAGGCATGAGATATGGTACTGCCAGAGCAAGCCACCACCTAAATCATGCAAATAAAACAAAAACAAAACCTGCCAAGCAAGTTTTGTTATTTTCAATTAGATGTTGTCAATCGTACCAGCAGGCAGGACGCTAATCACGCTGGCACGCTGAATTTTGATTGAGTTGGTTGGATTTAGGGCGACAACGGCATAATCACCTTCAATCTTGGTAATTTTGCCCATCAGACCACCAGCGAACACCACTTCATTGCCAACTGCCAAGGCATCAACCATCGCACGATGCTGCTTTCTTTGCTTAGACTGCGGACGAATCACCAAAAAATAAAAAATGGCGAAAATGGCAATCATTGGCAAAATTTGCAAAAATGCGTTTGGCTGTGCAGGGGCAGCTGCGGTTGCGTGAGCGGTATTGATAAATAACTCCAACATAAAAAACTCCTTAATTGATAAAAAATTAGTCGGACAAAAGCAAAAATAACGCATATCATACCATAAAATCAGTACATAACGCTATGCAATTCATCCAAAGCCGTCTATTTTGTCATGTTTTGAATGTCTTGATTGTTGTCATTGGCAATGATACTTTGTATTTTTGTAATTGATGGGCAAATACACCGCAGAAACTTGGCTTAATACTTGCAGTTATCATGGATTTGCCTTAATATATCGGTTCATTTTTTTTAAACACACCTTTATATGTCCCGACACCGATTACGCTTGGCTCATTTTTCTATCTTATCCATCTTGCTGGGTACTGTGCTATTTACTACCCAAGCACTCGCCAACCAAGCCACACCCGTAACAGCTACCAACATTGCGTTACTGATCTTTTTTATCTCGCTATCTCTCATCGTCTCATTCGTCTGCTCCATTTCAGAAGCCACGCTACTGACGATGACACCGTCTTATATCGACACCCTACAAGAGACCGACCCAAAGACCGCCAGTCTTTTGACAGATGTCAAGGTCAATAACATCGAAAAATCCATCTCATCCATCCTAACCCTAAACACCGTCGCCCACACCTTAGGTTCACTTGGAGCAGGTGCTCAGGCGACCATCGTTTTTGGCGATGTGTGGTTTGGGGTGTTTAGTGCGGTGATGACGATTGCCATTTTGATTGGTACTGAGATTATCCCAAAGACCCTAGGGACGACCTATTGGCGACGCTTTGCCGTGCCTGTGGCGTATTATGTGCGTTTTATCAATGTCATCTTGATGCCGATTGTCTGGGTGGCAGAAAAAATCTCACGCCTGCTAACTCGTGGCAACACCGAGAACACTTTTAGCCGTCATGAGTTCATCGCTCTTGCCAATCAAGGCGAGAGTTTGGGAGAGATGAGCGAGCTTGAAACACGCATCATCAAAAACTCATTAGCCCTTAGCATGATTAATGTCGAAGACATCTTAACGCCACGCTCGGTGATGATGGCATTTGATGAAAACATGACGGTCGGTGATGTCTTTGCCAACCACCCAAAGCTGCCATTTTCACGCTTTCCGATTTTTACTGACGATTTGGACAGTGCCACAGGCTTTGTCCTAAAATCAGACCTGCTCATCGCCAAAACCAACCAAGAGATACACACACCGCTCAAAAAATTCCGCCGAGACATCAACTTTGTCTTTGCCAAGATGAAGCTATTTGATTTGCTTGATTTGATGCTAAAAGAGCGAGTGCATATCGCTTTAGCGGTGGGCGAGTTTGGCGAAGTCAAAGGACTGGTCAGCTTAGAAGATGTGCTTGAAACCTTGCTTGGTCTTGAAATTGTCGATGAATTTGACCGTGTCGATGACATGCAAATCTTAGCCAGACAGCTGATGGACAGACGCATGAGCCGCATCGGGGCAAAACTTGAAAATACAGACACGCCAGAAGATGCCAAATAAACCAGCGACAAGGGCGGTACACGAACACCCCAAAATCGCAACAATTTGTTACAATTAGCCATCATCAGTTAAAGCATATCTGCTATTGTAACCACATACACCTACTAAGGGGATTGGTATGAAACAAAAACAGCACAGCCACCACACAAAAAACTTGCTCAAAAAGGGAGCGAGCATCGGTGCTTTGACCGCCATCATCGGCACACTTGGCAAAATCTCTGGCAGACGACTTGTGCCATCGATGGGTATTGGTCTGATTACCGCACTTGGTGCGACGACACTCATCACATCGCCCGCCTATGCTTTGAGCGAATCGTCTGTACAAGCATACGCCAACGCCATGAATGCCGCTGCCAACAGCAAAAACATCGGACAAATCTCTCGTTTAATTTCTGATGAAGCCATCATTCAGCTCACTCGTAACGGCAAAACCGCCAATCTGGACAAAAACGGCTATCTACAACAGCTCCAAAAAAGCTGGGCAAAATCCACCAATTACCATTACAGCATCAGCATCAGCGACATCGTAGTCGCAGGCAACCAAGCCCGTGCCCAAGTCATCACGACTGAGACTTGGACAGAAGATGGCAGACCCGTCAAATTGGTAACCACTTCTCGGGCAACCCTATCAGCAGTCGGGGGCAATGCGGTACTGCTTCGTTCGGTATCACAAGTAACCATCAACTAAGCATAAGCATGACAACCACAAACCAATCAAACAACCACAAACCAATCAAGATAACCGAGCGTTAAGAGCTTAGCATTTATCAAATTATTTGCCGATTATTTACCGTCAGTTGTGTTTTGTAAAATAAGCAGAATTGGCGGTATTTTTTTGATATTTTTTGGGATAAGCGGTTGATAATACCCAAAAAATAAGGCATTATTATCTTTACTTATTTTCTGCCATTTTTATCAATTGATTTGTCGATTTTGGATGAATCCGCATCATTGCCAAGCGTGCGGATTGTCTGCTGATTGGTTGTAAATTGGTTTTTTATTCTTAATTCGTTTATTACTAGGGTTTTTATTATGACAGAGCTGCCTTTATCAAACAAGACAACGCAACAAAAAACAGAACTACTAAAACCACTTAGTCTAGCCGTATCCGCTTGTCTTTTGGCAGCGTGTAGCACCACCAATACCACCCCAACCAGCACACAAACCACCGCCAATCGACCTGTACCGACCGTCCAGCCATCGACCTATAGCGGTGTGCTGGATGAAGCCATGCTTGATGAGCTAGAAGACCTACTTCAAGCCACCGACATGAGCATGGTTGAAGGCGATGCCCTAACCGTACAACGCTACGGCAACCTATGGGACAGAATCCGTCGTGGCTATCGCATGGGCGAGACGAATAATGCTCGCATCGAAGCCCAAAAATCGTGGTTTTATAGCCGTCAAAGCTATCTTGATCGTCTGACCGCTCGTGCTTCACGCTACCTACACCACACCGTTACCGAAGCCGAACGCCGTGGCATTCCTACTGAGCTTGCCTTGTTGCCTATCATCGAAAGCTCATACGACCCATCAGCCACATCAAATGCAGCGGCAGCAGGTTTGTGGCAGTTCATTCCTAGCACAGGGCGTATTTATGGTCTTAACCAAAGCACAGGCTATGATGGTCGTCGTGATGTTATTGAATCTACCCGGGCGGCTTATGATTTTTTAACCAGCCTGTATAATCAGTTTGGCTCATGGGAGCTGGCATTGGCGGCTTATAACGCAGGTCCAGGCAGGGTATCTCGTGCCATCAAAGCCAATGAAGCAGCAGGGCTACCGACAGATTATTGGTCGCTCAACCTACCGACCGAGACCATGAACTATGTGCCACGCTTCATCGCTGTATCACAGATTGTGGCAGCACCGTCAAGCTATGGCGTCAGCCTGCCTGCCATCGCCAACCACACGCATTTTAGAACCGTACCAGTCAATTATGGGGTGAGCCTACAAGAAATCTCGGGCGTAACGGGCGTTACTTTTGATGAGCTGCGTCTATTAAACCCAGCATTGACCAACTTCATGGTGGACAGTGCAGGTCCAAATCGTATCGTCATTCCTGACAGCCTAGACAGTAGCATCGATGCCAAGCTGTCTGCCTTGACGGGTTATGGCTATGGCGGCGATTATGTTGCCACCGCACCTGCCCAAAGCACGCAGTATGTTTTGCCAAATTCTGGGGCAAGCACCAACACCAGCTCACAAAACCAGCTGATGCAATCAAACACCTTGCCAACCACCATCGCACAGGTAACCGCTAATAACACCATCGTGCAAGAGCCACCGCTGACCCAAGAAGAGCGTGATTTCATTGCCGCACAGATTCAATCTACCACACCAGATGCAGTACAAGCGGTCAATCCTAATGATGGTAACATCAAGCTAGACGCATTACAAACCGCCCAGTCGGTATTAGAAGCTCGTGGGCAAACTAAGACCCTAAGCTACTCTGCTCCTGCGACCACCAGAAACGCTCTACCAATTCCAAATCCAGTACTTGAACCTGTGGCACCACCGCCTGTGATTGATGACACGCCTACACCTGTTGCTACTACCACTCCTTTGGTGGCGACACAGCCAGCAGCACCCAAAGCGACGCCTAAACCTGCTGCAGCTGCTACCAAACCAAAAGAAGCACCCAAACCAAAACCTGCTCCTGAGAGCTACACGGTCAAAGCAGGCGATACGCTGACAGGCATCGCTGCTGCCCATAACCTAAGCGTCAGCCAGCTGGCAAGCTATAATAACATCGCTACCAATGCTTTTGTTCAGCGTGGTCAAAGATTGTGGCTCATCCCAGGCAAGGTCAAAGCACAACCTGCAACCACAGCCGCTACCCCAAGACCAAGTACCGCCAGCAGCAATAGCACCAAAACAACCAACTACCGAGTACAGGCAGGCGACAGCCTAACTGCCATCGCTCGCAAGCATAACATCAGCTTACAAGAGCTGGCGGCGATGAACAATCTAGAGCCGACCTATGGCGTGCTTATCGGTCAGACCCTAAAAGTCCCTGCAACAGCAGCTGCGACCACAGCAGCACCTGCACGCCAAGCCCAAGTAGCAGCACTTGCCAAGACTACCGCCAAGACCGACAGCAATGTCGCTACGACCAATTACACCGTCAAAGCAGGTGATACGCTGACCGCTGTGGCAAACAGTCTGGGTGTGAGCAACCAAGAGATTGCCGCTTTAAATGACTTTTCTGCCACCACCAATCTCATCGCAGGTCAAACCATCAAAGTCCCCGCCAAAGCCGCCGCACCAAAAACAGCGGACAAAAAACCAGCCGCCCCAAGCAAATACACCGTCAAAGCAGGCGACAGCCTAACATCAGTCGCTGCACGGCATGGCATCAGCATTGATGAGCTGGCAG
Organism: Moraxella sp.; assembly: GCA_030525825.1. Lineage (GTDB taxonomy): Bacteria > Pseudomonadota > Gammaproteobacteria > Pseudomonadales > Moraxellaceae > Moraxella. The sequence continues at coordinate 18,413 of JAUNDZ010000008.1, forward strand.
CCGCCAATAACATGTCTCGCACTGCCAATCTCATCTTAGGCACGACCATCACCATTCCTGCATCAGGCAGCACACCAAAAGCAGCGACGCCAACCCCTGCACCTACTCAAACGCAGCCAGCTGCAGCGACTCGTAGCAACACAAGCACGCCAAGTTTCGCCACCGAAAGCTACACCGTACAAGCTGGCGACAACCTAACGGCACTTGCCAATAAATATGGCGTCTCGCTTGCTGAGCTTGCCAAGGCAAACAACCTTGCCACGAATGCCCAACTGCTGCGTGGGCAGACCATCAAAGTGCCTAAGCTAACCACCACTTATCAGGTGAAATCTGGCGACAGTCTCACTTCGCTGGCACGCCGTTACGGCATCAGCACCGAACAGCTTGCCAAGATGAATAATCTTGAAAGCAACGCCAATTTGCGTATCGGTCAAAGTCTCACCGTACCAAATAAATAATCAGGTGTGATTAACCAGCCAATAAGAAAACCGCCTACATTGGGCGGTTTTCGATTTTTATTGTGTAGCTATTGAGAGTTGATAGCCACACAATCACGCAGGATTGTCAATATCAATAAATTCAGCCGTAACGCCAAATTCGCTGGCAATCAACTCGCCTAAGGCACGAATGCCGTCTTTTTCGGTGGCGTGATGACCTGCGGCAAAATAATCCAAGCCCAGCTCTCTGGCACTGTGCGTGGTTCGCTCCGAGATTTCCCCTGAAATGAACGCATCACAGCCCATCTTAGCCGCTTGCTCAATCATGTCCTGAGCCCCACCAGAACATAGGGCGATTTTTGATAGGGTGGTTTTACCAATGGCGATGTGTAGTGGCTGTCTGCCCAATTTTTGGGCGATTTTATCCGCAAACTCGCTTGGCGTAATCGGCGAGCAAGTTGCTACATTGCCCACAGGGTGTTTTTCGTGTGGGTATAACGCCCCTGTGATGGTCAAATCCAGCTGCTTCGCCAGTAGGGCGTTATTGCCGATGGTGGGGTGGGCGTCTAGGGGCAGATGATAAGCAAGCATCGATACCCCAGATTGCATCAAAGTACGCACACGACGACCTTTCATGCCCACCAAAGGAGCAGGCTCGCCTTTCCAAAAGTAGCCATGATGCACCAAAATCGCTTGTGCGTTTTGCTCGATGGCAGCATCAATCAACGCCTGACACGCCGTTACACCTGTGATAATCTTGGTAATGGGCGTGTCTGCATCGACTTGCAAGCCGTTAGGACAGTAGTCATTAAATTCGCCAGCTTTGAGATAGTCATCACAAAAAACCGCCAAATCCTGTGGAAAGATTGTCATATCAACCCTTAGTTGTCAAAAAATGATGAATTTTTGGCTCATTGTAACGATTTTTTGTCTGATGTGCAAACTGACCGAAAAAATAGAGCATTTTTGTATAAATTTATCGCAGCAAGGCTTTATTCTGCATGGATTATCCTTATAATATCGAATGATTCAATGGCAGTTTTATTGACAGTTGTATGTATTCTTTCATCGTTTTTATGAAATTTAGGACAATCCCATGAAATCAACACCAAAAACCCCAATGAAGCACGAACACGGTGCCAGCTTTTGGGTCATTTTGCCGTGGCTGATTGCGGCGGCATTGGCGTGTTGTTTGCTTGTTTTTTGGCTATTTGCCAAACCAAGCACCACCACCGAGCAGACCCAGACCGTACAGCCAACCATCGCCGAGCATTCCATCAGCACCGACACGCCTGTCAGCTCTTATAAAAATGCGGTCAATCGTGCCGCCAAATCAGTGGTAAACATCTATACCACCCAGACCATCAAACACCCTTATCTGAACGACCCTGCATTTCGTGAGTTTTTTGAGCGATATTATGGCAATCAGATGCAGCAGGGCTCAAACTTAGGCTCGGGCGTGATTGTCTCAAAAGACGGCTACATCGTTACCAACGCCCATGTCATCAGCAAGGCGGATGAAATCATCGTCGCTTTCAATGATGGCAGAAAGACTCACGCCAAAGTCATTGGCAGCGATGAAGAGAGTGATTTGGCGGTGATTAAGGTTGAGCTTGATGGACTAGAACCATTGGCATTTCGTAGTACGCCTGTGAGTGTGGGCGATGTGGCTCTTGCCATCGGCAACCCCTTTGGCGTAGGGCAGACCGTAACACAAGGCATCGTCTCAGCCCTTGGGCGGGCAGGGCTTGGCGTGAGTATCTTTGAAGACTTTATCCAGACCGATGCCGCCATCAACCCAGGCAACTCTGGTGGGGCGTTGGTCGATGCAGACGGCAATCTCATCGGCATCAACACCGCCATCTACTCTCGCTCTGGCGGCTCGATGGGTATTGGTTTTGCCATTCCCAATACCATCGTTGAGCGAGTGATGAATGCACTCATCAAAGATGGCAAGGTCAGTCGTGGCTGGTTGGGCGTTGGCATCGCTCCATCCTTGAACAATCCTGCCAGTATAGAATCCCCCCAAGGCGTCGTCGTCTCACAGATATGGGAAGGCACGCCTGCCTATCAAGCAGGGCTGTTGGTCGGAGATGTCATTACAAGCCTTGATGGCACGCCCACCAACGACATCAACACCCTAACAGGCATCGTTGCCAAGCACGCACCAAACACTCGTCTGACCGCTCAGATTGTGCGAAATGGCAAGCCGCTTGAACTTACCATCACGCTTGGCGAGCGTCCAAGTCAGTAGCAACCCACAAATCCACCAACAAAAAAACAACCCGTCATCAGTCGGGTTGTTTTTTTGTAGCTTTGATAAAAGCGTTGTGTTCTTATGTTGTATTTTCTTATACTTAATCGACTTATCCAATAATCTTAAAAAACTGCAACAAAAACAGCACGCTAAACCCAGTCAAAAAGACAATACCGCTGATGGCAAACCATTTCATACCCACCGAAGTGGTCGGCTGATTTTTAATCAGTGAGTAATTCAAATAAGCATAAATCGGAGCAGCGATAAAGGCAGAAATCATAGCAAATTTCAACAAAGCTGCCATCTGACCCAAGAAAAAAGCAATCAAAGCATAACCCATCACCAGTGCAAAGGTCGTCCATGCCTTGACATATTTTTCGGTCAGCTCACTGGTGTCTGTCATGATGAGCGATAGGCTCTCGGCAGTGGTGCGTCCATAGCCATCGGCTGATGTGATGACCGTGCCAAACATACACAAAAACGCAATGAAAGTTACCAACAGTTTCGTCCAAGCACCAATCGTCATCGTGTACATATTGATGAGCTGTCCAACATAAGCACCGCCTTGCATGGCAATCTCTTGACCTGAGCCGTACTGCACAAACACGCCCAACGCCAAGAAAAACAACGCCAAAATCGTCGAAGTCAGATAGCCGACATTCAAATCCACCATGCCTTGATAACGGCTGGTGTGGTCGGTACGAATCTTTTTGGCGGTCCAAACCGAAGTAATGACCGAAAATTCCAGCGGGGCAGGCATAAAGCCCATCAACGCCACCACAAAGCCCAATGCCGCCAAGTTCCAAGGCGACGGCTCAACAAAGTCAGGCGTCATGACGGACGGCTTGCCTGCCGCAATCGCCACCGCAGCCACAGTCGCAATCGTCAAGGCTAAAATAATCCACTTGGTGATGTTATCAAGCATCTGATAACGACCACCAATCAGCAGCACCCATGACGAGAGCATCACAATGGCTGATAATACCAAAGTGCTCATCTCAAAAGGTAAAATATAGCCCAAAATCACCGCACACAGCAGTGATACCGCACCTGTGGTGATGATGCTTGATATGATGTTCATCACAAAGAAAATCCACAGATACAGTCGAGATTTTTTGGCATAGCCAGCCACTAGGCTATCGCCACCCGTGTTATACGCATACTCAACCGCAAAACGATAAAAAGGGTACTTAAAGAAGTTCGCCAAGATAATGATGATCGCAAGCTGCCAGCCATATAACGCGCCCGCCTGCGTCGATGACACCAAGTGCGACGCTCCGATGGCGGCAGATGCCATCAAGATGCCTGGACCAAATGCTCGCCAAGATAGTTTTCTATCCGTGCCGATTTGCGATGGATTGCCCACAAAACCCTCCAATATTGCAATACATAAAAAATTGCCAATAATATAGATAAAAAAAATTGTCATATACTAAAACAAAATTACGACAAAAACCACACTTTATTCATTGATTTTTTATTTTATTTATCAATTTTATAAAAAAAGCGACCGATAAAGATGTTTTTAAGGCTTTTAAATGGTTCAATCCAAATACAAAACCAAACAAGGGGCTAAAATCATAAAAGCACAGATTTGACCATAATCCATCAAGCATGATATTCAAATCAAAAAAATTTTTAAAGACATTGTACAAAAAAATAAAAGGTGCTTAGCTTAAAAAATACAATGCAAATGACATAAAGTACAGCTTTGAATAAACTTAAACCAATCACTTGGCAGCTTATTCATCCATAAATTTTATTTAACATAATATACATTATGCGAAGTATAACTAGTCGGTTTGGTAAAAATGAGACGACACCTTATTTAAGCTCGACCATCGGCACCCATCAGCTTGGTTCGTTGATACAGCATTGGTTTTGTCTGGTTTTTGTCATCATTGATGGTATTAGGCTTGCTTGTTGATTGTATTATGTGGATACATTGTCATTCATTTTGATTGCCACATTACTTTGGCAAATTACTTTGACGATAATTTTTTTGTTAAAATTACAAATCAGTACAATCATTCACGAAAATTTTATTTTATAATAGTCGTATCTTTTGACCAATTCACTCTTTTTATTTGGTGCTTTATGAAACCTGTTTATTTATCTTTGCTGGCTGTATCCGCCTTGCCATTCATCGCTCACGCCCAAAGCCTGCCTGTCAATCCTGATGCTCGCCTAAGTCTTGGCGTGAATGTCGCCTACAATGTAACTGCCCATAAGGCAGACAATGCCTTGACCGTCAGCCCACACGGCTTTTATGACAACAACCGTTGGTACATCGAAGGCGGTGAAGCTGGCTTTTATCCTTATAAGGACGGCAAGCACCACGCTCGTATCGGTGTGGCGTATGACGGCACAAGTTTTGACCCCAAAGATGCTGACGGCTCGCTACAAGGCTTAGATAAGCGTAAAGCATCTGCACAGGCATTAGCCAGCTATATGTATGTCAGCCCTGTGGGCGGCTTTAAAGCCAAAATCGCCACAGACGCCCTGTCTCGTCATGATGGTACAATTGTTACATTATCACATATTAGTCGTTTCACACACGACAAATTTACCATTTATCCCACCGTTGGCGTGAATTGGTACGACAAAAACTACAACAACTACTACTATGGCGTATCCGACGCGGAAAGCCGCCGTACAGGTGTATCGGCGTATCAAGCGGATGCTGGTTTTAGCCCTTTTGTGTCGGCGATGGTTAATTATGACATGAATGACGACATCAGTTTATTCGCCAATCAACGCATCGAATGGCCATCATCTGCCCAAAAGGACAGCCCAATGGTCGATGGTAATATCGAAAGCACGACCAGAGTGGGTGTCAGCTATCGATTTTAAATTGTTGTAGGCTTTTTTGGTGTAGCAAGACAATTCATCAAAAACCGCTAAAACAAGTAAAACCGCTCCATACCGAGCGGTTTTACTTGTTTTAATTGACTTACCCAAATAAGTTGGTTATCACGACTGCTGGGCAATCGGCTGCAACACCAAACCTTCCGCCCTTTTTACCGTCTCTTTGGCGGCGATGCGGTTTGCCCATTGCTGTACATGTGGGTATTCATCGACATTTAGGAACTTGGCAGCGTTATAATGCTCACCAATGTACAATTTACCCAAGACAAGCCAGCCATACCAAGGATAAATCGCCATATCCGCCACCGTATATTCGTCGCCTGCCACATATTCACGGCTTGCTAGGTGCTGATTTAGCACATCAAGCTGGCGTTTGGTCTCCATCGTGTAGCGGTTGATGGCGTACTCAATCGGCTCTGGTGCATAGGCATAAAAATGCCCAAAGCCGCCACCAACAAACGGTGCCGAACCCATCTGCCACATGAGCCAAGACAGCACTTCGGCATTTTTGGTGGTGTCGGTTGGCAAGAATTTGCCGTATTTTTGGGCAAGATACAACAAAATCGCCCCACTTTCAAAGACATTGACAGCCGTATCACCCGAGACATCAACCAAAGCAGGTATCTTAGAATTTGGGTTGATCGCCACAAAGTCTGTACCAAACTGATCGCCCGCCATGATGTCAATCTTATAGGCATCATAATCAAGCAGCCCCAACGCTTTTAGCTCTTCTAAGATAATGTTAACCTTGACGCCATTGGGCGTGTTTAGGCTGTATAGTTGATAGGTTTTATCGCCTTTTGGCAGCTGTTGTTCATAGCGAGCCCCTGCTGTTGGTCGGTTAGTACTGCCAAATTTTCCGCCCATATTGACGGCATTTAAGTCCCAGACGGCTGGTGGTGTATAATTTGTCATCAAAAAACCTCTTCTTTGGTTGATTTGGGTTAATTTTGAGTTGATGATGGTTCAGTTTTTTGTCATTATTTTATATATTTAAAGTAATTACGATATCACTACAAACACCCATTCTATTTAACTCATATCTATTTTAATCGACGGCACTCGCCAAACGAACCATCTTCAAAAGTATAGCGATGCTTGTCTTTGCCATCAAACTCAATAATATGCCAGTTATAAGCATTCAGCAATCGCTCATACTCTGCTTTGGCATCAGCGATGTCCATATCACTCCATCTGACCAAGCCGTTGTCGGTAAAGTCATAAAGATGATATTCGTTAATTTTATGGTTGCTCATATACAGTGTACTATCTTTGACATGCCAATCATAAGTTAAACTCGTCATGTCAAGATATGAATAATATGGGGGTAAATCTTTATCGATGTACTCAATCAACTCAACACCTTTTCCATTTGGATAAAGACGCATGATGCTCTTTACATGATTATCTTCATGCCTACTTTCACATAGCCAATCCCCTACCAAATCATCACGCGTGGACGACTTGGCATAGCTGGGTAGTGCCACTGCCAGTACAGATAGGCTTAATAGTAGCATTTTTGTCATCAATTTTATCATAGACTTTCCCTTGATTTAACATGGCAAGGCGGATGCTGACTGATTGTCATATCACGCCCTTTTATCGCATTTTAGTATAGCTAAGTTATGCCCATTTTACAATCACAGCACCCATAAAAAACTGATAAAAAACCGATAAAAAAGGCAGTATAGAACTGCCTTTTTTGGATATCGTCAATATGGCTAACTTATAGCAAAATCTTGCGTGGGTCGGCAAGCAGCTTGGCGATATAACGAGTGAACACAGCGGCATCAGCACCGTTGATGGTACGGTGGTCATAAGACAGCGACAATGGTAGCATCAGGCGTGGCTCAAACTCTTTACCATTCCAACGGGGCTGGAAGGTAGATTCTGAGATGCCCAAGATTGCCACTTGTGGATGATTGACCAGCGGTGTGAAGTAAGTACCGCCCATGTTGCCTTGTGATGAGATGGTGAATGACGCACCTTGTAGCTCTTTGGCAGTCAGTTTCTTATCACGGGCTTTTTTGGCAAGTTCGCCAATCTCAATGGCAAGCTGCTTGATGCCTTTGTCTTGGGCATCACGAATCACAGGCACAATCAGACCATCATCGGTCGCCACCGCAATACCCATGTGTACCGATTTACGGATAATCATCTGCGTGTTGTCATCAGAGACATGGCTGTTGAATTTTGGATGCTGAGTCAAGGCATACGCCACCGCTTTTACGATGAATGCCAAGATGGTCAGACTCACGCCCTGTGCCTTGAACTCTGCTTTTAGCTCATTACGCAAGTTCTCGGTATCGGTGATGTCCGCTAGGTCAAACTGCGTAACCTGTGGCAGCAGCGTGTTTAGGTTCAGCTGTGGGATAGAGACTTTTTGTAGGCGGGTTAAATCCACCGTCTCAATCTCGCCCCAAATCTCTTTATTCGACATATCAGGCAGCGGTGGCAAGCTGATACCACCACTTTGGGCAGGTGTGCTGCTCGCAGTTGGTGCGGCTTTTGCTCCTGTCATAACCGACTTAACATAACCAAACAGGTCTTCTTTTAGGATACGACCGTGAGCCGCTGTACCTGTTACAGCACTGATGTCCACACCCAGCTCACGAGCCAGCTTACGCACAGCAGGTCCTGCATGAGCGTCGCGTGCTTTTTGGTTAACTTCGCTTTCTGACAGCTTAGCAGTCGGTGCTGGTGCTGCCGATGGTGCAGATACAGGCTTGGATTCAGCTTTTGGTGCTTCTGCCTTTGGTGGCTCTTGCATGGGTGTAGGCTCACTGGCAGCTGCGGTGGTTGCACCTGCTGACTTAATCACCACAAAGGCTTGACCGTTTGATACGCTGTCGCCTACATTGACCAAGATGGATTCGATGACGCCAGAGACAGGGGCAGGCACTTCAACCGATGCTTTATCCGACTCCACCAATAGTAGCGGCTGATTTTCTTCAACGGTATCGCCTACCGCCATCATAATTTCGGCGACTTCGGCACTGTCTACGCCCAAATCAGGCAGGTTGTAAGTTTGGCTGCCACCTGCTGCCGCTTGCGGAGCTTGGGCAAGCTGTGCTTCTTCGGCTTGTGGAGCAGCTTGTGCTGCCATCTCTTGGACAGGCTGTTCTTGAGCAGCAGGCTCGGCAGGCGTGTTGTCCGCTGCATCAGCTGCTTCGACGGTCAAAAGCACACTGCCTTCGCTCACGCTATCACCCACATTGATGGCGATGGCTGCAACCTTGCCTGAGACAGGCGACGGTATTTCTACCGACGCTTTGTCTGACTCAACTAGGACGATGTTGTCATTTTCGCTGATAACATCACCCACTTTTACCAAAATCTCGGCGACTTCGGCACTTTCTACACCCAAATCAGGGGCTTTAATTTCCATGATGGTCTCCTTATTTTGGCTCTACGACTTGGTTGTCATTTAGGATGGGTGCGTCTGCTTTGTCTTCGGCACGACCTTCGCTGCTGATGGCTTCATCAGACTCTTCAACAAAGTCAGGTACTGGCGTTGGGTTTTGGTTCACCGATACCGCAGGAGCATCTGGGAAGTAGTCATAATGTGGCTGTGGCTGCCATGCTGGTGCTTGATCCACATCAATCTCAAAGCTGTTGATGGCATCTTGAACCAAACGCACATCAATCTCGCCTTCATCTGCCAATTTTTTCAAGGTCGCCACAACGATGTGTTCGGCATTGACATGGAAGAAGTTACGCAGCTGCTCACGGCTGTCCGAGCGACCAAAGCCATCAGTGCCTAGCGTGGTGTATGGGCGGCTGTCAGGCAACCAACCACGAATCTGCTCTGAGTAGTTACGCATATAGTCGGTGGCTGCCACCACGATGCCTTTGTGCGGTGCCAGCTGCTTGGTTACCCAAGGGGTCTTGGCTTCTTCGGTTGGGTGTAAGCGATTGTAGTCGTCGCACGCCATACCATCACGAGTCAGCTCGTTAAAGCTGGTTACACTCCACACATTCGCCTTGATGCCAAAGTCGTCATTTAGGATGCGAGCGGCTTTTTGTACTTCACGCAAGATGACACCTGAACCAAGCAGCTGAACTTGGCTTGAACCGTTATCCTCTAGCAGATACATACCACGCTTGATGCCCTCTTCAACACCTGCTGGCATGGCGTGATGCTCGTAATTTTCGTTCATCAAAGTGATGTAGTAGTACACACGCTCGCCTTCGCCATACATTCGTTTTAGACCATCGTGCATGATGACTGCAAGCTCATAACCAAAGCATGGGTCATAAGTTACGCAGTTTGGCACGGTACCGAATAGAATGTGGCTATGACCGTCTTGGTGCTGCAAGCCTTCGCCGTTCAATGTCGTACGACCTGCTGTCGCACCAAACAAGAAGCCCTGCGACTGCATATCGCCAGCCAACCACGCCAAATCACCGATACGCTGGAAACCGAACATTGAGTAGTAGATGTACATCGGAATCATTGGCAAGGCGTTGGTTGAGTAGCTGGTCGCCAAGGCAAGCCATGCACTCATCGCACCTGCTTCGTTAATGCCTTCTTCTAGCATGTGTCCGTCTTTGGCTTCTTTATAGCCCATCAAGGCTTCGGCGTCTTCTGCCACATAGTTTTGACCTGCGGCCGAATAGATGCCCAACTGACGGAACATACCTTCAAGACCAAAGGTACGAGCTTCATCAGGTACGATTGGCACGACATATTTATTCAACGCTTTGTCTTTTAATAGTGCTGATAGCAGACGCACGAATACCATCGTGGTGGATTGCTCTTTGCCTTTTGAGCCTTGTAATACTTGATCAAAGATAGACAGCTCAGGGATTTGGAGCGGGATATGACCACTACGACGAGCAGGCAGGTGTCCACCCAGTGCTTGACGACGGCCCATGAGATATTTGTATTCTGCCGAATCTTCTGATGGGCGATAGAATGGCAGCGTTTTTAAATCTTCGTCGCTAAACGGCAAGTCAAAACGATCACGGAAGTATTTTAGACCTGTTTCGTCCAGTTTTTTGAGCTGGTGAGCTTTGTTCACCGCTTGGATTTGGCTAGACAAGCCATAGCCTTTAACGGTTTTCACCAAAATAACGGTCGGCTGGTCTTTGGTTTTCATCGCTTCGGCATAGGCGGCATAGACTTTTTTCGGGTCATGACCGCCACGGTTTAAGTGCATCAGCTCATCATCAGATAGGTCTTTAACCATCTCTGCCAACTCTGGATATTTACCAAAGAACTCTTTACGCACGAACGCACCATCACGAGCGGTGTACAGCTGATATTCGCCATCCACGACTTCTTCCATGCGGTGTTTTAGTACGCCTGTATGATCTTTGGCAAGTAGGCTGTCCCAGTGGTCGCCCCAGATGACCTTAATCACTCGCCACCCTGCACCACGGAATACTGATTCAAGCTCTTGGATGATTTTGCCATTACCACGCACAGGACCATCAAGGCGTTGTAGGTTACAGTTGATGACCCAGATTAGGTTGTCAAGTTTTTCACGACCTGCCATGCTGATGGCACCCAAGCTCTCTGGCTCGTCCGTCTCACCGTCGCCTAGGAACGCCCAGATTTTACGGTTTTCGTCTTTGATGAGCTTGCGGTTGGTTAGGTATTTTTGGATGTGTGCTTGATAAATCGAAGTCAATGGACCTAGACCCATGGATACGGTTGGAAATTGCCAGTAGTCAGGCATCAAATATGGGTGCGGATAGCTTGATAGACCTTTACCGCCCACTTCACGGCGGAAATTGGTCAGCTGCTCTTCGGTCAAACGACCTTCTAGGAACGAACGAGCATACATACCTGGTGCACCATGACCTTGATAATAAATCATGTCGCCACCGAAGTTCTCATCCGGGGCACGCCAAAAGTGGTTAAAGCCTGTCTCGTACAATGTCGCTGATGACGCAAAAGTCGCCAAGTGTCCGCCCAGCTCGTCATCATTTTGGTTGGCACGCATGACCATCGCCAACGCATTATAACGCACCAATGCACGCAGCTTACGCTCCATGTGCAAATCACCAGGATAAGTCGGCTCATCTTCGACAGGAATGGTGTTGATGTAGGCGGTGTCTAGACGGTTGAACGGCAGACCTTCTTGTACCGCCATGTTGTACAGGGCTTTTAGTAGAAATTGAGCTCGTTCTTTGTCTGCATTTTTGATGACCGAAGCGAAGGCGTCAAGCCACTCTTGGGTCTCGACATGGTCGGCATCTTTATAATAAGTCGTCATAAGGATTCCTTAGAAAGTTTCGCCAAATTGGCAGTGAATGAGATGCAAACACCCCATCATCTTTGTCATGTTCTGATGTGATCATTGGGGTATTTTTGCACTTTTTTGATGGTTTGATATTATAATGACTTTTTAAAAAAATGTTTATCGCTTTTAGAAAATGTAAAAATTATCACTATTTTTTTAAAAAATACTTATTACAAATCAATTTATTATAACACAAATATTCCGCCACAAATAAGAATTATAACTATTTGTACAATTTATACAATAAAATAACAAAAACCGACAAGCATCACACTTGTCGGTCTTAGGCTTAAAATTACTCTTCGCCAGCTTGCATCTGAATGTAGTTTTGGATGCCGATGTCGTCGATTTTTTCAAGCTGCGTTTCTAGATAGTCTTCATGCTCTTCGTTGGCGTCTTTTAGCATGATGAGCAGCTCACGAGACACAAAATCTCGCTTTTGGGTACAGATGTCAATGGCATCTAGCAAGACATCATGCTTGCGTTTTTCTAGACGCAAATCACAGCTTAGGATTTCTTTGACATCTTCACCGATGAGCAGTTTGCCCAGTTCTTGCAGGTTTGGTAGCCCTTCTAGCAGCAAGATACGCTCAATCAGCTCATCAGACCACTTCATCTCACGGATTGACTGACGATAGAATGTGTCATTTAACTCATTGATGCCCCAGTTTTTGACGATGCGAGCGTGCAAAAAATACTGGTTAATGGCAATCAGCGACTGACCCAACACCGAATTTAATGCACGGATAACTTCTTTATCACCTTTCATGATTTATCCTTAATTCCAATAGCGAAGTCGGCTTCATTAGTGAGCCGCAGCGACCATGTTTGGCTCGGCAGTTTGGCTTTGTAGGTAGTTTTGCAGTCCCATCAGCTCAATCAAGCGAAGCTGTTTTTCTAGCCAGTGTGCATGGTCTTCTTCGGTGTCTTTTAACTGAGCGACCAACATATCACGAGTAACATAATCACGCTCTGCTTCACAGATGGCGATGCCTTCTTTTAGGTGTTCTTGCACAGCGTATTCTAAATCTAGGTCGCTTTTTAGCATGGCAGGTACATCAGCACCGATGTTAATCTCACCCACTTGCATGTTTGGCGTGCCACCAAGCATGATGATGCGGTTGATGATTAAGCGGGCGTGCAGGGTTTCATCTTCCATCTCATGATAAATGCGGTCGTGCAACTTGCCAAGTTCCCATTCGGCATACATTTGCGAATGGATAAAATACTGATCTCTAGCACCCAGTTCACCTGCCAATAGGAAATTTAGATAATCAATGACTTTTTGAGATGATTTCATCACAAGCTCCTTTAATTAAAGAAATGATTAAAACAACATCAAGGCTGACAAATGAGCTACTTAATATTTGATCTTTTTGGCATGATACACCTGCCAAACATCACTCATTGCTTGCTTTGCTGTATTTAGGTTGTCTTATATTAACACAATCACCACAAAAATCATGTCAAAATTTGTATCGCTAATGAACTGATAACGAAATGCAATCTGCGAATGGCTCTCAAATTTATCATACAGTCAATTTCATCATCGACAAAAGCTAAGGGATAATCGTTCTTAAAAATGGTTTTTAAGATATTGATTTTATTAATAAAAATAAAAAATAACAACTCACAAAAGCAAGTTGTTATCATTTCGTCATTATTTGGTTTTATTTATTTAAGAATGATTATTCATCAGTTATTTTAATCACTATGCAATAAACCTATCCTGTGGCTCTCATCGTGATTGATAGTAACAATACAGAAACAATATATCTGGACTGGGCAGTTTTTGATTAACCTGCCATCACATTAATCACAGGCAGATTGGCATGATGCTCATCGACCAAATCCTGCACCATCGGAATGCAGCAACCACAGCAAGTACCGACCTGCAAAGCATCTTGCAATCCCTGCATGGTGGTGATGCCCTGTACCATGGCGGTGTTAATTTGCGTGTCCTTAACATCATGGCAGATACATACATACATGGTAATTCTCCCTAGTAATTTGGCTGATGGCTGTGTGGTGTCGTGCCAAAATGACGCATTAACTCAAACATGAGCAGTCAGAAAATCTGACAACTTGGGTGCTAATATAGCAAGAATAATTCTTGTTTGCAATAGTTTTTGAGAATTTTTCTTATATGATAAAGAAAATAAATAATAATCTCATCCATGATTGATAAAATCAAATATCCGACTAATATACTCAGGATTATTATGGGCAACTCTCCAATAGATACGCATAACCCCCTACTATTTTTGGCATTTTGTTTTGGGTGGTTTTATGATATATTGACAAAAAAATATCAGACCTAAGGAGTGGTTATGATTAGTGTTTTTGATTTATTTAAAATTGGCATCGGACCGTCCAGCTCGCATACGGTTGGTCCGATGGTGGCGGCAAGTCGCTTTTTGTCGCTCTTAGGCGAACGCATTGACCAAGTCAAACAGGTGCGAGTGGACTTATACGGCTCACTGTCCGCCACAGGCAAAGGACACGCCACCGACACAGCGACCATCTTGGGGCTGCTTGGGCATCTGCCACGCACCATCGACACCACTAAGACCGACAGCTATCTACGCCCTGTCATCGAAGATGGTATCATGATGTTAGGCGGTGTGCATCAGATAGCCTTTGATTATGACCGTGATGTCGTGTGGTATGACGATGTTACCCTGCCTTATCACCCCAATGGCATGAGTCTGACTGCTTTATTTGATGGCGATGAGCCTATTAGTCAGACCTATTATTCTATCGGTGGCGGCTTTGTGATGGACGATAAAGAAATCAACGCAGAGCCGACCTGTGATGACGACCCCCAATTCCCCTACCCCTTTGGGCTGGCTTCTGAACTCTCCGCCATCTGCGAAGCCAAATCTTGGAACATCGCCGAACTCATGCACCACAACGAGACTGCGATTAGAAGCGAAGAAGAAGTCAAAGAGTATTTAAACGAAGTCTGGGAAGTCATGCAGGCGTGCGTTACCGAAGGCTGCAAAAAAGACGGCATCTTACCTGGTGGCTTGAATGTCAAAAGACGAGCCAAAGCCCTATACGACCAGCTGTCCAAAGAGTATGGCAAATCTGCCGATGGTGGGCTGTTGGCGATGGATTGGGTGGATTTGTACGCCCTAGCGGTCAATGAAGAAAATGCCGCAGGTGGCAAGGTCGTAACCGCCCCCACCAACGGAGCAGCGGGCATCATTCCAGCCGTTTTGCATTATTATCGTGGATTCATTCCCAATTTTAGCTATCAGGGCGTACGAGAGTTTTTGCTCGTGGCTGGGGCAATCGGTGCACTCATCAAACAAAACGCTTCTATTTCAGGGGCAGAAGTCGGCTGCCAAGGCGAAGTGGGTTCTGCCTGTGCGATGGCAGCAGCAGGACTGGCTCATGTCATGGGTGGTTCGGTCGCTCAGTGCCTAAACGCTGCTGAAATCGGACTGGAACATAATCTAGGACTGACCTGCGACCCCATCGCAGGGCTGGTGCAAGTACCCTGTATTGAGCGAAATGCTATGGCATCGGTAAAAGCCATCAATGCCGCTCGTCTTGCTCTGCGTGGTGATGGCTCACACCATGTATCGCTGGACAAAGCCATCTTGACCATGAAAGAGACAGGCAGAGACATGATGGATAAATACAAAGAAACCGCTCGGGGCGGACTTGCCATCTATGCGGACAACCGCATTCCTACCGCAAGCATGGGCGTGATGGTAGGCTTTAGCCAATGTTAGGCTAAGACTGTATAATATGGCATGATGGGCTTGATGAATGGCAGTCACACATCACTAAACGCCAAATCTGTCGTACCAATCAATCAGCCACCCACACTCAAAACCCAATAAAAGAGAGCGATGTTAAAAACTCGCTCTTTTTTATTATCTGTGCGGATTAGGCAGCAGGTTTTTGGGTGACAGGTGTGTCAGTTGTCTGTGACTGTGCTTGCTGTGATTTTGGTTGATACACCAGACCCAGCGTTTTGCTGGTCTCGGTGCGTACCGCATCTAGCAAGGCAGCATCTTTAGTCAAATCTTTGCCATAAGATGGGATGATTTGCGTCAGTTTATTGCTCCATTTGCCTGCCACTTCTTGCGGGAATGCCTTATCTAGCAAATCAAGCATCATGTAAGGTGAAGTCGATGCCCCTGGTGATGCGCCCAATAGTGCCGTAACCGACGCATCTTTTGAAACGAACAGCTCAGTACCAAACTGCAATTTGGTCTTCTCACCTGGTACAGTCTTGATGATTTGTACTCGCTGACCACCTTGGGCTTCTGTCCAGTCTTCCCATTTGGCTTCTGGGTAGTATTTTTTGAGTTCAGCAAGTTTTTCATCATCCGACAGCGATACTTGGCTGACCAGATATTTGACCAAATCTAGGTTTTCTAGACCTGATGTCGCCATCGGTACGGCATTATCCTTGGTCGCTGATGACAGTAGGTCGGTTTGTGAGCCATTTTTTAGGAACTTATTAGAATAAGTGGCAAACGGTCCAAACAGCACATATTTTTTACCATCGATATAGCGAGTATCAATGTGTGGCACGCTCATCGGCGGAGCCCCCAGCTCGGCACGACCATAGACTTTGGCAGTATGAGCATTGACAATCTCAGGCTTATCCGTCATCAAGAACAGACCACCCACAGGGAAGCCTGCATAATACTTACTCTCTGGCAGACCTGTCATTTGCAGCAGTTTGATGGCAGCACCACCTGCACCGATGAACACATGGCGAGTCTTGGTGTATGTGGTTGAGCCGTCTTTTAGGTTTTTAACACTTACTGTCCAAGTATTGTCATCATTGCGGCTAATACCCACCACTTCTGAATTTACCGACAGTTTGAAATTTTGGTTTTTGCTTAGATGGTCCACAAGCTGTGTGGTAATCGCCCCATAGTTGACATCAGTACCGATGTCCATACGAGTGGCAGCAACTTTTTGGGCAGCATCACGACCTGTGGTAACCAGCGGTGCCCATTGACCGATGACCGCTTTGTCTTCAGTATAGGTCATGTCGCTAAACAGCGGTGATTGAATCATCGCTTGATGGCGACGCTTCAAGAAATCAACGCTATCGCCCCACACAAAGGCAATGTGTGGCACAGGGTTGATGAAGGTCTTAGGTTCGCCCAACGCTCCAGTTTTTACCTGATGCGACCAAAACTGCTTGGAGACTTCAAATTGAGCAGCGATTTTCTCAGCTCGGTCAATAGAGATGCTGCCGTCTTTAGCTTCGGCAGTATAATTCATCTCCATAAAACCAGAATGTCCCGTGCCTGCATTGTTAAAGCCATTTGAGCTTTCTTGTCCGACCGCACCCAGTCGCTCAAACATACGCACCTGCCAATCAGGTTCAAGCTCGGTCAGATAAGTACCCAAAGTCGCCGACATGATACCGCCGCCAATCAGTACCACATCAACGGTCTCGCCATCGGCATTGACCGCCTTTGATGCCACAGGACGATACAGATAAGCCAGTATCGCCACCAACAAGATTGCCAATAAAATCGCAATCGTGATTAAGATTTTTTTCATATAAAATGCCTAAAAAAAACATACAGCCCACCTGTTAAATAACAAATGGATGATCAACATAAAAACAAAAGGACTTGGGTTATATTAATCAACAATTAACATAATCCAAGTCCATTGCACCCAAGAGGTGGGGTATTATAAAGGAATTTGATATCAAAAAGTTATTTTTGCAACCTTGTATCAGCATAAAATTGCAAAAATACAACAATCTTGACCAAATTACTTTGGATTCCCCACTTTTTAGTCTTTGTCTTTTTTGCCATCGCCAGGAACGACAGCTCGCACTACTGCTGCCGTGCCTTTTGCCACACCTTTGGTGGTTTTGTAAGCAATTTTTACAGGCGTTGTAACGACTTTATGTACACAACCTTGTACTAGCAAACCTGACAGCCCAAGTGCCATCATTAGTATCAATTTTTTCATATCATTACCATTTTTATGTGATTATCAATAGCCATCAATCAGCTGCGATAATCAGCATTAATACTCACATACTCATGCGACAAATCACAAGTATATACCGTATCTGTATGAGCCGTACCATAGCCTAAGTCAATGCTGACAGTAATCTCAGGACGACTCATCACCGCCTGACCCAGACTCTCGGTGTAGCCGTCCGCCAGACCACCACGCTGACAGATGGCGACTTCATCCAACGACACATCAACACGGCTCTGGTCGATGCACGCCCCTGCATAGCCGACCGCTGCCAAGATTCTGCCCCAGTTGGGATCGGATGCAAAAAATGCCGTCTTAACCAGCGGAGAATGCGCCACCGCATAGGCGACTTTGGTACAGTCATCAAGGCTCTGACCGCCTGATACCTTGACCGTGATGAACTTGCTCGCCCCTTCGCCATCTCGCACGATGAGTTGGGCGATTTTTAGCATGACTTCTTTGATGGCTTCATACACCGCCTGATAGTGGGCGTGGCTGTCGTCATCGATGAGCGTGGCTGTCTTGGCTGTGGCGATGAGCGTACAGCAGTCATTGGTCGATGTGTCGCCATCGATGGTGATGCGATTAAAGGTCTGATTGATGAGCGTTGTTAATATCTGCTGCAGTAGCGACTGGCTGATGTTGGCATCGGTCGCCACAAAGCCAAGCATGGTCGCCATGTTCGGGCGAATCATGCCCGCCCCCTTACTGATGCCTGTTACGGTATAGGTCGTGCC
This sequence comes from Moraxella sp., assembly GCA_030525825.1. Lineage (GTDB taxonomy): Bacteria > Pseudomonadota > Gammaproteobacteria > Pseudomonadales > Moraxellaceae > Moraxella. The sequence continues at coordinate 36,945 of JAUNDZ010000008.1, forward strand.
ATCGATGGTGGTCTGGACGCTATGACCCTTAGGCGTGGTGTCGGTGGTCATGATGGCATGAGCCGCCCCGAGCCAGTTATCTGCTCTTAAATCTGCCAATGCCCCATCAAGCCCTGCAATGATACGCTCGCTTGGCAGCCGCTCGCCAATCACACCTGTTGAGTACGGCAGCACCTGTGTCATGCTCACGCCCATTTTATCCGACAGGGCTTGGCAGATGGTAGCGGCTCTATCTAACCCATCTTGACCTGTGGCGGCATTGGCATTGCCTGTATTAATGACAAGATAGCGTGGCACATCTTGGGCAATGTGCGATCGCACCAGCTGCACAGGGGCAGCGGCAAAGGCGTTTTGGGTGGTAACGACCGCCACACTCGCCCCAGAGTCAATCTCAAACACGCTCAAATCACGGCGATTCTCATAGCGCACCGCCGCTTCTGTGATGCCGATTTTTACCCCATTAACAGGTAATAATGGCACCAAGTTTACATCACCAACAGGCATAAATACCCCCTTTTATTGACAGATTTATTGATTTTACCACTCAATCAGCCAGATTACAACGCAAACCTTGCCCAAATCGGTGCATGGTCGGATGGCTTTTCTAGCCCACGAATGTCATAGCTAATCCCAGCATCCACACAGTCGCCAATGAGCGTATCGGTGCATAAGATGTGGTCAATGCGTAACCCCCGTTTTGGCGTATCTTCAAAGCCTTTGGAGCGGTAATCAAACCAGCTAAACTCATCGGCACTGTCAGGCTTAAACTTACGATAAGTATCATGCAAATCACGGCTCATCAAGGCATCATACCACGCTCGCTCTTCTGGCAAAAATGAACAAGTGCCGTTTTTTAGCCAGCGTTTGGCGTTTGGCTCGCCAATGCCGACATCATTATCATGTGGCGAGATGTTCATGTCGCCCATGATGATAAGCTCACGCCCCTGCCCTTTTAGCTCATCAATATAGGCATTCAAATCGGCATAAAATGCTCGTTTCATGGGAAATTTAATCTCGTGGTCTCGGTTTTCCCCTTGTGGAAAATAGCCGTTAATCACATCAATCTCACGCCCACCGACTTCAAATCTGGCATGAATCAGCCGTCGTTGGGCATCAAGGTCGGCAAAAGGAAAGCCCTTTTGTACAAAAATCGGCTTAGATTTAGACAATATCGCCACGCCATAATGCGACTTTTGCCCAAAAAACTCCACATGATAGCCCAGACTCTGCACATCCGCCAGCGGAAAGGCTTCATCATGCACTTTGGTCTCTTGCAGCCCGATGATGTCTGCCCCCAGCACATCACGCACCGCCATCAGTTGATGGGGTCTGGCACGCAGCCCATTAATATTAAAACTCACAAAAGTCGTCATAATTCGTCTCTGTCTAAAAAATGGTGCTATTGTAGCAAATTTTTGATAAAAATTTTGCAAATTTTGCACGACTTTGCTAAATTGAGTGTACAATGATTTCAATTTGACAGCACACATTAAGGATGGTGTATGACAACCCCCATTTTTAGTAACACTTACAAAGTCTATATCAACCATACGGACGCAGGCGGTATTGTTTATCATGCCAATCATTTGACCTTTTTTGAAAATTGTCGCAGGGACTGGCTGACATCGCTCGGCTTCGACGGTTATTTTTTTGATGCTGATGGCACAGCGGGCGGTACCGACAGCCACAATGGCAAGATTCACTTCGTAGTCGCTCGTGCTGACTTAACCTACAAGCTACCGCTATTTGTTGATGATGTACTTATAGTTACTGTGCATGAGATGATAAAAAAATCCGCCAGCTTGATTTTAACCCAACACATCTACCGCTCGCACGATGATTTTATGCAGGGCAAAATCGCAAGCACAGGCGCGATTACCCTAGCGTGCGTCATCAACAGCGATGACGGCATTCGCCCCAGTCGTCTGCCCCGTGCTTTTGGATAATACGGCTTCACGCCCCATCTGTACAGCTTCCATAAAAAAAGAGCGGTAATTCATGCCGCTCTTTTTTGGTTAATATTTTGGTTTAATTTTACTTGCATAGAGCTAGAATGACCCAACAGCAACGCATCACAAAAACTTCGTAATCAGTCTTAGCGGCAGATATTTCATCCCCAGACCAATCGGTAGCCACGGCCATGCAGGCACATAGGCTTCATCGACTTTTGCTTCAATCGCTTTAACGATGACATCCGCCCCTTCCTCTTCTTCAACTTCAAAAGGCAGGTACTTTGCTCCGATGTTCAAATCTGTACGCACATAACCAGGATAAATGGTTGATACCGTGATGGGCAGTTTCTCGGTGATGGTGTCAGCACGAATGCCTTCTGCCAATGCCGCAAGACCTGCTTTGGCGGCAGCATAAGTGGTCAGATGGCGTGGCAGACCACGCACCGCCGACATACTAGAAATCACTACCAGATGACCGCTGTTCTGACGGCGGAAAATCTGCATGGCGGCTTCACATTGTGCCAACGCAGAGATGAAATTGGTCTCGGCGGTGGCACGGTTGATGGCGAAGCGACCATAGCCAATCACACGGCTGTCGCCCACCCCTGCATTGACGATGATTTTATCAATGATGGTGCCGCTTGCCTGTACATCTTTGTCAAACTCATCAAACACCGCAAACACATCATCATAAGCGGTAACATCCAGCGTGCGAACATGAACCTTGATGCCAAATTCTTGTTCCAGCTCTTGTTTTAGAGCTTCTAGGCGGTCTAATCGTCTGGCACAGATTGCTAAATCATAACCCAAAAAGGCAAACTTACGAGCCATCATCGCCCCAAGTCCTGAGCTTGCCCCTGTGATTAGGACAACCTTGCCCTGACCGATGCCACGAATGTCATTCAAATCTTTGATTTTGTTAAATCGGTTTGCCACCACACGACCAAATTTGTCTGCTTTGGCAAACAATTCTTCTAATTTTTTCATGAGTTATCCAAAAACAACTAAAATACGCTAAAATGCCCTGAAAAACAGTCGGCTATTTTAGCGTACTTTTTAGTAAAATTCTAATGATTTAATGTGCACAGTCAATCACTAAGGGCGGTTTAATTTCGCCAAAAACTCGGCAGCACCATGTCCCACCTGATTCACCAAACTCACAGCAGACGCACCCATCTGCTCGCCAAGACCCAGTTTTTCTAATAAAGTTGGCTTGGTGCGTGAATTGATGACAAAGACATCATGATTATCCAGTAAGCTCAAAATATACGCATCCGATGTACCCAGCTCATCAATTAAACCTAGTGCATGAGCATCTTGACCAAACCAAAATTCGCCTGTCGCCACTTTCTCAATGTCTAGGGTTAGGCGGTGCTTGGCAACATGATTTTTGAACAGTTCGTGAATGCGTTCTAGCTCGGATTGGTATTTTGCACGGTCTTTGTCGTCATTTTTGTCAAACATGGTTACGGTGCGTTTGTATTCACCTGCCGTAAAAGACTCGATATTGATGTCATGCTTTTTTAAGAAATCATAAAAATTAGGCATTTGACTGACCACGCCGATAGAACCTACGATGGCAAAAGACGCACCAATCACCTTGTCCGCCACGCACGCCATCATGTAGCCACCGCTGGCGGCAATTTTATCCACACAGACAGTCAAGGCAAGCCCAGCGTCTTTAATACGACCCAGCTGCTCGGCAGCCAGCCCATAGCCATGCACCTGACCGCCGCCACTCTCTAAACGCAGCACCACTTCATCGCCTGTCTTGGCAGCACTGATGATGGCACTAATCTCTTCACGCAGCTGTGCTACCGCACCTGCCTTGATGTCGCCATCAAAATCCAGCACATAGACAGTTTTTGTCTTATCTTTGCTGTCTTTTGGCTCTGATGCCTTGTCTTTGGCATCAGATTTGGCTAGGGAGAGTAGCTTAGATAGGCAGCCTTTTTTGTCGTCTTCATCAGATGCTTGCTCAAACTCTTTTTGCTGCTTTTTTTGGACTTTGTTCAGATGAATGATTTGTAATTCTACTGGTTTTTTTGATGAATGAAATAGCATATTAACCCTTCTAATTTAATGGCATGACGATACAATCACGCTCATCATACATGGTTTTGGTTCATACTTTGTCAAAAGTTAAAAGCATGGTCGCAGTTGTAATATTTTTTTAAATAGGGTCAAAATCAGCAATCAAAAGCCATGTAACAAAAAAATAACACAGCCCATCATGTTCAATCCAACCAATCCTAAGACTCTGCCGTATTTTTTAAGCCCACGCCACGCAAGCGACCACGCCCATCAATATCACGCACAATCAGCGACCAATTATCGTTCAATCGCACTTCATCGCCCTTGACAGGCTCTGCCTTAAAATGCGACAGCATGAATTCTTCGACCGTCTGGTGTCTGGCATTGCTCAAAGTCTGCATCAGCTCATCGTCAATGCCTGACAGACCTGTGGCGTTCGGCGATATGGTAAATATGTCCAACGCACTAGCGACAGGCGAAATCTTGCTAAATCTGTTTTGGCTTAGACTGCGGGTCGCCAGATTATAAAATGGCAAATCCATGATGCGTGCGTGTGGCGATAGCAGCCAGTCGCCATAAAATTCGCTGGTTTTTTGGTATTGGGTGGCAGAGTTATTAAAAATCTTGGCGATGCTGCCCGCCCAATCGCCCGACAAGGCATACCATACAATGTCGCCAACTTTCAGCACCGTGTCATCATCAACGCTCAAAAGATGACCGCCACGCACGACCGCAAAGACCGCGATCTCTTGGGAATTTACCTTACTTGATATGGCTTGTGGATGGCGACCGATGGCAAATGCACCAGGCTTGACTTCAAATTCATATAAGGTCATGTTGGCTTGGTCGCCCACCCAGATCTCATGCTCTGCCTTAGGTTCAGCATCGGTCGGCACCCATACTTTAAATAAGCGAGACATGAAAGGAATGGTCGCCCCTTGTGCCAACAAAGACAAAATCACCACCCCAAAGACGATATTAAACGCCAAACTCGCCCCTTCCACACCGCTCACCACAGGAATGATGGCAAGGGTAATCGGCACCGCACCCCTTAGACCGACCCACGAAATAAAGCCAATCTCTCTGGCACGAAAACGAAACGGCAAAAGACTGGTTGCCACCGCAATCGGACGGGCGATGAACAGCAAGAATAAGAAAATCGCCAGCGAATAATGCCACTCTTCAATCATGCCTGATGGTGTAACCAACAGACCCAACACCACAAACAGCACCGCTTGCGACAGCCAAGCAAAGCTGTCCATCACACGAAGCACATGCTCGGTGGCACGCACTTTGGTATTGCCAATGATGACCCCTGCCAAATACACCGCCAAAAAGCCACTACCGCCAAACAGGTTGGTCGCTGCAAACACCACCATGCCAGCCGACATAATCAAGATGGCATACATACCGTCTGCCAAATGCACTTTTGGCAGCAGCTTGGAGAGCAACCACCCTGCCGCCAAGCCCGTCAATAGCCCCACGACAATCTGCTGAGTCAGCATCATCAGGATACTGCCGACCGTTTGACTCTCTGGATTTAGGTTTAGGGCAATCATCACCGTAACCAGCAAGATTGCTAAGGGGTCGTTCGTACCAGATTCCAATTCTAGCGTGGCTTGTACACGGTCGTTGAGCTTCACGCCGCCATTTCGAAGCAGACTAAAAACCGCCGCCGCATCGGTCGAGCCAACAATCGCCGCCATCAAAAAGCCTAATCGCCAATCAATATTCAATAGCCAGCTAATAAACAGACCAAGCACACAGACGGTCGCAATCACCCCCCAAGTCGCCAGCGTAATCGCAGGTTTTAAACCAACACGGAAAGATTTGAGTGATGTGCGAAGACCGCCATCGAGCAGAATACAAGCAAGAGCTGCCTGACCGATGAAGTTAGCGACAGAATACTCCTGAAACTCAATACCAAGCACCCCTTCTTCGCCAGCCAACATACCTACGCCTAAGAAAAACAGCAACAACGGCACACCCAATCGTGCCGATAAGGTATTTGTCATGATGCTGACAAAAATCAACATGGAAGTAACAAGATAAATGATGTTTAAAGTATCCATCGGCTAAGAAAGTCTCCTTTTGGTGGCTAACCCACTTATAAAAATCAAAAAAAACAACAAATTTAACTGGATGATTGCAAAATAAACAACGCAAATAAATCAACTAATACTATCACAATCCGCCGCCAGATTTCCATAATAAATTCATAAATTTAGTATATTTTTGCACATTAAATACAGTGATTGATTTTACCAATTCATTAGGGCAGATTAGAGCGGATAAGGTCGGTTCATTTCATACAATAAGCCTCGACAAGTTCAAAACGCACACAAAAAACCACCCAAGCCAATCACCGAGCAAGGGTGGTTTTAGATGACTGCGTTATCGCTTATTAAGACAGATTGGACGCTTGCACCAACACTTTGGTGTATTCTTCTTGCGGATTTTCAAAAATCTGCTCAGCCGTCCCTTCTTCGATGACTTCGCCACGACTCATGACCATCACACGGTCAGACAAGGCACGAACCACAGATAAATCATGACTGATAAAGATATAGCTCAGCCCATATTTGCGTTGTAGGTCATTTAGTAGCTCAACCACCATGATTTGTGTTGAACGGTCAAGTGCCGAAGTGGGTTCGTCCAACAGAACAAATTTAGGCTCCAAAATCATCGCACGAGCAATGGCGATGCGCTGACGCTGACCACCTGAGAACTCGTGTGGATAACGGTTAATCATGGTGGGCGACAGATTCACCTCTTTGAGCATCTTTATCACTTTTTGGCGGCGTTCTTCCTTGCTCATCTTTGGAAAATGCACCGTCAGCCCTTCGCCGATAATCTCGCCCACCGTCAGTCGGGGCGACAGCGAGTTGAACGGGTCTTGAAAGACAATCTGCATATCACGACGCAAGGCATCACGCTCCTTGGCGTTCATCTGTTTGATGGTTTTGCCATTAAAACTGATGTCTCCTGTGGATTCAGCAATCTGCATGATGGCACGCCCAATGGTCGATTTGCCCGAGCCAGACTCGCCCACAATGCCCAAAGTCTCGCCTTCTTTTAGGTGCAGCGAGATGCCTTTGACCGCATGAAAAGTCTTGGTTGGCTTACCAAAGAAACTGCGAGCCATCACATATTCCACATGCACATTGTCCGCTGTGATGATGTCTGGCGTACTGTCGTCCAATACCGCCTTTTGATTCATTGGAATCGGCATGAGCAGCTCTTTGGTGTAGTCGTGCTGTGGATGGTTAAACACCGTCTGCGTATCGCCACGCTCAATGATGACACCGTGCTGCATGACGCACACCTGATGACTGTATCGCTTCACCAGACGCAAATCGTGCGAAATCAGGATAATCGCCATGCCCAACTCTTTTTGTAGCTGCATGAGCAAATCCAAAATCTCAGCTTGTGTGGTTACATCAAGTGCGGTGGTCGGCTCATCAGCGATGAGCAAGTCAGGCTTATTGATGATTGCCATCGCAATCATGATACGCTGCAACTGACCACCAGAGAACTCGTGCGGATAGCAGTCCATCTTACGCTCGGCATCAGGGATTTTGACCGTCTGCAAGGTCTCTAACGCCATCTGACGAGCTTTACTTTGGCTGATACTTGGGTTGTGGATACACACCGCTTCGGCGACTTGCTTGCCGATTTTGACAAATGGGTTTAGGCTGGTCATCGGCTCTTGGAAAATCATGCCAATCCCATCACCACGCAAGGACTGCATTTGTTTTTCTGATAAAGTCAAAATCTCTTGACCATCAAATACAACCGACGATTCCTTACCATAGGTAACAATATTCTTAGGCAACAGCTGCATGATTGCCATACTGGTAACCGACTTGCCCGAGCCAGACTCGCCCACGATGGCGAGTGTCTGACCACGCTCTAGGCTGAATGTCGAGCCTTTGACGGCATGGACATTCTCTTCGTCAGTCTTTAAAAATACATCTAGGTTTTTAACTTCTAATAGTGCCATGTTCATCGTCCTACTGATTCAATCGAATTATTTATCTTTGGGGTCTAGGGCATCACGCAGACCGTCGCCCAAGAAGTTAAAGCAGAACAATGTCGCCACCAAAAAGATAGAAGGGATGATCAGCTGCCACGGAGCGACCTGCATACTCGCTGCACCTTCTTGTAATAAAGCACCCCAGCTGGTCATCGGCTCTTGTACACCCAATCCCAAGAAACTTAGGAACGACTCGAACAAAATCATACCTGGTACGATGAGCGACGCATAAATCACCACCAGACCCAGCACATTCGGCACGATATGACGCATGATGATGCCTGTGCTGGATACGCCAGTAATCTTTGCTGCTTCCACGAACTCTTTATTTTTTAGGCTTAGGGTCTGACCACGCACGATACGAGCCACATCCAGCCACGACACCATACCAATCGCCACAAAAATCAAGAAAATGTTGCGACCAAATAAAGTAACGAGCAAAATCACAAAGAACATGAAAGGAAAAGCATTAAGCACATCCAAAAAACGCATGAGCAGCATGTCCACTTTACCGCCCAGATAGCCCGATAACGCACCATAGACCGTACCAATCAGTACCGCCACGAACGCACCTGCCACACCAACCATGAGCGAGATACGCCCACCGACCGCCACACGCACGAGCAAATCTCGCCCCAACGGGTCAGTACCGAAATAATGTCCTGTGCTTAGCGATGGAGCCACACCCATATTCCCCCAGTCGGTATGGTCATAGGTGTAAGGCACAAGCATTGGTGCAATGATGACAAATAGCGTGATGAGTAACAAAATCAACGCACTGGCAATGGCAGCCTTGTTACGGCGAAAGCGTCGCCATGCATCTTGCCATAGGCTACGACCCTGAATGCCATCAAAATTGTCTGATTGTATCGTTGTATTGACAGACATAAATCATCCTTATTTAGTATTTAATTTTTGGGTCAATCAGTGCATATAAAATATCAACGACCGCATTAAAGAAAATCGTCAATACCCCCACCAAAATGGTCAGGCTCAGCACCAAGCTATAATCACGGTTCAACGCTCCATTGACAAAGAGCTGGCCAATACCTGGCAAACCAAAAATCGTCTCAATCACGATAGAGCCTGTAATGATGCCCACAAACGCAGGACCTAAGAATGAAATCACAGGCAGCATCGCAGGACGCAAGGCGTGTTTAAAGACAATGTGCGAAGTTGGCAGACCTTTTGCCTTAGCGGTGCGGATATAAGGGCTGTTTAATACTTCAATCATCGAACCACGAGTTACCCGAGCGATACTAGACGCATAACCAATGGCAAGCGTGCCCACAGGCAGGATAAGGTTTGGTAATGCACCATTATTCCAGCCGCCTGCTGGTAAAACCTGCCAAATCACCGCAAACAGTAGCACCAGTAGCGGACCCTTTACAAAGCTTGGCATGACAACCCCTGTCATGGCAACAGTCATGAGTGCGTAGTCAAAAAAGGTATTTTGTTTTAAGGCAGCGATAACACCAAGCGTAACACCTAAAACAAGAGCAATCACAAAGGCATATAGCCCAATCTCCACCGAGACGGGCAAAGATTGAGCCAACAGCTCATTGATGGTATAGTCTTTATATTTAAACGATGGACCAAAATCGCCCATCAAAAGCTGTTTTAGGTAATTAAGATATTGCAACCATAGTGGGTCGTTCAAATTGTACTTGGCTTCGATGTTAGCAAGCACCGCAGGTGGCAAATTTCGCTCGCCTGTGAACGGGCTGCCTGGTGCCAGACGCATCATAAAAAATGACACAGTAATCAGAAACAACATCGTCGGTATTGCTTCTAAAAAACGCTTAAAAATCAGTTTTAACATAAATAAACCTTATGTCCTTAAATGCCATGAGAGTGCAAAACCATCTCAATACACACCTTGTAATCCATCTGAAACTTGCTTTTTATCCTTAAAAAGCAAGCTATTTTTATCGCATCACCCAAACAAACCTTTTATTCTTCAAATGATGCAATGATAAAATAGGCGTATTATACCTAATTTATTGGAAATTGCACGAAATAATCATGAATGAATGCTTATTTATCTATACCTGCAATATGATTATTCTCGATTTCCTATAAGTCAAAAAAATTTATTCAATAAAAACAAGCATATTAGAGCAATATGCTTGTTTTTCAAAAAAATACAAAAAATTATTTAATAGACCAATCTTTAATCAACCATCCACCCAATGGGTCTTGTAGTGATGATGCTTCAATATTTGTCTTTATCAAATAATTCTTCGCAGGTACATATAAGAATATCGCTGGATTATCTTTTTGCAAAATGGTTTCTGCCTTATGGTAGAGTTGGTTACGCTCTTCTTCACTGACAGCTTTTAACGCTTGGTCTAACACTTGTTCAAACTCTGCACTCTTATATTTGCCTGAGTTATTACCGTTGTTTGCACGAAAAACATTGTAAAAACTAGATGGTTCATTATAATCAGCACACCAGCCAGCAAACACAGCATTAAATTTTCCTGAATGGCGTGTATCTAGTAAAGTCTTCCACTCTTGGTTTATAAGACTAACATCTACCACACCACCCGATTGCTCTTTTAGCATAGAAGCAATAGCCGCATTAATGCGTTTTGCACCTTCGCCAGTACTATATAAAATTTCAAATTTTAATGGGTTGGTAACGCTATAACCTGCATCACCAAGCAATTTCATTGCTTGTTCGGTTATAGCCTTGCTATCCTGCGATGCCCAGCTTGGTTTAATTTCAGTCATACCAGATAGCGTTTTTGGTGCAAATTGGTAAGAAGAAATTTCACCTCTTGCTAAAATCTGACCAGTAATAATATCCCTATCAATCATCATAGCTAACGCTTGACGAACTCTAGGGTCGGTGAATGGTGGCTTAATCGAGTTATACTCAAGATAAAAACTACATAAATTTGAACTAGACTTAGTCTCATCAGGGTGATCGGACTTAATTTTAGCAAATTGCTCAGAAGGAATGCCTGCTGTAATATCCAGTTCACCTGCTTTATAGCGATTAATTTCATTCGCTCCTTGAATTGGTAAAAATGAAACCGTTTCAATCTTAGTATTAGCATTATCATAGTAGGCAGTGTTTCTCTCCAAAGTCAGATGGCTATTAACCGTCCATTCTTTGAGTTTATATGCCCCACTGACGACCAAATTGGCAGGCTCAAGCCACTTATCGCCATGCTGCTCAATCACAGATTTTGGCACAGCATAGGTAACAGGCAGAAGCATCAAATCAGGCAGATATGGTACAGCCTCATCAAGAGTGATTTCTAGCGTATAATCATCCAGTGCCTTAACACCCAAAGCATCAGGTGCTACTTTGCCTTCGCTCACTGCTTTAGCATTTTGAACTTTGGCATCGACCAAGTATTCACCATAAGCCGCACCCGTCTTAGGGTCAGTCAGTCTTTGTAAAGCATAGACAAAGTCATGTGCTGTTAATGGTTCACCATTTGACCATGTCAAACCCTGTCTGATTTTAAAGGTCCATACTTTTTGGTCTCTATTATCCCAACTTTCAGCCGCTGATGGAATGGTCTTTCCTGTGGAGTCAGAAGCCGTCAATCCAATAAATAGCTGGCGAATAATATTTGAAGATCCTGTGTCTGAAGACTTCTGAGGATCAAGGGTTGCAGGTTCACTCCCATTACTGATGGTTAAATGACTCTTAGATTGAGAGGTGGTTGCTCCCTTTAATTCAGTCTTTTCTGCACCACAACCAGCTAGCATAAGCATGGTGCTCAACACCATACTGCTAAGAATTTTTGTATGTAATTTCATAAAACCTCTCGTTATTAGTGCTTTAAGATTTTTAGGTCTTTAACATGGTATTGATTCATTGGGTCTTTTGATGAGAAACCTTGAACATACGGCTTGATTAGGCGTGGCGATACATATTGATAAACAAAGATGCCTGCCGAATCTGCATCAAGCATCGCCTCTGCCTTTTCGTAAATGTCAGCACGAGCCGCATCGGTGATGCCTGCTTCAAATGCAGTATCTAGCAGCTGGTCAAAGGCTGGGTTATTGTATTTACCGTTGTTGTTTGAGTCGGTCGAACGAAGCGTATTCAAGAAAGTTGATTGCTCATTGTAGTCAGCACACCAGGCGCCACGAGCTAGGTCGTGTTTTTGATTGCGGCGAGTATCCAGATAGGTTTTCCACTCTTGGTTGTTCAATGATACATCAACAAAGCCCAAGCTGTCTTTCCAGAACGATGCTACCGCTACCGCCAATGTCTTATGCTGCTCATTGGTATTGTATAGCAATTCAAATTTCAGCGGATTAGACTCGTTATAGCCTGCTTCATTGAGTAGACGCTTGGCTTCTTCGGTACGCTTAGCATCATCCCAGCTCTTCCACTCTGGTGCATAAGACTTGGCACCATTGATGGCTTCTGGCGTGAATTGGTAAGCAGGTGTTTGACCTTGCCTTAAGATGCTGTCTGTGATGGTATCACGACGCATGGTCAAAGACAATGCCTTACGCACACGAGCATCGTTAAACGGTGCTTTGGTGTGGTTAAATTCGTAGTAATAGGTACACAATCTAGGCTGTACAACAACTTGGTCGCCTAGCTCTTTTTTCAGCTGTTCAAACTGCGTCGGTGGAATTGACGAAGCAGTAATATCTACCTCACCTGCCTTAAAGCGTTGGACATCCACCGTATCTTGTGGAATGGCTAGGAAAGTTACTTCATTAATGGTGGTTTTGGCATCATCGAAATAGCTTGGGCTGCGTTTTAGTACGATACGCTCGTTCACACGCCAATCTTGTAGGATGTAAGGACCATTACCCACAAAATTACCCACATTCGTCCATTTGTCGCCCAGCGTCTCTACGGTTTTTTGATGCACAGGTTTCACCGAAGTGTGCATCATCGCATCAGGGAAGTATGGCGTTGGTTGGGTTAGGGTAACTTTTAAGGTTTTATCATCGATCGCTTCTACACCCAAGGTATCGGGCTTGGCTTTGCCATCAACGATTGCTTCGGCATTTAGCACTTTTAGACCTGCCAAATAAGTGGCATAAGGCGATGCAGTCGCAGGGTCCACCACACGGCGGAAGCTATATACGAAGTCGTGTGCTGTTACAGGTTCGCCATTTGACCAGTTGGCATCACGCAGTTTGAAAATCCAAACTTTATTATCTTCAGATGACCACTCCAATGCCATGCCTGGCACAGTCTTGCCGTCTGCATCGGTAGAAGTTAGACCAACCAACATTTGGCGAATTAGGTCAGACTCTGGCACACCAGAAACCTTGTGCGGATCCAGTGATTCAGGCTCTGCACTGTTGTTGATGGTGATTTTTTGCTCTGCGGCAAGCTCATCTGTTTTTTCGTTGGTGGCTGGTGCTTGAGCGTCCTTAGGCTTATCCTCTCCACCGCAACCTGCCAGTGCCAGCATACCAATCGCTACCATGCTTGCCAATAATGGTGTTTTTAACTTCATCGTACTACTCCTCTGTGATGATATTTAATATATTAGCAACATTCATTGTACAATTAGATAACCAAAATAACAACCCATTTATACAAATAAGATTGCTATTTTGGTCAAATACGGTTAATCAATCACTTTTTAACCAATTTTCGCTTTTTACAGCATCTGTGGTGGGACGCTCGACCACAGGCACAGATTTGATGCCCATCTCATCAAAGGAGAATGCGACAGTATAAGTGGCGTACTCTTTGATTTGGCGAGGCGTTCTTTGACCGTGCCCTTGCACCTCATCGACAAACAAATAGGTGGGGTTATCACAGCTTTGATGCTCTTGTAGGGCAGCTGCAAACTTATATGAGTGGAACGGCAGCACCCTGTCATCACGCTTAGAAGTCGTTACCAGCGTGGATGGATAACATATGCCTGCTTTGACATTATGATAAGGCGAGTAGGATTTTAGGTAATCGTACATCGCTTTGCTGTCATAGGCGGAGCCATACTCATTATCCCATCTGCCTGCATAGTATTTATAATCATGGCGGAACATATCAAGCACACCCACCGATGGGATTGCCACACGATACTTAGAAGGCGTTAGGGTCATCGCTGCTCCGACCAATAAGCCACCGTTTGAGCCGCCACTAATCGCCAAATATTGAGGCGATGTGTAGCCTTTGGCAAACAGATAATCAGCCGCCGACTCAAAGTCATCAAAGACATTCATCTTGTTTTTGAGCATACCATCTTTGTGCCACGCCTCGCCATACTCTGCCCCACCTCTTAGGTGTACCATTGCAAAGACACCACCATGCTCAAGCCATGTGCCATAGCGAGGGGCAAATTTGGTCTCCATATCCGCCGTAAAGCCACCATAGCCAAACATTAAGGTTGGGTTTTTGCCGTTTAATACCGTGCCTTTTTTGTAGGTGATGGTCATCGGAACTTCGGTACCATCTTTGGAGCGGTATTTGATGAGTTCGCTGGTGTACTCTTTGTCATTAAAAGGATACAAATCACGGCGGCGTATGTCTATAAATTCATCTTTGGCGATGCTGTATTTATAGACGGTGCGAGGCATGCCAAAGTTTTCATAGCGAAACGACACATAGCTACCCTCATCTGCTTTGATATTGTCGCTGGTGCTGGCTGCCTTGTTGGTCGCACCACCGCCTGCCACATAGCCAAACAAGTTATCGGCAAAACCTGTGGGCGCAGGCGTTAAGTCTTTTAGGACTTTGCCTGTCATGTCGGTTAAGACGACACGAGACTGACCGTCTTTTTTGTAGTTGATGATAAAGTAACCCTCGCCCTCAGGGTGATAAGCCGCCTCGATGATGCGGTCATAATTTGGGTTGACAGGGACGACCACTTCTCGTTTTTTTAGATTATCCAAATTGGTTTTGATAATCTCGCCACGCTGGTCGTCATTTTCGCCAGAGACAATCCACAAATCTCTGGTCTCCTCGTCCAAATGTACAAACTTAGATGCCATATAAAACGACCAACCGCCACGGTTTTTATCGGTAACTCGCTTATCGTGAGGGCGATAGTATTTGCCTGTTTTTAGGTCTTTGATGATGATAGCGTTTTCCATAGAGCCATAAGAATTGACCATCACCAAATAGCGGTTGTCTTTGCCCAGTAGCCAAGGAGCGGCAAAGCTTGGTGCATCGATGTGGCTTGTAGCAACCTCGATGGGGTCAATGGGTCGCTTGGAGCCGACCGTATGACGATACACTTCACTGCGATGGTCTTTGGAGGTACTATACAGCACGGTGTCATCACTAATCCAAGCTGCTGCATAGACAGGGTTTGTGATGTATTGACCTGCAAGACGCTTGGTAACTTCTTTACCTGTCATGCTATCAAAGACATAAAAATAAGTCAGGTCAGCGTCCGCCTCGCCTGTGGACAGATAGATACCAAAATAGCTGCCCTCAGTGCTGACATAAAAGTCGCCCTTAGCATCACGCAGACCACGCTCAAGGTCGGTCTCACGCCACAGTTCATGCACCTGACCCGCCTCGTCGATACGCTCTACTCGCTTATAGCCGTCTGTGCCACGATAAAAATGTAGCTCGCCAATCTTAGGTTTTTTGACCCGTCTGATGGTATGTTCGTAGTCGTATAGACTTGCGGTGTTCTGCTCCACCACAGGCAAGATTGGGATATTTCTTAGGTGATTCATGGTGGCACTGTGCTGAGCATCCACCCATGCAGTAACCTCGCTTTTGGTCGGATTTGGATTGACCTTTTGTAAGGATTTGGTGGTGCGGTCATCCAACTGGTTATTTGGACGGTCATTTTCTAGGCGAGTGCCGATGAAGTTACGCTGTCTGTCCGCCTCTGTCTCGTACAGATGTTCGTGGCTGATTTGGTCGATGTTTTCAAGCCAGCGATACTTATCGTAGACCTTTTCGCCAAAATGGTTGTCCACACCATCATCGGGCATGGCACGCTCATTTTGTAAAGTTACAGTCCTAGAGCTGATGGCACCGTCGCTACTGACCAAATGGCTTGGACGACCAAACTCACCTGTTCTAAAAATATCTTTTTTGACGCTATGTTCTCTGGTGGCAGGATAGCTGTGTTTGGTGTTTTGGGGAATGATGGTCGATTCTTGAGTATCTGTGGCAAAGCTTGGCTGGGCGGTCAGATACATGACAGATACCACCGCCATCGCTAAGTTTGCTTTTTTTGTGATGTTCATCAATGCTGTTCCTTATGGATTGATGCCTTAAAATTAAACAAAACTTGCTCACCCCCTAGCTAGGGGGCAGCAAATAAACGAAATCTAAATCAGCCTTAGAATGTCAAAGACACACCCAAACGATAAGCGGTGTCCTCATAAGTTGCATGGTCTGTGCCATCCACCTTGCCGACAATCTCATCTTTTTGGATTTGACCATAGACACGCACATTATCACGCACATAGTAGTCGCCACGCACATAGGCACGCTTTTCGGTCATCTTATCATATAAGAAAGTGGTTCTTAGGTCGGCAGAAAGCCCTCTGTTAGTGGCATCACGAGTTAAGCGAGAGATGATGTCAGCAGAAGTTACGCCTGCTTGACGGGTGGTATCTGCCTTACGCTCGCCATAGCCTGCCACTAGGTTAAATTTGGGGCTAACTTCATAGCCAAGTTTGGCACCCCAGTAGTCTGCCTCAGATTTGGCAATGCGACTGCTGTTCATGTCAGCCTTTAACAGACCGATGTCCCCTGCCGCCAAAAACTTACCAGCACGATACTCCACAGAACCTGCCAGACCCTCTTTTTCGACAGGCACACGCACACTAGACTCATTGGCTTTGCTGTTTGTATAACCCCCAGCCAAACGGATATTTTGTTCTCCTGCCAGCGGAATGTTATAGCTGGCTGAAAAACCAAAACCCTCAGTCTTCGCACTACTTTCATTACGGACATCGGTCGATGATGGGAACAAATAGTAAGCACTGGTGTGTAGGTTTGGCGTGCCATAATAATCAAGGCGCAAAGTCTGCTCGCCAAATACATCTAGCGGCGTGAGCGTCCCAGTACGAGTTACATAGCCTGTATGCAGGTACTGACGACCCAAGCTAATGGCACCGACATTCAGCTTATCAAATGAGATATTGGCAGAGTTTAGATAAGCACCGCTGTTACCGCTTGAGTAACCCATGCCAACCGTCCCTGTAACACGCCAGTCATTGCCAAGCTCTTGTGAGCCACGAAAATCAATCCAAGACGCCCCACGCTCAGGAAACAGGCGAACACGCTCGTCGCTTAAATCCTCATAGATGGCAGATAACGCACCTGCTTGTCCTTTGGCGTCTGCTTTATTGCTCTCTAAGTAGAGATTTACCTCGCCATTGATGTCGAAGCTAAGCCCATCTTTTTCATACAGATTATAGATGGCGTGGCTGTAGGTGCTGGCAAGTAGAGTGGCGATGCCTAATGTTAGTGCGTGTAGTTTCATACAAATCTCCTGATTGTTGTTTTAAAATGAAAAGGTTGTGCCGATAGAGTAGCTTTTGCCTTTTTCTTTGGCAAAGTCGCCATCGGTCAGCGTATAGGTGCTGTTGTCATGCTCGGCTCTGGCATTAAAGGACAGATTGCTGTTATAAGCATAGCTTAGTCTTACGCCATAGACATCTTTTTTGATGCTCTTAAACAGCTGACGCTCATCAAGCGGGTCTTGATAGCGATTAAGTGCAGTGCGAATGAGCGTTTGGGAGTTTAGGGTAACGCCATCGACTTCTTGGGATTTGGTCTTTTCTTGACCATAATAGACCGAGCCTGTCAGACGAGGTGTAAAGTCATAGCTGACACGCACGCCCATTGTGTTGGTCTTGGCATCCTTGATGATGTTGCTGCGAAAATCAGACTTAGACTGACCACCGTCCAGACGAAGCGTCCAGTCATCATAGTCATATCTTAGACCCAAAAGCCACGCATCCTTATCTCTAGCAACCGAATTTGACTCAATGTCATTATCTCGCTCGCTTTTGGTGTAGCCCGCTCTTAGACTAAGGTTATGGCGTAATCCCAAAGAGTGTCTGTAAGTGGCGGTCGCTCCATAGCCTTGCTTGATGGCCCTGTCAAGCGAGCGAGGGTCTGACACATCAGAAAACGCATAATAACCACCCAAAGTTACATTAGGAATATAGGTATATTCTGCTGAGATGGCACTGCCTGCTTGGGAATCTAGCGGATTAAAAGTGCTGGTGGTAGCAACCGAATCAGTGGGCAGATAACCATTAGCAATGAAATTGAGCGAGCCATAATCATTATGACGAAGCATGATGTCGCCCACATACAAAAAATCGCTGCTGCGGTCATAAATGGTCGCAAGCGTGGTGTATAGCGTGGTTTTGTTATTGATGTTTTGCCCAATGCTAAAACCCACATCAGCGGTATTCACGCCATTCATACGCAGTCTCTCATCCCTTAGCGACTGGTTTTTACGAGCGATGACCTTTTCGGGGGTATCGGCAAACTCCAAGATGGGATATGGCTGACCTGTGGTGGGGTTGATGACAAAATTGCCAGATGGGTCGGTAACAAACAGCGGATTACCTTGAGGATCTTTGGTGTGCTGCACCATCGCCCATGGGTCATTACCCAGATAGCTAAATTCCTCTGATGTGGTGGAAAGGCTTGGCGACACTCTGACACGAGCATCAAATAAAGTACCACCATTATTAAACGCTCGCTCAAGCGAGACAGCGTGTGCTGATGAACCAAACGCTCCAATCATCATCGCACCACCAAGTAGCAGCAAAGAAGATGGAGATGAAACAAAGTTTTTTGTCATTTAGGTATTTTCCTTAATCAATCCTAATATTTGATAATCGCCAGCAAGGCAGCGTATCGAAAGCGTACAATAATCGAAAAAATACAAAAAAGCAACCAAAATATTTCAATATTGTTAAAAAATATAATTTATTGTTATCATTGATAAATAAATGGATAAACCTATGAATAATATAGAATATTTTTTGATGATAACGACTATCATTTATAAAAAAATCCACACTTTAATCATTGGAATTACCAACCATATTTCTAAAAAGTTTCCAATTTGTAACCATCATTAAAAAGATTTAAAACGCTTAATTTGATAAATTTTTATCAATTTCACATTTTTTAATAAATTTATGATTAACTTTTTAATCTATTTTTGTTACAATCTCAAAAATCTATTTGTTGGATTTATAAATCATTATTTCTTTAAGGCAATTTATTTATGATGCGTAGTCATTATTGCGGTCTTGTTACCGAAGAACTCATCGACCAAACCATCACCATCGCAGGCTGGGTGCATCGTCGTCGCGACCACGGTGGCGTTATTTTCCTAGACATGCGAGACCGTGAAGGTCTGCTACAAGTCGTGATTGACCCAGACACCCCAGAAGCCTTTGCTACAGCTGACTCGGCTCGTTCTGAATACCTACTAAAAATCACAGGTCGTGTTCGCCGCCGCTATGAAGGCACCGAGAACAACAACATGACCAGCGGTCAAGTGGAGCTGCTTGGTAAAGAAATCGAACTGCTTGCCAAAGCGGACACCCCGCCATTCCCATTGAACGATGACAACATCAATGTATCAGAAGAATTGCGTCTAAAATATCGCTTCTTGGACATTCGTCGCCCAGAGATGCTAGATCGTCTGCGTTTTCGCTCAAAAGTTACCAACCTAATCCGTAACTACCTAGACGAGCATGGTTTCTTAGATGTTGAAACACCGATTCTAACTCGTGCCACCCCAGAAGGAGCAAGGGACTATCTGGTACCCAGCCGTGTGTCTAATGGCGAGTTTTATGCCCTGCCACAGTCGCCACAGCTATTTAAACAGCTGCTTATGGTCGGCGGTATTGACCGCTACTACCAAATTGCCAAATGCTTCCGTGATGAAGATTTGCGTGCTGACCGTCAGCCAGAATTTACCCAGATTGACATCGAGACTTCATTTCTAGATGACAATGACATCATGGACTTGATGGAAGGCATGACGGTTAAGCTGTTTGATGAGCTTTTGGGCGTGAAGTTTGATAAATTCATCCGTATGCCGTATTCAGAAGCGATGCGTGATTATGCATCTGACAAGCCCGACTTGCGTATTCCTTTAAAGCTCATCGATGTCGCTGACATCATGCAAAATGTTGAATTCAAGGTATTCTCAACGCCTGCCCAAGACCCCAAAGGTCGTGTGGTCGCCCTACGAGTGCCAAACGGTGCCGAAATTAGCCGTAAGCAAATCGACGACTACACCAAATTCGTCGGCATCTACGGTGCTAAGGGTCTTGCCTACATCAAAGTCAATGATGCCAGCAACATCAATAACGGTGTGAATAAAGAATCAGGACTACAATCACCCATCATCAAGAACATGACTGATGAAGTGTTGGTTGAGCTGATTGAACGCACGGGTGCCAAATCTGGCGACTTGATTTTCTTTGGTGCGGACAAAGCCAAAGTAGTCAATGATGCAATGGGTGCATTGCGTGTCAAGCTGGGTCATGACCTAAATCTACTGACT
The DNA here is from genome assembly GCA_030525825.1 of Moraxella sp. Lineage (GTDB taxonomy): Bacteria > Pseudomonadota > Gammaproteobacteria > Pseudomonadales > Moraxellaceae > Moraxella. The sequence goes on from JAUNDZ010000008.1 coordinate 57,431, forward strand.
TGTGAATGGGCACCGCTGTGGGTGGTGGATTTCCCAATGTTTGAAGAGACTGATGATGGCAAATGGACTTCGGTTCACCATCCATTCACTCTACCCAAATCAAGCGTTGAAGAAGTCAAGAGCAACCCTGGTGAAGCTCTATCTGTCGCCTACGACATGGTACTAAATGGCACCGAGATTGGCGGTGGTTCACTGCGTATCTACACGCTAGAAATGCAAAAAGCCATCTTTGAAGCACTGGGCATCGGCGAAGAAGAAGCCGAAGAGAAATTCAGCTTCCTACTCAACGCCCTAAAATACGGTGCACCGCCACACGGTGGCTTGGCGTTCGGTCTTGACCGTCTTATTATGCTGATGACTGGCTCATCATCGATTCGTGATGTCATCGCATTTCCTAAGACTAAGACTGCCGAATGTCCGCTTACCCAAGCCCCTGCTGCTGTGGACAACAAGCAGCTGCGTGAGCTGGGCCTGCGTATCCGTGAAAAACAAAGTGCAGAATAAGGCATCTTTTGGATGTTAAAGCTGATTCGGTTTGTGCCATCATCCTTACTTAGGGCAATGGCACGGACTGCCGCTCATTTGGCACTACTCACCGATGCCAGCATCTATCGTAGCATCCGCAAAAATATGCTGCTGACCAGACCACTGCTGTCTGATAAAGAGCGTCAAATAATGAGCAAAAAAACCCTTATCAATCAGCTCATCAGCACCGCAGATAGCCTAAAAAGCTGGGCAATGCCGCCAGAATGGTCCATCCATCAAATCAAAAGCGTTCATGGTCTAGACATATTAAAGCAGGGACTGAGTAACCCCAATGGTATGCTTGCCATCGTGCCGCACATCGGTACTTGGGAGATGATGAATGCTTGGCTAAACCAGTTCGGGCAACCCGTCATCATGTATAAGCCTGTAAAAAACAAGGCGGTAGATGAGTTCATGCGTGCAGGTCGTCAGCGTCTAAACGCCACGCTCGTGCCGACAGACGCTGCAGGGGTCAAAGCGATATTTAAAACGCTCAAACAAGGCGGTTTTAGCATCATTTTGCCCGACCATGTGCCTGACCCATCAGGCGGCGTGATTGTTCCTTTTTTTGGCATACCCACGCTGACCAGTACACTCGCTCCCAAACTTGCCCAAAAGACAGGCTGCACCTTAGTTGGGCTTAGCTGCATTCGCTGTGATGATGGCGATGGGTTTGAAGTGCATTGCTACGACTTATCCGACCCACAGCTGTGTGATAAAGACATCGATGTCGCCACGACGGCATTAAACGATGCCATGCAACGCATGATTGATGAGCATTTTACTCATTATATGTGGGGTTATCGCCGTTTCAAATTCACGCCCTTTGGGGAAAATCCCTACTTGCTGGATGAAAGCGAGCTGCACGCACAAGTGCTTTCTTATCACGCCACACAAAATAAGGACACGGCATGAGTACAACCGACACCAATTACATCATTTGTATGAAATGGGGTACCAAATACGGTGCCGAATATGTCAATCGACTGTATAATATGGTACAGCGTAACATGACCCTGCCTTTTACTTTCGTCTGTCTGACCGATGACAGCACAGGCATTCGTCCAGAAGTCGTCTGCTATCCCATTCCAGAGCTGAACTTACCCAGCAATATCCCTGAACGGGGCTGGAAAAAGCTCACCACCTTTAAGCCTGACTTATACGGCTTAAAAGGCACAGCACTATTCTTAGACATTGACATCGTGATTGTGGATAATATCGACTGCTTCTTTACACATCAAGCCAAGCACGATGACAGCGTGATGATTATTCGTGATTGGAAAAAACCATGGCGAATGGTGGGTAACAGCTCGGTATATCGCTTTAAGGTCGGTCAAAACACCTACCCCAACCTATTGGCGTATTTTGAGCAAAACTTTGAAAAAATCCGCTCAGAAGTCCGTCACGAACAGGCATTTTTATCCAATTATCTGCGAGAACACCACCACCTAGAATACTGGGATGCGTCTTGGTGCGTCAGCTACAAATACCACTGCCTACAAAAGATTCCTTTGGCGTATTTCAAACCGCCTGTCAAACCAAAAGATGCCAAAATCATCATCTTTCACGGCGAGATTAATCCACCTGATGCCATCACAGGCGGTGGTGGTAAATGGTATCGCCATGTGCTGCCAAGCGACTGGATTAAAGAAGCGTGGCAATAAGCAATCGCCTTTTAAAAATCTTAACCACAAAAAAAGCACCCAAAACAGGTGCTTTTTTATTCTTATCTATCAGCGTTTGAACATGTCGCCTTGACGGTTTTTCTTGACATATTCAATCATACAATCACGCAATAGCTGGCTTGCAGTACGGTTGTTGTCTCGTGCTGCTTGCTTGAATTGCTCAATCAGATTTTTATCGACACGCATGTTAAAAGTAGTTTGTTCATCTCTATCCGCCATATTTAGCCCCTTTTGCTTACAACTAAGAAAGAAAATTAGGGCGTAATTATAACAATCGGTGTAGATTTTTCAAGCATTTGTTAATATTTTTTTACTTTTTTGTAAATTTTGATGAATGATTGAGCGATTGAGTCAAAAAAACCGCCCTATTGGACGGTTTTTTTAGTAAATGAGCTTACACTCTAAACTGCGGCAAAAATGCTTCGATGCCTGGGAACATGCCCACAGCACCCATCGCAAGGCACAAGATGATAAAGCCAATCAGCGGAATCATCACACGCCCAGAAAAACCAAGCTCACGGCTACGCTGCTTATCACCAATCAGACCCAAGTTGTCTAGTAGCATGGTCAGCGACCAACCAAACACAGGATTCACCAGTGCTGATGCAAACACCACGATGGCAGCAGATTGGGTGGTTTTACCCTTACGAGTCATCTCCATACCCGCTTCTAGTAGTGGCACAAATACCGCCACAATAAGAGCTGTACTCAGTACAGGCTGCCATACCGCCAAGTCCATCGGATAGCCCCAAATCGCCGCTACGATACAAAATACAGCGGTCAAAATCGCACCTGCAGGAATCGGACGCTTGGCGATGGCAGCAGGTACGATATAAGTACCCCACGATGATGTAAAGTTTGCACCACCCAATGCCGAGCCAACCGCTTGACGCACCGAGCAGCTAATCATTGTATCATCGATATTCATATAGGTACGCTCTGAGCGTGGCGGATAGCTGATTTTTTGGAATACTTGATGACCCAAGAAATCAGGCGACCACATGGCGACAGCCAGCACCGCAAATGGGAATGCTACGATATACGCCTTTAAGTCTGGCAAACCCAGCGTCCAGCCTGTATCTTCACCCCACCAGTACATTGGGTTAAGCGGTGGTAAACCTGGGTCGGTTTTAAACTCAAAAGGGGCACCCAAGGCAAATGCCAAACCACCTGCGATGGCACAGCCAATCGGCACCGCCAACCAGCGTTTTTGCCAATGTTCAAGCAAGGCATACATGACGATGGTCGCCACGATAATGATAAAGGCAATGTGCGGCAGACCGATTTTTTCCGCCCAAGCAATCATTGCTTTCACCTGACCTATCGTCCCCACAAAGCCCAAGTACAAGAGCAGACCCCCTGCCACGCCATTACTGGTCAGGCGTGCCATGAGACTACCACCCTTAAACAAAGCAAGGATAATCCCAAACACCCCCATCAAGATACCAAAAGCCAATGGGTGTCCACCGGCAGCAACGACAATAGGAATCAGCGGAATGAGCGGTCCGTGCGTACCAGGTAGGTTTGAAGTTGGTAGGATAAATCCTGAAAAAATCAGAACAAAGAACGCCGCAATCAACATCTCATAGCGAACATTTTCAAGGACAAAGGCTTCAGATAACCCTAACGGTGCAGCAAATGCCGCCGCCATCGCTCCCACCATGACAATCTTACCGATGGTGGCAGCCAGTGCAGGGATGGTGTCTTCTAGTTCAAAACGATAATCACGAAACGGCAGGTTAATCTTCCAGCGTTTTGGCTGCATGATTTGCAGTTCGTGGTTTAGATATTCGTTGCGTGTGGCAAAACTTGAACTTGGCTTGTGTAGCTCGGAATAGCTTTTGCCGCCTAGGTCGCTCAGCTCGCCGCTGCCTGCAACCGAATCATCAATCATATCACTCACAATACATACTCCTTAACATTGTGATGACCAACGGCATTTAAGCCCTTGTCTTTTCCATCACCTTGATGCCGAAAAAACACGCTTAAACACCACTTATTATTACAATGAGCATGAGAGCCGCTGTATTGTGTGTCTTACAAACACATTTCTAAAAATAACCAAACCTAGATGGCTAAATACATTCAAAACCGACAAAACTATCTTTGTCGAAAATTTGTTCATTTTTTGAAATACATTTATTTAAACAGTATTCAAACCACAAATACAGTGCCATCCATGTCGGGCATGATTATAGCTTGCTTTTATTCGCCTGTCATGCAATATTTTTAAAAATTATTGAAAAATCCAAATAATTCATCATAAAAACATAATAAATCAATCATTTATGGTACAATAAATTATCAGTATTTTTTGGATAAATATGTTCATGAATGCCATCACCAGCTACCCTTGCCCTACTTGCAAGACACCGACCACATGGAGCGACAATCCAACCAAGCCTTTTTGTTCCAAACGCTGCCAGCTCATCGACCTTGGCGAGTGGGCATCAGAAAACTACAAAATTCCCACCGCGGATACCCCATTTAGCGACGAAATGAGCCAATACAGCCCAGACGCTTAGCATTTAGTTTTTGATATTTTAGGAAAGTTTTATGAGCCATCTTATTCCCACCTATGCCCGTCAGCCCGTCAGCTTTGTGCGTGGTGAAGGGTCTTATCTGTATGATGACAATGGCGTGCGTTATTTGGATGCACTAACAGGCATCGCCGTCTGCGGACTTGGGCATTGCCACCCTGCCATCACCGACACCATCAAAGAGCAAGCAGACACACTCATTCACACCAGCAATCTGTTTGGTGTGCCATGGCAGGAAAAGGCAGCAGACATCCTATGTCAAAAAGCAGGTATGGAGCAGGTATTTTTTGGTAACTCTGGTGCAGAAGCGAACGAATGTGCCTTAAAATTGGCTCGCCTATACGCCCATAAGCAAGGCAAAACACGACCCAAAGTTATCGTCATGACCAATGCTTTTCACGGTCGCACCCTACTGACTGTTACCGCCACCGCCAATCCTAAGGCAAAAGAAGGCTTTTATACCCTAGAAGACGACTTTATCCGTGTGCCATTTGGCGATGCTGATGCCGTATCCGCTCTAAGCGATGATAAGGACATCTGTGCAGTATTGGTTGAGCCGATTCAGGGCGAAGGCGGACTACATACGCCACCTGATGGCTACCTAGAAGCTCTATCCGACATCTGCAAGCAAAACGACTGGTTATTCATGCTCGATGAAGTGCAGACGGGCAATGGTCGTACGGGTAAATACTTTGCCTATCAGCACACCAGCATTCGCCCTGATGTGCTTACCACCGCCAAAGGGCTTGGTAACGGCTTTCCTGTGGGGGCGTGCATGGTGGCGGGTCGAGCTGTTGGACTGTTTGGCTATGGTTCGCACGGCTCTACCTATGGCGGCACACCGCTTGGCAGTCGCATCGTCTGTGCGGTGTATGGTGAGCTGACCGATGGCGTGCTTGATAATGCCAAAAAACAAGGCAATGTCATCAAAGATGCCATCAGCGAACAGTTCACTCATCAAGGCGTGGGGCTGCGTGGACTTGGCATGATGATTGGCATCGTGCTACCAGATGGTGTTGATTGTAGTCAAGCGGTGGACATTGCCCGAAACGAGCACCAGCTCATCATCAATGTAACAGGTGGTAATGTCATTCGTCTACTGCCTGCCTTAAACCTAAGCGATGATGATACCGCCCTACTCATAGATAAGCTCACCGCCCTACTTAATACGCTGTTATCTTAATTTTTCAAACCTAACACACGCCCCAAGCCAGCTTTTGGGGCGTGATTGCTTAGTCATTCCGTCATATATACATAACATATATAAAGCCATAAACAGGCAACCAACCCATCAAAAAAATGCCATCAGACAAGTTGTTTTCTCAAAACTGGTGATTTAACTCATTTTTTATTGCAAATACAAAATTTCAACACACCTTATTTGCCATCGGTTAAATATTTTTGTAGTATAGGCAATTTAGTCATCAGACAGACAAAATCCGCCATGTCTAAGCCCACTTTTTCTACTCGCCCATCAGTACTACTGCTCGCCCTTAGTATGGGCGTGCTGAGTGCCTGCCAGAGCCTACCTAGCACCGCTCACCTTGATAAAAGCACTCGGCTGACCCAAAAGGCACAGCTGATGCACCAGTCAGTCTTACAAACCAAGCACGAACAACCTTCATCAAAAAGCACCTTTGACCATCTCATCAACCATCAAGGACAAAACACCCCAGTATCAGGCTATTATCCCATTGCCACAGGCGTGGACGCCCTTGATGCTCGTAGCTCATTGACCAAGATGGCAAAATCCACCATCGACATTCAGTACTACATCTGGCACAATGACGAAGCAGGTCGTATGATGATTAAGGACTTATGGCAGGCGGCAGAGCGTGGCGTCATCGTGCGGCTACTGCTTGATGATTTTAATAGCTCGCCGAAACTCGATGAGCTGCTTTTGGCATTTGACAAGCACCCTAATGTCGCCGTCAGACTCAGTAATCCTTTCGTTCATCGCCGATTTAAAGCGGTTAATTTTTTGACCGAACCTGCTCGGATTAACCGCCGTATGCACAACAAAAGCATGACTTTTGATAACGAGCTTAGTATCATTGGCGGTCGCAACATCGGTAATGAATATCTAAACCACCACAAGAACAACAACTTTGCCGACATGGATGTACTCTTGACGGGCTCTGTGGTAAATGACATCCATCGAAGTTTTGAGCAGTATTGGTCATCGCCTTTAAGCTATGACATCAGCACGCTGGTCAAACCAAGCCAAAAAAAGCTCTCTGACCTGATTGAAAGCGACATTTTAAACACTAAGAGCAGCCTAAGCCCAAACACCTTTACCCAAAACATCCCCTTTCGCTGGGCGGACATTGAATTTTTGGTTGATGATGTGGGAAAGCTCGATAAAAGTGCGTCATTAGACAGCCATCTGGTCAGCCTGCTGCAACAAAAACTCGGTCGCCCCAATCGTCGCATGAGCATCATCTCGTCATACTTCGTCCCCACCAAAGATGGCGTGCGTACACTAAGACGCTTGGCAAGAAGTGGTGTAACAATCAATATCCTAACCAATTCTTTTGATGCCACCGATGTAGGGACGGTACACGCAGGGTATGGACATTGGCGGCACGACCTGCTGTCTGCTGGGGTGAATTTGTACGAACTTAAATCCACCGCCACCAATGCCAAAGAAGACGACAATAAATTTTGGCGTACCAAACAAAGCACCACAACCAGCCTGCACGCCAAAGCCTTTGCCATCGATGATGAGCAGGTATTCATCGGCTCATACAACATCGACCCACGCTCGGCAAACATCAACACCGAGCTTGGCGTGTTGATTTATGATGAACGGCTGGCAATGCAGCTGCACAATGCCCTACAAAACCAAAAAATCCTAAACCAAGCCTATAAAGTCGTACTCACCAAACAAAACACCCTAGAATGGCACACCCTAGAAGATGGCAAATACACCATCTATCAAAGCGAACCTAACATGAGTCTAAAAGACCGTGCAGGCGTGGCATTGATGGGGACAATGCCGATAGATTGGCTACTGTGATAGTTAGCATGAACTGGCATGAGCTGATTATGCTTAATTTTGGTATGATTTTTTAATGAATTAAGATACAATGAGTGAACCCCAACAAAAGCACGCCTTTTGCAACTTGATAATCGATACAGACTGACACTCTATGACTACCCAACCCCTACAACAGCCCTTAGATTCTAAGCACATGCACATCGTCGCTGTGGCAAGTCTGTGTGCTGGCGTTGCTTTTTTTGATTTTGCCTTATTCATCTATCTGTCTGAGCTGTTATCGGCGGTGTTTTTTGGAGCGGCTGATGATGACTGGCTGTATCAATTTCAGCTGTTCACACTATTTGCCACAGGCTATCTAGCACAGCCCATCGGTGGTCTGCTATTGGGGCGTTTTGGTGATGCCTATGGCAGAAAACCTGCACTAAGTACAAGCATCTTTGGTGTGATGATTTTTACACTCATCATGGCTTTTATTCCCAGCCATCACAGTATCGGCATCGCAGCACCGCTCATACTCGTTGTCGCCAGATTTTTTCAAGGTTTGTCGATGGGCGGTCTGCTACCATCGGCATGGACTTTCACCACCGAGCATCTCCCCAGTAAAAATCTGGGCTTAGGCTGCGGCATTGTCTGTGCTACTTGTATGCTGTTTTTGTTAGCATTGATGGGGTTAATTGGCTTTTTGGAGAGTACGATGACCTTTGAGCAGATGCTTGGCTATGGCTGGCGAGTTTTATTCGTGATTGGCGGTGTGATTAGTCTGTCGGCATTTTTATTGGTCAGATACACCCAAGAGACACCGATTTTTACCGCCATCTCAAAAAATAACGAGACACTGCATTCTTATATCGATGGCATCAACCTACAAGCACACGACACAAACTACGCCAAACCGCTCAACAGCACCACCAGACAAGTCAAAAAAACGCTTTTTTATCCACAAAAAATCTCCACCCTATTACAATCTATCGTCAAGCACCACACTTTTGCACTCGGTACGACCATCTTGACAGCATGGATTATCACCAGCCTGATGACTTTCATTCCCATGCTACTGGCACCGCTACTGGTGAATCATTTTTATATTTCTAATAATGAGCTGTATTTTGGCAGCGTGATTGCCTTGATTTTTATGGTGATTGGCTCGGTGTTTTTTGGGTTTTTGACCGACAGATTTGATGCAGGTCGTACTTTGGTGTTCGGTGGGTTGTTTTTAATCATTCAAGTGGCGGCATTTTTTAATCATCTGCAAAGCGGTGGTGAGATGATTTTGATACTCTTTGCTCTATTAGGTTTTGCCAATGGGCTAATCGGAGCGTTGCCTGCGATGATGACACGGCTGTTTCCTGCCAAGATACGCCTGACAGGCATCGGACTGAGCTTTAACCTTGTGGCATCACTCATCGGTGGCATTTTGCCTTTTGTTTTGGGTTATGTGAGTTTTTATTATTCGTTTGTGCCTGCGTTATATTTGGCATTGATTGGCGTATGGACGATTTTTATCAGCTTTTTTGTGTACTACATTCCCCGTTCTGAGCGGGATTTAAGCCGTTAGATGAGTGTGGGTTTGGATTGATGTCAAAAAAATTTGGGTATTATCCACCCAAATCATTTGCCAAACCAGCATCACAATCGGGTCGTGAAGTACACATAAGTTAAGTTGAAACGATATTCCCCATCATCTCAATCATGAGTGCCAAAACCGCCGTATTAAAAAAGAACGACAACACCCCATGAAACATCCCCATGCGTCTTAGCTTGCGACTGGTAAAGGCAATGTCAGAAGTCTGGCTGGTCGCCCCAATCCCAAGCGAAAAATACATAAAATCCCAATAATCAGGGCGATTTTCGTACGGAAAATCTAGCGGATAATGGTCGTTATTATTCGCATCATAATAGCCATGTGCATAGTACAAAGCAAACAGCGTATGGATAAATAGCCACGCAATCACCAGCGTCCCCAGCGTTACCCCCAGATGAAACATCGACAGCCAGCCCGTCATCTGGGCACTGATACGCATCTCATGGACAATCGCCACGATGCTCACCATCGAGCTTGCACAGATGAGCAGCAGCATCATGAATTTTTTTTCGTATTCGCTGTGGGCTCGTTGTTTGATTTTTTCAAGTTTGATTGTGGCAAACATTCGAAAGGTCAAAAGCAGATAAGTCAGCAAAAACACATCCCACACTAGCAGATAAATCGTCTCCACCTGAATCGATGACACATATCGTCTAAGCAGGCGAATGTCAGACAGCAGCACATAAGTCAATGCCGACATCAGCACCGAAATGATAAGGTGCGTGCTGTTGTTAAATAGTGCGGATATTTTTTTGATGATGTTGGGTTTCATGACCTAATCATAAATATAAATCGAATGCGTATTATAAATAAAAACCCTGCCATAAAGAAACAAAAAACCCAGCAAAGTGGGTTTTTTGTGTTGTTCATTTGTATCTTTTTGGTGTTTAAAGCAGCTTAAAACTTGACAGTTTCAACGCCTGCATCTGACGCTTTTAGCATGATGCTAGCGGACTGTTGGGCAAAGATGCCATTACAGACCACACCCACGATGTTGTTAAGCGTCTCTTCTAGCTGTGCTGGTGATGCGATGTCTAGGTCATAAGTATCTAAGATGACATTGCCATAATCGGTAACAAAGCCTTCACGATAGACAGGCTCTCCGCCTAATTTGACCAGCTCTCTGGCGACATAAGAGCGAGCCTGTGGCAGCACTTCAATGGCAACAGGGAATTTACCCAATTTTTGTACGATTTTTGAGTCATCGACCATGCACACGAATGACTTGGAAGCCGCAGCGACAATCTTCTCACGAGTCAAAGCACCGCCGCCGCCTTTAATCATATTGCCCTGTGCGTCAATCTCATCAGCACCATCAATATACAAATCAAGCTCGCCCACCGCATTTAAATCAAAAATCTCAATACCCAAGGCGGCAAGTTTGTCTTCGGTAACCTTAGACGACGACACCGCACCTTTTAGCCCAACCTGTGGCAGCAGCTCAATCAGGCAATTCACCGTACTGCCTGTACCCACACCTAAAATCATACCATCTTCAATGTAACTTAGGGCGGCTTTGGCGGCGGCTTGTTTTTGTGCCAGCTTTGGGTCGATTGTCGTCATATTACACCTGTCTGATAAAAACTACTTAAATCGTCATCAAAAGATTTTTTCACCAAAATAATGAATAAAATCATGAACTTAGATGAATTTTTGAATAAAAAAAATGACTTCATCAGCACATCTTCGGCACACTTTGTATTTACTACCGTTGCTACCTTCCGGTCCTGGCGGGGTTCATAGTACACAGTTGCGAAGCTACCGATGAAGCCAAGCCCTTATTATACTTAATAATTTAAAATATGCAAGGGGAATTTTTAATTTTTTAGCTCATACTCTTGCATTGTCAAGGCTGCATGGGTACAAATCGCCCCACTTGGCGAGCAAGCCCTGCTGCGATGACTTCTGTATCCAGCATTCGGCACTCCGCCAGCTCAAAATGACTGGGCGTACTATCTTCAAGAATGGCCGTCATGCGTGCCACAATCGGCATGTGGCAGACGATGACAGCCGTCAGATTGTCCGTCTGTGTGCCATATTTATGACGAATGGCGTACTCAATGTCGTCCAATCCAATCTGTGGGTCATCATCAGGGGTAATGCTACTGACGGTGATAAAGGCAGTCTCTTGCCCTGCTGCCGTCAGCTCATCAAGGATGATATTTGCGGTCTGATTGGCACGGTTATAGGGGCTTGCGATGATGACATCCACCGAGCCGCTCTCGCCTGCCAAAAACTCTGCTGTCTGCTTGGCTTGCTGTCTGCCAAAGTCGGTCAAATCACGCCCAGCATCATCATCACAATAAGGGGCGGCCTGCCCATGCCGAACAAAAATCAATTTCATCGTTATTCCTTCTCTATCATCTTCTTGCCAGTCTCGCCTGCATCATCGACATCGTCTGCCGTGCTTGGTTTGGCATCTTTACTGGCTTTTAATACTTCGCTAAACTCACGGCTTAGTCGCTGATTGCTCTCATCATGCGGCATGACAAATTCCACATCACTTCTAAATCCTGTCTCCATTAAGTTCAACGCCACGCCAAGCGGTGCTTTATCTTCATACAAGACAGCATGCAAGGCGTGTGTGATGGGCATATACACACCCAAGGCTTTGGCACGCTCATGCACTTGTAAGATGGTGTTCACTCCTTCTGCAGTTTGCCCCAGTTTTTTTACGGCATTATCCAGACTCATGCCTTTGCCCAGCATATTGCCAATACGGTAGTTTCGACTCAGCACCGAATTACAGGTCGCATACAGGTCGCCCACACCCGACAATCCCAAGAAAGTCAAAGGATTGGCACCCACCGCCACCCCAAAGCGGCTCATCTCCGCCAACGCACGAGTCAGCAGCATGGCTCTGGTGTTATCGCCCACTTCATAGGCAGCCGCCATACCCATGGCAACGGCATAGATGTTCTTTAAAGTACCGCCCAGCTCCACGCCCTTAACATCGTCAGATGCAAACACCCGAAAAAACGCACTGTGCAACGCTTCTTGCACCGCTGTGCGTAATGGCTCCGATGGCGATGCGATGACGGTCGCCGATGGCATATTATCCATAATCTCTAACGCTAGGTTTGGACCACTCATCACGCCATAGTTGACCTGCGGCAGCACTTCTTGGATGATGTCGCTCATCATGGCAAAGGTCTGCTTCTCCATGCCTTTGGTCAATGAGATGACCGCCTGATGGGTGATGAATGGTTTGATTTGCGTCAGCATCTCACGAAATGCCGAGCTTGGCACCGCCACAAAGATGATGTCTTTGTCCTTGACCGCCGATTCTAGGTCATGGCTGAATTTTAGGGCATCGTCCAGCTTGTGATTAGGCAGGTATTTTTTGTTGATGCGGGTTTTTTTCATCGCCTTGACGGTGGCTTTATCACGCACCCACAGCGTCGCATCACAGCCGTTCTTTGCTGCCATGTTTGCCATCGCTGTACCAAAGCTGCCACCACCTAAGAATACCAGCCTTAGAGCGTTGGTATCGGACAGCTTTTGTTCGCTAAGTGCCGTTGCCAAACTTTTTTTCTTGCCAAGTCCTGCCAGCTGTGCAATGTTGGCGATGATGGGTGTGTTTTCAAGCCCACCATCTTTGATGGCGTGTATCGCATCATCAATACTGCTGCTTGCCGCATCGACGATTTGTTTTACTTTTTCATTACTGATTGGATTTGGTATTTTCATAAATTAAGCCTTTTTTAAGCTGCCATCAATATCGATATTCTGTCAGCTCATCAAGATTGATGCTTTCACGAGCAGGTACTTTGATGTCGCTAGAACCCACATACACAAAGCCACAAATCGTATCTTTATCCGCCACACCAAAATGTGCCTTCACATAAGGTTCATTGCACAAAGGTCCTGTACGCCACACGGTATGATAGCCGAGCGATTCAAAAGCAAGCAGCATATTTTGAATCAAAGCACCTGTACTCAATAGCTGCTCAAACGTTGGGACTTTTTCATGTTCCTTAATATCGGTGGCGACCGTGATAATCATCGGTGCTCTTAGCGGCATGTTCAGCAGTTTTTGTTTGGCGGTATCGTCTAGTGGCTCTGCCGCTGCCGACTCGCCTGCTTGTAATAACACCTGTCCGAACGCTACCAACGCATCGCCTGTCATGACGGTCATTCGCCAAGGTTTTAGCTGTTTATGGTCAGGGGCGACCACCGATGCTTGTAAGACATGGGCAAGCTCGGCATCGCTTGGCATGGGCAGCACAAGTTTGCCAATACTGCGACGAGCGTGCATGATGTTGGTAACAGGATTGTTTAGGGTATCGTATTTCATGATGCGTCCTTATTATAATGCTTATTCCACACGATGCTCTTCGGCAAGATAGTCTTCTGACTGCATCTCTAGCAGGCGTGAGCGAGTGCGTTCAATCTCAAAGGCGAGCTTTTGCCCTTGATACAGCTCCAAGATGGACTGTTCAGCACGCACCAGCAGCTTGACACGGCGGTCATAAAATTCATCCACCAGATAAATAAAGCGTCTGACAGGGTCCATCAGCGTATCAGTCAAGGCAGGCACATTATCCACCATCACCGTATCAAAATCATTGGCAATCTCAATGAAGTCCGCCGCCGAACGGGGCTGCATGCATAACGCACGAAAATCCACCAGCAAAATGGTCTCGGTTCGCTTGATAATCTCAATCTCACGCCCAGCCACCACGATGGGAGCGGTCATTACCGTCTGCCCTGCTGACAAAGCATCAAATCGCTCAGACAGCCAGTCTTTGGAGTCGTCTGTCAAAGGGTGGCTGTACAACTTGGCTTGTTTTAAGAGCCTTAGACGATAATCGACACCGATGTCGATGTTCATGACGGTGGTGTTCTTTTCGACTTGGGCAATGGCAGGCAAGAAGCGATCACGATGAATGCCGTTCTTATATAATCCTGACGGCTCAATGTTCGATGTCGCCACCAGCGTGATGCCCCGCTCAAACAGCATGGTAAATAGGTCGCCCAAAATCATCGCATCCGACACATTGGAGACAAAAAATTCATCAAAACAAATCACCACCGCTTCATCATGAATGATGTCCGCCACCTTTTTTAACGGGTCGGACTGCCCTTGTAGTTTTATCAACTCAGACTGCACACGCTGCATGAAATGATGAAAGTGCATACGCATCTTGCGTTTGATGGGCAAGCTTTCATAAAACATGTCCATCATCCATGTCTTACCACGCCCCACACCGCCCCACATATACAGCCCTTTGGGCGGGGTTGGCTTGGACTTGAACAGACTGGCAAAAAAACCTTGCTTGGCACTGCCGTCAGCAGCGATAAGCTCATGATACAGATTGTCCAGATAGGTCATGGCTTGGCGTTGTACCGCATCTTCGCTAAAATTGCCTGTTGCCAGTGCCGCATGATAACGCTCAAGGGGCGTCTGATTACTCATGATTATCCTTAAAACTTACAAAACTTACTTAAAAACTCAATGAACAACCCAGCTTACAATTTGGTATGTTGGATTAATGCTTGTTTGAGCTCGGTCAGCTTACCATGAAAAAAATGCCCAACATCTGCCATGACAGTCTGCTCAAAGCCACGCTGTATGGCAAATTGATTTAAGAGACTTGGGGCGACCAGCTCGTCTTTATCGCCATAAATCACAAAAGCATGATTGGCGTTTATGTTCAGACCACTGGCATCATTACGCACGATGGATGGGGCGATGAGTGCCAGATTATCAAGACCAAGTTCATCAAAAATACCGCCCGTCTTTTGATGCTCATTCAGTAAATCCGCCATACGGCACGCCACAAATCCCCCAAAGGAAAATCCACCCAGCCACAGCCGTCTGGCATTGGTGCGACTCATCGCCCATGTCAGCACCGTCTGCGTGTCCAAAAACTCGCCATCACCATACTCTGACACCCCTGTCGAGCGACCCACACCACGATAATTAAAACGCACCACATCCATGCCAGCATCACGGCAAAACCGATACATGGTACTAACCACCTTATTAGTCATCGTCCCGCCATCTAGCGGATTGGGGTGGCAAAGTAGGGCAAATGTATCGGTTGGCTGCCTGATGCCATCTTGCCAAATGGCATCCACTTCCAGCACGCCTGTGGGTGCGTCTATCAGGGTAATTTCATTATTCATGATAAAAATTTGTCTAAATTTTTGCATTATAACACAGTTTTTATGAATGCCAGTGCTTTGTTTCAATGACAGACAACAAAACAGGTTTTTAACACCCTTTTGCCAAGCCAGTTTGTGAACTGATACACAATTTTCACAAATTCACGACAATGCCTACCGCAGATTTGGTTATAATCTGTCTTAATTATGTCGGTTTTTTAATTTTAAAATAAAAACGGCTTAAACATTCACCAATAATCTTATTTATAAGGAACATCCATGAAAACAAAAATCACCTGCATCGCCATGACCGCCGCCGTCCTAAGTGCCTGTGCCAGCACCCAAAGCACCCTACCTGTCATCGCTCGTGCTGATGCTAGCTATGAGACCACAGGGCTTGGCAAAACCAAACTCGATGCCCAAAGACACGCCCTAAACACCGCCCAAAAACAATGCGGCAGTAAGACGCCAATCATCATCAAAGACAGCCATACTTATAATGGCATCATCGGCGAGCAAGCTGGGCGAGTGTTGGATAAGGGCATGGGTGTGGTCGGTCTGATTCTAGGCACGCCCACCCCAGAGCTTAGCCGTGATGACGACTATGAATACACCATCAATTTTAAATGCCAATAACGCATTATGTCAGTCGTCATTGGCAAATTGACAATAAGTCACCAATAAAAAATCCACCCAATACAGGTGGATTTTTTATTGGTGAATTGATGAGAAGTTGTTAAGATTGACAAGGCTTAAAGCTGGGTATGCAGTCCGCACTCACGATGTGCTAGAGCTTTAGTGGGGTCAAAATAATCCAGCTCGCCATACTCGCCAATGCTTGGCAGGCCATGATCCACCAGATATTGATTCAGCTCATCGCTTTTTAGATGATACAGCGGAGCGACTTTTAGCACGCCATCTTTAGACAGGCTAAGTACATCTAAGTTATTTCTAAATTCGGTCTGCTCGCTGCGGATGGCGGTGAACCACACATCAGGATTAAGCTCGCCTAACGCACGGCGGAACGGCTCCAACTTCACCTGCTCGGTAAATTCGCCATGCAATGGGCTGTCCACATCAGGAATGCCGCCAAACGCCACATCACGATAAGCACGAGTCTGGGCAGGGATGTAAGTGATGACATTTAAGTTTAACTCTTTGATGAGCTTTTGGGCGTGCTTGTAGGTCGCTTCAGTGTTATAACCACTATCAACGAACAAGACGGTAATGTCAGGTCGCACGCTCGCCACCAGATGCAAAATCACCGCTTCATAAGGGCGAAAATTGGTTGTGATGATGGGGTTTTTGGCGACAGACAACGCCCATTCAGCGATTTGTTTTGGTGATTTGCCTGCCAGATTGGCATTGTGTTCGTTCAGGTTGGCTTTGGTAACGATGGTCTTTGACATAACATGCTCCTTTTGGGTGTTAATGTGGTGTGGCTTAGGTTCATTTGGGTCAATCTGCAAATGACAGCTGCCACGCCTTGATGTTTTTTATGTTAAAACCAAAGCACGCATTTTAAAAATTCCATAAAGCGATTAACATAGGCGGTGATGGCATAGCAAATTGGCGGACAAATCCGTTAAGCTGTTGGCAAGTTATGAACCATGAACCGAGCGACAAGCGTGGTTTGTTGATTTTTACAATTAGCCAATAGGATTTAGCCATGAGTGATATTTTATCCGCCCAAAACGAGCTGGCATTTAGCACAGATGACATCTATACCGACCTTGTGCCGCCACACGGCAGCCCCACCTTAAAGCCGTTGGTCTTGACAGGCGATACACTTAATCAAGCCATCAACCACGCCCAAACCCTGCCACAGATTCGCCTATCTAGCCGTGAGCGGGGCGATTTGATTATGCTTGGCATTGGCGGTTTTACACCCCTTGATGGTTTTATGGGTCGGGCTGATTATGAAGGTGTGGTGGCGAACATGACGCTGACCCAAGGCGGTGTCGATGGCGAGTATGCAGGCGTATTTTTCCCCATTCCCATCACACTATCTACCGACCAAAATACCGCAAACACCCTAAGCATAGGCGATACGGTAGCCCTAGTCTCCAGCGATGATGATGGTGGCAAGATTATGGGGACGCTGACCATCAGCGACATCTACACCCCTGACAAGCAAGCCGAATGCCAGTCCACCTTTGGCACAACCGATCCCAACCATGTGGGTGTGGCACAAGTGCTAGATAGTGGCGAGGTATATTTGGGTGGAAAAGTACAAGTATTCTCACAAGGCGAATTTCCTACCAACTATCCAGAGATTTATCAAACCCCTGCCCAGACTCGTGCCACTTTTAAACAAAAAGGCTAGCAAACCATCTCAGCATTTCAGACAAGAAACCCTATGCACCGCTCGCACGAATACCTTGCCAAAATCGCCCTAGAAATCGGCGATGGCGTGTTGGTGCATTCGCTACTGGGTAAATTAAAGGTAGGCGACATTCCTGCTGATGTGCGTCAAGAGGCGATTGGCGTGTTGATTGACAAATATTTTAAAAAAGACACCGTCATTCAATCAGGCTATCCGCTTGATATGAGATATGCAGGACCCAAAGAAGCCCTGCTCCACGCCCTATTTCGCCAAAATTATGGGTGCAGTCATCTGGTTGTAGGGCGAGACCATGCAGGGGTGGGCGATTATTATGGGGCGTTTGATGCCCAAAAAATCTTTGACACCCTACCGCCCAACGCCCTACAAACCAAGCCTTTAAAAATTGACTGGACTTTTTATTGTGATGCGTGTGGCTCGATGGCAAGCACCAAAACCTGCCCACACGATGACAGCCATCATGTCAAAAT
>JAUNDZ010000009.1 GCA_030525825.1 Moraxella sp.
GCCATTTTTGTACTTCATTTTGATGTTTAAAAACAGCCGTATCGCCCTTGCCTGTGGCCTTAAAAAACTCATTCAAATCAAATTCATTAAACTGCCCATCGCTGGCAATATGGCGAATATGCTCTGGTAATTGATAGGTTAATAACATCATTTGCGGTAATGATAAATATGGATTATCACCTTTTGAATTATCCCAATTTAGTTTGGCACTTTGTTCATCTGAATAAGTCCAATTAAAAATCTGCTCCTCAATAAATTCGCCTGTACTAATCGCTCTAAATGGCGTACCTGACAAATACAAATAATGAGCAGTGGTAATGGGTAGCTGACTTTCATCAAAATCCATATTTTGGGTATCTAATTCCATTTCAGTATATTCATCTTTTACTGCCTTTTGTGCCAGCTCTTCATCTTTGGCAAATAGATTTTTGGCATTATCACGCCACGCCCCAAAATGATATTCATCAAATACCACACAATCCCAATTCATCGTGTGTAGCCATTCATTTTTTGCCTTGATATTGCCAAATTTATCTTTGCCCAACAAATCTTGAAATGAACCAAAATATACCATTGGGCGGTTTTTATCATAATTCTCTATCGTTAAATCACTATCACGGCTGATAAATTGCCAACCATTAAAATCAATATGGCTATTTAAATCATCAGCCCAAGCCGTTTTTACCGCAGGTTTAAATGTTACAATCAACACCCTTTGCCAATTCATCACTTTGGCTAATTGATAAGTCGCAAAAGTTTTGCCAAATCGCATTTTGGCATTCCAAAGAAAATGCGGTGTGCGATTGTGTGTTTTGTCTTGTTTAATGGCATTAAAATAACGCACGGTTTTATCCACCGCCATTTGTTGTTCTGGACGCATTTTAAAATCATTGGTGCGTTTTTTCTCAAAAGTTTTGTTATTTTTGATGTTTAAAATGGCGTTTTTGACTGTATCAATATCACATTCATACCATTCGCCTGCAATGCGTTTTACCCCCATTTTCTTTAATTCAGCAAAAACAGCAAAATCTTTAAAATAACCGCCATCATTTTTTATCGCCAAAGTTTCAAATTCCACTTGCCAGCTTTGGCTTGGGGTAATGGTTGGATAATGCTGTTTCATACGCTCGCCCACCGTTTCTTGGGCGGTGTAGCCGACTTTTAGGGCATTGGGATAACGGCTGTCGGAATAGACATAGATTTTTGGGGTATGGATTGGGGAAAATTGGGTCATTTTAAATATCCTTGTAACGATTAATAATCTGGGTTGCTTGTTTATCTAATTCTGGAAATAAGGTTTGTCTTGAAATACCAAAATATTCCAATTCGTCTAAAATTTTTTTCTTGGAATGTCTATCAATAATTATTCTTTTGTTATTGATAGTTCTTTGCCAATCTTGCATTGTTGCTGGATAAATTTTTCTACCATTGATACCAAAAATCAAGAAAGCACCGTGTTGTTTTAAAATTCTTGGATTGGTATGTTTTGCTCTTACGCACAAAACTTGGTTGAAATGTTCTCGTTGAATATTTGGCAAAAAATAAGGTTTATCTTTACGAATATCATTTAATATTTTTATTATTTGTTCTTGACTATTAAACTCTTTTATTAAAATTGGATTTATTATTTTATTTTGTTCATTATTTGGCAACTTACCAATTTCTGAGATAAGATATTGTATTGTATCAAATAATTGCTTTTGTTTTGGTTCTGATTGTAGGAAGCTAACAATATCACTTTCATTTTTAAAATACAATGCTTTTTCTCTATTTCCAAAATATTGAGAAATAATAGAAATACTATCTATATCAAAATCACTATTTTGTAAAGAAATTGCCGATAAAATAGCAACAGTATCACTATCAGGGTATTTTATTTCATTGGTTGGTATATCAAATATAATAACTTCGCCATCTACTTCTTTATCTATTTGCACTTCATTAGTTTTGCAATTATCAATCGCAAAATATAAAGCAACCAAAGCATTAGATGTAATATCTAAAAGCCTTGTTTTATAATCATAATGTTGTAGTTTAACTAATTTTTCAAATAATGTTTCATTATCAGAAAAATAATTTGAACAATAAGTAAAGGCATCTTGAATAATTCTATGTTCATTTTCTATCAAATATTTTTGCCGATAAATGCTTGGAATGAGTTGGTAACAACAATTAGAATGCCCACGAAAAAACCGTGATTTATCTTTATTGCATTCACCCAATTCTGATAAAGCATTTACAAAATCTGAAACGCTTTCAATTCTAATTGCATTACTCATCACCACTCTCCAAATCTAACTTTTCTTGTGCTTTATTTTTACTACGAGATTTTTTAACCTTTTCGCCAGTATCGTTATCCATTGGGCTAATTGTATTTTCAATAAGATTAATTTCATCTTTTGATAACCTATATTTTATATATAATTTTTCATCAGACCAACTTTCATCAAAATTTTGCAAAGGTACAAACTGATAAACACCCCTTGCTCCATTTTGTGTTTTTTTCTTGATACTTACCAAATATCTAAAAAATTTGGTTTGAATATAAGAAATAATATTATGGCATTGCTGTTCAGTTAAAGAGTGCTTTTTGGGATTGTAGCCAATAACCAAATAGGTTTGAGAACATACACTATTTGGCTCTCCGTAAAATGGTTTTCCTAATATCAATGTATTAGATCCATTGGCTGCTGGAATATAAACTTTATGTAAATTTTTACTTTCACAGTTTTTTGGTATCTGTTTTTCATTTATCCAAGCAAATCCTGTTGATAACACATCTTTATTTAAGTAATATTTGACGCAAAAATCATCATCTGGATTTTTCTTAAACCCTTTCCAACTTGATGTTAAATATTCTTTATTAGTAAAAAAAATCTTTTGGGCTAACCAAAGATGAAAAATTATCATCTTCACATAAAAAATAATCTTTATGAAATTTTTCTATTTTGCCTATAATTTTAAATGAATTAGGATCTCTAATAACGATACCAATATTATTAGCATCAATAAAATCATTTCTTTGAAAAATATTTCCATTTTCTTTATGATAAATATATTCACACTTTCCATTATAAAATTTTTCCCATAAGAAATAATTAACACCGCCCTCAATAGGTTGTGATAAATTAGGAAAGCACTCTTTTGAACTTTCAAAATCGTGTATAATTTTAAAGTTTTTTGAACTTAACATATTATCAATCCATTCAGGAGAAATCCCTTCTACGCTTCTTGTCATCCATCTACTTGGTGTAATCATTACCAAATATTGTGGTTTAAGTTTCATTGCCTGTTCTATAAATAAATGATAAATTGCTTTGGCTTTTGAGCTATTTCCACCATCATTTCCAACATTCAACTGATAAGGCGGATTACCAATAATCACATCAAATTTCATCGTTAAAATCTCTTTAAATACAGTATCAATATTAGAATGAATAAAGGCATAAGCGTGGTTTTCTAAGCCGTCTCGCTTACCAAATACCCCTTCACTTGCTCCGCATTCACGACATTTGCCATTATCAAAAATATGCTCACTTTTGCCAAAAATAATATTGCCCATTTCATCATCAAATTCATCACAAATAGAAAAAGACGAATTGACAATCTTGGCACAATACACACTACGGCGTGATAATAGGGCGGTCAAATAAGTAATGGCGATGCCATAGACTTGATTTTTGCAAATATGATTAATACGAGTTTGACGGTCTGGTATTTGATTTTCCAATCCTTTATCCAGTCGTTTGACAATTTCTCGCAGGAATACGCCTAATTTACACACAGGGTCTAAAAATTTGGCATTGGCATTTGACCAGATTTCATTGGGTAATAAATCAAGCATTAAATTGGCAAGTTTTGGCGATGTAAAGACTTCATCATTAGAAAGACTGGATAAGAAGTCTAGTACATCAGGGTTATAGACTGGGGCGAATAGGGATAATTGCCCTTGACTCATCTTGTCCAAATCAGGGGTGATGTTGCTATTAATTGCAAATTCCGTCATGTGATACTCCTAGTCTTGTTCTGCTAATTTTAAAAAGTGGGTTTGTGGGTAGTCTTTGATAGGTTTGGCGATAAAGCCTTGTTGATGGCTGATTTGATTGTCAGTTTTTTCTACCAAATTCTCATAAATATAATCACGCCGTTTTACCATCACGGTACTTATGAATTTAAATTCACTAAATACAATCGGCTCGCCTGCCAAATCTTTTAAATCCAAGGCATTGCCACCGACGATGTTTTTGGCAAATAAAAATTGAGCGGTATCAATCACACTTTGATTGATATTCTTAAAATAAGCCTGATAATGCTTTTTAAAAATATCCAACAGACGAATTCGGCACTCGGCACAATTATCAGGCAGCAGCTCAATACCATAGATGGACGAAATCGCCCAGATGGCATCTCGCTCATAATGCTCTTGGGAATATTTGGGAGATTTTTGGCTTTTGTTGATTTGGGCGTTTTTTAAGACGATATTTAGTTTTCGGCTTAAAATCTCTGCCAAAAAAATTGCCCGTGCCACAAGCAGGTTCCAAAAACGATTTGCCAATGCTCTGCCTTCCCTGCCAGATAGGGTCTGGGAGCAAATCTAGCATCGCATTGACTTCACGCTCGGCGGTAAAGACTTCGCCATGATTGGCAACTCGCTGTTTGGATTTGCTTTGGGCGGATTTAGCAGTTTTTTCTGCTGTTGAGATTTTGGCGGCATCACTCATTTTGCACCGCCTTTGAAAGATAACAGACACGAAAAAAGCCCACCAAACGGCAGGCTTTGAGAAATATAGGAATTTAATCCGTTAAAGTATTGTTTTTTAACAGAATTTAGACATAATTTTGGCTGAACGCTGATAGTGTACGAACGATTATTTTAAGCATTGTCAATCCCAAAATCACCAAGACAAATAAAATGGGTAAATTCTTATTTTGCCTTTTTCGCCATCAAGGTCGTCCAAAACCCCGACAAGGCATAAATCACCCCAATGGCAAATATCCCCACAGGAATGTCATTTAACACAATACTCATGACAAGCAAACCAAGTAATAACCCAACAAACGGCACTTTTTGTCGGTCAAATTCTTTAAAGCTGTAATATTTGATGTTGCTGACCATCAAAAGACCGCAGATGACCGTCCACACCGCACAAGCGATGGCAAGCATCTGGGGGGCGAATGTCGCATGGTCTCTTGCGACCATGACCGCCGATGTGATGAGAATGGCTGCCAGTGGACTTGCCACGCCGATGAAGTATTTTTTATCCACCGTGCCGATTTGTACATTAAATCTCGCCAAGCGAAATGCCGCACACGCCGAAAATACAAAAGCACAAGCAAGTCCGATTCTACCCAAATCATGCAAAACAAAATGATACATGAGTACCGCAGGGGCAAGCCCAAAGGCGATGCAGTCGGCAAGACTATCAAGCTGTTCACCAAAGGGGCTTTGGGCGTTAAGCATTCTGGCGGCTCGCCCATCCATGCCATCTAAGAATGCCGACACAAAAATCGCCAGACACGCCTGATGAAACCGCCCTTCGCTACTGGCGACGATGGAGAAAAATGCCGAAAGCATGGACGCTGTGGTGAACAGGTTTGGCACAAGGTACACGCCACGACTGACCTTTTTTTGGTCGCCGTCCTGCTCGGTCTCAACAACCTCAAAGGTGATGCCGTCGTGGTCGTCTGGGTCTTTTTGGGAATGTGGGGACTGGATTGTCATGGTGTTTTTATTTTTAAATCAATGGGTTATCGTTAATTATCTCATATTTTGATATTGGGCGAATTGCCATTCGCCCCTACAAATTTACCCAAAAATAAGTTAATTAGCAACTTTTAAAATCATTCCCCAACCAGCCATTTGACCACCGCCATCTCATCGATACTCATGGCAGGGGCGTCTTTTGGCTTTAAAATTGGGGCAAGCGTTTGTAAAATCTCTTTGGCGTACTCATCAAACTGCCAAGGCGGATTAATGATGTGCAGTCCTGTGCCATTCATGCCCACCGCCACATCGTTGGGGTATAGGTTTAGCTCACAAACCAGCTGACGGCGAATCTCGGTGCGTTTCATTTTTTTATAAAATAATTCCACCGCCTCGACATTTTTAATAGGATACCAAAGCACAAAACAGCCTGTGGCAAATTTCTTATGGCTTGCCACCAATAAATCCACCAAACGGCTAAAATCCTTATGCTCCTGCTCAAAGGGCGGGTCAAGTAGGATAATGCCACGCTTTTCTTTGGGTGGCAGTACCGCAGGGACACCCTCAAAGGCATTGCGATGATGAACGCCAATGGGCAGCTGATACAGCTGATAATTAAGAGCGTCATACTCGTCCGCTACCGCCTCGAATGCTTCGGCTCTAATTGGGGCGTCTTTACTGTGATTCATGGCGTGATTGGCGATCCACCAAGGCGACCCTGGATAGACATGCTTGTCATAGGTCTTACGAGCAGTATCAAGGTCTAGCAGATACTGGGCGATGGCTTTTGGCGGTGTGCCAAGACTGGCACGCTCCAAAGCACGAATACCCTTATCCGCCTCAGCCGTCTTAGTCGCCTCATCACTATCAAGCGAATACAGCCCACGCCCACCATAGGCGTCAAGCACATAAAAGGGCTTGCTCTTAGCAGAAAACTGGGATAATAGCTGCAATAACAAAATGTGCTTGGCAACATCGGCAAAGTTGCCCGCATGATAGGCGTGTTTATAATTCATGATAAAAGTGCGTGTTATTTTAAATGACTTATGGTAGCATAACTCACGATTTTTGGCTATTTTTATTTATTTGATTATGACGACCCACACAGCGTTTACTACCGACTGGCACACACTTGTCGATGCCAAACTTGATGATTTTATCGCCACAGGCACGATGGTGCTTGATGATGTCTTTGGGGCAGACAACTTAACCGCCCTGCAAGATGAGAGCGGTTTTATCGACTATAAAGAAGCCAAGCTCACGCACGGCGAGCGAGCGAGTGCCATTCGTGGCGACAGCATTCGCTGGATTGATGAGTCCTGCCCTGTGGGGTCGGCATACCTTTGTGCCATTGATGAGCTTGGGCGGTATTTTAACGCCACGCTCTATACAGGCATTCGCTCATCAGAAGCCCATTATGCCTGCTATCCTGCTGGTTTTGGCTACAAGTGGCACAAAGACAACCCCAAAGGGCGAGACGAGCGAGTGATTTCTGCGGTGTTTTATTTAAATGATAACTGGACGGCAGATGATGGCGGTCAAATTACAGTCGTGGATAAGACAGATAAGACCATACAGCTCATGCCACAGTTAAACCGACTTGTGATTTTTGGCAGTAATCTTTTACACCAAGTAGAAATCACCCACCGTCAGCGTTTTTCTATCGCCACTTGGCTAAGACGAGATGATAGGGTTTAGGGCATAGCAATACACCATGTTCTACATCATCACCGCCCTGCTCATCTGGGCAAGCTCGTTCGTGGCGGGCAAATATGCCTACACCATGTTTGACCCTGCCCTTGCCATACAGTTACGCTTTATCATCGCAAGCCTGATTGTTTTGCCCTTTTTTATCAAAACTTATCCCACCATTGATAAACCCACTCGCAAAAAACTCTGGGGCATTTCTTTGCTCATGTTTCCCATTGGCATTTTTATGCAGTTCATGGGGCTTTTTTACACATCGGCAAGTAGTGCGGTGGTGGTCATCGGCACAGAGCCGATACTGGTGCTGGTGCTGGGCTTTTTACTCTTTAAAAGTAAAGTCGCTCTCTATGACTGGGCGTTAAGTGCCATCGCATTTTTGGGGATTTGCCTGCTGGTCTTAGGCTCAAAAGACGATGGAGCGGTGGACTTGTTTGGGCTGTCATTGGTCTTTTTGGCAGGGGCAGGCTTTGCTCTTAGCCTATATGTCGCCAAAGAAGTGATGGCAAGGCTTGATAACAAAGTTTATACCTCCACCATCTTGGTGTAGGGCATGATTTTATGCTTACCCTTCTCGCTGGTTTTGGTAAAAAATTGGCAAGTTGATTTTAATTGGCTTGGCTTATTATCAGTGCTATACTTAGGGGTGTGTTGTAGCTGGCTTGCCTATAAACTATGGAACTTGGGACTTGCCAAAACCCCTGCTCATATTAGCGGTATGTTAATCAGTTTAGAACCTGTATTTGGCGTGCTACTGGCAATGGTGCTACTGGGCGAGACGATGACGCTGTTGATGGCGGTTGGGAGCGTGCTGGTGATTGGCTCGGCGATGTTATCGACTGTCATTCCGATTTTAAAAACCAAATATGGGCAGAGCAGATAACACAAAATCTACCCAAAACAATGGACTACAGGTCATACCTAATAGCCCATTTGCCATACTGATGATACACGCTTTATTAACAAATGTTTTTATCATCCAAAGCAAGCAATCATCACTTCGCTTGTTCAAGCATATAATCAACCGCCGCATAAACTTCAGCTTCGGTTACTCCCCCAACCGCCTGTGCTGGCATTTTATTAAAGCCTTTGGCGGAATGCTGATGCAAAGTATCCACGCCTTTTTCTAGGCGTTTTGCCCATTCTGCCTTGTCGGTCAGTTTTGGAGCGTCCAGCAGACCTTGATCATGACAGACTTTACAAGTCTGCTCATAGCGTTTTTTACCTTCTGCGATGGATAAAGGTTTGACAGGACTGGCGGTATCGGCTGCTGCATTGGCGGTATTGTCCGCTGGTGTATCTGGCTTGGCTGGCTCTGCCGCCGTCTCTTTGACAGGCTCTTGTACCACTTCGGCTTTATCCGGGGCGGGTGCTTCTGCTGTCTTTGGTGCTGGCGTTTCGGTTTTGGCACTTTGTTTGGGCGTAGGTTCTGCCTTATCACCGCCGCACGCACCAAGCGTCAGAGCAAGCATCGCCACGCCAAGTGTCAAAGGAAATTTCGCTGGGTATTTCATATTGCCTCGCTTTTTTGGTATTTTTCATCGTTATTATAATGTCAGCCGCATTGGACAACACGCCTATAATATACCTAATTTTGTTAAGGATTTATAGTTAATATTTCTAATATTTTTCTTATTTTATGATTGACTTTACCAATAATTAGTCAAAAAATGCTCAAAGCCACCCCTTTTACCGATGTTTTTGTATCAATACTGTATCCATAGATTTGCCAAGGTATTTTAATTTGCTATAATGCGAACAATTGTTACCCAAATCCAACCTTGATTTTAAGGAAAACACTATGAAACTACTTGCCCTTGTTGCTGCAGCTGCTGTTGTTTTGACTGGCTGTAACGCCATGACCAAAGCGTCTGACAAAGTATTCTACAAGCAAAGTAACTTCTCTTTAGTTGATAGCACCGAATACCCAGTGGGTGAAGGTCATGAGTACGACGCTCAAGTCAAAGCCGATGCCGCTTTGGTTGATATGCAAAAAACCCAAGAAGTTGGTGCACAGCGTCCATCAGCGGCATCACCTGCAACACCACTTGAAAACGCTGAAACAGCCGTCGAAGCTGCTGAATAATTCATCGATATTATCAGCCGACAAAGACCTGCCACTGTGCAGGTCTTTTTGTTGTGCGATTTGGCATTTTTTAATGGCTTTGATGGCAAAACCCATCGACAAAGAAAAACCCTTGATGGCAATTAGCAATCAAGGGTCTTATCAGCAAAAGAT
Source organism: Moraxella sp. (assembly GCA_030525825.1). Taxonomy (GTDB): domain Bacteria; phylum Pseudomonadota; class Gammaproteobacteria; order Pseudomonadales; family Moraxellaceae; genus Moraxella. The sequence continues at coordinate 9,648 of JAUNDZ010000009.1, forward strand.
GCTGTGGCAGTTCGGATTAGTACTTGCGTACTGTGCGAACTTGCTCACGCCATACTTTTTTCTTGTAACGCTTAACAGCGGCAGCTTTTTTACGCTTACGCTCTTGCGTTGGCTTTTCGAAAAATTCTTTTTTACGAACATCAGCCAAAACACCTGCTTTCTCGCAAGCACGCTTGAAACGACGAATCGCGATGTCAACTGGTTCGTTCTCTTTTACCTTAACTAAAGGCATAGTAGCTCCTAATACAAGACAAGTGGCATCGATTAGGCTGTATTATATTATTAGCGGCACGGTCTTGGGCGTGGGCATCAGCTCAAATCGGAACAATTTTAAATAATCCGCTCGGCGGCATTGCCCAAACCCACAGATTTAGGCAATCTGAATATTATAACCGATAAATTAAGCAAATACAACCAAAATCTATCAAGCCATCAAACAATCAGTCTGATTATTTGCTCTCGGTAGTGGCTTCTGCTGCCTTGTCTGTTTCGGCTGGCTGCTCAGTATTGGCTGGAGCGGCTTCTGTGGTGGTTTCGCTCTTTGCTTCGGCTGCTGGCTGTTCAGCTGTCGCTGCATCTGTGGCAGGTGCATCAGCAGCAACTGCGGCAAAAGGTGGCTGACCGTGGTCATCAAACTTGACTTCTTCGGCTTTTGGGGCTTTTTCTAGGGCGGCAGCTTCTGCTTCTGCCAACTTATCCACAGCGTGTACTTTTTCGTGCTTACCACCACAGGCGGTTAAGGTCAGCATTGCCAAGGCTGCGGCGGCGACAAATTGAACTTTCATGGTCTCTCCAAATAAAACTAAAACTAAAACTAAAAAACACTGTCTGCTTATTATGCCATAAAATCCCACATTTTTCATAGGATTTAGATGGTTTGGCAATGATTATTTTGCCAAAAAGTTGGACTAATTTGCTTGATGCTTGTGATAATTTTGTATCATACTTAACAAATTTACAAATATCCTATCATTTTCGCCAAAAAGCTCGCTATAATAAGCCGATTTTTTAATATCCAACTTAGGAGTTCTTATGGCTGGTGGTAGTTTGCTGATGTTGCTTGATGACATCAGTACCATCTTAGATGATGTGGCGACAATGACAAAACTTGCCACCAAAAAAACCGCAGGTGTACTAGGCGACGACCTTGCCCTAAACGCACAGCAAGTAACAGGCGTGCGTGCCGACCGTGAACTGTCTGTGGTCTGGGCGGTGGCAAAAGGCTCATTCATCAACAAGCTCATCTTGGTGCCTGCCGCCCTTATCATCAGTGCGGTGGCGGCATGGCTCATCACGCCCTTGCTGATGATTGGTGGACTGTTTTTGTGCTTTGAAGGGGCGGAGAAAGTGGTGCATAAATTTGCCCCAAGCCTACTGCCACACGAGCTGGACGATGAGCAGGCTCATGCCAAGCGACTGGCTGCCAATGCTGATGAGTCGGTGGATTTGGTCGCTCTTGAAAAAGAGAAAATCAAAGGGGCGATTCGTACCGATTTTATCCTATCGGCTGAAATTGTGGTGATTTCGCTTGGCGTGATGACCGCCAGCACCTTGCAGGCCAAAGCCCTATCGCTGAGTGCCATTGCCATCTTGATGACGGTTGGTGTTTATGGCTTGGTTGCTCTTATCGTAAAGATTGACGATGCTGGTCTTAATCTCATCAACAAGCCTGATGCAAGCAGCAAAAAGCTGGGCAATCTACTCCTCGCCTTTGCCCCAAAGCTCATGAAGTTTTTATCCATCGCTGGCACACTTGCCATGTTCTTAGTCGGTGGCGGTATTTTGGTACACGGTATTGACATTTTGCACCATCAGGCAGAAGATTTGGTAGCATTATCAGGTGTGTTTGGTGGGCTGACCGAGACGATTTATAATGGCGTGGTTGGCTTTTTGGCGGGCTTGGTGGTACTGGTGTTTTATGTACTATTTAAAAAAGTAAAACACAAAAACGCACACTAATACACCAGTTTAATTAAACAAAAAACCTGCCAACATAGCAGGTTTTTTGTTTAGACAGTTGCAAAACTCACTGTCTGCGACGCTGTTCCACCATGAGTGCATCAATGCCATTATTACGCAGCTTAAACAGAGCATCGCTGGCTTCTTGGCGGCTGCTCATCGGCATGGATACCACTTGATATACTTGTGTATTGGTCTGCTTATCCATGCGACGCACCACCATCGCATCCACGCCTGCCAGCATCACTTCGGCTCGCTTTTCGTCCGCATCTTTGGCACTAGGATAGCTTTTGATTTGTAGGATATAGGTGGTGGTCGGCTGACTGATGGTCGTCTCATCGCTGCCATCTTGACCATCATAAGTGGCATCTTCTTCGATGATTTGGATTTGGGCTTCTTCAGTCTTATCCACCTTGGCTTCTACGACCGCATCCGCCCCCAACACCCTGTCATCATCCGCCATCCCTTGCACGCCCACCCCTTCAGGAATGCTACGAAAATCCTGCTTGGGCAAGATGTCATAAAACTCATAATCAGGTGCTGGCACCATCTCATTTTGTTTCGGTTCGTGCTGGGTCAGGTCTAGGTTGTGGCTGCTTGGTGAAGTCGCCTGCTCTTTGGCGATTGGGGTTACTTGCGTCTCGTCTTCGATGGTAATCTTACCGCTGCGATAGCCGTCGAACAGGGGTGAGTAATACACCGCTGCCGCCAACGCTGCTGCAATAATTAGCCCTAAAATCATCCAAAGCAGACTCATCAGACCTGAGCTTTTTCGCTTTTCGGTCTCTTTATATACCGCAGAAGATTTGGTTTTTTTTGTCATGTTCATGTTTCACAAATAAGTTGTTGATTATTGTAGCAAGTTTTTTGGATGCTGTGGAGAATTTTCATCATCTCGTTAAGATTTATCAGCACAACAAATCATCACGCCACCACAGCACAACTGTGCTATAATAAAGCCATCCAATTTTATCATCAAAATACAAAAGGGCACGCTATGATTTTTGCTGTTTCTGAAGCCGCCATCACCGCCTTGGGTTTATACATCCTACTGCCGATTTTTATTGGCTTTTTGTTCTTTATCATGTGGGACATCTCCAAAAAATCCAACGCAGGCAAGCAAGGCACCTTTTGGATTTTTGTGGCGTTGGGCATGGGCTTTTTTGGTTTTCTTGCCAAACTGGTCATCGAATGGGTGTTGGCAAAGTGGTTCATCTAATCAGCCGCTCATCAGTAGGTCGCTTCGTTAAACCCTGATTGGTCAAGCCCCAAGCCAGCCTACGCTACCCATCAAGGCTTTTTGGTCAAGGCTTTTTGGCAATCATCACCGCACGCTTGGGAGCAGGATAGCCTTCGATGGTTTTTGAGTCATCCGCCTTATCCAAAAAGTCTGCCAGCGAATGATAATCCATCCACTCGGTCGGTCGCTGCTCATCGGTGCTGGTAATGCTCACATCCACACAGCGTACATCATCAAACCCTGCCTTAGTCAGCCATTTGGACAAGGCGGCAATGCTCGGCAAAAAGTACACATTATTCATCTGAGCGTAGCGGTCTTGTGGCACGAGTACCGTATGCTCATCACCGTCCACCACCAAAGTTTCTAGCACCAGCGTACCGCCTTTATTCAGCTGAGCCTTTAACTGCTCTAAATGCTCAAAAGGCGACGCACGATGATACAGCACCCCCATGCTAAACACCACATCAAACAGCTCGCTGTCTTTTGGCACGCTCTCTAATGGCACAGGGATATAATGCACGGGCAAATCCACCCCCAAAAAGTGCTTCATCGCCATAAACTGATGATAAAACAGGCACGACGGGTCAATCACAATCACCGACTTTGCCCCATCGCCAAGCATCCGAAAGCCATGATAGCCCGATCCACCACCGACATCCAAGATGCGTTTGTTATGCAAATTTAAATGCGGGCGTACTCGCTCCCATTTAAAATCCGACCGCCATTCTGTATCAATGTGGATGCTCTTATCTGCATCACTACTTAAATAAAACGGTCCTTTTCGCCACGGTTTTAGATTTCTAAGTAGGCTGTCGGTTTTTTTAAAATCCGCCATTTGCCAATCAATCACCGCTTCGACCTTGTTCGTCAGCTGCACTTCTTTGGCTGCAATCTGTGGCAGGCGATCGATGGCGGACGCATAAAATGGGGCGTGAGCATAGCGGCTTTTGTCTTTGATTTTTGATAACCAAGCAGGCAGGCATGACAGCCACTCGCCTGCCTTTGGATGGTATTTGCTCATTTGGAGCAAATACAGATATAGTGCCTGCTCCGCCTTAAATATGGTATTGTTCATGGTCGTGTATTCGTTTAGTGGTGCTGATGTAGCAGTTTGTCGGTATAGGCGATGGCGATGGCGGATGCCAAAAAGCCCAAGTGTAGCAGCAGCTGCCATTTCATGGTCGCTTCGCTCATGTTGGATGCGTTGATGAAAGTCTGTAGCAGATGAATGCTAGAAATGCTGATGATTGCCATCGACAGTTTGACTTTGAGCACGGACGCATTGACATGGCTGAGCCACTCTGGTTGGTCAGGGTGGTCATCGACATTGAGCCGTGAGACGAAAGTCTCGTAGCCACCGACCACTACCATCACGAGCAAATTGGCAATCATCACCACATCAATCAGACCCAGCACTGCCAACATAATGGCGTTCTCGTTCATCGTGCCAAGATTGACAATCAAGTGCCAAAGCGACTTTAAAAACTTATAAGCATAAATCAGCTGTACCACAATCAAACCCAGATAAATGGGCAGCTGCAACCAGCGACTGGCAAAAATAATCTTAGAAAAAATATTCTGTCGTCTTTGGATGCCGATGGCAGAACTATGTTCAATGCCTGATGGTTCATTATTATTGGTGTGCTGCATGGATTTTTCCAGTTTTTTTTGGTTGTGTGATTGGCTTTATGAAACCACCCAATCATTTAAATGCCATAATGGATAAAAAATTCAAAAACTTAAACCAAGTCAAACTTCGCTCAAAACCTGCCGCCGCCAGCCTGTCATGATGGGCTGTCTCGGTGTCGGTGATGAGTACATTTTCTAGGGCGTTGCGTTTGCCGCTGATTTCTAGCTCACTGTATCCATTGGCTCGTTTAAAATCATAATAACGCTCCACCAGCCACGCATCGTCCTGCTCGTCAACGGCGTGCGTCTTTTCGGTCAGTATCAAAATACCGCCATCATTCAATGCGTCGTGGCATTTTGATAGTAGTGCCAATCTCTGCTCTGGTGGTAAAAACTGCAAGGTCAAATTCAGCACAATCATATCGCACGGCTCAAAATCAAGCGTACATACATCCGCCAAGACGAACTTGATGTCATGCTTAGGATAATGCTCGTCCAGCACGCCTTTGGCACGCTCAATCATCGGACGAGATATGTCCACCGCACGAATCTCAATCTCATCGGGGGCGAACTTATCCGCCAAAGCAAAAGACACCGCCCCAAGCGATGTGCCTAAGTCATAAATGCGGCTAATACGACCGCCCTGCTCGCTCGTCTGCCCATAGGACAAATGCCGTCTGGCTAAGATGGGTAGCATTGCAAGCACCTGCCCATAACCCGGTACGCTGCGGCGAATCATGTCAGGAAAGCACGCCACCACTTCTTCATCAAAGCTAAAACGGGCAAATTTATCCAGTGGTGTGGTAAATAAGCTGTCGTGTCCGCCATGACTGGGCGATGAGCTGGCGGTCGTGTCGGCTGATTGGTTCATGTTTGGATTTGTCATGAAAAATGTGTTATGCTAAAAGTGTGCTTATTTTATCATTTTTTCGAAATAAGGAAAACTTATGCAACGCATCATTTTGGGCGGTGGGTGCTTTTGGTGTACCGAAAGTGTGTTTTTATCCCTAAAAGGGGTTCATCAGGTAACTTCTGGCTACGCTGGCGGACAGGAGGACACCGCCAATTACGAAGCGGTCTGCACAGGTGAAACTGGTCATGTGGAAGTGATTGAAGTACTATTTGATGACAGCGTCATTGATTTGGGTGTACTTTTGGATGTGTTTTTTGCCACACATGACCCCACGACGCTAAACCGTCAGGGCAACGACATTGGCACGCAGTATGCTTCGGTGATTTTTTATACCGATGAGTCTCAGCGTGGCGTGATTGATGATAAAATCCACGCCCTACAAGCAGACGGCATCGATGTCGTTACCCGAGTGCAAGCCGCCCCGACCTTCCACCCTGCCGAGAGCTATCATCAAAACTTCTACGCCAACAACCCCACCCAAGGCTACTGTAACTTCGCCATTCCGCCAAAACTGGCTAAGTTAAAGACAGGGTTTGCTGGGTATTTAAAATAATAACCATGAACATAGAAATAAGTAGCTTGGATACTCACCACCAAGCTACTTATTTTTTTGCAATGACACCCAATCATGCGAATAAATTTTATCCCAATGCGGTGTTTGTTTTAATATCAATACCAACCATCGCCTTGAATGATATACCACTTTAACATCAACTCTCAATATACCGCTCGGCTTCTTCTAGGTTTACTGTTACCAGACTAGAAATACCAGCGGTCGGCATGGTGATGCCTTTTAGCTCGTCAGCGATTTGCATGGCAAGTTTGTTATGACTGATAAAGATGAACTGCACGCTGTCCGCCAGCTCATGAATCAGACTGGTGAACCGTCCCACATTGGCATCATCAAGCGGTGCATCAACTTCATCAAGCACACAAAACGGAGCAGGGTGCTGCTTAAAAATCGCAAAGATGAGACTTAGGGCAGTCAGCGTCTTCTCACCGCCTGATAGCACCGCTAGGCGTGAGTTTTTCTTTCCCTTTGGCTGTGCCATCAGCACCAGTCCTGCTCGCCATTTATCAGACTTAGGCAGATTTTCATCATCAATCAGCGTAAGACTCGCCTGCCCACCGCCAAACACCTTGCTAAACAAGGCATTTAGCTCTTCATTGACCGCAGTCAAGGCGGTCAAAAACAGCGATTTGGTCTTCTCATCGATGGCAGCGATGGCATCTTTTAACTTCGCCATGCTTTCGGTGATGTCGTTAATCTGGCTGTCCATCGGCGAGACACGCCCTTCTAGCTCTTTTAGCTCTTCGGCAGCCGCTAGGTTCACCGCACCCAGCTTTGCGATGTCTGCTTTAATCTCGTCCATGCGAGCCGCATTGTCCTTAAACTTGGGCGGCTTGGCACGAAAATCCGCCAAAGTCGCAGGCAGATTAAACTTCTCATCAATTCGCCTCATCTCATCGCCCAAGTCATTCAGACGGCTCTCACCCACCGCTGTGTCTGCCGTGATTTGGGCGGATTCGGCTTGGGCTTTGGCGAAGCTTGAATGAGCTTCGGTCAGGTTCTCTTGCAGTTTTAGCTGCATGAGCTGCAAGGCTTTGGCAGCGGCTTCGTGCTCTTCGCTGCTGATTTTTAGCATGGAGGTATAAGCCTTGGCATCCTTAAAGGCAGCTTCTAGCGTGGGCAGCTTGGCAGTCAGCTTCTCTTGGGTGTCTTTGGCGGCTTGAATGTCAAGCTGTGCTTGTTCGGCATTTTTCTTTGCCATGTCCAGCAGTCTTTGGGTGTGTGATTTGGTCTGGGTGAGTGCGGCACTCTTGAGCTGTATCGCCTGATGCTCATCCGCCATCGCCTTGACCGCAAGGGTTAGTGCATCCATGCTCTGGGTCATCGCTGCCATCTTGTTTTTGGCATTTTCATGGCGTGGCAGATGCTCGCTAAGATTGGCATCGATGCGTACCAACTCCGCTTCTAGGGTTTTTAATTCGCTGCTGATGTCGTCTTTTTCCTCATCGAGTGCGGCTTTGTTTTTGGCAAAGTTTTCTTTTTTGATGGCGTCGGTTTGGATTTTGGTTTGTAAGGCGGCACATCGCTGCTGTTTTTGCTGGATGGTTGCCGACAAAGCATTCATCTGTGCCAGTCTTTCATCATAAGCAACCTTAGCACTCTCAAACTGCGTGGCGAGTCGTTTTAGCTCTTTTTGGCTCTCACTCATCTGCTCTTCAAGCTCATCAAGTGCCGTCTCAAGCTCGCCCAAGCGTCTGCTGTGCTCTGCCTTTTGGCTTAGCACCGACGAATGACCGCCAAAACTGCTGGTATGCACCACGCCAAACGAGCCAACCAGCCAGCCTGATTTTGTCAAAATCAGCTTGCCATCAGCAATCATATCAGACAGCTTGTGTAAATCAGGTGAACTGTCATCATCCAGCAGATAACAGCTGTCGAACAGCTTTAAGCGTGGGGCGTCAAACAGCTGACCGAATGCGATGAGCTTACCCACATTAACTCCATAGCCTCCACCCGTCTTAAAAATGGCACGACTTGCCGCCTTATCTTTGTCATTGGGCACCGATAGTATTGCTTTGATTTCAAGCTCATCAGATACCCGAGCGGTCAGCCAAAAGCCCAAAAACGCATCCAACACACCAGCGAACGCTTCGCCACGACTGCTAAGACGCACCACATCTTTTAGGTGCGGCAGATGCGTAAAGTTGTTGGTCGTACCGCTGGACTGGTTTTGAGAAAGTGTGGCAGGCTTGGCGTGCAGCATCTTATGCAAGATGTCGTATTCACTGGATAAGGCGGCATGCTGTTTTTCAAGGTTTGTGTGTGCCTTTTGATGCGTCTCCACACTCTTGGCAAGCTCGTCGAGTTTATCCTTATCGTCTTGCTCTGCCAAAGATTCTTGGCGTAGCGTCAGTGCAGACAGCTCGTCTGTCAGGCGTGCCAGCTCTTCGGTGTCGGTGCTGTCCTGCTCGCCAAGCCCTTGAGCATTTAGGATCAGCTCGTTGTGTTTTTTTATCCATTTTTCACGGTTGGCAAGCACTCGCTCTTTTTGGGATTCGGCAAGTTTTTTGGCATTATCCAGCGTGTTTTTTTGAGCTTGTAGAGCATCTAGCTCATCACGCACGCTCTGATAGCTGCCTTGGTTGGCTTGCAGCTCTTTTTGCTTGGTGCTAAGTTTGTCGCCAAGCTCTTTTAAACTTGGCTCAATCTGAATCAGCTCCTGATTGATGCCATCAAGCTCGGCAGTTGCATGGGCGATGCTATCATGAGCTTCTGCCCTGATGGCATTAAGACGCAGTATCTTGTCATCAGCCTGTGCCAGCTCTTGATTGACCGTGTAGAAATTGTGCTGTGCGGTCTGCTCTGCCATCTGGGCATTGTGATATTTGTCTTTGGCGTCATCTTTTAGCCATTGTCCTTCGGCGACCTTATCAGACAAGCGTTCAAGCTCGGCTTTGGCTTTATTGGTGGCACTCTCGAGCTTGGTCAGCTCTTCTTGGCTGATGGTTTGCTCTTGCTTTTTTTGTTCGTGATACTGCCACGCTTCAAAGATACGCTTTAATAAGTCGTCTTTATGAATCTTTGCCAGCTCGTCGTTTAATTCTTGATATTTTTTAGCGGATTCGGCTTGACGCAGCAAGGTGCGTTGTTGTTTTTTAAGCTCGCCTTGCAGGTCAGATAGGCGTTCTAGGTTCTCTTTGGCTTCATCAAGCTTTTTTTGGGTCTCATCACGGCGTGCCTGATAGCGAGACACGCCTGCCGCCTCCTCGATGAACTCACGCAGCTGCATGGGGCTAGACTCCACAATCCGCCCAATCATGCCCTGCTCAATGACCGCATAACTTCTCGCCCCAAGCCCTGTACCCAAAAACACATCAACCACATCACGGCGACGCACCCTTGACCCATTGATAAAATAATCCGACTTGCCCTCTTTGGTCACTTGACGGCGAAGGGTCAGCTCATGATACAGGTTTAGGGCATGGCGAATGCCTGTACTCTCATCTTGGGTATGCTCAAAGGTCAGCTCCACGCTCGCCAAAGACTTACCTGCACGCCCCTCCACCCCTGCAAAGATGACATCGCTCATCGCCCCACCCCTTAGCTGTTTGGCACTCGTCTCGCCAAGCACCCAACGAATCGCATCGATGACATTGGATTTGCCGCAGCCGTTGGGTCCGACGATGGCGGTGATGTCGTGCTTAAAGGTAAAGGTTGTGGGATTGGCAAAGGATTTAAAGCCAGCAAGTTTTAGGGATTTTAGACGCATGGTGTGGTTTTTGGTAATCGGATAAAGGCGGGTATTATAGCAAATTTTGGCGGGATTTTAGCGATGTTTTATTTTGACGAGGTTCATCAGCTTAAAACCCCCAATTAAAAGACCGCCACTTAACGCCACTCACAAAAACCGTCTAAATAACACAGGGCTTTCTTTTAATAGTCTTTGGGTATCGGTGATGGCGGTAAAAGCTCAGTGGGTTGGGTTGAGGTACGAAACCCAACATTTTAAGCCAAGCCTTGAATCTGTTGGGTATCGCTATTGCTCTACCCAACCTACGAGCTTCTTGGGAGAAAATAAAAAATATTAAAATTGTATTACCAATCTTATCTGAACAACAAAACATCATCACCCAAATTGAACAATATGAACACCAAATCCAAAAAGCTGAACAAATTATGAATGCAAGTAGTGATAAGAAAAAGGCGATATTAGCAAAATATCTATAAAAATATCAAAAATAAAGGGTGTTATTCACGCCCTTTATTCCAAAATTACACCACACTCTTATAAATAAGCTGACAACCCACCACAATCAGCAAACAAGCAAAGGCTTTTTTGAGCATATCGGCAGGCATTTTGTGGGCGATTTTTGCCCCCAGTTTGGCGGTGATAAAGCTCGCCACGCTGATGGCGACAAAGGCAGGCAGATGCACAAAGCCAATCAAGCCTGCCACAGGCTCGCTCATATTCGCTACATGGCTTTGTCCAAATATCATAAAGCCTAACGCCCCAGCGATGGCAATCGGTAGACCACACGCGGCACTTGTGCCCACCGCTTGTTTAATAGGCAGACCTGCGTGTGTGAGATACGGCACATTAAGACTGCCACCGCCGATACCAAAAATCGCCGATGCCATGCCAATCACCCCACCTGCCACGCTCTGGCTCATCGGGCTTGGCAGAGGCTTGATGTTCTCGCCTGCTTTTTTCATAAACATCTGTATCGACATGATGATGGCAAACACACCGATGAGACCTTGTAGATATTGACCATGAATCAGGGTCGCCACCCACGCCCCAAATAACGCCCCAATCACCAAGCCATAAGTTAGGTTCTTAAAGACTTCCCAACGCACGCCACCTTTCTTATTATGGGCGGTCAGCGAGCTGATGCTCGTGATGATGATGGTTGCCAGAGCCGTTCCTACTGCCACATGGGGGATAATCTCGGCAGGAAAGGCATACGCCCCCAAAATCCACACCAAGGCAGGGACGATGATGAGACCGCCACCAACCCCAAACAGCCCTGCACACACGCCTGCTACTGCACCTGCAATCACAAACCATAGATACATCATATTTACAAATCCTGCTCAATTCGTTATGAAAATTGTGCTATTATAGCCCATTTTTAGTACTTTTGTCAGCCAATGCAATTTTTAACCCCCACCGTTCATCATCATTTTGACAGCATTCACAGCACCAACACCGCTCTTATTGATGCCATCGCAGACGGCATGCACCCCCACACCGCCCCATGCTTGTACACCGCCAGCCACCAAAGTGCAGGGCGTGGGCAACACGGACGGACTTGGGTGAGTGGGGCGGATAATGTGTTTTTGACTTTATATGTTCCGATTGGTCAAGATGATTTTAATCTGCATCAATTATCAGGCTTACTATCATTGGCAGTGGGTTATCAAATTGCTCAATTAAAAATCATTGAAAATATCAACCAAGTTCGCACCAAAAATAACTTACCCCTAATTGGTGTTAAATGGGCAAATGATGTTGGCTTTTATGATGATGGTTTGGGCGTGTTTAAAAAATTGGCTGGCATTTTGATTGAGCCTGTCTTTAAAAAATTAAATGACAAAAATACCCTTGTTGGTGTGGTCATCGGTGTGGGGCTTAATGTCAATAGCTCGCCTGTGATTACAGATGGGCTGTATCAAGCCACTTGTTTAAAAGAGCTAAACGATCATTTAACCTTATCCGCCAAAGATTTATACATTCCGATGACCAATGCGATATTTCAAGCAGTACAAGCGTGCAACCGCTGCACAGAGCCGATGTATTTACAGCATTTTGTTGATGAGTTTAATGCCTGCCATCTCTTAACTAACCAAGACATACAGATTTTTATGCAAAACAACATGAACGACATTCACGCCCAAGGCAAGTGCATTGGTATTGGCAATCAAGGCGAGCTGTTACTCAATGATGATGGCGATATTAAGCCGATGTTTGCAGGCATGGCAAAAATCAAACCAAACACACATTAAGGAGCGATGATGAAAAAACTCTGGCTGGATTTGGGCAATACTCGCCTAAAATATTGGGTGGTTGATAATGATAAGATTATCGCCCATGACGCCAAAGAACACCTAAAAGCCCCCAATGAGCTGCTACTGGGGCTGCTTGGCACGCTGGCAGGTTTTGAGCCAGAATTTGTGGGGATTTCTAGTGTACTTGGCGAGAAAATCAACACCGCCATTGACAGGACTTTACAGGGCTTTGCCGTGCCGTTTGAGTTCGCCAAAGTTGATGCCAATCACCCCTTATTATCCAGCCACTACAACCCAAACGAGCTGGGCGTGGACAGGTGGCTGCAAATGCTGGGGGTGGTAGATGCCACCCAAAAACAATGCGTGGTCGGCTGTGGCACGGCTTTGACCATTGATTTGATTGAGCAGGGCGTGCATTTGGGCGGCTATATCCTGCCCAATGTCTATATGCAACGCCACGCCCTGTACGCAGGCACGCAGCAGATTTCAGTCAAGGCGGGCAGGTTTGACAGCACTAAGCTTGGGACGACGACCTTTGATGCGGTCAATCATGGCGTACTGTTTGGCGTGGTAGGGGCGGTGCGGGCGGTGCGGGCGGACTATCCTGATTTTAAGATTACGCTCACAGGTGGCGGTGCGGATATGCTCAATGCTCAATTTAGGGGCGATTTGGCGGTGGAGAGTGAGCTATTATTAAAGGGATTAAAGCGGTATTTTGATTGACCAACCCACAAAAAACCGTGCAACAAAGACACGGTTTTTTATTGTAAACATTGATGCAGTTAAGCTACAATTTCGCCATCACACCAAAATCATCGCAAAATAAAACAGCACCACACAGCAAATGATGCTTAGCAGCCACAGCACCGAACGCACCAGCGGCACATTTAGAGCATACGCCATGCCATAGCCAATGCGTAACAATACATACAGCCAAGCGACGACATTGATGACATTCTGCGGCACAAAGCAATACATCGCCACAATGACCGCCGCCAAAAAGATGGGCAGACTCTCAAAGCTGTTCGCCTGAGCGGCATTCAAGCGAGCCGCCATGCCCGTGGTCTTTGCCAAGAATGCTCGTGGATCGGCATTGTCCGCACGCCTAAATCCGCCTGACACCTTAGCAAGCCATGCAAACACAAAAGGCAGCAAGCACGCCACGAGCATCGCCTTGATGGCAATGTCGATATTTGGCGAAAAATTCGCCACAAACATCATGACGCTATTCATCTTAGGCAGACCACTTATGCCACTTCGATGATTTCATAGTCGTGCGTGATGTTCACGCCACCATCAGAGAGCATCTTTGACGCTGAGCAGTATTTGGTGGCGGACAGCTCGATGGCTTTGGCGACTTGGCTTTCTTTGATGTTTGTGCCTGTTACCACAAAGTGCAGATGAATGTCGGTGAACACCGCAGGGATGGCGTCGGCGCGCTTAGCAGAGACTTCACAGCGGATGTCAGCGACTGCTTGGTGAGACTTCTGTAGAATGCTGACCACATCATAACTGGCACAACCGCCCAGTCCCATCAGCATCAGTTCCATCGGTTTTGCCCCCAGTTGTTGAGCAGAATCAATCACCACTTCATGCCCTGAGCCACTTACGGCGTTAAAGTTAATCGCTTCATTTTTTAGCCAAGAGACGCTGGCAGTCATGTCGGTCATGGGTTTTCCTTATTATTTCATGATAAGATGGATTTTTGGGTAGATGGTGGTTGTAGGTGGGTTTTTCAAGCATCATCTTGGGTTTATTTTAAGTTTATTTAGGATATGGGCAGCCCAAACAACAAGTTTATCAATTTGACTCACAAGACTTACATACCATCTACTTTTTATCTTTATTATTACCTTAAAACCATCTTTAAAATTCGCCAAAACACCCCATGAAACATTTTAATGCAAAAAATATTACACTTTTTGTCAAAAATTTGTTTTAATAGTAGCTAAGTATCTGCGATGATTATTTCGCAGAATTTTAATAATTTTAAATAGAGTTTAGTCATGATTGATTCAGACGGCTTTCGAGCCAATGTCGGCATCATCTTGGCAAATACACAAGGGCAAGTGCTTTGGGCAAAACGCATCGGACACGACAGCTGGCAATTTCCACAAGGGGGCATCGACTATGGCGAGACCCCACTTGATGCGATGTATCGTGAGCTGTACGAGGAGGTTGGATTACACCCACATCATGTAGAACTGCTTGCAGTTACCAAAGATTGGTTGCGTTATCGTCTGCCAAAACGCTATGTTCGCACCAATCAAGAACCTTTGTGTATCGGGCAAAAACAAAAATGGTTTTTGCTTCGCTTAGATGAAAACAACGCCAAACACATTCGCTTTGATACTTCAAAGCCAGAGTTTGACGAATGGCAATGGGTAAGTTATTGGTATCCACTCAATCAGGTGGTGTCTTTTAAGCGTGGGGTTTATCAAAAAGCCCTACAAGAGTTGATAGAGCAGCTGCCTTTGACGCATGACCTGATCCTACCCGCCCAAAGACGCTGACAATAATAACCCAACAAAGACCAAGTTTATGCTTGGTCTTTTTTATTGCTCAAGCTTGCCACATCAATTGGGTCAAGGTTTTGACCGATGGGGTAATTTTAATTTGGCAATTTGGCTCATAATTAAGTTATAATAACCAGTTTTAATGCTTAAACGCACAATTTGGTAAGTACAATTATTATGGCAACGACTCACCCACAATTTGACCCCATCGCCCTTGATTTGGGATTCATTGAACTGCACTGGTATGGTCTGATGTACCTGCTTGCCTTTTTATTCGCCTATCTGCTTGCGACCTATCGTGGCAAAAAACGGGGCGACTTCACTGGCGAGATGGTCTCGGATTTGATATTTTTTGGGGCGTTGGGCGTGATTTTAGGCGGTCGCATTGGCTATGTCATCTTGTACAACTTTGGCGAATTTTTGTCCAATCCTGCTTATTTATTTAGAGTATGGGAAGGCGGCATGAGCTTTCATGGCGGCTTTGTGGGCGTGCTTGTCGCCATGTATTTTTTTGGGCGTAAGTATAAAAAACACCCCTTTACCGTGCTGGATTTTATTGCTCCGTGCGTGCCGACAGGACTGCTCTTTGGGCGTATCGGCAACTTCATCAATGGCGAGCTGTGGGGGCGTGTGTCGCATGGCGATTTATCGCACTTGATGTATTTCCCCCAAGCCGTCCATGCCGACCATGAACTCATCAGTGCCAACCCAACACTCATGAACATCGCCACACAAATGGGCGAATACCACCTACTGCCACGCCACCCAAGTCAGCTATATCAAGCCTTTACCGAAGGTGTGATGTTGTTTGTGCTGTTATGGTGGTTTAGTAGCAAGCCTCGCCCTCGTTATGCCGTGTCTGCCCTGTTTTTGCTCGGTTATGGGTGCAGTCGTTTTACCACCGAGTTTTTCCGTCAGCCTGATGTGGGCTATGAGCTGATTTTTGGGTGGATGAGCAAGGGGCAACTGTATAGCCTGCCGATGATTATCGCAGGGGTGATTTTGATGGGCTTGGCGTACAAAAATAAAGTCTATGATTGGCAAAAAGTCCAAACCATATAACTTAATCACTAAAAATAAGACAAACCATGAAACAATATCTAGAACTTCTCTCCCATATCCTAAACAATGGCGATGACAAAGGCGACCGTACAGGTACAGGCACTCGCTCGGTGTTTGGTTATCAAATGCGGTTTAATTTGGCGGACGGTTTTCCCCTACTCACCACCAAAAAAGTGCATTTAAAATCCATTATTTATGAACTTTTGTGGTTTATTAAAGGCGACACCAATGTTAAATATTTGCAAGACAATGGCGTAACGATATGGGACGAGTGGGCAACGGCAGAGCAAACCACCCGTTTTGGACGAAAGGCAGGTGATTTGGGGGCGGTCTATGGTCATCAATGGCGAAACTTTGGGGCAAGCAAAAACGAGAATGGCGACTATAATACAGACGGCTTTGACCAACTGTCTTGGCTGATTAACGAAATCAAAACCAATCCTAATTCTCGCCGTTTGATTGTCTCTGGCTGGAATCCGATTGAAGCAGGACAAGTTGCCTTACCGCCTTGCCATACTTTATTTCAATTTTTTGTGGTGAATAATAAACTCTCCTGCCAACTTTATCAAAGAAGTGCCGATGTCTTTTTGGGTGTGCCGTTTAATATTGCAAGCTATGCCCTTTTAACCCATATGATTGCCCAAGTATGTGATTTAAAGGTGGGCGAGTTTATTTGGACAGGGGGCGATACGCATTTGTATCACAATCATTTTGAACAAGCCAAATTACAATTAACCCGCAAGCCTTTGCCATTATGTCAGTTAGAGTTAAATCCTGATATTAAAGATTTATTTGACTTTACATTTGAGGATATTAAGATTGTGGGTTATCAGTCGCACGAGCGAATAAAGGCGGATGTGGCGGTGTGATATGACAAATTTAACAACCATCAAGCAAACTCTAAACAACAAAAACATTGCATTGGTTCAAGTCGTCGCCTTTGACCGCAATCATTGTATTGGCAAAGACAATCAGCTTGCGTGGCATATCCCTGCCGACTTAAAGCACTTTAAAGCCATTACCACAAATGGCGTGGTCATTATGGGACGAAAAACTTTTGAAAGCATTGGCAAACCCTTGCCCAATCGGATAAATTGGGTCATTACAAGGGATAAAACTTGGGTAGCCGATGGTGTCAAAGTCGCCCACAGTTTAGAGCAGGCGTTGGCGTTGGCAAGTCTTGATGTACTGGCAAATGGACAAGATAAGCTCTTTATCATTGGCGGAGCAGAGATTTATCGCCAGACCCTGGATATTGCCGATATTTTGGAGATTACTCGGGTGGATTTAGACATTGGGGGCGATGCGTTTTATCCTGCGATACTTGATGAATTTAAACAGGTATGGCAGTCTAAGACTCAAACAGATGAGAAAAGCGGGGTGCAATTCGTCTTTTGTCGTTATCAAAGAGATGGTGCATGTTAAAGAAAGTACTGCTGGTCTTGATGCTCTTGGCACTCGCCTTGCTTGGCTATGTCGGAGCAGAGCGAGTCGATACCAAAAAGCTCATCCACACCACCAACGAGCAGGAGCTTGATGCGTCGTTTTATGTGGCACAATTTCACTACATTCGCAATGCCCAATCCAAAGACAAGCTCATCAAGCACACACAAAACACCCTAGCTCAGCTTGAACAGGCACAGACAGTATTCAACCAAAAAACGCTGTACACGCCAGCTGCCAAGCAAATCCGAAACGACTATAATCAAGGTGTCAGCACCCTAAAAGACGCCCTAGCTGCCTTACAGGCGACCGACAAGCCAGACATCAACAAGACCAAACAACAAATCGCAAAAGCCGAACGACAGCTATTAAACGCCCGTGAAAGGTTGTTCGACCTAGCAGACCGCCAGCTGATGACCATTCAGTTAAAGATGTAAACCAGTAACAACCACCAAGCCGAGACCGTTCATGCGTGATTTTCTGATTCCTACCATCGCCCTATCCGCCATCTGCCTAAGTGCCTGTACGCCAAAGAGCGACTACCAAAGCATCGAAGGGCAAACGATGGGGACAAGCTATCACATCACCTTTAAAGGGGGCAAGCATGACCCTGCCGTCATCCAACAAGCCATCGACGCCCGTCTAAATGAAGTCAATCAAAGCATGTCCACTTACATCAAGGACAGCACAATTTCTAAGTTTAATCGTCTGCCCAGCAGCACGCCCATGACGATTGATAAGGACTTTACGCAGGTGCTGACCGACAGCCAAACGATTTTTTTGGCAAGTGGCGGCAGCTTTGACCCAACAGTATATCCATTGGTTGAGCTGTGGGGCTTTGGCAGTCAGATGAGCATTGAGCGACTACAATCACCGCCCACCGCCGATGAAATCGCTCTGGCAGGCAGTAAGGTTGGGCTAAAAAAAGTCGTCTTAACAGGCAACGAGCTACACAAGACCCACGATGGCGTCGGGCTGGATTTTTCGGCAATTGCCAAAGGTTATGGCGTGGATGTCATCGCCGATGTCTTAGCCAGTCAATATCAGATTGGCGATTATATGGTGGAGATTGGCGGTGAAGTCGCCACCAAAGGCGTGAATGCCAAAGGCAAGGCGTGGACGATTGCCATTGATGCACCCATCTTGGGCAGCTCGGTACAAGACCGAGAGATATTCACCACCCTAAGCTCGCCCACAGGGCTACACATCGCCACATCAGGCGGCTATCGCAACTCGGTTGAGTTTGATGGCGTTCGTTATAGCCATACCATCAACCCTGCCACCGCTCAGCCTGTCGCCAATGCCGCACCGAGCGTTACCGTCATTCATGACAGCGTCGCTTTGGCAGATGGCTGGGCGACCGCATTGACCGCCCTGCCTTATGATGATGCCTTAACAATCGCCAACCAAAACCGCATCAAGGCACTATTTATCATCAAAAAAGCCGATGATACAGGCTATCAGATGGTCAAATCAGACGCACTGACCACCGCCGACATCGCCATCGGTCAATGAAACCGCCAAACTGCTCAGCGATTGAACAGTTTGGCTAAGAGCTAAGTACTTTATTTGCTTTGACTGGCTTTTTGCATTACAATGATGGCAAAAACTTAACCATAGGATAACTCATGGCAACTTTCTCTCCAACCCTACAATTCTCCAAACGCTGGCTTGCCACGCCTGCCCCTGTCAAACAAGCCTTTCATCAAGAGCTTGACGACATCATCGACATGCTAGATAGCGACACCCCCGCCAAAGATTATGCTTTTACCAATGCCGATTTTAGCGGTGCGGTTGCCAATCTACTAGACACCCATCAAGGCGAAACCACCGAGCCTGCCAAGCTCGTACACAGCATTGACACCACACCGTTGGTCTCACAAAATGGCGAATACACCAAAGAAAGCCTGTCCGAGATTGAAGCTCGCATCAGTGCCAAGCTGTCTGCCCAGCTGGATAACTTCTTGGGCGAGCATTTGGCACAGCTGTCCGAAGACCTAAAAACTTGGGTCGCCACCACCGTCAAAAACGAGCTGGCAGAATACCAAAAAAACGACAATCAGCCCAATTAACCAAGAGCCAAGCGGAGCATCCAACCGCACCAAGCTCATAAATATTGGCATTAAGTCATTTGTGCTTAAAAGTGCCTAAAAGATGTCCCACTTGCCAAATTCACCAAAAAAGCGTCATCAGAGAACATTATGAACCGCCACAGCGACATCATTGTCATCGGTGCAGGTCCTGCGGGTCTTGCCTTTGCCAGATATTTTAAGGGTACAGAGCTGCACATCACTGTGATTGATAAAGCCAGCCTATCTGACATCCAGCACCCTGCCTATGACGGACGAGAGATTGCCCTGACTCACCGCTCAAAAGAAATCTTGCAGGATTTGGGCGTTTGGCAACGCTTTGGCAATGATGATATTTACCCTTTAAAAGACGCCAAGGTCTATAATGGCACTTCTGATTATGCCTTGCATTTTTCTGTACCCAAAGATTTGGCTTTATTAAGCTCGGCAGACCGATTGGGCAATCTCGTCTCCAATCACAACATCCGCCAAGCACTCTATGACGAAGTAGCAACCCTACCAAACATCACGCTACTGACCGACACCACCATCAAGCACATCGACACGCACGATGGGGGCGTACAAGTCAGCCTAGATGATGGCAGCATCCTGCACGCCAAGCTACTCATCGGTGCAGACAGTCGCCTGTCCTATGTACGCCGCACTCTGGGGATTGGGGCTCAGATGAATGACTTTGGTCGCACGGTCATCGTCTTTCGAGTCAGTCATCCGCTGTCTAATGAAGCCACCGCCCAAGAATGCTTTTTTTATGGCAGAACGCTCGCCCTGCTGCCGCTACACGACACGCTCACCAACTGCGTCATCACGCTGGACAACACCCAAGCGGACGAGCTGCTCGCCATGACGCCTGATGAGCTTGCCAAAGAAGCTCAACGAATGATGAATGATAAGCTAGGACCTTGCACCATCGCAGGCAGCGTGCATCATTATCCTTTAATGGGCGTGCATGCCAATACTTTTATTGCCAAGCGAGCGGCACTCATCGGCGATGCTGCCGTCGGTATGCACCCTGTTACTGCTCATGGCTATAACCTAGGACTACTAAGCGTAGATACCTTGGGCGGGCTCATCATGCAGGCTCATCGAGACAATCAAGACATCGGTAGTCCATCGCTACTCTCACGCTACAACTTTCGCCATCAGCGTCATACTCGCCCCTTGTATCACGGCACCAATGCCATGGTCTCAATGTTCACCAACGACAAACCTGTCGTCCGAATGGTGCGTGATGCCGCCCTACGATTTAGCAACAACCTACCCCCCATCAAACGCTGGATTACAGGGCAGCTGACGGGCAAATAAACCAATAAAAAAAATCCGCCAATAGGCGGATTTTTTTTATTGGTTTATTAACAAGGCACACACCCTATGCGTGCAACGCCTTATAAATCGTACTCGCCAAGACCTTACCAATGCCTTTAACATTGGCGATTTCTAGCTCGGATGCAGCAATGAGCTGAGCGATACCACCGAAGTGATTGAGCAAATCTCGCCGCCTTTCCCCCCCTAGACCAGGAATGACTTCTAGCACCGATGCGCCCCGAGCCTTGTCTCGTTTTTTGCGGTGATTGGTGATGGCAAAGCGATGTGCTTCATCACGAATGTGCATGATAAGGTGTAGTGCCTTACTGTCTGCGGGCAGATCAATTGGCTCATGGTCAATAAAGTGCAGCACTTCAAGCCCTGCCTTTCGCCCTTCGCCCTTTGCCACGCTCACCAGCAGCGTATCGTTTAGCTTACCAAGCTCCATCAAGACCTCCTTGGCGACATTGAGCTGACCCTTACCACCATCAATCAGCAGCAAGTCAGGCAGCTCATGCTTGGCATATCGCCGCATCAGCACCTGTCGCATGGCGGCATAGTCGTCGCCTGCGGTGATGTCATGGATGGCGTATTGGCGATAGTCTCGCTTACGCACCCCGCCTGAGTCGAACACCACGCACGACCCCACCGCCGCTTCGCCCATCGTATGACTGATGTCAAAGCACTCAATGCGGTCAATCGCCTTGGGCGAGACCTTGGATAGCACCGATTTGAGTGCTTCAAAGCGTAATTTTAGCTCATAATAATCTGTCATCTTTGCCTTTAAGGCATTATCTGCATTGATGGCAGCAAGGCTTAGCCATTCTTTTCGGTGTTTTTGTACACGGTGCTTGATGTGCGTTTTTTTGCCAAACTGCTCGAACAGCAGCTCACTGACAGCAGCATCATCTGCCAAAGGCGTGCTGATGATAATCTCATTGGGCAAATCATCGCTCACTTGAAAATAAAACGACAAAATAAACTGTTCAAGTCGCTCGGCATCATCTGACTCACCAAGCACAATCTCATCAGGAAAATAATTCTTACCACCCAGCACCTTACCACCACGCACCGTCAGCACATGCACACAAGTAACGCCTGCCTGATGACTGATGGCAAACACATCCGCTTCGCCCGATAAGCGAAACACCGCTTGGCGTGCCTGCATCTCGCTGACCATCGTGATGCGGTCTCGATAAAATGCCGCCTGCTCAAAGTTCAGCTCTTCGGCAGCTGATTCCATCTTTTGTACGAGCATTTTTTGTACCTGTGCGTTTTCTCCGCCTAAAAACAGCAAGGCACTTTGTACATCTTCCATATACTCATCATGGCTGACCATGCCCACACAAGGGGCTTTGCAGCGTTTGATTTGGTATTCTAGGCAGGGGCGTTTTCTGGCGTTAAAATAGCTGTTGGCACAGTTTCTAATCATGAATAGCTTTTGCATGAGTAGCAAGGCTTCTTTTGCCCCTGTGGCGGACGGATACGGTCCAAAAAACCGCCCTTGCACATGATTGCCCTTGCCACGCCCAAAGCCCAATCTGGGATATTTATCCGTGGACATGAACACATACAGATAGGATTTGTCGTCTCTTAGGATGATGTTATAAGGCGGTTTGTGTGCCTTGATGAGATTTTGTTCTAACAGCAGAGCTTCGGTTTCGCCACGCACGATGATGATTTGTATGTCGTGGATTCTTTGTACCAATGCACGAGTTTTTGGGTGTTCGATGGTCTTGGCAAAATAGCTATTGACTCGGTTTTTTAGTGATTTTGCCTTACCCACATACAAGATTTCGCCCTGTTTACCCAGCATTTTATACACCCCCGGCAAATTGGGCAATGACTTTAAAATGGCGGACAGATGCGACTGCTTATCGGTCATCGTGTAATTTGGTTGTGTATTTTCGTTCATGATTTTTTTTGTTGATGGTTGGGCTGATTAGTTTTTAATCCGACTAATATAAAGGCGATTTTTGTCTTTTGCAAGGCAAAGACTTTATCCAATCCCAAAACTGTGGCAAAATACCCACCCATCATCATTGATTTATTCTGATTATGCCAATTCAAGCCACCAAAAACCGACTGGACAAGCTCATCAAAAAAGGTCGAAAAATCGCCTACCCACAGCTCATGCCCCACCTACTAAAAGCACGCATCGCCACTTATGCACCGCTTGTGGGAGCTGGCATCCGCGTCGATGTGCTGGACTTGGACGCCAGCTTGTGCGTGGTCAGTATGCCCCTAACTAAGCTCAACCGCAACATTGTCGGTACACAGTTCGGTGGTAGTCTGTTCATGATGACCGACCCATTTTTTATGCTCATGCTGATGGCACGACTGGGCAAAGACTATGTCGTCTGGGACAAAAAATCTACCATTGATTTTATCAAACCCGGTTATGGCAAAGTCGTCGCTCGCATGAAAATCGACACCGACGAAATCAACACCATCATCGCCCTTGCCAAATCAGGCAAGCCTGTTTTTCGTGAATACCAAGTGGACATCACCGATGAGTCAGGCAAAATCATCGCCAAAGTCGATAAGACGCTCTACATACGCCTAAAGAGCCACAGCGGCACAGGCTTAGATGAACGATGAATAACAAAAACCCCGCCAATAAGACGGGGTTTTGTTTGGGTAAAAGACGGATAAAATTATGCGTCTTTTTTTGCACCCAATTTTTCTTTGATGCGTGCAGATTTACCAGAACGCTCACGCAGATAGTAAAGTTTCGCACGACGCACATCACCACGACGCTTCACGCTGATGCTGTCGATGAGTGGTGAATGTAGTTGGAATGCACGCTCTACACCGATACCGCTTGAGATTTTACGCACGGTGAACGATGAGTTCAAGCCACGGTTACGCTTAGCGATAACCACACCTTCGAACGCTTGCAGACGCTCACGGTCGCCTTCACGCACTTTTACTTGTACGACAACGGTGTCGCCTGGTGCAAATGCTGGGTGGTCTTTTAGCTGTGAATTTTCGATGTGTTGAACTAAAGGATGTTTGTTGCTCATGGCAATCTCCAATCAAACGACATAGGCTAAAACCCTTTTGTAAAGTGGTTAAAAGGTCGCATATCGTGTCATTATCATGCAGTCTTATGAACTGCTCACCCAAACCACATGGGCAAAAACTTCATTATTTTACTCGCCTTTTTACTTTTTTTCAAGGTAAATTTTTATGATATGGCAATACAGTACAAATAATAGATTTTTTGCCCTCATTCATCATCAAGTGATTTTAGCCATTTGGCTTGTTCTTTGGTTGGGGTGAATGCCTGCCACAAATCTGGTCGGCGTGCTTGGGTGCGTTTGACCTGCTGCAAAAAACGCCACTTGGCAATATTGGCATGATGCCCTGACAGCAGTACATCAGGCACAGCTTTGCCTTCAAAATCCAGCGGCTTGGTATAATGTGGGCAGTCCAAGAGTCCATCGACAAAGCTGTCTTCTAGTGCCGATTTGTCATCGCCCATCACCGACGGCAGGCGGCGTATCACGCTGTCCATCACAATCATGGCAGGCAGTTCACCCCCTGTCAGCACATAGTCGCCAATAGAAATCTCGGCATCAACATACGATTCTAGAAGCCGCTCATCAATACCTTCATAGCGACCACATAACAAAATCATACCGTCATAATCAGCACACGCCAGCACCAAAGATTCGTTAAGCTGCTTGCCTTGTGGCGACAGATATACCACAGGGCAGACAGGATTTGTGATGCCTTTATCGATAAAATACTCAGCCGCCAAAGACTTGGCATGACAAATCGCCTTTTGTAGCGGCTCTGCCATCATTACCATACCCGGACCACCGCCAAAGGGTCGCTCATCGATGCGTTTATAATTATCCGTGGTAAAATCACGGGGATTGATGACATGGATGCTCACCTGTTCACGGGACACAGCACGCCCTGTGATGCCAAAATCACGCACCGCATCGAACATCTGTGGCATGATACTAATGACCGCAAAGAACATGGCAAACCCCAATCAATAATCAGCACCCCATGCCACAAGCATGGTTTTATTCGCCAAATCCACAGACAGCACCGTCTCTTTGTGCCATGGAATCAGCCTATCTTCACCATCGATGCTGTCTTTAGTCGCCTTGACCGAGATGATTTCATGAGCCCCTGTCTCAAACATCTCTTTGATGACGCCCAGATTCTCCCCAGCTTCATTGATGACACTCAAGCCCACCAAGTCCGACCAGTAATATTCATCGTCATCAAGCTTAGGCAAGCTGTCTTTATGCACCCAGACGGTCGTGCCGTTCATGGTTTCGGCGACATTACGGTCGGTAATCTCCACAAAACTCGCCACCAGCCCTGAGCCTTGCTCACGCCAATCCTTAACCGTCAAAGGCTTAAACCCTGTTGCTGTCTTCATCCACCAAGGCGACATCCCAAACACATCGGCACGGTTGGCAGTCTCGCTAAATACCCACAGCCAGCCTTTGATGCCGTACGGTTTTTTTAGGGTGGCGATTTTGATGAGTTCATCAGCCGCTGGCGGTACCACACCATCACGGCGTAGATTTGTGTTAATCCTGTTATTCATGGTCATCTAACTGGTTGTAACTATTTTTCGTTAAAGATGTATCAAAAATCAGTATCGGCAAAATTGCACGCCCAATACCAAAAAACACCCAATACCTAAAAATAAAATCGGCTTGCGTTTTTCGTACAGCGAACGACGCAAACCGATTTTTTTAATTCAGACTATTGGCTGTGCCAATCGTATTAAGCAGCTTGCTTAGTTTTTACCAGCTGTGCAACACGGTCAGAAGGTTGTGCACCCTTAGCAATCCAGGCGTTGTAAGCATCTAGGTCAATACGGAAAGTCTCTTCTTGACCACGAGCCAGTGGGTTGAAGAAACCGATTTTTTCGATATGACGACCATCACGAGCAGCACGCTTGTCAGCAACAACTACTTGATAAAAAGGGCGTTTTTTAGCGCCACCACGGGCCAAACGGATAACTACCATGAGAAACTCTCTTTTAAAAAAATAAGTAAAAAATTTGTTGCAAGAATTAGGTTAATCATTCCGCCATCGAAGTTGAGGATGAGCCGATGATGGGCAGAATCATTAAAAGACTTAAATTATAGCAAAATTTTTAATTCTTTCAAAGTAAAATCTACAAAATATGCATTTTTTGTGCGGTTTTCTTGCGACTTTGCTTTTAAATTTGCCCAATGACATCGTACGCTTAGCCGATTTAATAAAAATCCATCAAAGTATCAGCAAAAAATACGAGCTGTGATACAATGAATGCATTTCATCTTTTGTGAGTTTGGGGTTATGAGTTACAACTCGCCATTATTTGCCAAATTGCGTCATCGCCTGCATTCGAACACTTGGCGGACGGTTTTGGTGGTGTTTTTTATTGTGTTTGTGAGCGTGGTTTTGTCCATTTGGCTGTTTTGGCGGACACTGTATTTGCCCGAAATCAAAAGCCATGCCAGCTATTTGGCGAGCGAAATCAGACTCATGGACAATGCTCGCAGCAAATGGACGGACAGCCCAGAGACACTCGCTTGGCTAGAAAAAAACAGCCACATTCAAATCATCCGCAGCCCCGATGAATTTCCTGATGTTACCGAAAAATTCTTTGTCAGTAAGATGACCGATGTGCTGGCAGACGAAGTGCGTGCCGAGCTTGGGCGTGATGTGCAGGTGTATTTTAAATTCAAACCCACGCCAAAGCTGTGGGTACAAGACAGCAAGCACCCCGATGTCTGGCTGCGTGAGCCGATGGCGTATTATTCTGAGTACAGCACAGGGGTGCTAGCAGGCTTTGTGTTTGGTTTGCCGTTTTTGACCTTGCTCACCATTTGGGTGCTGGTGCGTGGCTTAAACCGCCCCTTAAAACGCTTGGAGCGAGCCGCCATCAACTACATTCAAGAAGGTCATGCCACCACGCTTGCCACCGATACAGGACCCAGAGAGATACGCCGTGTCAATACCGCATTTAATCAGCTGTTCACCACATTAAGTCAATCCCAAAAAGAACGCACCATCATGCTCGCTGGCATCAGCCACGACCTACGCACACCGCTTACTCGGATGCGTCTGACCGCTGAGATGCTGCCTGATGAGTTTTTTCGTGAAGGCTTGGTGTATGACATTGAAGACATGGATGCCATTTTGGAGCAGTTCATCTCATTCATGAAAGATGGCTCTGATGAGCCTGTTTGCCCTACCAATCTTAATACGATTTTTAAAGAAATCATGGTACAGTTCTCGGACACCAGATTTATTTATGAAAGCAGTATCAACCAAGATGTGCCTGTCCGCCCCCTATCTATCAAGCGTCTCATCATCAATCTGGTGAATAACGCCATTCGCTACGGACGACAGCCCATTCATATCGGTGCGACCATCGCCCCAGCTGACGCCCAAAGCGATGCGGATTTTGAATTACAAAACCCTTATGCCAAATATCCCACGCTCATCATTCATGTCAAAGACGAAGGCAATGGCGTGGCAGATGACCAGCTAGAACGCATCATGCAGCCGTTTGAGCGTGGTGAGACGGCACGCACCACCCAAGGCAGCGGGCTTGGGCTTGCCATTGTCAATCGCATCGCACGACTGCATCAAGGCAGTGTCGAGGCGATAAACCACCCTGATGGTGGTCTGTATGTCTGCGTCAAAATTCCACTCATCACCCAAATCGTCGCCAGCAATGATACGGACGATGAAACAGAATAACAAACACCCCAAAAGACTACTCTTTTGGGGTGTTTTTACTGATTTATCAACAACTTAGTTTATTTATCGCCCTGCTCGCCAATCAGCACTTTGTCGCTTTTGGCTTGGGTCAGCTCATCGGCAGCAATCGCTACCCCTGCTTGTTTGGCAGGCCAATCCATCACAAAGCGAGCCCCTTTGAGCGTTGGGCTTTCATCGACTTTTAGCTCAGCATTAAACCAAAACGCAATGCGTGCCACAATGGACAAACCAAGCCCATAGCCACCTGATGCACGAGTGCGACTGTCGTCAAGTCTTGCAAATGGCACAAACACCTTTTCACGGTCTTCTTCTTTGATGCCATGCCCGTCGTCTTCGACACTGACCACCGCACGACCCTTTGCCACGCTGGCACTGATTAAAATTGTACTGCTGGCATAACGCATGGCATTACCTGCCAGATTCTGCACCACACGATGCAGATAGCGTCTGTCCGCCATCGCTTGTGCCTTTGGCGATGAGACATCGGTCAAAACCTTGATGTTCTTGCCCAGGGCATTGGTCTCTCGCTCAATTTGTTTGACCAAATCATACAGATTAACCATCTCCCATTCCAGCTTTGGCGAACCTTCTTCTAATTTGGCATAGGTTAGGATTTCATCAATCAGCTCATTGAGTGATTCGATATCTTCATCGATGTACTGTTTTTGGACCTGTCTTGATTCATAATCGTCATCATCTGCCAGCATATCCACCGCAAAGCGAATGCGAGCCACAGGCGTACGCAGCTCATGCGACACCGCACGAGTCAGCTCTCTTTGGGCTTCAATGAGTCGCTTGATGTGCTGCGTCATGGCGTTAAAAGTGGATGACAAGCGTGAAACATCGTCATGTCCCACCACCTGAACTTTGGTGTTCAAATCCCCTTGCATCACACGGTTCACACCTGCTTGTAGTAGGTGCAAACGACGCTCCAATGGGAAAATCAGTCCATACACGCCAAGACTGATGAGCAAAAGGCAAATCAGCACAATACTGGCAATCAAATTCAGCGGAAACCAGTTGAACAAATCCACAGGACCAATCACAATCGCCGAAGTCTCAACCTCTGACGCCACCACAAAAGTTACCAAAGAGTTCTGCATGCTGTCGCCATCTTGATACAAGATCACAGGCTCATCACGACGCAGACGAGCAATCTGACTGGTATCAAGCCCAAGCGTATCAATGGGTTTGATTTCAATGGGATAAGCTGATTTTTGACTCAAAAACTGCAAACGCCGCTCTTTGGCTTGCATACTTGGATAATACGCTAAGTCATCAAGCAAAAAAATCATCAATGCTCGCACCTGCCGCTCACTTACCTGCGACATATTCACCGTCAAGAGGTTGTTCTCGCCAGCGATGCGATGATAAATCGTCATGTCTTTGGTGATTGGATTGTGCCTAACCACCGTTTTTTCTTCGTTTAAGCGGCGTATTTCACGACCTTTAAACTCCACTGAATTCATCGGCACAACGCTGAAAGTCTCGCCAAACAGACGACTGGCGTCCAGCAACCAGTACTCACGGCGATGTTCTTCTTGCTGATGAGCCAGCCCCTGACTGATGAGATAAAACGAACCTGTGGCTATTTTTTCACGATACGATTGCAAACGCTCTTGGTTGATGGCATCGACCAACAAATAAGCAAAAAATGCCACCGCCACGCAAATGAGCAGCAGCCCTGCATAGATACGAAAAAAGATACTTCGTTCGGTTAAAGAAATCAATGCCATGTCTAAAATCAATCCAACAAAATAAAAGCCAGCAACAGCCAGCTTTTATTTTTATTAACATCAGTTGCCTTCTTTGACAAACAAATAACCCTTGCTACGAACCGTCTTGATACGCTTAGGATTCTCTGGATCATCGCCAATCTTTGGACGAATGCGAGAGATACGAACATCGATAGAGCGGTCTTGACCGTCATATTCGATGCCACGCAGACGCTCAAAAATATCTTCACGAGACAAAATGCGACCAGAATTTGACGCAAGTAACCATAGCAAATCATATTCGGCACTGGTAAAATCAACCAATTCGTCATTCAAAGTTACCGAACGACCGCCATTATCAATCACCAAATCACCAAATTCTAGACGCTGCGGTGAATCTGCCGAAGGGGCAGTCTCAGAGCGACGCAGTAGTGCACGAATACGGGCAAGTAGAACTCGTGGCTGGGCTGGCTTGGCGACATAATCATCAGCACCCATTTCAAGACCAAGCACTTGATCCATGTCTTCGGTGCGTGCGGTCAGCATCAAAATTGGGTTTTGATAGTGTGGGCGAACTTCACGGCATACTGTCAGACCATCGGAACCTGGCAACATTACATCAAGTACCACCAAGTCTGGCTGCTCGCTGATAATACGGCGAATCGCCCGAGCACCATCGGTTTCAATCGCTACATCCAAGCCGTTGCGTCTTAGATAGTCTTGAGTTAGCATCGCCAGTCTTTCATCATCTTCAACGATGAGAATTCTGGGAATGTCTTCTTTTTCTGGGGTTGCTGTATTTGTTGTCATGGTTATCCTTTAAGCGAAATCATAAGATTGCTTGAAAAATACACACCGAGAATTAAGCACGGTTTTTGTATTTTTGGATGGTTTGTAATTGTGCCACAGATTCAGCCAATGCTGCCAATGCGGCATTTGTCTGAACGGTGTTATTTTGGTTTGCCAGTAGCTGCTCAGCATTGCGGCGTGCTTCGGCAATTTTTGCTTCGTCTAGGTCATGGGCACGCTCAGCAGAATCTGCCAAAACAGTTACCACATGTGGTTGAACTTCCAAAACCCCACCCGAAACATAGATGATTTCTTCAGCACCATCGGCAGTTTTGATGCGTAATGTGCCTGGTTTGAGTAGTGTGATGAGCGGTGTATGACCTGCAAGAATACCAATCTCACCATCATGACCTGCTGCCACCAGTACACTGATGTCGCCAGCATACAACTCTTCACGAGCACTTACCACTCGGCATTTAAAGGTTGCCATTATACTCTCCTATGTTAAGTTTAATGATGACAACCACTCATTTAAGTGATTGTCATACATTTCCATCATCAAGCGATTGGAAAATCATTAAACTTATGCTGCTTGTAGCTTTTCAGCCTTAGCAATTGCTTCGTCAATGCTGCCAACCATGTAGAACGCTTGTTCTGGTAGGTGGTCGTACTCACCTTCGATGATTGACTTAAAGCCAGCGATGGTATCACGAAGTGCAACATATTTACCAGGTGCACCTGTAAATACTTCTGCCACATGGAACGGCTGAGACAAGAAACGCTGGATTTTACGAGCACGATATACAACCATCTTATCTTCTTCAGACAGCTCGTCCATACCCAAGATGGCGATGATGTCTTTTAGCTCTTTATAGCGTTGTAGCACTTCTTGTACACCACGAGCGACATTGTAGTGCTCTTCGCCGATGATTTGTGGGTCTAGCTGACGAGAAGTTGAGTCAAGTGGGTCAACCGCAGGGTAGATACCTTGTGATGCGATATCACGGCTTAGTACGACGGTTGCGTCCAAGTGAGCAAAGGTTGTCGCAGGCGATGGGTCAGTCAAGTCGTCCGCAGGAACATATACTGCTTGAACAGAAGTAATCGAGCCTGATTGAGTAGAAGTAATACGCTCTTGTAGAATACCCATCTCTTCTGCCAAGGTTGGCTGATAACCTACCGCAGACGGCATACGACCCAGTAGTGCTGATACTTCTGTACCTGCCAAGGTGTAACGATAGATGTTGTCAACGAACAACAGAACATCACGACCTTTGCCAGTGGCTTCGTCTTTTTCGTCACGGAAATATTCTGCCATGGTTAGACCAGTTAGAGCAACACGCAAACGGTTTCCTGGTGGCTCGTTCATCTGACCATAGACCATCGCTACTTTTGACTTGGTAAAGTCATCAGTATTAACAACGCCCGCTTCTTGCATCTCGTGATAGAAGTCGTTACCTTCACGAGTACGCTCACCCACACCAGCGAATACTGATAGACCTGAGTGCTTCAAGGCGATGTTGTTAATCAATTCCATCATGTTAACGGTCTTACCAACACCTGCACCACCGAACAGACCAACTTTACCACCCTTAGCGAATGGGCATAGTAGGTCAATAACCTTAATACCAGTTTCTAGTAGCTCGGTTGAGTTTGATTGCTCGTCATAGCTTGGTGCATCACGGTGGATCGACCATTTTTCTGCAGCATTCACAGGACCAGCTTCGTCAATTGGGCGACCTAGTACATCCATGATACGACCCAAAGTCGCTTGACCTACTGGCACAGAGATTGGGGCACCAGTATTAGAAACTGGTAGACCACGCTTTAAACCTTCTGTTGAACCCATGGCAATGGTACGCACCACACCATCACCAAGTTGTTGTTGTACTTCCAAAGTTGTTTCAGTGCCATCAACACTTAGTGCATCAAAAATTTGGGGTACTTGACCACGGCTAAACTCAACGTCAATTACCGCGCCAATAATCTGCACAATACGACCGCTCATTGCGTTCTCCTATAATTCATTGTTCGGCTAAGAAACAGCAGCAGCACCGCCAACGATTTCCGAAATTTCTCGGGTAATCGCCGCTTGACGCAGCTTGTTATAAACCAACTGTAAATCTTTAATCAAATTGCCAGCGTTATCTGTTGCAGCTTTCATCGCCACCATACGTGCTGATTGCTCTGAAGCGATATTTTCAAGCACTGCCTGATAAACGATTGACTCAATATAACGCACCATCAGACTATCAATCAATGTCTTGGTGTCTGGCTCATAAATATAATCCCAACTGTGCGATACACTCACATCATCAGCAAAAATTCCTTCTGGTAGTGGCACAAGCTGTGTCACCGAAGGTTTTTGCGTCATGGCATTAATGAATTTATTATAAACCAAATAAATGCGATCCAAGCG
Source organism: Moraxella sp. (assembly GCA_030525825.1). GTDB lineage: Bacteria > Pseudomonadota > Gammaproteobacteria > Pseudomonadales > Moraxellaceae > Moraxella. Next base: position 41,998 of record JAUNDZ010000009.1, read on the forward strand.
ACCTTCGCTATAATCGTCAAGCATCACTTGCACAGGGGTGCTTAGTTGCTCATAGCTTGGGCTGTCGCCATAATCTGTCAATACCGAACTTACTTTACCGCCAAAGTTCTTAAAAAAGCTCACGCCTTTTGAACCGATGGCCGCAAATTCAATCTCAACCGATTGGTCTTGATATTGCTTTACTGATTTTAGAAGGTTTTTGAACAAGTTAATATTCAAACCACCTGCCAAACCACGGTCTGAAGTAACGACAATAAAGCCCACACGATTGACTGGACGGCTTACCATGTACGGATGCTTATAATCCGATTGTGCTTGCACCAAATGCGTAATCACTCGGGACATACTTTCGGCATAAGGACGACCCATTTCCATGCGCTCTTGAGCTCGGCGCATTTTACTGGCAGCCACCATTTGCATTGCACGCGTAATTTTTTGAGTGCTTTTAATGCTGGTTACTTTTGCACGTATTTCTTTTAAGCTTGCCATAGTTGTTCCAATACTGGACTTATTTTTAAATAAGGTTTGGTGTGCTAATCATTAGCACACCATTTGTTAGTTGCTTAGTAGCTACCTGTTGCCTTGAACGCTTCAATGGCTGCTTTTAGACGACCTTCGATGTCATCATTATAGTTTGCAGTCTCATCGATTTCATTCATCAAGGCAGCATTTTCACTGCGTAGGGTACGCAACAACGCTTCTTCAAACGCACCAATCTTCTCAACTGGTACATCTGCCAGATAGCCTTCGTTAGAAGCATAGATTACTGCCGCTTGGTCAGCGATAGACATCGGAGCGTATTGTTTTTGCTTCATCAGCTCAGTTACACGCTCACCGTGTTCTAGCTGCTGCTTGGTTGCATCATCAAGGTCAGATGCAAACTGAGCAAACGCTGCCAATTCACGATACTGAGCTAGGGCTGTACGGATACCGCCTGATAGCTTTTTGATGATTTTGGTCTGTGCAGCACCACCAACACGAGATACCGAAATACCAGCGTTCACCGCAGGACGGATACCTGAGTTAAATAGGTTCGACTCAAGGAAAATCTGACCGTCAGTAATAGAAATTACGTTGGTAGGTACGAATGCAGATACGTCGCCCGCTTGTGTTTCAATGATTGGTAGTGCGGTCAATGAACCAGTTTTACCTTTCACTTCACCACCCGTAAATGCTTCAACATAGTCAGCATTAACACGAGAAGCACGCTCTAGTAGGCGAGAATGTAGATAGAATACATCACCTGGATACGCCTCACGCCCTGGTGGACGGCGTAGTAGTAGTGAGATTTGACGATAAGCAACCGCTTGCTTAGATAGGTCATCATACACAATCAGTGCATCTTCACCACGGTCACGGAAGTATTCACCCATCGTACAGCCAGAATATGGTGCGATGTACTGAAGTGCAGCAGGCTCAGAAGCTGATGCCACAACAACGGTGGTGTACTCTAATGCACCTGTTTCTTCTAGTTTACGCACGACATTGGCGATGGTTGAACGCTTTTGACCAACAGCAACATACACACACTTGATGCCAGAATCTTTTTGAGCGATGATGGCGTCAATTGCCAATGCAGTTTTACCAGTTTGGCGGTCGCCAATGATAAGCTCACGCTGACCACGACCGATAGGAATCATGGTATCAACTGCTTTATAACCAGTCATTACAGGCTCATCAACTGATTGACGAGCGATAACGCCAGGTGCAATCTTTTCAACTTTATCAGTCAATTTTGCATTAATTGGACCTTTGCCGTCAATTGGATTACCCAGTGCATCAACGACACGACCTAATAGTTCAGGACCTACTGGAACTTCTAAGATACGACCTGTGCAATAGGCTTTTTGACCTTCTTGTAGGCTCAAATAGTCGCCTAGAACAACGGCACCTACTGAGTCTTGTTCAAGGTTAAGTGCCATGCCATAAACATTGCCCTCAAACTCGATCATCTCACCATACATGGCTTCTTCTAAACCATGAATCTGCACAATACCATCAGAGACACTGACGATTACGCCTTCAGTTTTTGCAGTTGCGCTTACGTCAAGGTCTTGAATGCGCTGCTTAATCAGATTACTGATTTCGGCTGGATTCAATTGTTGCATTGCCTTGTTTTCCTTTAAAATGTCAGCTTGCTGCTTAGGCAGTTAGCTGCGTCTTTAATTGTTGTAACTTACCACGCACTGAGCCATCGGTAAACTTGTCGCCCACTTTAATCGTTGCACCACCCAAAAGTTCTGGATCAACTGCTTCATGCAGGATTACAATCGAACCTGTTGAGATTGCAAGTTTCGCTTGCAAGGTTTCACGCTGGGCTTCAGTCAAGGGATAGGCTGAAGTAACGTAAGCGTCAACCTGTTTTAGCTCTTGTGATTTAAATTTGCTGTAATGAGTATGGATTTCAGGCAATAAAGCCAGTCTGTCATGCTCTGATAGCTGTTTGGTAAAATTAACCAATGCGTCAGAAGGTTGCTCTGCCGTTTGTGAAGCATAGATATCAATCAAGACGGCAGTTTTTTGCTCTGCAGAAATGGCTGGATTGCTTAGTAATGAAGAAAAAGACTCATCACGCACAATACTGCTTGCAACTAACAAAAAGCACTCCCAATTGTTAATCGCATTTTGCTCTTTAGCATAGTCGAATGCCGCTTTGGCATAGGGTCTTGCTAAGGTGGATAGTTCAGCCATGATTTCCTCTAATTACAGCTTAGCCGCCAACTGGTCTAGCATGTTAGCGTGTTCTTGTTCATTGACTTTGCTTTGCAAAATCTTTTCTGCACCGAGTACCGCTAAGTGAGCGACTTGTGAACGCAATTGTTCACGAGTTTGAGCAGCTTCTTGCTCAACGGTCGCATGTGCTTGTGCGATGATACGCTCGCCTTCTAGGCGGGCTTGTACTTTGGCATCTTCAATCATCTGAGCAGCGGTTTTGTTGGCACGCTCAATGATAGAAGCAGCTTCAGTTTTTGCGGCAGCAAATTCTTGTTCTACCTGCTGTTCAGCAGAAGCCAAATCTGCTTTGGCTTTTTCGGCGGCGTTTAAGCCTTCCTCAATTTTGCGTTGGCGTTCGTTGATAGCACCGATGAGTGGCGGCCATACGAATTTCATGCAGAACCACACAAAAATCGCAAAAGCAATCAACTGACCAAATAATGTAGCATTAATGTTCATCAATCACCTCGTTGTTAGTGAAAGTCAGGTGATAGCCAATTCTAGGTCGTTTCATTGCACAGCAAATCAACGACCAGAACTGAGCGTTAAACTGACAGTTTCAGCTTATGCGAATGGGTTGGCGAACAATAGAAGCATCGCAATACCAACACCAATCATTGGTACGGCGTCAAGAAGACCTGCTACGATGAACATTTTGGTTTGAAGTTGTGAGCCTAGCTCTGGTTGACGAGCGGTACTTTCTAGGAATTTACCACCTAATAGAGCAAAACCGATACCGGTAGCTAGTGCGCCAAGACCGATTAGAATAGCTACTGCAAGTAGAGTGTACTGAGCGATTACTGGATCCATGATGTCTCCTTAATGACCTATCGAAGGATAAAATTTAAAAAGTTTTCAAATTAATGTTCTGATGTTTGTGAGATGAGCGATAGATAAACAATCGTCAACATCATAAACACGAACGCCTGAAGAGTAATAACCAAAATATGGAAGATTGCCCACGCCAAGTGCAATGGTACGCCCAAAGTCTTGACAAATAGACTGCTAGACATATACATAAGAGCAATCAGAATGAAGATGAGCTCTCCAGCATACATATTACCAAACAAACGCAGACCTAGAGAAATTGGCTTTGCAAGCAAAGTTACAATCTCAAGAACCAAGTTTACAGGAATAAGCAGTGCTTGTAAAAGTGGGTTTTTTGCACTAAATGGGTGCAATGTGAACTCTGCGATGAATCCGCCCACGCCTTTGTATTTAAGACCAAATCCAATGATTAGGATGAGTACGCCCAACGCCATACCCAAAGTGATGTTCGGGTCGGTACTTGGAACAATCTTAAAGTAAACATGGTGCGGGTCTAGTCCAAATACATGCTGCCCAATCATTTGAGCGGTATAAGGAATCCAGTCCACTGGAATCAAGTCCATCAAGTTCATCAAGAAAATCCAGACGAAAATCGTCAAAGATAATGGAGCGATGAGCTTAGAAGGACCGTTATAAGATTCGCGTACGCTATTGTCAACGAAATCTACAATCATTTCGACAAAAGCCTGTAGTTTGGTCGGCACACCTGCGGTCGCCTTACGCCCTACTACCCAAAACAGCGCACAAAAAAAGATACCTAGCCCAATAGACCACAGCATGGAGTCCAAATGAATGGCCTTAAAACCCATCTCTGCGGCTTCAGCGGCATCATACGCCACTTTCCAACCATGCTCTGGGTGATACCCAAAGGTCCAGTTGGTTAAGTGGTGAGCAATATAATCTGAAGATGTCTGTTCGGCTGCCATAATAAGCTTCTTATCTTAAGTCAAACAAAAGATTTGGTGATAAACACCTAATCAGAACTAAAATCCATGATAAACATCACAGGCAACTAAAATAGCTGACCTACTTATCTTAATAAGATATTCTTTATCCATTTGGTCTTGAAAATTTGTCCGTAAACAGCATTTAATAAAAAGACCAATCAACATCTACAATCGGATAAATCTTATCAAAAATTACATTCATAGCTAAACGACTATCTTACTTGAGTCGAGCCAATATGTAAAGGAAAATTATAACTTTTCTTGCTGAAATTTTACGATTAATAAAAACAACAGCTTAAAAATATAAAAAATCAAGCCAATCGCCACATACTAAGTGTATACACTACCTGCATGATGACATAACCGACAATCACTAAGAGTGCCAATATTGGCTTTAAATAAATAAAAATAAACGCAAAACCCAGTATGGTCAACAGCCATTTTAGCATCTGTCCCAAATACATATTGAGCATGATTTGTTGGCGTGCTTTGGCTCCTGTCAGCCGATACGCCACAAAGGTAAATAGGCACTGGGCTAAAAAATGCAGCAATGCACCGCACAGCACGCTCTTAGTCGCAATAAAGCTCTGTCCATCACCCATACCACCAAGCAGCTCTATCGCTGCGGCTAGAACCACCACCGCTAAGACCGCCCAAATTTGGCGAATCTGCATGGCGTATACTTGCTGTTTTTGGGTGCGTCTTGCTGGAGCAGTCATCACATCATCTTATCAATCAAACGGACATCAAAGCCAGCACAGACACAGCAATCATGACCACAACATGGCTAAAAAAGCCACGCTTTTTGGGTGGCAAAAAGCCGTTGTGCGTGCGTAAACGCCTGTATTATAAAAACTTTTATCAATAATGGCAATAGGTTTTATCAATTATTACATGAAAAATTATCATCATTTTTTATAAAAATAGTTATGCAAAATCAATCAATTAACATAATAATGATTGAATAAAACCCATCATACACCCTAGCCTTTTATGCAGTCTTGGATGCCCAATGCCAAATCCCTCCACGCTTCCACAAAATCCGTGCCATCGCTCATGTCTTCTTGGCGGACGATGGTGCTGACATTGCCCAGCTTATTTTTAATACCATCAGACACCGCTCCTTGAGATGCGATGCACATGTGTGCCTGTGGGCGAGTTTTACTTAGATGAACGATTTGGCTTGCCTTGGGCGATAAATGGTGGTCTGGGGTCAATGCCCCTGCAAAACTTAGACCCGCCGTACGCTCCAAATACTGAAAGGCATCATGATAAGCCCAATACGGCAGCAGCTTGCCATTGAGCCTGACTTGAGCGACTGCATCGTCCATACGCTTGGCGAAATTTTGGGCATTTTGTTGATATAGCGAGCGATGCTCAGGATTGGCATGACCATGAATTACCGCCAACGCCCGTACGATGGCTTTGGCATTCTCAGGTTCAAGCCAGATATGAGCATCAAAGCTGCCTTCTTTGGGCGAGCCGTCAATATGACGCAGCGGCAAGCGTTCAAAGGCATTAAAATCAAAAAGCGAAATAACATTCGGCTCGCCTGACAGCACATTGACCAAATTTTGTTCAAGCAAGCCGCCAAACCACACCACATAGCTGCTCTGGGTAATGGTCTTTTTGGCACTTGGACTTAACTCGCCATGATGACCAACATCGCCCGCTTTTAACAAGACATTGGCAGGCTCTACCCCTTGGGTTACCGCATTGGACAACAATGCCAACGGATAGTTACTCACACTGACCGTGCCTGCATGAGCAGCGGTCAATAACACAGGGGCAAACACGGCTACTTTAATAAATTTAGCGAACGAACGATTAAATTTCATAAATCATCTCTATTAAATAAATCAAACTTAACATCAAGACCACATCAACCAACTAAAGCTGTCATCAACATGAAAAAATGGGTCATAATAATGGCATAACTGGTTAATTTTTATTAACTTTTTGACAATCATAGCCACAAAAAATACGGCAGGTTTGACAAATTCAGCCATGATTTTTTGGGCAAATATCGTTATAAAATAACACACATTGACAAGAAAATCATCCACCCATTGACAATTTTTCAACAGTCTGCAAAAAATTGTTGATGGCAGCGGTTATATTATAAGGTATAATACGATGATTTAATATCAAATTAACATTAAAATAAACAACCATCAAAACCACCTCAATACCATCAGCAATCATCTAGGCAGGCAACGCCACCCAATGATTTGCATGGTTAAAAAGTATCCAAAATTCATCAGATAAGAAGCTCATCATGACCACATCAAACCATCATTGCAGCTGCGACCATCACCACAGCGTCCATCATCACAACATCGAAGAACGCATTCGTGAAGCCAAGATTCACTGTGAAGCCCAAGGCGTGCGATTCACCCCCTTGCGTGAAGAAGTCTATGCACTCATCTTGGCGGCGGATAAGCCACTTGGGGCGTACGATTTAATCAGTGCCTTACAGCTGAGCCGCCAAAACAGCGACGCCACCACCAAAAACATCGCACCACCGACCATTTATCGCTCGCTTGAATTCTTGCTCAACGAAGGCTTGATTCATCAGCTAAGCTCAATGAATGCCTATGTGCCATGCTGCCACCCCCGCTCAAAGCACGCAGCAGCATTTTTGATTTGCAAGGTCTGCCAAAGCGTTGAAGAATGCAGCAACCTGCCTGTGGATAGCATCATGAACTTTGCCAAAGACGATGCCAGATTTCAGGTTGAACACACCGTGATTGAGCTAAAAGGTGTTTGTCGTGATTGCCAAGCCTGACGACACGCCTTTATTGCACGCCCAAAACATCAGCTATCACATCGGTGGCAGCACACTATTAAGTGATGTCTCCATCAAGCTGTATGCAGGTGAGATGGTCAGTCTCATCGGTCCAAATGGAGCGGGCAAATCTACCTTAGTCAAGCTCATCTTGGGTCTGATCAAGCCCACTTCTGGGCAAATCGTGAGCAGCACCAACGCCCTAAGCTATGTGCCGCAGCGATTTAGCATTCCTGAAATTCTGCCACTTCGCACCAAAGATTTGCTCGCCCAAGCCAATAAATCACGCCTAACTACCGAGCAAAAAAACTTTGTACTGGATAAGTTATCCATCGCTCCACTGCTTGATAAACAAATGGTACACCTGTCAGGCGGTGAGACGCAGCGTGTGCTGTTGGCACGAGCATTGCTAGATAAGCCTGAGCTTTTGATACTCGACGAACCCATGCAGGGGCTTGACCCTGATACCGAAAATTGGCTGTATCACTTCATCGATGAGCTGCCAGATTTTTTGGCGTGCAGTATGCTGGTGGTATCGCATGATTTACATTGGGTAATGAAAGGCTCCAAGCGAGTCATCTGCCTTAATAAGCACATCTGCTGCCAAGGCGTACCCAGTCAGGTCGCCCTGACACCCGAATTTACCCGCCTGTTCGGGCATTATCAGCCCTACATTCATCATCACGACCATTGTCATCATGCCGATGATTGCGGTCATGAGCATGACGGGCATCAGCACTCAGGGGGTTGTCATGACTGATTGGCTGCCCATCATCGCCCCTGCGTGGATAGCAGGCTCGCTACTGGCACTATTGTCCGCCCCACTTGGCTGCTTGGTGCTGTGGCGACGCATGGCGTTTTTTTCGGACACTTTGGCACATGGGGCATTGCTTGGCGTGGCGATAGCAGCGTGGCTAAATTTGCCTGTTGATGTTGGCATCGCTTTGGTCAGCGTGCTGGTGGTGGTCGCACTCACCTTGATGAATGAACGCAAACTGCCCAATGATGCCACCTTAGCCGTCATGGCATCGTCATTGTTGTGTCTGGGGCTACTGACCTTAACACAGCTTACCCAGCAGCAGGCGAATGTCTTGGGTTTTTTGTTTGGTAGTCTTTTGGATGTTGATTGGGCGGATTTGCCACGCTTAGGATTACTCATCGCTGTGGGCGGTGCTTTTTTGCTGTGGATTTGGGACAATCAAGTCAAGCTCGCCACATCAGAAGCCCTAGCACGCATCGCAGGGGTCAATCCCATGCAGCAGCAAGTATTCTTTATGGGGCTGTTGGCAGGCTTTTGTGCGGTGGCATTACAAGCGGTGGGCAGTCTTTTGATTAGCGGTTTGCTGATTTTGCCTGCCCTTAGTGCAAGGCTCATCTCAGTATCGCCACGCCAGATGGTCATCATCGCCATGATACTGGCACAGTGCGGCGTAACTGTTGGCGTGTGGGGCAGCGTCTGGCTTGACATACCCACAGGGCTTGCAGTGGTGCTGACCTTAGCATTGATATTTTTTGGCTTTTTTGTGGGGCATAGATGCCGACGCACAGACACTTGATGCACATTGATGCTGCCGACGATGTTTTTAAGATAGCCCAAATCAGTGATTTACATCTTGGCGATGAAGACAGCTTTGAGCGGTTTTTAGCCGTGCTGTCCTTGGCGATGGCAGAGTCGCCTGATTTATTATTACTGACAGGTGATTTGGTCAATGATGGGCATCGTGAAGGGTATGACCGCCTGTATGATGCCTTGGCTGACGCCCAGATTCCTGTTTTGTGCATAGCGGGCAATCATGATGTTACTGCCGAAGTTGGGCATCATTTGCCTTTTGAAGAACGCACATTTTTGCCCATTTGTCTTGATGACAGACTGCCCAACAGGCAGCGACTCACCATCGGCATGGCAGACACCACTTGGCAGATACTCGCCATCAATACTGCCATATCTGGGCGGATTGATGGGCGTATCAGCGATGAGAGCTTGGATTTTTTGGCTGAGCATTTGACTGGCGGACTGCCCACCATCATCGCCATGCACCATCACCCCCACCCTGTCGGCTCAGCTTGGATTGATGGGCATATGCTACAAAACCCTGATGAGCTTTGGCAGACGCTCGCCCCCTTTGACAATATCCAAGCCATCATCTGCGGTCATGTGCATCAAGCCCATCACATCAGCACGCATGGCATCTCGCTGTACACCTGCCCCGCCAGCAGTCGCCAATTTCTGCCGCATCATGACGACTTTGCCATCGATGATGTGCCAGCAGGTTTTCGCTTGATACACATTTGCAACAAAAAAACACTAGCAACTTGGGTAAAAAGACTACAAAATTAGTCGTTTTTTGCCAAATGGTCAATTCACACCCCAAACAGCACCATCAGGCTGACAAAAACACTTGTAAAACGGTTCACATTTTGGCAAAATGTAGCATTTTTTGATTGTGCGGTGGCAAACACAGTCAAACCCCCTTTCTTATGGCAATGCGGTTGCGCTATGGGCATTGCCATTCACCAAAAGCCAACAAGGCGACTTTTGAAGGATTTTAAGCGCATGAATACTAAGACTTTCACCCCTTATGAACCTGCCAAAGACGAAGAATACATGTCCGATGCACAGCTTGAACATTTTCGTGCAATGCTCTTGGCGTGGAAAGAAGAGCTGATGTCAGAAGCAGAACGCACCAAGGACTATATCAACGAAGAAACGACGGCAATGGCGGACATCAACGACCGTGCCACCCAAGAAGAAGAGTTCGCCCTAGCTCTACGCACACGAGACCGTGAACGCAAACTGATTCGTAAAATCGACAAATCCATCGCCGAGATTGACACAGGCGACTATGGCTACTGCGAAACTTGCGGCACAGAAATCGGTCTAAAACGCCTAGAAGCCAGACCGACCGCCACACAGTGCATCGACTGCAAAACCCTATCTGAGATGAAAGAAAAGCAAAATTTGGGCTAATATCATGCCAAAAGCGACGGAGAATCGCCCCATCATTGGGCGATTTGCCCCATCACCGACAGGTCATCTACACTTAGGCTCGCTCACTACTGCGGTGGCGAGCTTTTGTCATATTAAATCGCTTGGTGGGCAGTGGCTGTTGCGTATTGAAGATGTGGATTTTGAACGCTGTAAGCCCCAGTATAGTACTTCCATCTTACAGGATTTGGACAATCTGGGACTGCATTGGGATGGCGATGTCGTCTATCAGTCCGACAGGCAGCACATCTATGATGAGTTTATCGATACATTAAAGCCCCTAACCTATGCCTGTCGCTGCTCACGCAAACAGCTGCAAGCCTATTTTTTAACGCACAGCGACACCGCCACGCCTGCCACCTTTAATCACGCATCACAAGAACTAAGCCAAACCCAAGACCTAAACCAGCCGCCCATCTACCCACGACTGTGCCTGCACCAATCACTCGACACAAGCCACCCAGACAGTAAGATACGGCTATGCCTGCCTGATACTTTAACCGCCTTTTATGACGGCATTCAAGGGGTGATTTGGGACAACCCTGCCAAAAGTCTGGGCGATGTCGTCATCAAACGCCAAAACGGCATGATTAACTATATCCTTGCCTGCACCATCGATGATGGACTACAAAACATCAGCCACATCATGCGTGGTTTGGACATTCTCCCCATGACGGCCGCTCAGCTTGCCATCAATAAAGCCTGCCATCTACCGCACGCCGATCACTATCATCATCTGCCGCTATTGCACAACAAAGACGGACAAAAACTCTCCAAGCAAAATCTCGCCAAACCCATCAAAGACGAACGCCCTGCTAAGCTACTCGTCGATGCCCTAAGATGGCTAAAACAGCCCATACCACAAGACATGGCAGATGGCACAACTGATGAGATACTGGCATTTGCCATCAAGCATTGGGACAATACCCCACTTCGTCATCAAGGCACGCTGGGCGTCAGCGATGACAACTAAAAAAACCGACAAAAATCATGTCGGTTTTTTGATGTGATGATCAATGATGTGAATAACAATGATGCAGGTTAATAATTTCGGCTGTTGCCTTGATAATCAATCTCGGCACTTTCTTTGGCGACTTTTAGGATAAAGCCAATCATCATCATATTTACCACCAGTGCCGAGCCGCCAAAGCTATAAAACGGCAAGGTCAGACCTTTGGTCGGCAGCATGCCCATGTTCATGCCTGCGTTAATGAACACCTGCCCAAAAATCACCACCGCAAAGCCAAACACAATATAGCTAAGACGCAGCTGGCGACGCTTTAAGGTCATGTAGCTGACCATCATGATGGCAATCACAATCATCGCTTCAAGCAGCAGCACAAACGCCACGCCAAGCAGCCCCAGCTCTTCGCCCGTAATCGCCAAAATAAAGTCGGTATGAGCTTCGGGCAAGTGCGAGAGCTTCTGCACGCTGTCGCCATAGCCCACGCCACTTAGCTGACCCCGCCCAAAGGCAATCAGACTGCGTGATAACTGAAAATCTGAATCTTGAATGTCATCAAACGGATCCCAAAACGACATCATACGCTCACGACGATAATCGGCAAGAAAAATACCCGCCACGCCAACTGCCACAACAAACGCACCAATCATTAGATATTGTACTTTTGGTGCACCGCTAATCCAAGCCATCACCAGCAAGGTCGCCACAATCACCGCTGTTGAGCCATAGTCAGGCTGCACCAACAAAAATATAACGACAGGAATATACCAAGCCAAGAGCTTCGCCCCACCCAGAATACTGCTACGGAACTCCGCCGAACGACGCACCACATATTCTGCCGCAATCATCACCAAGACCATCTTAGCAAGCTCTGCCGTCTGCAAGTTAAAGCCTGCAATGCTCAGCCAGCGTTTTGAGCCGTTAATCGGCACAGCAAAAGCCGCTGTCAGCACCAACAAAATCATCACACCCACCCAAGCAAGCGTCAAAAAACTCAAATTACAATAAGTCTTTAACGGCAGCACCTTATACACCGCCCATGCCGCTACGACACCGATAGCAATGTAGGATAACTGCGACCAAAAAAATCGCATCGGACTTAAATCTTTGGCTAAGGCAAATGGGATGGACGCTGATGCAATCATCAGCAGGGATAAGGACAATAATAGCCCCAAGCTCACCAGCAGTATCGTCTGTGGCGATGGCAGATTGAGCGTGGATAATCTTTGAAAAAATGCAGGCATGGTACTAAAACCACTCAATAACACATGAACATAAACCTGCTATTATAAACGACTTTTTGCCAAAACGCAGGGATTTTCACCCGATTGACAAAAGATATTACAAATTAACTCATCATCGCAGGCATCAATACACGAAAACTTCGGCATCCACCAACCAAGTACAATAAAAAACCACCCAATCAGGTGGTTTTTTATATAGTGATTATCACGCAGTGGTCAGCGATTTGACCATCGCCACGAACCGCTCGCCACGGTCGCCATAGCTTTTAAACTGGTCAAAGCTGGCACACGCTGGCGATAACAGCACCGCCTTAGCATCGCTGCGACTGGCTAAGTCAAAGGCAGCTTGCATATTGCCCGCATGATGAATGCGTCTGGATAATGATGGCTTGGTCAGCAGCCCTTTTTCGATGGTGTGGGCATCAGCACCGATGAGATAGACCGAATGCACATATTTTTCGACACAGTCGCTAAGCTCACTAAAATCCTGCCCCTTGCCCAAGCCGCCCAAAATCAGTGCCAAAGAACGCTCGCCATAGACCGCCCCCAGCCCATCGACCGCAGCGATGGTTGAGCCGATGTTCGTGCCTTTTGAATCATTAAAGTAAGCACGATTCGCTACTTCATCGACATATTCACAGCGGTGCGGCAGCCCACGAAACTCACCAAGCACCCTAAGCATGGCAGCCATATCAAGCCCCACTGCCAAGCCTAAGGCAAGTGCGGACAAGGCATTGAGTAGGTTATGTCTGCCTTTGATGAATACTTCATCAGCTGAGATCAGTCGCTTGTCTTGTTGGCACAGCCAAATCACCCCTTGATGCTTGGCAAGATAAAAATCAGCTTGGCTATACTGAGCGATGATGCCACTGGTTGTGGTGATGCTCGCTCCGCTCGCCCCTTGCTCTGCCAAAACCTGCTCACAAGACGCCTGCAAAGATTCATCATCAATACAGATGACAGCCGCTCCTGCCCCATCAAAGATGTGCAGCTTTTGGGCAAGATAACCTTGCATGTCGCCATGCCTGTCTAAATGGTCTGGCGAGATGTTCAAAATGGTCGCCACCGCCGCACCCAGATTGCGGATGTGTTCTAGCTGAAAGCTCGATAATTCAAGCACCACCACATCCAAATGAGCGATGTTTAACAGTTCAAGGGCTGGCGTGCCGATGTTGCCACCCACGCCAACCACCTTGCCAGACGCCTTTGCCATCTCGCCAACCAAAGTGGTAACGGTAGATTTGGCGTTTGAGCCTGTGATGGCAACGATGGGCGTCCGCTTGCCCAACCGCTCATCACGCACACGCAGCTCATCAACGAACAGCTGCACATCACTCATCACAGGGATACCCGCCGCCTTGGCAGCGACAATCGCCGAATGTCTGGGATCAACCCCAGGACTAATCACAATGACATTTGCCGATAGTAGTAGGTCTTGGTTAATGCCACCAAAACCCGTCTGCACGCCTTGGGGCAGCATCGATGCAAGTCCTGGTGCCGACTGCTCGTCAATCACCAAAACCCGATGCCCCTTCGCCGTTAAAAAATTAACCACCGACAGTCCTGATGCACCAAGTCCAACGACTGCATACAACAACTCTGCTGGTTCCGTCATAATACTCTCGCCATGTTTGCTATAATGATGACCTATTGTAACAGAATTTGCGTGAATGCACATTGAATTTTTGTAGCATTTGGCGTTATAATCTGCTCATCAACCAAATCCAAGCTCATCGCCAAGGAAATCCCATGAAACTAATTTCGGCAATCATCAAGCCTTTTAAACTCGACGATGTCAGAGAAGCACTCTCAGAGATTGGCATCAATGGCATCACCATCACCGAAGTCAAAGGCTTTGGTCGCCAAAAAGGTCATACCGAGATGTACCGTGGTGCCGAATATGTGGTGGATTTTTTACCAAAAATCAAAATCGAAATCGCCTGCACCGACGACATGACAGATTCCATCATCGAAGCCATCATCAGTGCCGCCAATACAGGCAAGATTGGCGATGGCAAGATTTTTATCACACCGCTTGAAGGGGTGATTCGCATTCGCACAGGCGAAACCGACGAATCGGCATTGTGATTGGCAGCGTTCATTGTCATAATTTTAGCCCTACTGTCTAACCACTGGTTTTATCAAGCCGATATCTTAATAAAAAACGCACCGATAAAGTGCGTTTTTTATTAAGATATTGAATAAAGTCATTATTGGGCTTTTTTCCATACCTGGGTTTTACCAACAACCTTACCTGCAATCTTGTAACCACCTTTAATTGTAAGTGTGTTACCACTTAGTGTGGCATTCATATCGTATTCTTTGTTATTTCTTGGGTCTGTAATGGTGCCAGCACCATATTTACCACCACCTTGTGCTTTGAGACCCTTAATTACTGGCGTATTAACATATCCTTTGGCTTTTTGGGTTAGCCCCTCTGTAACCACACCAGTAAATGTGCTACCACTCTGTGAGATTTTTACCACCGCTTTTGGCTGACCATCTTCAATCATATGCCAGTTGCCGACAATCGGGTCTGCTGCAAATGCTGTACCTGCCAAAGTCAGTGCTGCCGCTGCTGCGATGATTTTTGTCATTTTCATAAAATTTCTCCTTAAAAAACTACTTGCCACCATAACAAGTGTGCATTCATTATAGCCAAGCCCCCACCTAAAAGCAAATACTAATTATGTGCGAAAATGCCCTTTTTGTGGTAGTTTTATTAACCATTCTTGCAATGTTAGGGCTAGGCAAAGGGATTGTCAATCACTTCTTTCGCCTTAACGGATACATCATGCACGCTTGGCTTGGCAGTCGCCAACAGCAGCTGTCTAGCGAAGTTTGCCAATGCTTGTGCTTGGGCTTGACCCACCTCGTCAGCCGTGATTTGTACATCGCCATGAATGATGACACTACCCAAGCGATTTTCTATCGTTAGATTGCCAATATTTAGCACTTCGTGTTCATTATTAAAAATATCCATGATAACTCCTATTGGCTTAATCAGTGGCTTCATCTAGCGATTTAGCACTGTAATGAAATATTTAAAAATCTCAAGCACAAGCAGCAGCCAGCCGCTCATACTGCCCAAATCTATCTTATCCAAATCCACGCCAATCTCATCACTTACAATCTCGCCATCAGCATTAGGTCTGGGCAAGCGATGGGCTTGGTTTTGGACTGGGGTGGGCAACAGCGGAAAGATACTGATGCCTGTGCGGTTTTTTAGTTCGTGTAGGCTGATGATTTCATAGCTTGGGTTTTCGGTGTTGGGCGAATAGTACACGCCTGCTTGATTCAGACTGGGGATATACACCGCCTTGAACAGATGGCTTGGCACCATCACCCGACCGCCGATGCGTGTAACCGTCTGCCCACCAAACACCACACCGCTGACCACATAAACATCGCCATGCTTGGCGGTGAGATTGCGTGTGGCGACCTCGATGTGTCGCCAGACATTGCGATTGTGCGTGCCGTTTTGGGGGACGATATTGGCAAGGCTAAAACTCTCGTATTGCGTGTGTGTGTCTGCCATGTCACCATTGGGGGACAGATGCCCACGGTCAAAGCCTGAGCGGTTATAGTCGGACAATTCGGCACGCCTGCTGTGAGCCAGCCGACTTTCGGCACGAAAGCTGTCGCTACGCACAAGTGTGCGAGCCTGCTCAATCCGATTGCGAGTCAGATGCTCTGCCGACCACAGGGGTGTACGAGACACACCTGAGTGTAGCACCGCAAAGCCTTCAAAACACAAGGCATCAAGGTCTTTATTTAATCGCTCGCCACGACCACCCACGAGCATGGGGGCTGTACCATCATAAAAATGCTGACGGCACGCCACAAAGGCATCATTAAACCCTTGTGCAAACCCTGTGGCAGCAGCGGTCGCTGTGGCTTGTGTAGCGGCAGCAGTCTGTACATTCAAAAGACCAATGCTTAGCATCAGACAAGCCGTCAATGGATAAATTACGGATACATATTTCATCCCATCATTATACCAAATTATCCCATCAGCCGCATCAAAAAAACTACCGTATAACTCTACTTATCCCATTGAAATTTCACAAATTTTTATCTACACTATTGCAGCCACGCCATCAACACCATGAAAAATCTACCCACCATCCCCATAAAGTCTTTTTGATTTTTTACTTAAAACACAACTGCTGCTTAAAAACCATGAACCATCACACCTTCGCCCCACGCCTGCTCACTTGGTTTGCCACGCATGGTCGCCATGATTTGCCTTGGCAGTATCATCACGCCGACAAGTCCGACATCTATGCGGTGTGGCTCTCTGAAATCATGCTCCAACAGACCCAAGTGGCGACGGTACTGGGTTATTTTGGGCGGTTTATGGAGAAATTTCCCACCGTGCAGGATTTGGCAGCTGCCGACTGGGACGAAGTGGCAGGTCTGTGGGCGGGGCTTGGCTACTATGCCCGTGCAAAAAATCTGCACAAAGGAGCAAAGCAGGTCGCCGACTTTATCGCCTTGCGCGGGCATTTCCCCCAAAGCGTCCATGAGTGGGAGCAAATCAGTGGCGTGGGTCGCTCCACCGCAGGGGCGATTGTGGCGATGGGCGTGCGGTCTTATGGCGTGATATGCGATGGCAATGTCAAGCGGGTGCTGACTCGCTGGGCAGGCATTGATGGCGACATCACCAAGTCCGCCACCGATAAAGTGCTGTGGGAGCTTGCCAACACACTCACGCCAGAGCATGACAGCGGCAAATTCGCCCAAGCGATGATGGATTTGGGAGCGACCGTCTGCACTCGCACACGCCCTGCCTGCCACACCTGTCCACTCTCTACCGACTGCACCGCCCACAAAGACGGTAATCCCACCGCCTACCCCGTCAAAGCCAAAAAATCCGCCAAGCCCCACCGTCATTCGCTTGTCTTTGCCATTAAGTTTCATGGTCAATTATTGTGGCTAAAACGCAGTAGCGATGGCGGTATTTGGGACGGTCTATATGCCCTGCCCATGCTGATGGTGGGTGCTGATAAAGATGGTAAAGCGATGGATATGCCCCACGACCTAGCCTGTGCCAAAACCTTGTATGAAAAACTGCCCAACGCCCAAAGCCTAAGCCTTGGCGAGCGTCAAATCTTTGAGCTTTTGCCCAATCTCCCCTTGGCGGTGGATAAGACCATCAAGCACACGCTCACGCATTTTCATTGGCATTTATCGCTGGTGGTGCTTGATGTTGATGATGAGTCATATCATCGGCTTAATCAAGCCTTAACCGCCATTCATGCCGAATTTGTCTGGCAAAAGGATGCTGTGGGCTTGGCTGTGCCAAAGGCGATGGATAAAATTTTGGGCGTGTAATAGGGGATTGGAGCTATTGATAAGGCAGTCTTAATCTCTTTGATGTTTTATCTTAGCAGTTGCTCATTGGTCATCATAAGGATATTGACAATGCTGGCACTTTTTACCAAATAATAAATGCCAATTGGTTTTTTTTATCCTCGCTACCACCCATACCAAAAAATTGCTGATGACAATTTGGACAGAAATTTTTCGCCATAAATGCAAAAATAACCACATACAAGGTCAAGCACACCACTCCGCCCAATATCCATATAGGGACAACATCATCAAACACCAGCACCAGCAAAAATAAGGCACAAGGCACATAAAATGTACAGATAAGTCGCCATCGCATCAGATGATGATAGATGGTCATTTTATCGTCATCCATCGACCCCACCTAATACCCTCGACTCTGCAACCAATCCACCATCTGCAATAATAAATTATCCTCTCCCAAATCCGCCACCTGCCCTCTTGCCTTATCAAAGAGTGTATCAGCATAAGCACGAGCGTCCTGCACGCCTAATAGCTTGACATAGGTGGATTTATCTAGCTTTTCATCACTGCCTGCCATCTTGCCAAGCGTTGCCGTGTCCGCCACGACATCCAGCACATCGTCCTGCACCTGATAGGCAAGCCCAATTAGACGAGCATACTCACTAAGGCGGGCAAGTGCGTCATCATCCGCCCCAGCACACACCGCCCCCATCAGCACCGATGCCACGATTAACGCCCCCGTTTTGTCCTTGTGGATATTCTCCAGCTCATCTTGGCTAAGCTGCTTTTGCTCACCGTTCAAATCCGCCTGCTGACCTGCCACCATACGCCGAGCGTTTGGGGCTAGGATTTTGGTTAGCTTGGCAAATGTTACATCATCGATGGGGCTGAATGTTGGCAAGTCCGCTCCTAGCACCTCAAAGGCGAGCGATTGCAGTACATCGCCAGTCAGCATGGCGACCGCCTCGCCATAGACCACATGACAGGTCGGCTTGCCACGACGAAGTTCATCATCATCCATACACGGCAAATCATCATGCACCAAAGAATAGCCATGAATACACTCGATGGCAAGCATGGCACGACGCACCACACCCAGTTCATTGACATCGCCCCCTGCCGCCAAAAAACTCGCCAACACCAAAAGCGGTCGCACTCGCTTACCGCCATTGGATATGGCATAATCGCACGCCTCGCCAAGCGGTGCAGGCAGATTGGCATGAGCTAGCAATGCCCCGAAATCCGCCAAAATCTGATGAACCACGAAGTCCTGTAAGCTCTTTAAATCCGCCCCATGCAGCATTTTACCATCAGCCACCATCACAATCCCCAAAAAAAATTTAAACGCCCTATCATACCCCAAAACCGCACCGATTTGGGCAGATTTGGCGTAAATTTGCATAAAAATTCATAAATTTGTAAAATTTTTAAAAATTTATAAAAAAAGTGCTTGCAAAGATTTTTAAATCATATATAATACGCACCACTTAGCCAATAAAGCTAAACATGGCGCGGTAGCTCAGTCGGGAGAGCAACGGATTGAAAATCCGTGTGTCGGCAGTTCGATCCTGCCCCACGCCACCATATTTGAAACACCCAACTTAGGTTGGGTGTTTTTTTATTTATTATATTCACTTTTTTACTCAAAAAAACCGCCCATCAGGACGGCTTTAATGATGCACAATCAGTAATTAACGCATTCTGGCAATCAGGTTATCCTTCACCACAAACTGATGATACAACGCCGCACCGATGTGCATGACGATAAGCAGCCACATCGCCGTCCAGATAAATTCGGTGTGCCACAGATTCATGAGCTTTGCCATGCTTGGATTGACCGCCACCACATTTGGCAGGTCAAACAGCCCAAACACACTCACACCACGACCGCCATACATTGACATCAGCACGCCACTGATTGGCATGGCAAGCATGACCACATACAGTGCCAGATGCGTCAGATGGGCGATGGCATTTTGCCAAGCAGGGGCAGGCACAGGCGGTGGTGCTGTGGTAACAAAGCGAGTGATGATACGCAATATTGTCCACAAAAGAAAGCTCGCTCCGATGGATTTGTGCAGACCGATGAACTCATCACCTTGATTGATGGCGATGAATGCCGCCAAGATAAGCAATGCCCCCACCCAGTGAAAAATACGCACCAATAACGCATATTTTTGGACGGTGGCGGTGGTGTGGTGAATAGAACTCATAAAATCTCCGTTAGCGATGGCTGACTTGTCTTTATGACTTATTATATGCTGATTTTGTCAAAATAGATAGCACATTTGGCTCGGCTGTACATCAATCATACAATATTGGGTCGTATCGGTCGTATTGAACTTTTGGCATTGTGTGCTATGATAGGTGGGTGTTTGATAAGTTTGATGATTGATATGCGTACTGTGATGGTTGGGGCGTTGTTTGGGGTGGTTTGTTTGCTTGTGGCGTGTCAGCCCAAGGTGCAAGATGCCACCCAACTGCATGAGCGAGATGACTCTGCCATCAAATACCAAGACCATAAATTACAACAAGACATCGCTGCTGCCCCTGTGCGATATACCGATGATGCCATCATCTTATCCAAGATACACATCAGTGCCATCAAGCCTGAACGCTATCAGCCAAGCTTTACCATACAAGGCATCATTACCACGCATGATAACACCGAACATCAGCTTATCGGTCGCCTGCCTGCCTATCTAAAACAGCACATCAACATCGGCAGCACGGTCAATCTTGCCATGGATGGGCAAAGTTTTAGCGGACAAGTCAAGCATCTCATCGACGACCCAAACCACCCTGACAGCATTGATGTACACATCAAAATTGCCCCAAATGACGACACCAAAATACAGCCGTCATCAGGACAGCTTGCCAAAGGCGTGATAGAATACGGACAGATTGAAGTTGGGGCGTTATTGCCCGACTTTGCCATCATTGATGAACACGCCGAACCGCTGGATTTAAGCAAACTACATGAGCCACCCTACAAGCCCAAAGTTCCGCTGATGGCTTACACATGGGTGGTCAAGCAAGACGCCACACTGCATTTTTCCAAAATCCAAGTCATCGAATATCAGCCGAACACACGGCGGTTTTTGGTGTCAGGCATCACCGAAGACAGCTTGGTCGTCTTAACACGCCTGCCCACACAGATGGCAGGTAAGCAGGTTGAGCTGGATTAATCATCGGCAAATGTTACAGCCAACTCATCAAAAACGGCAGATTTTTGCACAATTCTTAGAAAAATTACGCAATTTTCATCAAAAGCCCCAAATTGACTACAAATTAACACTTGTCAATCATCAAAAAGATTGGCAAGATATGCTTACCCAAATATCGTTGTTATTTTATTAAGTGTTATACAAAACATTGGAAAACTCATGAACAAACAAATTTTACTTATCGAAGACGACCCAGATTTGGCAGAGCTGATTACCGACTATCTGTCGATGAACTACTACGAAGTACATCATGCCGCCACAGGTCAGGCAGGGCTTGACCTGCTTGATGCCAAAGAGAGAGACATCAGCCTGATTGTGCTGGATTTGATGCTGCCTGACATGGACGGCATGCAAGTGTGCCAGCGAGTGCGTGGGGCAAAAAACCCACAAATCAACAAAGTACCCATCGTCATGCTGACCGCCAAAGGCGACACCACCGACCGTGTATTGGGGCTTGAAATGGGTGCTGATGACTACATCTCAAAGCCGTTTGAACCACGAGAGCTACTGGCTCGTATCCGTGCCGTCCTGCGTCGCCACGAGACCCCAAACCAAGCCGACCTACACTCAGGCAGCCTAACCTTTGGACGCTTGACCGTGTTTCCTGACAGTCATGAAGTTACCATCGATGACAAGATTGTCCGCCTAACCACGCACCAATTCCAGCTGCTGCACTACTTTGCCACCCATGCAGGCAAAGTGCTAAACCGTGAGCAGCTGTGGCAAGCCATGCCCAATGACGACAGCTCAGAGAACATCGACCGTGCCATCGATGTGCATATCTCTCGCTTGCGTGCTTTGATTGAAGACAACCCACGCCAACCAAAACGCATCATCACCGTGCGTGGCGTTGGTTATCAGTTCGCCACCGACCAAGTGTAAACAAGCCAAAAAGACCATCGCTTGATGGTCTTTTTTTGTTTTTTGTTTGATGACTGGCTTAGCTGATTGATTGAGTGAAATTTTTGAGTTGCATTCGGTTTTTTGATTGATTGTTGGGTGGTTTTGGGGTTTATGAAGCGTCGTTCTTTTGGTTTTAATTCGTTATTTGCTCAGTTGTTTGTCAGCGTGTTTTTGGCAATCATTGCCTTTGCCATCGCCATGGTCTTTCTTGCCCAGCTGGTGCATAACAATTCCGACACCGTGCGTGCCAAAGCGGTCGCTGAACAAATCTTGACCCAAGTTGATCCACTCATCACCCAAGCCGAAGCCCTAAATAAAGAAAATGAGCTACTAAAATCCCGCTTTATCCTAGCGGTGGTCAAACGCAGCTTTGATATTTTTGATGAAAGTCTGAATGCCAAAATCGGACTGTACTCACCCACAGGCGAGCTGATACTCCAAACCGAGAACAGCACCCTGCCGCCCAGACTCATCAATGACAGAGATTGGCTAGATGCCGTCATCCCTGGTGTGTTCTCGCCCGCTCATCATCATGTGGTGCTAGACAACAGTGCAGGCTATCATCTGTGGTACGAAAGTCGCATTCCGCCCAAAGAAAAGCCTTTTTCTGCGGCACTCAACCTATTTACAGGCACACTACTGCTCGTACTCATCATGTCGGCGGTGCTGTGGTGGATTGCTCGCAACATCACTTGGCGTATCAACCAAATGAGCCAGCAGATGCTAAAACTTGGCGATGGTGATTTTAGCGTGCGAGTCAATGAGCAAGGCAATGACGAAATCGCATCGCTTGCTTATGGTTTTAACCAATCCGCCCAAAAAATCGAGCAGCTCATCAACGCCAACAACCTACTGTTGGCACACGCATCGCACGAATTTCGTACGCCCATCACTCGCATACGCTTACAGATTGAGATGATGGACATGCTGACCGCCAAGCTCGATGACGACACCAAAGCCAAGTTTGACAAGCGTGCCGCCGCCATCAACCGTGATTTGACAGGGCTAAATGAGCTGGTAGAAAGCATTCTTTTGGTCAGCCGTCTGGATGCTGGTCATGCCCTAGAAGCCACTGACCAGATTGACCTGTACGAGCTTGTCAAAGCCGAATGCCAGCATTATTCAGAAGTGTCTTTATTTGCCGAGTCGGTCATCATGACCGCACAGCCCAAGCTACTGACGCATTTGGTGCGAAATCTGCTGAATAACGCCATGATTCACGGTGTGCCGCCCATCGAAGTCTATCTGTATAGCAGTACCGATTTGATCAATGCCGCCCAGATTCCAAGCAATCTGGCAGAGACTCCGCTAAATCTACCCGATGATGACACCCCAAAAAAAGCCAAAAAGTCGCTGCTGCGTTTTTCTCGGCAAAAAGACGCTACGCCCAAAGAGCCAGCCTATGCCGTGCTTGCCTTTATTGACCAAGGCACGGGCATTCCAGAAGATAAACGGACGGATATTTTTAGCCCCTTTGTCCGCCTAAAACAAGAGAAAAAAGGCTCAGGACTAGGGCTATCCCTAGTATCGCAAATCGTCGAAGCCCACGCAGGACAAATCACCACCGATACTTGGCAGGGTAAAACTCGCTTTTTGGTAACGCTGCCTTTAAAGGGCAAAACCTTTAAGGACAATACCAAAAAAGACAGCTCTACCAAACCACAAGCCAAGCATTCAGCCTAGCCTAGCCCATCCACACCCAATTACTCACCAAAAAATAAAAGCTGTCATCAAGACAGCTTTTATACATCTATACATCGCTTTGCTTTTATCCTAGCTTGGTGCTGAGCTGCCACACCAAGCCATCCACCCCAGTTATTGCTTGGCATCAAACATCAAGCGAGCCGCTTCGATGATGTAGGCTTCATCTTCTGGGAGTTTTGGGCGTTCATTTTCTTTCATCGCTCCACGCTCTTCGGCAAGTGCATCCATGCTCGCCTGATAGGTCGCCCAGTCGGTATATGGGGCTTCACCCGCTGCCTGACGGCGAGCGTTCTCGGCACTTAGGGTGCGATTTTCTATCTCTTTGGCTTTGGCACGGCGTTTGTCGATATTGACATCGACAGGTTTTTTGTGGTCATCTAGGGCACGGATGGCGTTTAGCTCACTCAGATAGACGAACTGTGGGTCTTTGGCTTGGCGTGCCTTAGACGCTGCTGACAGCCCTTCGATGAGTGCTTTGCCGTATTTGCCTTCGGCAGTGTAGTTGGTGGTGGCGATGGTATCCCATTCAAGCGGATTTTTGTACTCTCGCTCGCCAAACTCAATGCCTTCGTAGATATTCACCAGCTCAATGTCAGGCTCAACGCCTTTATTCTGAGTGCTGCCACCATTGATGCGGTAGAACTTACGCTGTGTGATGGCTGCCGAACCCAACGCCAAGTCATCTCGCTGTGCCTGTGCCGAGCCTTTGCCTGTGGTGGTACTACCAACAACTAATCCACGCCCATAGTCTTGAATCGCCGCTGAGAAAATCTCAGACGCTGATGCCGAGCCGAGATTAATCAGCACCACCATCTCGCCAGCATACAGCTGTTTGCCACCATCTTTGTCGGCATAGACTTGTACATTGCCTTGATTATCACGGATTTGTACCAGCGGACCTTCTTTGATGAACAGACCAATCATCTTCGCCACTTCATCGAGCGAGCCACCGGGGTTGTTGCGTAAATCAACCACCATGCCATCGATGTTTTGTGCGTTTAGTGCTTTGATTGCCTTTTCGGTATCAAGGCTGACCGAGCGGTATTCGTCCGCTCCTGCCCCACTACGGCGAGCGGCAAAGTTTAAATAAAAACTTGGGATTTCTAGCACGCCCACACGCTTGATACCACCACCATAAGGCACTTCTATCACACGATGATGCACGCCCGATTCTTCTTGCTTGATGACATCACGCACGATGGTTACATTGCGAGCCGAGCTGTCTGGGGTGTTGGGCTGCTTGACACGGATGGTAACGGATGTGCCTTTTGCCCCACGGATTAACGCCACGATTTCACGAGTGCTAAAACCAATGGTATCCACCATCTCTTCGCCATCTTGAGCCACACCCAAAATCAAATCGTTCGGACGCACCTGCCCTGTCTTTTGGGCAGGTCCGCCATCAACCAGACTGATGATGCGAGTGTAGTCAGGGTTTTTGCGGTCAGGGCGAATAGAGACGCCAATGCCTTCTAATTGCAAATTTGACTGAATCTGCATTTCGTTGGCTTGTACAGGGGCATAATAATTGCTGTGTGGGTCATACGCCATCATGGCGGCATTTAGGATGCCTTCCATAATCTCGTCGTTTTTTAGGCGAGCAAGCTGCTTTTGCTGACGGTCGATACGATTTAATAAAATCTCATTAGGCGTGCGACTCTCCCCTTTTACCAAATCCTGACCACGAGACAGCTCGGGGTTTTTGATAAAAGCGTCATCTTTTGCCTTATCGTCTTCTTGGTTTAGGGTGATGCCGATGAGTGCATAGGCGGTCTGATTTTGCCAGTATTGCAGCTGCTCTTCTTTATTTTTAAAGCGTGGGGCTTCTTCACGGTCAAGCACGATGCTCTGGTCGGTGTGTAGGTTCACTTCACCCTTTAAAGCGGTGGCGGCAAAATCGTAATACTCATTGGCACGAGTGCGATATCGCTCAAAAATCTCAATCCCTGCCGACAAGTCGCCCCGTTTTAGACGCTCGGCAAAAGTGTCGCCATATTTTGCCATGAACTCATCCACATCCGATTGTAGCAGCAGCGTGCGTGATGCGTCTAGGCTGTCAAAATAGGTTTCTAGGATTTGTTTGCCCATCTGTCTGTCCAGGGGCTGTTTTAGATAATGGGCACGGTCAAGCAGTAACGAGACTTGTCGTGCGGTAACTTTTTGTTCAATGCTCGGCTCAAAGCCCTGTCTGTCGGCTGCGATTGCCACCGTGCTAAAAGACTGCGCAAGCATGATGCCCACCACAGCCGTGGCAACACCTGACCATAAAAATTGCTGCTTCATAACCATCCTTAATAATATCAGTTAAGAAATCGTAAGTTAAGAAAAATTCGCATTATCTTATCATACTCAATCTTTCTTGTGTGATGGTTTTTGTGAGTAAATCTCTATAAATTGATACATTTGATGAAAATCATGGCATAATAAGCGATGTTTTTTTAAACGATGGCTGAGTGGTTCGTGGCAGTCCATCAACCATCTCACCAATCATCGTTTTCATGCTTTTTTGGGGATAATTTATGGCAACTGGCATCATCATGGCGGACTTAGACGGCTTGGCACTGACAGACGCTGACCGCTCGTTTTTAATGCACAAGGCATTGGGCGGTATCATCTTATTTAAAAGAAATGTGGCAAGCCCAGAGCAGGTGCGTGCCTTAACCGACAGCATTCGACAGGTTAATCCCACACTCATCATCGCTGCCGACCAAGAAGGTGGGCGAGTGGCACGGTTTAGGGACGGTTTTACACCCCTGCCTGCGATGGGGCGACTGGGCGAGATTCATGATAACAACCCCGAGCTTGCCCTATCGCTTGCCTATGATACAGGCTATCTGATAGCGTGCGAGGTTTTGGCGGTGGGGGTGGATATCAGCTTTGCCCCTGTGCTTGACATCAATGGGGCAAGCCTTGTGATTGGCGATAGAGCCTTTCATGCCGACCCCCAAGTCGTAAGCTCCCTATCCTCTCGCTTTATCGATGGTATGAATGCTGCTGGCATGAAAGCCACAGGCAAGCACTTTCCTGGTCATGGCTCCATCGCCCCTGACTCTCATGTCTCGGATGCTGTTGATGAGCGAAGTTTTGATGAGATGATGAGCGTGGATTTAATCAGCTTTTTACATAACCTAGACAAGCTCGATGCACTCATGCCTGCCCATGTGATATTTAGCCAAATCGATGACAAGCCTGCTGGTTTTTCAAAGGTGTGGCTCCAAGAGATTTTAAGGGGTAAATTTGGCTATGATGGCGTGATTTTCTCGGACGACTTATCCATGAAAGCTGCCTGTGTGGTTGGCGATGTGACCGCACGAGTTCAGTTTGCCATCGAAGCAGGCTGCGATATGGCACTGGTGTGTAATAGCCGTGATGATGCCACGCTTGCTCTTGACTTTGCCCAGAGTCTGCCTGATGTGCCAAACCGCTTTATGCGTATGAAAAGCAGCATTCCTGCCTGGCAAGGGGATTTGGAGCGTACCTGCTTGCTTGCCTTTGATGACTACAAGCGTGCCAAAGACAGCGTACATCAGGCGTTTTTTGCCGATACGCACTGTAAACAAACAGGCATCGACCCCACCCATTACACCATCAAAAAATAAATCAAAACCAACCAAAAGATACACCATGCACCACATTTTTGGACACACCAGCCCTGATACCGACGCTTTTGCATCTGCGTTTGCCTTGGCGTACTATCTAAATGCCAAGGGAGTCGCCGCCACCGCCTACCGACTGGGCGAGCCAAACCTTGAAACTTGCTTTGTCATCGAGCAGCTATTTGCTCATTTTCCTAGCCAGATGAGCGGTCTGCCTGATAAGCTTTTGCCCTATCTTGACCCACATCAGCCGCTTGGCGTGCTAAATAAAGGCGATGCCATCGGTCTAACCGACCATAATGAACCATCGCAGTCCATCGCCAATCTGTCTGATTTTGACATCCGTTATGTCATCGACCACCACAAGCTAAACCTAAGCACGCCCACACCTGCCGAAATCTGCATTCGTCCTGTGGGCTGCACTTGCACGATTTTGTATCAGATGTTTGTCTATCAGAACATCGCCATCACGCCCATGCTTGCCACGCTCATGCTCTCTGCCATCATCTCGGATACGCTCAATCTAAACAGCCCCACCACCACCGATGATGACAGGCACGCCTTGACCGCCTTGATGGGCATTGCAAACCTTAGCCCAACTGCCAAGGACGACTACGCCCATGCGATGTTTGCCGCCAAAAGCAGCACCGCCCATCTGACCGCTCGTGAAATTTTACTCATGGATTATAAAGCGTATGACATCGGTGGTAAAAGCTGGGGTATTGCTGGCATTGAAACGGTTGATACTCGGCAGATTTTTGCTCGACTTCATGAGCTTGCCGATACCGCCAACACGCTTGCCCAAGAAAAACAGCTTGACCATCTGATGATTGCCATCGTGGATATTAAAAATAACATCGGTCATCTGTCCGCCCACGACCCCATACAAAATGCCATCATCAGTCAAGCCTTTGGTGCAGCACCAAAAGATGGGGTGTTTTCTTTGGCAGGCGTTGTTAGCCGTAAAAAACAGCTTGTGCCAACTCTTGAAAGTCATGCCACCGCACAAAGCTAGGTTTTATCAGCCACAAAATCAGTCTTAATCAAGGATTATTCATGCTCGGCATTACCGACCCCATCGCCTATCTCATCGGTGTCATCGTCATCATCGCCCTGCCCGGCCCAAATAGTCTGTACTGCCTGTCAGTATCAGCAAGTCAAGGCAAAAAAGCAGGGGCGATGGCAATGGCAGGGATTTTGCTTGGCGATACGATTTTAATCTTAGCCACCGTCTTTGGGGCAGGGACACTCCTTAAACTCTACCCCACCCTTTTTGACATCATCAAACTCATCGGTGGAACGTATCTTGCCTATCTGGGCAGTAAAATCCTCATGGGAGCCTATCACACCTTTAAAAACCGCCATGCCATCGCAGGCAAGCCCTTTAACCCGCCCAAAGCAGACAACCAAAATTATTTTTATCGCTCATTATCGCTAAGTCTTACCAATCCAAAGGCGATATTGTTTTTCTTATCGTTTTTTGTGCAGTTTGTGCGTCCTGATTATGATAAGCCGTTTTTGACGTTTTTTATCTTGGCACTCATCTTACAAATGGTGAGTTTTTTATATCTGACCTTGCTCATATTTAGCGGTAAAAAACTTGCCGATACCTTTGGCTCTCGTCCGCTCATTATGACAGGGGCGATGGTGTTTGTGGGTGGGCTGTTTATTTGGTTTGGGGTGAATTTGTGGCTTGCCAAATTATAAGGGCAAATGATGAAACTGGCAAAATTTTTATTTGAGTTTGGCGTATTTTGACATCAAGCACCGATGACCGCCCAATATCTTTACGAACGATAAAATTTAATTTACCATACAACATCATCATTAAAAAGGACGCCTAATGAAACCTTTAAAATCTTTGGCTCTGACCGCCATTTTGTCAAGTATCTTAGCCCTAACAGGTTGTACGCATGCTCTGATTACAGATACAGCACAGGACATCAAAAATCCGCCCACAAAAACCATCAAAGAACAAGACAGCTTGGCAGGTTTTGTGATCCATCAAGACGGTCAGCTTGTGATGCTGGGTCAAAGATATGCCTATGTCTTTGATAATAATGAAAAAACAGAGCGACTTAAAAAAATGCTCACCAATCCCAACTTTTTAAAACTCAAATACCACTGGGAGATTGCAGGTGGCAATGGTATAGGTGATG
Source organism: Moraxella sp. (assembly GCA_030525825.1). Taxonomy (GTDB): domain Bacteria; phylum Pseudomonadota; class Gammaproteobacteria; order Pseudomonadales; family Moraxellaceae; genus Moraxella. Next base: position 71,378 of record JAUNDZ010000009.1, read on the forward strand.
AAGCACGCCATAACATCTCTTATTCTCGTGATGGCAGATTTAATTTTTCGGCACTGTTTTGGTATCAATATGATAATGCCCAAGAGTTTGCTGAATTTCAAAAAGCGGGGTTTGCCCTACATCACAATTACAGCCACACAGATAATGGTGCAGGCAGACAACATTATGAATTTTTTGCCAACTTCTCAGGCAAAGTTTATCAGCACAATGCCTCTACCAAAGCCTTATTAAAAACTGCCAAACCGCTTAGTAAGCCCTATCAATTTGGCATAGACCGTCAAGTTCCTAATAGAGCAAAAAGTTTTGGGCAGGCTCTACTACTGCCTTTGGCATTACCGTTTACCCTTGTGGGTGATATTTTGATTTTGCCCATATCGTTGCCTGTTACTCTAAATGGTGGTATTGACTGGCGTTAATAGTAACAAATAAAATCAAAACCCCAAACCTAAATTTGGGGCTTTGTTTTGTCAAGCCAATCAATCGCCCTGATAGCCTTTGAGTTTCAATCTTGCCTTATGCAGTAGTGGCTCGGTATAACCGCTTGGCTCGGTCGCTCCTTTAAATATCAAATCGGCGGCGGCATTAAAGGCGATATTACTGTCAAAATCAGCCGACATTGGGCGATAGGCAGGGTCGTCTTTGTTTTGCTCGTCCACGACTTTTGCCATTCGTTTTAGAGTATCCCACACTTGGGCTTCTGACACAACGCCGTGAGCCAACCAATTGGCGATGTGCTGACTTGAAATGCGTAGGGTTGCACGGTCTTCCATTAGCCCCACATTGTTAATATCAGGGACTTTTGAACAGCCCACGCCCAAATCTACCCAACGCACGACATAGCCCAAGATGCCTTGACAGTTGTTATCCAGCTCTTTTTGCTTGTCTTCATCTGACCAGTTGGTATCGCTTGCCAAAGGAATGGTCAAAAGCTCATCAATGCTTGGATAACCTTCGGTCAAAAGCTCGTTTTGGCGGTCTTTGACGCTTACCTGATGATAATGAATGGCGTGAATGGTCGCCCCATTTGGGCTAGGTACCCACGCACAGCTTGCCCCTGCGGTGGGGTGCTCAATCTTGGTGCGGTACATTTCCGCTAGCTCATCAGGCTTTGGCCACATACCTTTACCGATTTGGGCTTTGCCAAGTAAGCCAGTTTCAAGCCCGATGCCGACATTGCGTTTTTCGTAGGCATTAAACCAAGTCTGCCCCTTAATCTCGCCCTTACGCACAAACGCCCCTGCCTGCATTGCGGTATGAATCTCATCGCCCGTTCTGTCCATAAAGCCTGTGTTGATAAAGATGGTGCGGTCTTTTGCCTTTTGGATACAGTTTTTTAGGTTGGCAGAAGTACGGCGTTCTTCGTCCATAATGCCCATTTTGACCGATTTGGCGGGCAGTCCGATGGCTTGTTCGGCTCGGGTAAAGAGTTCTACGGCAAACGCCACTTCATCAGAGCCGTGCATTTTGGGCTTGACGATGTACATTGAGCCTGTGCGAGAGTTTTTGAGTGTATTTTTACCCATAATGTCAATGGCAGTCAGCATCGGCGTGATGAGTGCGTCCATAATGCCTTCAAAAATCTCTTCGCCACCCACCAAGATTGCAGGATTGGTCATCAAATGCCCCACATTTCTTAGGAGCATTACCGAGCGACCATGCAGGGTCTGACTGTTGCCATTTAGGTCGGTGTAGGTGCGGTCGGCGTTTAGCGTACGAGTGATGGTTTTGCCATTTTTTTCTAAGTTTTCAGACAAATCGCCTTTCATTAGCCCAAGCCAGTTGCGATAGCCTTCTACTTTTTCTTCGGCATCAACCGCCGCCACCGAGTCTTCTAAGTCTTGAATGGTGGTAACGGCAGCTTCCAAAATCACATCTTTGACCCCAGCTTTATCGTCTTTGCCAATCAAATGCGTGCGGTCAATGGCGATGATGGTGTGTAAGCCGTTGTTTTTTAGGATAATTTCTGTGAGGTTGTCCGCTGTACCGTTAAAGCCAATAAGCTGTCCACCATCCTTTAAGGTCGCTACTTTATCGCCAATTTTAGCCGATAATTTGCCATTATCAAGCCTATAAGCCGTTACATCAGCGTGCGAGCCGTCTGTTAAAGGATAAGTTTCATCAAGGAAATTTTTAGCAAATTCAATGACTTTCGCCCCACGCACAGGGTTATAACCCTTGCCCTTTTCAGCTCCGTCAGTCTCTGGTATCACATCAAAGCCATACAAAGCATCATACAGACTGCCCCAGCGAGCGTTGGCGGCATTTAGGGCGTAGCGAGCGTTACGTACGGGTACGACCAATTGAGCTCCAGAGATGGTGGCGATTTCATCGTCCACATTGGCAGTCTCAATCTTAAAATCGGCAACTTCTGGTTCAAGATAGCCAATCTCGGTCAAGAAATTTTTGTAAGTACCTAGCTCATAAGCGTTGTTTTTGTGCCAGTCATCAATCTTGGCTTGTAGCTCGTCTCGCTTAGCAAGTAGGGCTTTGTTTTTGGGCGTTAACTCTAAAACCACCTTTTCAAAATTCGCCCAGTAGCGGTCGCTGTCAATGTCTAAGACCTCTTTTGCCACAGGTAGGGCTTCATTTTCAATAAAATCATAGAGAATTTTGTCAATGGCAAGAGAGCCTTTGGTAATGCGTTGTGTCGCCA